>NZ_JACJVR010000069.1 GCF_014212175.1 Cohnella xylanilytica | reverse complement strand
GCCGCGGGCCGCGACGGGAGAGGCGCCCGCCGGGGGCGGCGCGGGGCTGGAGGCGGACAAGCCGGCGCTGGTCGGCGTGTCCGTCCGGTTCTGGCGCGGCGACCGCGCGGACCTGGACCGCGCGGCGACCGCGCTGGCGGCGCTGGCCGGACGGCGAAGCGTCCGGCTGCGCCTGCTGCCGTTCCATCGCGGCTCCGACGAGGAGGCCTCGCGGTACGTGATGGAACGGCTGGCGGGAGCCGGGGCCGAAGCGGAGCTGGCCCCGGCGCACGAGGAGCCGCAGGCGATGCTGCGCGAGGTCGACGGCTGCGACCTGCTCGTCGGGATGCGCCTGCATTCGCTGATCTACGCGGCGAACCGCGAGGTTCCGCTGCTCGGCATCTCCTACGACCCGAAGATCGACCAGTTCCTCGGTTGGCTCGGGGAGAAGGCGGCCGGAACGACGGAAGCTCTCGATCCGGAGAGCTTCGCGGAGCGGGCGGCCGGCCTGCTGGACGATCCGGCCGGATGGCGCGCTTCCGCGGGGGATGCGATTCGGCGTCTCAAGGAAGAGGCGGCCCGGCCGGCGCAGCGGATCCTTCAATTATTGACCGAACGAGACAGAGGGTGACTTGATTTGTCAGCAGACAGCAACTTGAGGCCATATCCGACCGTCTCTTTATACGGAGTGCCCTTTTCCAAGATGAATATGAAGCAGACCGTCGAGTACCTTACGCGCGCCATCGAAGCGAAGCAGCCGCATCGCGTCGTGACGGGCAACCCGATCATGCTGATGACGGGGCTCGCCGATCCGAAGTACCAGAAGGTGCTCGAGACGGCTGATCTCGTCGTTCCGGACGGCGCCGGGGTCGTATGGGCCGCGCGGCGGCTCAAGCAGCCGGTGGCGGAGAGGGTCGCCGGCTTCGATCTGATGCACGAGCTGTTCGCCGTCGGGGACAAGCGGGGGTGGAGCGTCTATCTGCTGGGCACCACGCAGGAGATTCTCGACGCGGCTCACGCCAAGCTGGCGGAGAAGTACCCGGGCATCCGATTTGTCGGCAAGCGCAACGGGTATTTCAAAGATGAGGACGACGCGGAAGTCGTCGCCGACATCCGGCGGGCGCAGCCCGACATGCTGTTCGTCGCCCGTTCGGTGGCGAACCAGGAGCCGTGGATCGCGAAGCACGAGAGAGAGCTCGGCGTGCCCGTCATGATGGGGGTCGGAGGCAGCTTCGACGTCATCTCGGGCAAGCTGAAGCGAGCCCCGGCTCTTTTCCGCAAGATGGGGTTGGAGTGGTTCTACCGGCTTCTTCAAGAGCCGAAGAGGGCCAGGAGGATGCTGGTTCTCCCTCAATTCGCGCTTAAAGTGGTCAAAGACGGAGATAACGTCTTGAAAACAAGATGAATCCTCCTGAAAAAAACGTGAAAGTGAAGGAAACGGGGAAATACGCCGGAATTCGGTCGTAAAATTGCCTTGTTGAATTCCGTGTGACCGGAGTATAATTCATTCCGGTATACACACAAAGGGGAGTTGTAGATGCCGACAGGCTGGTTGGTAGGAATCGGAATCGCCGGATTCGCATTGGCGCTCGCGCTGTCTCTTGCGCTTACGCCGCTCGTCAAGAAATTCGCCGTCAAGATCGGCGCCATGGACGTGCCGGATCATCGCAAGGTTCATACGCGGATCATGCCCCGTATGGGCGGGTTGGCCATTTATGCCGCATTCACCGCAACTATTCTGCTGTTCCTGCCATGGCTGCCGGACCGTCTCCTGAGCGACCATGACGAGAACCTCATCCGAGGGCTTCTGGTCGGCGGCACGATGATCGTGCTGCTCGGTGCGCTGGACGACCGGTTCCAACTGAACGCGAAGCTCAAGTTCCTCGTTCAGATCGCCGCCGCCTGCGTCGTCGTCTTCGGCTTCGACATCAAGATCAATCTCGTGAACATTCCGTTCGGCTCCGCCATGCAGCCTATGGGCGACTGGCTGAGCATTCCGCTGACGATCTTCTGGATCGTCGGGGTGACGAACGCTATTAATTTGATAGACGGGCTGGACGGGCTCGCGGCCGGCGTATCCGGCATCGCGATCGGCACGATCCTCGTCATGGCCGCTCTCATGGGCCAAGGCTCGGTTATTCTGCTGTCGGCGGTTCTGCTCGGCGGCGTGGTCGGATTCCTGTTCTTCAACTTCCATCCGGCCAAGATCTTCATGGGCGACTCGGGGTCGTTGTTCCTAGGCTTCGCGCTGGCGACGCTGTCGATGCTCGGGTTCAAGCAGATCACCGTCGTCTCGTTCGTGACGCCGATTCTGATCATCGGGGTTCCGCTGTCGGATACGTTCTTCGCGATCGTGCGCCGCTGGGTGCAGAAGAAGCCGATTTTCGCCCCGGACAAAGGCCACCTGCACCACCGCCTGCAGCAGCTCGGCTTCAGCCATCGGAAGACCGTCCTCATCATTTACGGAATTGCGGCCTTCTTCGGCGCTTGCGCCATCGTGCAATCGGTGGCGACGACTTCGGGCATGGGCAACTGGGTGACGTTCGTCGTCATCTGCGTGCTGATGTTCCTTCTCCAGATCGGGGCCGAGATTATCGGCATCGTGGACAAGACGAAGCGGCCGGTCATCGACTTCGTGGGCCGGTTGTTCCTGAAGCAGCAGACGAATACTCGATCGAAGTAGTCGAAAATAAAGAGATCAATAGCCGAAGCTCGGTTCCGACCGGGCTTCGGCTTTTTCGCGCGCATGGGGAAGCCGGTTGGAATCGATCGGCGCGCGAGGAATGTTTTGGGCGGCATTGTCTAAACATTTGGAAGCCGGTCGCCGATATTAAGGGTAAGTATGCTTTTACCAGGAAGACCGAATTGGGACCGGAAGGAGGATTAAGCAACGGGGTTGCCCCCATCGACCCGACGCCCGTCAGCGACGATTATATACACAATCAGCTCTACAAGGAGGATGTAATCCCTTGCGTCAATCCCTATCGCGCATTATCAGCCGGCTGTTGGTCGCCGCGCTGATCGTTACTCTTCTTCCCGTGGCCTCGCTTAAGCCGGCGGCCGCGGAGCCGTCCGTCTATTTTAACTTCAAGGACTTCAGCACGTCGGAGAGCGCTCCGACGGAAGTCAACACGAACGTCATCGAGCTCGCCGGTACGTTTAACGGCGTAACCTCGCTCTCGTTCCGCGTCGAGAAGATCGTCAACGGCGCCGTCGTCGAGGCTTCCAACGGTTCGACGCAGCCGATTATCACGAACGGCAACAACTTCCGCTTCTCGGGAGTAAGCATCTACGACGGCCTGAACCGGTTGAAGGTGCTCGGCGTCAACAACTCGGGCAACGTCGTATCCGGCGAAGCTTACGTCAACTTCTCCAACGTGCCGGTCATCTCCGATGTGAAGCTGACCGATGGCCGCGTGCTGCCGGAAGGCGCCGCGATCGTGTCGACCCGCGCCAACGAGACCGTCTCGGTCAAGGCTCCGAACGCGACCGAAGTGACCATCAACGGCACGCAGATGTTCGGCGGCGGCGGTTCTACTTACATTTTGAACAACCTGGGGCTGCAGAAGGGCTACAACAAGCTGGTCATTCTCGCGAAGAACGCTACCAAGACGTACGAGCTGACTCGTTATATCGTCTATTACAACGGGGATCTGACGGCTTATAACGTTACTTGGGGCACGAATCCGATGGATGGGAATCCGACTTACGGGACGGCCTTGAGCGGCGAGATCAACGCCAAGGTCATTCTGGATTCCGATGTGGCGGCTCCTACGTTCCAAGTGGATATTCTGGCGGAAGACAAGACGACGGTGGTCGCTTCCTCCGCAGCGACCTACGTTCCCGCCGAGACGGTGAAGGATACGGCCAACGGCTACAACATTTATTCGATCAAGACATCCGGTTTGTCTTTCAATACGAACGGCAAGTTTTTCATTCGGGTTCGAGACACTAGCGTAACCGGCTCTCCGTATTTCTTGCTCCCGTTCTCGTACCGGGATTCGTCATCGGCGTTTATTAAGGACATCAAGCAAATTTACGGCGTGACGGAAGGCAGCAGCGTCTCTTATACTTCCTCCGCTTCGTTCAACGATAATACGACCGTCACAACCGCTCCATTGTGGCTAATGCTTGAGTCCGGCAACAACGCATCCGGGGGGGTAGTCGTTACTGCCAAACAAAACGGCGCAGCGGTCGTAAGTCCGGAATTTACTTACACTACGTACTCCGTAGGAACGGCGACCGATGTTACGGCTATTAAGATCGACAACATGCCGGCTGGCGAAGTAGAGCTCACCTTTGCCGTACCGGGAAGCGGAACGCCAACGGACACCATAAAGCGGAATATTACGTTTGTCCCCGCACCTTCAATTCAAGTCAGCACGATCTACTACGGCCAAGTGTTCGAGAGCAGCGCCGAGTTCGAGAACAATATCATCAAGGGGCGACTCTATAACTTCAATCTGAATGCTAGCGCTCCCGATCAGGATTCGGTTTATATCAGTTTGAACGGCAAGAAAGTGCAAGTGGGGAAAGCCAACATCAACGACAGCGACGGAACCTTCACCTTCGACCCGAAGGCTGCCGGGTTCGCGCTTCTTCCGGGCTCGAACGATCTGGTGTTCGAAGGGGTCGCCAACGGGGTGCCCGTAACGACCAAGTTCGTCATCTATTACTTCTCGAAGGACAATCCGGCCATTCAAACGGTTCGTCCCGTGCCTTATGTAATCGATCCGGGCATCGACACCGATCTTAAACGTTATTTCAACGACCCGGAGTTAAAGTTCGCTCCGACCGACGACAACCAATTTACGACGACGGAGAAGACTTTGGACTTGCTTTTCGACGTTAAGGATCTGTCGAGTCTCGATCTTCTCGTTAACGGCGTTAGCTTGGGAACCGCGGTAGTCGACAGCGTCGGTAAGATGGATGCGACGACAACCGCCAAAGGCGCCGAAGCCGGGGTCAAACTTTATATCGAAGACCCGGCTACCAACAAAGCCGTTACTAGCCTTACTGTCGCCGACTTCAAGTTCAAGCTTCGTCTGGCCGGATACAAGCTCCCCCAATCCGGCAACACGAACTTTACGATCGTCGTCCGCAAGGGAACGACCAGCGTCACCCAAACGATTACGGTCATTCGCGACTTGTCGCCGTATATCGTTCTGTCGCCAAGGCTTCCTAACCAGAGCGTCATCAACTCCAACTTCCTGAAGATCAGCATCAAGGCGGAAGGCGCCGACAAGGTTCTGATCGGCAAGGTGGAGATGACCAAAGGGGAAGGCGACATTTTCCGATACGAGATGAAGAACTTGAAGCCGGGCGTCAATACGATCAAGTTCACGGTTCAGACGGGCACGCAGAAGACGAACGGCCAATTCAGCGTCAACTATGCCGCCGACAATTCGTTGGGAGCGCAGTACAAAGCCAAGCTCGCTTCGTCCGGCAAGTTCTCGATCTTCAAAGGCGAGCTGAGCCTGACGTTCCCGAAGAACACGTTCCTTCGCCAGGCTAACGTGAATCCGGGCCAAGACGTGAAGACGATCGATCTGTTCGACGCGCAGGAGCTGTACTTCGGTATCGCGGATCGTGCGGACGGCCGTACGGTGAAGAGGTACAACGGAGTCGGAGAGAAGGACGTCGACGGCAACTTCCGGGACGGCGAGTTGATCGACGTGCCTTACAGCAGCGACGGCGCTAATCTGCTCATTCCGAAGGTGAATTTCGATTACGCTTCGAACCTGTTCTGGATCGATGCCGGCTACTTCAAAGGCACGGGTCTTGTCAACGACTATCAGCTTATCGATGCCAAGCATCCTTATGAGACGAGCGCGGATCCCGACGACGTCTTCTATGCCCGCGTCCGGAATCCGGGCAAGTGGCTGGAACCGTCTCAGCGCGGCACGATTACGATTAAGTACGACGCCAACATTCGGGACGCCGCTGCGCGCTACCTGAGCGTATGGCGCTACACGTCCACGGGGTGGGAGAACGTCGGGGGCGTCGTGAATACGTCCGCCCACACCGTCACGGCTCCGTTCTACGGATTCGGTTACTATACCGTCATGTCGATGCGCTACAGCTTCAGCGACGTCGTCAGCCACGATTATGCGAGACTGGCGCTCGAGGCGATGTTCGCGCACGGCATCATGAAGAATAAGGATAACAACTCGTTCGGAGTCTACGACAACATCACCCGCGGCGAATTCGCCCAGATGCTCGTCAAGATGCTCGATATTCCGCTGGAATACAATCCGAACAACATGACGTTCGACGACGTGCTTCCGATCGACTTCCCGGACGCGCTGTGGAATTACCGATATGTCGAGACCGCGGTGAAGAAAGGCTTCATTCGCGGCCGGTCGCCGAAGCTCTTCCTGCCGAACGATCCGTTGACGCGGCAAGAGGCCGCTATCATGATCGCGCGAGCGCTGAACCTGGTGAAGAACAACGCGGACCTGGCTAAGGACAAGGCGGCCCTGCAGAAGCTGTTCACGGACGCCAACCAAGCCGAGTATTACGGAATGAGCTCCATATTGGCCGTTACGAAAGCCGGCTACATTACGGGCATTCCGAATACGGCCACGAACGGCAGCAAGCCGACTTACCGGTTCGAGCCCAACTCGATGCTCAGCCGCGCCGATGCGGCGGTCATCGCGGAACGGGTCATGAAGAAGCTTAAGAAGCTGTAAGGCGCGATGGCCGGATCCTGGCTTGTCCCGATCGCCTCCTGGCAGGCGAAGGGACGAGCCGGGATTTCTTTTCGCTACCTATATATAGGTTGTTCGATCTTGGGTCGGCAGGAAAATGTTAAGCGGTGACGTAATGCCTGCTACAAGCTATACTTAGACACGTAACCTCCTTACATAAGAAGCGGTGTTTCAAGAATGCGGCCCAGGTTAAAAAAAGTGTGATGAATTTCGGAATAAGCGCAACTTTTTCTCGAGCCGTGCGTCTAACATCATGTCTTTAATAAGAGGGACTAAAGCCTTACTCTCTAGCAATGGCGCAGAGATTTCTCTTTACGCTTGGGTACGCCCAATGTATAATGGTGAAAGTGGCATAATTTACCCTGCCTATTTTGCGTCTCTTACTGTGTGTTTACGAGTTTCTGCGACATGTTTCTACCTAATTAGGCGACATGATGCAGACATCAATTATAGACAATGCTCAACTCCGGAGAGGGGGTGAAACGCCGATGAGAGATTCGAGCTACAAATCTTCCAAACATGCAAAACTACAGATTCCTGTTCAAGGAGGAGAAAAAAAGGTTATGAAGAAAAGTTTGTCTCTTCTTCTGGCTCTCGCTATGGTCTTCGGCATGTTTGCCTCCATGGCTTCTGCAGCCGACACCGCACTTACTACCGAACAAAAGCTTCAACAACTGGTTGACCTCAAAATTCTGAAGGGTAAGCCGGATGGCAAGCCGCATCTGGAAGATAACCTGACCCGCGCAGAATTCGCTACGATCGCTATCGCGGTTGCTGGCGTAGCCGAAGACACCACGACGGCTTCCGCATTCTCCGACGTTAAAGCCGGCGAATGGCACACGGGCGCTATCACGGCCGCTAACAAAGCTGGCTTCGTCGAAGGCGTAGGCGGCGGACTGTTCGCGCCGAAGGCAACGATCACGGTTCAAGAAATCGTTAAAGTTGCTGCTGCCATCGCTAAGCTGACTCCGGTCGAAGGCGCTACGGTTGACGGCGCTGCTGCTTGGGCTGCTCCTTACATCAAGGCTGCTCAAGACGCTGGCCTGCCGGTTCCGACGAACTACACGGCTAACGCTACGCGCGGTCAAACGATCGATCTTGCTTACGCTGTTTACCAAGCTCTGCAAGTGAAGCCGCTGTCCGACGCTAAGGCTGTTGTTAACGCAGACGACACGATTACCGTAACGGGTAAGACGGCTGGCGGCGTTGACAGCGTTAAGGTTGCTATCGGTACGGCTGAAGCTGCTGCCGCTACGCTGAACGCTGACGGCACTTTCACCTACACGACGGCTAAGCAAGCTGTTGGCGACTACAAGCTGACGGTTACGGCTTACAAAGGCACGGCTTCGCTGGCTTCCACCGAGCTGTCCGCTAAGATCGACGGTTTCGGAGTATCTTCCGTATCCGTACTGAACCTGAAGCAAGTTGAAGTTAAGTTCAATAAGGGCGTTAAGAAGGGCGACGCTGAAGGCGGCCATGCATATGGCCTCGGCGAAGGTCAAGACCCTACTAAGTCCTACTTCAAGCTGAACGGCATCGCGCCTAAGCGCGCTTCGATCAGCGATGATCAAACGACGGTTACCCTGACGTTCGATCTGAGCGATGCTAGGATTAGCGGCCTGAAGGATCACTACGCTAACTTCGAAGTTAGCAGCGATCTGAAGTCCGTAAGCGGCTCTTCCTTGTCTTCCTACAAGAAAGAAGTGTACATCTCCGATAGCACGAAAGCTTCCGTAACGGGCACCACGTTCGAAGGTACGATTGCTAAAATCTCCTTCAGCGAGCCGCTGAAAGACGAAGGCGTTGTATCCCTGAACGGCACCGAGCTTCCTTATGGCGACTTCGCTTACGAAGCTGTTAAGGATGCCGAAGGCGACGTTACCGCGATCAAGATCACGAAGGGCCTTGAAAAAGACGCTTCCTACGATCTGGACATCGTTGGCGCTACGGACCTGAACGACAACCTGACGGATTACAGCGCAACGCTGAAAGTACCGAACGATACGACGAACCCGACGATTACTTCCGTAACGTCCAACGGCGGCATCGTATCCGTTAAGTTCAGCGAAGCTCTGGCTCCGCAAGACGCTGACGACGAGAACGATGCAGACGCGATCCGCGCTACGCTGACTGTCGACGGCGAACCGCAAACGCAAACCGAATACAACAAAGACACGTACACCCTTAAGTTCGACCTGTCGGACATTCTTGGCGAGAACAGCTTCAAGACGGTTACGTTCAAGGTCTCCAAGTTCTTCGACCTTGTTCGCAACGAAGGCACTACGGTAACGAAGACCCTGACGCTGTCCAAAGACACGACGAAGCCGACGCTGTCCAGCACGACGGTTAGCGGCCAAACGGTTTACGCTAAGTTCAGCGAAGACTTGGCCGACACGGTTCCGACGTCCGTTAAGATCACTTACACGGCTACGAACGGCGTTGTAACTCCTGAGAAGACTCTGACCGACTTCGAGTTCGCGATCGGTTATGACGTTAACGCTAACGACAATAAAGACAAGAGCTACGCAGTTCTGAAGATCAAGGATACGGACTATGTAGGTTCGAACGAAAAGCTTAAAGCTGGTAAGTACACGGTTAAGGTTGCAGGTCTGACCGACGTTGCCGGCAACGCTACGAATCCTTCTTCGGTATCCCTGTCGTTCACGGTTAACTCCAGCACGAACAGCGGTTCTCTGAAGCTTGGATACGACGCTGACGACGAGACTCCTGTTGCTCAAGATCCGGACAACAACAACAAGCTGGAACTGCACTTCAATGGCGAACTGACGCTGGAACAACTGGTTGCTAAGAACTTCCTGATCAACGGTACGACGATCCCGTCCGACTCCAAGATCGAGTTCATCACCAACCGTAAGACGGTTGTCATCACGCTTCCGGAAGGAACGATCAAGACGACCGGCAAGCGCACGATCAAAGTAGCTAACCTGGTTGATGCTGACGGCAACACGCTGAGCGGTACGTCTGGCGACATCTCCAAGACGATCGAACTCACCGAGAACGTTGCACCGAAGGCTAAATCGGCCACGCTGCTGAGCGACACTCAAGTTAAGGTTACCTTCAGCGAAGATGTAACGACTGCGAGCGACGATCTGGCAGCAAGCGGCGTTGAAGTGTACATCAACGGCAACAAAGCGGATAGCGCCAACTACGAGCTTGTCTCGACTGGCAACAGCGATGTTGTTATTCAATCGACCGAAGGCTCCGTATTCAAGACTTCCCAACAAATCGTTATCAAGTTCGTGTCTGCGGACGATCTGATCCAAGACAAGAACGGCAATACGGTTAAGGTTGATACGGAAATCACGGTTAAGTAATTATCCTAAGATCTAGAGAAGGGGCGAGCATCTGCTCGCCCCTTTTTCTATAGAAATTAGATTAAAATAATTTCATTTCATGGAATTTTTGTTCTCTCTCACCCTATGTTATGATGGAGGAAATCGGTGGTTTCCAAAAAAGGAAATATACTATGAAATGAGGAGGTTGAGTCTTGAAAACCATCCGACAACGATCAATAGCATTTATGCTAGCGATAATGCTAATGTTTAGCGTTGCAAGCGGCCTTGTATCAGCAGACACTGTCATATCGAAAATCGGCTTATATTTAAATTCGAAAACAGCGAACTCGGTCACGTTAACGTGGAGTTCGGCCCGAGATGCCACCAATATAGAAGTTCTGCAGTCTACGAATGAAGCGGATTGGACGGCTGCCGCCACTCAGAATACCACTTCTACGGGGACAACCGTAACCAATCTAGAGACCTACACGAAGTATTACTTTAAGTTAATTGTTACCGGCGGAACATATGAAGGCGAATCTAAAGTATTAACGGTCCAAACGGATTCAAGACCGATTGCGGATTTGGAGCAAGTAGAAGCGACGCAAACCAGCATCAAAGTGAAATGGACTCAAGCGGTCGGAGCGACGGCGATCTCCTTGGAACGGTCGATGAATGGATCGACCTGGTATTCTCAACAAGTGGATCCGCAAGCTTCGGAAGCCGTTATCAATAATTTATCTGCGAATACCACCTATAAACTAAAACTCATTGTAAGTAATGGCGCTAATGCTGGAACTTCAAATCTGATCAGCGTTAAGACGACTAGCAATCCCATCACCGAGCTTTCTGTTGTTCCCGGAACGACTTCGGTAAAGTTGGTATGGCCGAAGGCGCCGGCGAATGCAACGAAGGTAGAAGCGGGCCGTTCAGAAGACAACGGCCAAACGTGGAGATGGACATCGATTACAAAGACTTCCACCAGCTATACCTTTACGGGATTGACGCCCAACAAGACTTATCTGCTCACGATTAGAATAACCGGCGGTGCGAATGACGGAACCGCCGATCCGGTCGAAGTGACGACGGAAGGGTTGCACGTCGATTCTTTCGCGTACACGACCCGTACGGATACGACAGCCTCTTTTAAGTGGAATCGCGTATCGGATGCTACTTCTCTGATCATTCAATACTGGGACGAAACACAAGGCACTTGGGTAGATGCCAATACCGGAACGATCAGCAAGACGGCCACAACGGCCAAAGCAACCGATTTGATCGGCGATACGAGTTACAAGTTCAGGCTGTATGTTGAAGGCGGCAAGTATGGCGGAGAATCGAACTATGTGACCCTTAAAACTCTGCAGCAGCAGGTCACCACGTTGTCGGCGCCAACCAAGGGGCCGAGGAATATCGACTTCTCCTGGAAGGCAGTCGCGGACGCGACGAGCATCGCGTTGAAGCGGTCGACGAATAACGGCGGAACCTGGACGACAGTGGCTACGGTAGACGGCAGCGCGACAACGGCAACGGTGGATGGATTGTCCCCGGGCACGACGTATTTGTTCAAGCTGGAAGTGACGATGGGCGACCGGAAGGGAACGTCCAACGAGCTGTCCGTCACGACGTCCGGAGCGCCAATCAACGACTTCACGATTGTGCCGGGCACGACTTCGATCAAGCTGGTATGGGGCAAGATCGCAACCAACGCGAAGACCGTCCAAGCCGGCAAGTCGGAGGACGGCGGGAAGACCTGGAGATGGAGCACGATTACGAAGACTGCAACGAGCTACACGTTTACGGGGCTGACTCCGAACAAGACGTATCTGTTCGCATTGAAGGTCACGGGAGGGGCGTTCGAAGGAACATCCGATCCGATTGAAGTGACAACGGATGGATTGCACGTCGAATCCCTTGCCTACACGGCCCGTACGGATACGACCGCTTCGTTCAAGTGGAATCGCGTAGCGGACGCAACGTCGCTCAAGATTCAGTACTGGGACGCGGCGCAAGGAGCATGGATAGACGCGAATACCGGAACGATTAGCAAGACGGCTACGACGGCGAAGGCAACCGGTCTGACAGGCGATACGACCTACAAGTTCAGACTGTACGTCGAAGGCGGAAGGTACGCCGGAGAATCGAACTATGTGACGCTGAAGACTCTGCAGCAGCAGGTCACCACGTTGTCGGCACCTACCAAGGGACCGAAAAGCATTGGCTTCTCCTGGAAGGCCGTTGCGGACGCGACGAGCATCGCAGTGAAGAGGTCAACGAATAACGGCGGAACCTGGACGACAGTGGCTACGGTAGACGGCAGCGCGACATCGGCAACGGTGGATGGATTGTCCCCGGGCACGACGTATTTGTTCAAGCTGGAAGTGACGATGGGCGACCGGAAGGGAACGTCCAACGAGCTGTCCGTCACGACGTCCGGAGCGCCAATCAACGACTTCACGATTGTGCCGGGCACGACTTCGATCAAGCTGGTATGGGGCAAGATTGCGACCAACGCGAAGACCGTCCAAGCCGGCAAGTCGGAGGACGGCGGGAAGACCTGGAGATGGAGCACGATTACGAAGACTGCAACGAGCTACACGTTTACGGGGCTGACTCCGAACAAGACGTATCTGTTCGCATTGAAGGTCACGGGAGGGGCGTTCGAAGGAACATCCGATCCGATTGAAGTGACAACGGATGGATTGCACGTCGAATCCCTTGCCTACACGGCCCGTACGGATACGACCGCTTCGTTCAAGTGGAATCGCGTAGCGGACGCAACGTCGCTCAAGATTCAGTACTGGGACGCGGCGCAAGGAGCATGGATAGACGCGAATACCGGAACGATTAGCAAGACGGCTACGACGGCGAAGGCAACCGGTCTGACAGGCGATACGAGCTACAAGTTCAGACTGTACGTCGAAGGCGGAAGGTACGCTGGAGAATCGAACTATGTAACACTGAAGACTCTGCAGCAGCAGGTCACCACGTTGTCGGCACCTACCAAGGGACCGAAAAGCATTGGCTTCTCCTGGAAGGCCGTTGCGGACGCGACGAGCATCGCAGTGAAGAGGTCAACGAATAACGGCGGAACCTGGACGACAGTGGCTACGGTAGACGGCAGCGCGACATCGGCAACGGTGAACGGATTATCTCCGGGAACGACGTATCTGTTCAAGCTGGAAGTGACGATGGGCGACCGGAAGGGAACGTCCAATGAGCTGTCCGTCACGACGTCCGGAGCGCCAATCAACGACTTCACGTTTGTACGAGGAATCAATTCCGTGAAGTTGGTATGGGGCAAGATCCCAACCAATGCCAAGACGGTTCAAGTCGGCAAATCCGAAGACAATGGCAAGACGTGGAGATGGACGTCTACCGCCAAAACTTCGACAAATTATCTCTTTACGGGACTGACTCCGAACAAATCTTATTTGTTTACTCTCAAGGTTACGGGCGGTCCGAATGACGGAACATCCGATCCCGTAGAAGTAACGACTTATGCTGATCGGGTCGAGAAGCTCAGTTCGAGCAATATTACATCCAAGAGCGTCACCTTGCGTTGGAAGTCGCTGAAAGGCGCGGAATTCGTCACCCTCCTTCAGTATGACGGCGGCGATTGGGTTGCGGCGGCAACGGGACCGATTAGCAATACGGCTACTTCTGCGACAGTGACGGGATTGTCTCCCGAGAAGTCTTACCGCTTTAAACTTGTCGTCATTGGAGGAGCCAACGAGGGCGAATCCGACGAGATCCAGATCTACACCAAATCCAAGTAATTCCGGAACGTCAACAAGCCAGGGCTATGTAGATAGCCCTGGCTTGTTTTTACTGCATCGCTACAACTTTTTGCCTAATCAAGACGTATATAGTACATAGAGTGCCAAAATCTGCTTTGAGACCATTTTCAGGATTCATTCACGTTCTATTCATTTTGGAAGTCTATACTAGATGCAATCATGATCAGGGAGGACTATGTACCGATGGATCAACGTACGAACGGTCAGAACAATCCGAAGGCTCGGAACCACGCAGACAAAGGCAAGAAGCTACTGCTAAGCGTAACGGCCTTCGCGTTGGTTGCAACCCCGCTTATCTCTTTCACAGGCGAACACAAGGCATCTGCGGCGACAGCCGCTACTTCACAGATCTCGACAATCTCCAAGTTTGTCAAGCCGATCATGTTATCGGGATCAAGCTATATCAATTTGGTCGACGCCTCGCTGGTTCCTTCGGACAACGGCCAGATTGCAGCGTTTACTTTAAGCATCTATAACGGCGGAGCTTCCGAGCTCAACTTGATGGATTACTGGTTCCGCTTGAAGAATTCCGTAGGGGGCACTTATTCGATCAAGACGGCCGCCGCCGACGCCAAGGTCACGAAGGTCGCTTCCAAGACGAAGACGTTCATCACGGTGTATGCGCAAGTAGGCGAATACATTAAGCTGTCCGACCTCTCGCTGAACATCGTGAAGTTCGACTTCTCGGCAGCGAACTACGAGCGCAGCCTCGGCAAGTTCACGTTCCCGACAGCCTTCACCAACGTGACTGCCGCCGGCGCGATTAAACCGATCTATTTCAGTAATACGACCCTATACTCCAAGATCGCTTCCGCTACTGTCGGCTCGTCCGGCGACGATACATTTGTTACGGTTAACTTTGTATACAACAACATGGGCAAGAAGTCAGTCACTTTGAGCAAATACAAGTACTACATAGTCGCGGCGGGCGGCGAGATGTATGAGGCGACCCCGGAAGACACCGCAGATCTGGTCATGGATCCGCTGAAGCGCAAGGAGTTCAAGTTAACGGCAACCATCCCATCCACCGTGAAGACGACGGGGGCCAAGCTGGTTATCGTCAAGAGCAACGGCGAAGACGCTACCATCAATCTTCCTGTCGGTTCCTACCAGATCCAGTTCGGAGGTCCGACGACTTCGACGGCTACCGATACGTTTAATTACGCGACAAGCAATGGAACCTATCAGTTTAATCTCGCGCAGCTCACCCGACAGCCGTGGGGGACCCAGGACGTGTTGTCCGCCCGAGTTCGAATTACGAATAAGTCGACAACTTCTATTGCCATC
Organism: Cohnella xylanilytica; assembly: GCF_014212175.1. Classification (GTDB taxonomy): domain Bacteria; phylum Bacillota; class Bacilli; order Paenibacillales; family Paenibacillaceae; genus Cohnella; species Cohnella xylanilytica. The sequence continues at coordinate 40,918 of NZ_JACJVR010000069.1, read as the reverse complement.
CCGAACATTACAGGCTACTTCTATCTCGATGACAAGGTGAAGCTGGACTTCAAGACGGTAGCGACGGACAACACGTTCGGTCTGAACGCCGGAGCCTATGTAGATCTTGATGTCTATGCCAAGCTGCCAACCAACTATAGCTTCACGAAAGCGAAGCTGATCATTAACGACCAGAAGGACGATAAGACGTCGACCAAGGCCGGAGAACTGCTCGGAACGTCCTCTCAGACGGCTATTCCGGTCTATGCCGTCGATCGGAACTATCAGATCGCTAGAGTCGGAAGCAAGTCGACGGCGACTATTAAGACGGTCAATATCTATAACAGCACGACTTCGAAGGTGTTCGACGTACAAGTAATGCTTACGAACAACGAGCTTCGGACGATAACTCCTTCGAATTTGGTCGGCTACTTCGTGAACGAGAACGGAGATACGTTCCCGGCTACGACGAATGCCGGAGAAGGCAACATCAATCCGAACAATAAGTCGCTGATCAGCTTCACCACGGTGCTTCCTCAGAATTATTCGACGTCCAATCTTCGACTGATCATCGGTGAAGGCATAACGGACACCAAGTATTCGACGGGTACGGCTGTTCCGGATGCCTATCTGAATACCGTGAAATTCAACTTGCCGGTCGAGCAGAGAACGTTGTCCAGATTGAAAGACGTTCCGATGCTCAACTACAAGTTGACGATCAATAAGTTCACGCCGAACGTCTTGGCGCCGACGATGAATCTGGATTTGAACTATACGTTGGATAAAGATATGACCGTAAATGCCGTTCCAAAGGATCATAAGCTGGTTCTTGCGCTTGAAGGCTTCGATCCGGACGAGGGCAAGACGTACACGTATTATTCCGAGGATCTGGACATCGACGGAGACAAGGATAAATCGCTGAAGCCTGGAACGAACAATAAAGTTACGCTTACCAAGGACTTGAATTACGATACGTTCTACAGCGATTATGTCTATTATGCTAGAATATATGAAGTCACTCAGAACTCGAAGAAGTTGGTAGCCGAGCAGGAGTTCAGATGGTTCTTCGAGAACGACTGGACCAAAGAGAATTCAACTGCGTCTTCCAACTGATCGACAGCTTAGGAGGTTAACGCGTTGTTCAAGCGATTCCTGGGGGTGGCGGCCGCTCTGCTGCTCATAAGCGCCGCTACGCTCATCTACAGACCTTGGCATTCGGACGCCGAGACCAACTCGGCCACCCCCGGTTCCACCGACGATCCGATCGTGACGAAGTCCTACGTGGATCAGAAGCTGGCGGAGATCCAGGGAGGAACGGGGGCCGGATCCGCGGCCGCGAGCAAGCTGGAAGTCGTCACCGTGCCGGCGGGCAAGAAGATTATCGTGCAGGACGGCGGGGAGCTCATCGTTCGCAGCGGGAAGGCGGTCGCTTACAGCACGGACGCGAACGGCCTCTCCGACATGACGGACGGTCTGGATATCGCGCCGGGCAAGCCGGTGGCCGCGAACCACCTGATCTTATTCCCACGGGGCGGAAGAGGAGTTCAGCCCGATCCGAACCAGAAGAACGGACTGATCGTGCTCGTTCGGGGAAGCTACCAGCTGCAGTAGGCATGGATGCAAGCAAGCTATCCTAAATACGAATACGCCAAGTAGAACCGCAGGGCTGTCTCTCAGCCTTGCGGTTCTTTTTATCCGGCGAAAGTCATATTTTTTTGGTAAACTAGGTATTTTTCCCCCTAGCGAACGTCCTAGAAGATGGTATATTAATCGTGTAATCTATTAGTCGATTCCAGTAGGGGGAAGTCCATGTCCACCAAGGCGAAATTCATCATCGCACTACTCTTATCTCTTGCCCTTGCAGTACCTATCGGCACGGCAAGCGCGCAAGAGGCATCGACCTCGGCCAAACCTCTTAAGAGAGGGTTAACCGAAGGCGTGCAATCGGGCTTCCTCTCTCAGGATCAGGACGTGCTGAACTTCGCCGCGAGCAGGTTCGCGGGAACGAATGCACGGACGGCAGCGGGCCCTCAATTCATGGTTCGCAACAAAAAAGTAGATTCGACCGGTCAGACGCATTATTTGCTTCAGAGAAGCTATAAGAACATTCCGGTTTACGGAGAATACATGCAGGTAAATCTGAACGGGTCCAAGAAGGTCTATTCCGTTCAGAACGGCGCTTCGGCGGCCATGGATTTATCGGAAGTGAGCGCGACTCCCGAGCTGACATCCTCCGAAGCGATCGAGACCTTCAAGACGAGTCTGGAAGCGGAGCTGGGTTCCCCGATCGAGCTGGAGACCCGCCTCGGCAAGATCGCGACTCCGAAGCCGACGGCCAAGCTGATCATTTATCCTTACAACGGCCAAAACTACTTGGCTTACGAGGTCTCTCTCAGCTTCGTACAGCCGAAGTTCGGCGACTGGATCGGCTACGTCGACGCGGCGAGCGGGGCCGTCATCGATCAATACAACAAGCTGAACGAAGCCGCCATGTCCAATGCATCGGGATCCGGCAGAGGCTATGACGGCAAGTCAAAATCTCTCAAAGTCGCCAAGGTGCTGGACACCGACGGAACTTTCTACATCATGGCGGATCAGACGAACCCCTCGTTCATGGGAACGTTCGATTACCAGAACAGTTATTTCGATCCGAACCCCGCTAACGACGAATACTACTTCATCAACAGCAAGACGAATACGTTTAACGACCCGGCCGCGGTCGACGCTCACTTTAACACGAATCTCGTCTACCAATTTTACAAGACGAATTACGGGCGAGAGAGCATCGACGGCAAAGGCATGGATATTCTGTCCTTCGTTCATGTCGACGCGAACGGCCAACCGATGGACAACGCCTTCTGGTACGGGGATGCCATGTTTTATGGGGATGGCAGCGGAGATCTAAGCGACGGCGGAGTGAATTGCATGTCCTGCTCTCTCGACGTCGTCGCCCACGAACTGACCCATGGCGTAACCGAATATACGGTCGGTCTCGAATACCGCAACCAGTCCGGAGCGCTTAACGAAGCGATCTCGGACATTATGGCATCGGTCATCGACTCCGACGACTGGGAGATGGGCGAGAACACCGGCAATCCGGCGAGAAGCTTGGCTAATCCGAGGAAGTACGGCCAGCCTGCCGCTATGAGCGAATACGTCTACCTGCCCGACGACGAGCAGCATGATAACGGCGGCGTTCATTATAACAGCGGCATTCCCAATCACGCGGCATACCTGATCGCGACGAAGATCGACAAAGCCAACATCGGGCTGAACGGAAAAAAAGTGCTTGGACAGCTCACCTACAATATTCTGAACTATCATCTGCTGTCCCCGACGGCGAATTTCGTGGAAGCGAAGGACGCTTATATCGAAGCCGTGAAGACTCTTCCGGGGCTGACTCAGGCCAAGAAGGATACGATCACGAGCAAAGTACGCGACGCCTGGCTGGAAGTCGGAGTCGGAGAGTACGTGCCGGCCGAAGACTTCGCGCTCGCATCCGCGAACTCTACGACAGCCGTCTTCAATTGGGGAGCGCTGGACGGGGCGGAGAGCGTCATGATCCAGAAGTCCACGGATTCGGGACAGACCTGGACGAACGCGCTGACCAAAGCCCTGCCGGGCAGCGCCAAGACGGGTACCGTCACCGGGCTCGCGCCCAGAACGGATTACTTGTTCCGGCTGAACGTTACCGGGGGCTTGAACAGCGGCCCCTCGAACGCGCAAGCCGTAAGAACGGCCGGCATCGCCATTACGAATTTCAAAAACACGTCCGTCGTCGGAGCCGAAGCCTCCTTCGCCTGGAGTCCGGCCGAGCAAGCGGAGAAGGTCGAGATTCTGCAGTCGGTTGACGGCGCTCAGTGGACCGTGTCGCAGACGAACTCATCGCTTGAGAAGAACGCGAAGTCGGCGACGGTCACGGGACTGGCTCCCCTTAAGTCGTACCAGTTCAAGCTGCGCGTGACCGGCGGCAGGAACGAGGGCGACTCCAACAAGGTAACGGTAAAGACGAAGGAGAAGCCGATCCAGGATCTGAGCGCCTCCTATAAGGGAGGCAGCACTGCGGATCTAGCCTGGACGGCTCCTGTGGGAGCGTCTGCCGTCAACGTCCAGCAGTCCACGGACGGCGGCAAGAAATGGACGAACGCGGCGACCCAGAATCAAACGGCGACAAGCGCCACTGTAAAGGGATTGCTGGCGGGCACCGACTATCAATTCCGGCTGCAAGTGACCAAAGGCGAGAACGCCGGGTATTCCAACGCGACGATCGCCTTCACGACTCCTTCGACGCCGATGGATTCGCTGGAGCTCGCCCGTCCCGCCGCGACGACGAGCGTGCAGCTGAAGTGGACGAGAGCGGTCAATGCCAAATCGATCGTTCTGCAGCAGAAGACCGACACGACCGACTGGACCACGCTCCAGAGACCGACGATCTCCGCTCCGTCCGTCAGCGTAACGGTAAGCGGTCTGGAGTCGAACAAGAATTACTCTTACCGTCTTGTCGTCACCGGCGGAGCCAACAACGGAACGTCGAACGAAGTGGCCGCGACGACGGCCGCGACTCCGATCGCCTCCTTCTCGAGTTCGGCGAAGACGGACAGAACCGCGTCGTTCCGCTGGTCCAGGTTGGCCGGCTCTTATACGTCGGTCACGATCGAACAGAAGGCAGGAAACGATTGGGTGCCTGCCGCCCATGGAACGATCGCATTGAACGCAACCGAAGCGACCGTCACGGATCTGGAGCCGAGCCGCGACTATGTCTTCCGGTTGGCGCTCCAGGGCGGAGCCGTACCTGTCTATTCCAAGGAAGCAAGCGTAACGACCGATGCGCCGTATGTTCCCATCCAGGAGCTGGCCGTAACCAAATCGACCATGAACAGCGTCTCCCTGGTCTGGCCGCAAACGAAAAACGCCAAGAAAATTACGGTCGAAGCGTGGGACGGCGACACCAAGGTGAAGTCGACGACCGTATCGTCTTCCGCCAAGACGGCGACGGTCTCCGGTCTGCCGAGGCCGAACCATACGTACGTGTTCGACGTTGTGGTCGAAGGCGGCCCCTATTCGGGCACCTCGAACAAGGTCGAAGGCAAGACCGCCGCATCGCCGGTGAAGAACTTCGCGAATACGCTCAAGACGCATAGCAAAGCGACTTTCAGATGGACAACACCCGTCGATGCGTCCTCCGTCGCGATTATGCAATCGCCGGACGACGGCAGCGGGGAGAACTGGATCGCATCCGCGATGGGAGAGGTCGAGGTCAGCGCGGACGGAAGAACGTCCACCGCGACGGTGACCGGTCTCGAAGCGATTACGAAGTACAAGTTCAAGCTCGTCGTGGCCGGCGGCGACAACGAAGGCGATTCGAACGTCATCCGGGTAACGTCGGATCGGGCGCCGACGCCGATCAAGTCGCTCCGGGCTTCCGTGAGCAAGAACGCCGTGACGCTCAGCTGGCCGGGCGCTTCCAAGGCGGACGGCATCGTCGTCAAGCAATCGGCGGATCAGGCGAGCTGGGAAGAAGCGGCTTTGGATAGGACGCTGAGCCCGTCTTCCACCTCGGCCAAGATTAGCAACCTCGAACCGGGAATCTACTATTTCCTGGTCGAAGTAACCGGCGGCTCCAGCGAAGGAACGTCCAATATCGTAACCGTCGAGATCAAAGGGTAAGGTCAAAAGGAAGTAAGCTCAAAAGGAAGACCAAGAGGAGATAGCAAGACCATCAGAATCCTCCAGGGATCAAGTCGCATCCAGATGCGGCTTGGTCTCTTTCATTTTGTGCGCGTAATGGGCCTCTTCGTTGGGGAGATTCCGTGGACGGGAAGCCGCTGCCGGCATATACATGTACGATGCGACGAAGCGAGGTGACCTAGCCGGTGAGAGTAACCGAGGGCAAGTTGCGGGGAGTCAAGCTGATCGAGCCGGACGTGTTCGGCGATTCGCGGGGCTTCTTCATGGAGAGCTACAGCAAGGAGAAATTCCGGCTCCACGGAATCGACATGGAGTTCGTTCAGGACAATCATTCGCTCTCCGCGCAGAAGGGAGTTCTCCGAGGGCTCCATTACCAATTGCAGCCGTTCGCGCAGACGAAGCTGGTCCGGGTAGTGGCGGGTTCCATCCTGGACGTGGTCGTAGATATCCGCAGAGGGTCTCCTACCTTCGGCCAATGGGAGGGCTACGAGCTGTCCGCCGACAACAAGCGGCAACTGCTCGTCCCGCAAGGATTCGCCCACGGATTCTGCACGCTGGAAGACCATACGGAAGTTCTATATAAGGTGGATGCGCCTTATTCCGCCGCTCACGACAGGGGGATCGCATGGGACGATCCGGCGCTCGGCATCGATTGGCCGACGGCGCAGCCGATTTTGTCCGCCAAGGATTCCCGGCATCCCTTGCTGGCCGACGCGGAGATCGACTTCGTCTATTAACGGGTTAGAGGGTGAACCGATTGAGATTGCTTATTACGGGAGGAGCCGGCTTCATCGGCAGCAACTTCGTTCAATACGCGGCGCGCGCCTATCCGAAGTACGAGATCGTCAACGTCGATCTTCTCACGTACGCCGGCAACCTGGATAATCTGGCCGAAGTCGAGAAGCTGCCGGCCTACCGGTTCGTTCGCGCAGACATCGGCGATCGCGGCAAGCTGGAGCCTCTTTTCCAGGAAGGGTTCGATGTCGTCGTCAACTTCGCGGCCGAATCCCACGTGGATCGCAGCATCGCGCAGCCGGATCTCTTCGTGAGAACGAATGTTCTGGGGACGCAAACCCTGCTCGAGCTGTCGAAGCAATACGGCGTTAAACGCTTCGTGCAAGTATCGACGGACGAGGTGTATGGAACTCTAGGAGACGAGGGTCTGTTCACCGAAGAGACGCCGCTCGCGCCGAACAGTCCCTATTCCGCCAGCAAAGCCGGAGCCGACCTGCTCGTTCGGGCATACTCCGAGACGTACGGCCTGCCGGTCAACATTACGCGCTGCTCCAACAATTACGGCCCTTACCAATTCCCGGAGAAGCTGATTCCGCTTATGATCGGCCGGGCTCTCTCCGACAAGCCGCTGCCCGTCTACGGGGACGGCCTCAACGTGCGGGACTGGCTGTACGTGGAGGACCACTGCCGGGCGATCGACCTGGTCATCCACTACGGGCGGAACGGGGAGATCTACAACGTCGGGGGGAACAACGAGAGAACGAACCTGCATGTCGTTCGGACGATTCTGAAGGAGCTGGGCAAGCCGGAATCGCTGATCTCCTTCGTGTCGGACCGGCCCGGTCACGACCGCCGCTACGCGATCGACGCCTCCAAGATTCGCCGGGAGCTCGGGTGGACCCCGCAGTATCCGTACGAGATCGGGATCAAGGAGACGATTCAGTGGTATTTGCGCAACGAGGAGTGGCTTCGCCGGATCGAGACGGGAGAGTATCGCAGAGATGGGTGAGCGGCGGATGAAAATCATGGTAACCGGAGCCGGAGGCCAGCTCGGGCAGGAGCTGGTGCGGCTTCCGCGGGAGGACGTCGAATGGATCGGCCTCGATCGCAGCCGTCTTGACGTGGCCGACGGGGAGCAGTGCCGATCCGCGGTTGCCGCCATCCGGCCGGACGCGATCATTCATACGGCGGCGTATACCGCGGTCGACCGGGCGGAGAGCGAGCCGGAAGAAGCGTACCGGGTTAACGCGCTTGGAACGCGGCACGTGGCGGAAGCGGCGGAAGCCGTCGGAGCGAAGCTCGTCTGCGTCAGCACGGACTATGTGTTCGACGGGCAGGGGACGGAGCCCTATAAGGAAGAGGATGCCGCGAATCCCCGTACCGTATACGGCAGAACGAAGCTGGAGGGGGAGCGTCTGGCGCTGGAAGCTTGCTCGCGGACGTTCATCGCGAGAACGTCGTGGGTGTACGGCGCGCATGGAGCGAACTTCGTCCGGACGATGCTTCAGCTGGCGAGCCAGCATTCGGTATTGAGGGTCGTCGACGATCAGAGGGGATCGCCGACGTACACATACGACCTGGCTTGCTTCTTGACGGAGCTGGCTGGGACGGAGCGTTACGGCGTGTACCACGCTTCGAACGGGGGAGAATGCACCTGGTACGAGTTCGCCAAGGCGATCTTCGAGATAAGCGGCATCGATGTGCGGTTGATCCCTTGCACGACGGAGGAATTCCCGCGTCCGGCGCCTCGGCCCGCCTACTCCGTATTGGGGCAGCGGGCGCTGCTTCGCAACGGTTTCAAGGAGCTGCGGCACTGGCGCGCGGCTCTGGAAGATTTTTTAAAACCTAGAAAATAGGAATGTATGTTCCCGCCGACTTATGCTACAATAAAGACAAGCAAACAAGTCGAGACGGGAGATGAACACGTGGAGGAAGTTCTGAAGCAGATCATGGGCTCGCTAGGAACGATTCAGGCGGACATCAAGGACTTGAAGACGGACGTGGCGGGGCTCAAGACGGATGTAGCGGGATTAAAGACGGATGTAGCTGGTTTAAAGGCAGAAGTAGGCGGATTAAAATCGGATGTAGCCGATCTGAAGGAGCGGGTCGCCGGCCTGGAGGAGGGGCAGCAGCAGATGGTCGGGCGCATGTCCGAATTAGAAGCGAGCCAGCAGCGGGTGATCGCCCGGCTCGGCCATCTGGAGGCGGGACAGCTGACGCTCGAGCAAGGCCAGCGCGAGGTTCTGCAGGTCGTTCGCCGCATCGAAGAACATCAGAATGACGACGTCATTGCCTTGCTGAAGCGGGTCGACGCGAACACCCAGGAGAAGGAGTACGAAGTCCAGACCTTGAACAAGCGCGTCTTCAAGCTGGAAGTCGAGTTCGAGAAGCTCAGCGACAAGAACGCCAAGAGCGCCGGCTGAACGGGCGGCGGCGCCGCAGCTTCTACATTTTCCCCATGGTTCCATAATGTCATACGCCTCCGATGAACCGGTCCCGAGCATACTAAGACCGTCAACATTCAAAGGAGGTGCCTGAGGAAGATGGCAAGCAGAAGCAGGAACCGCAAGCTGGTGCCGGAATGTCAGAAGGCGCTGGATCAGATGAAGTACGAGATCGCTTCGGAGCTTGGAGTGCCGTTCGGGCAGCCGGGGACGGGATCGCTGGACGCGGAATTTGCCGGCGAACTGGGCAGCGTTCCGGGAGCGGCGGGAGGCACGCCTTACCTGGGGAACATCACGGCCAGGGAAGCGGGAGCAGTCGGCGGAGGCATCACGAAGCGGCTCGTTCAGCAGGCCCAGCAGACGCTGTTGTAACGCATTTCGAATAGGCGAAGGTCCATTGACACTCCTCGACAATTCCGGTATCATTATCATCTGAAGGTCTGTCTGACAACCTTTTCCTACCGGAAAAGGTTCATTTTTTGTGTAGGGGAGGCTGGGGAGTTGTCGATTCAAGGAAGACACCTCTTTACGTCCGAATCGGTCACGGAAGGACATCCGGACAAGATTTGCGACCAAATTTCCGACGCGGTGCTCGACGCCTTTCTGGAAGTGGATCCTCATGCCCGCGTAGCCTGCGAAGTCTCCGTCGCGACCGGTCTCGTTCTGGTTATCGGCGAGATCAGCAGCCGCGCGGATTACGTAGATATTCCCGCCATCGTCCGCAGCACGATCCGGGAGATCGGATATACGCGCGCCAAGTACGGCTTCGACGCCAGCACTTGCGCCGTCCTGACTTCGCTTAACGAACAATCCGCCGACATCGCCCAAGGCGTCAACGCCGCTCTCGAGAGCCGCGACGGCAAGGACGTCCTGCAGGAGAACGCCGACATCGGCGCCGGCGACCAAGGCCTCATGTTCGGCTTCGCCACAAACGAGACGCCGGAATTGATGCCGCTGCCGATCGCTCTGGCGCACCGTCTGTCCCGCCGCCTGTCCGAAGTGCGCAAGAACGGAACGCTCGGTTACCTGCGCCCGGACGGCAAGACGCAAGTGACCATCGAGTACGTCGACGGCAAGCCGACCCGCGTCGATACGATCGTCGTGTCCACGCAGCATTCGGAAGAGATCACGCTGGAGCAAATCCAGGACGACATTCGCAATCATGTCATCCGGCCGGTCGTTCCGTCGGAATGGCTGGATGCGGACACCAAGTTCTTCATCAACCCGACCGGCCGCTTCGTCATCGGCGGACCGCAAGGCGACGCGGGCCTGACGGGCCGCAAGATCATCGTCGACACGTACGGCGGTTACGCCCGTCACGGCGGCGGCGCGTTCTCCGGCAAGGACCCGACGAAGGTCGACCGTTCCGCCGCTTACGCCGCCCGCTACGTGGCGAAGAACATCGTCGCCGCCGGCCTGGCCGACAAGTGCGAGATTCAGCTCGCTTACGCCATCGGCGTCGCCAACCCGGTATCGATCAACGTCGATACGTACGGCACGGGCAAAGTCGCGGAAGAGAAGCTCGTCGAGCTGATCCGCAGCAACTTCGACCTGCGTCCGGCCGGCATCATCAAGATGCTGGATCTGCGCCGTCCGATCTACAAGCAGACGGCCGCGTACGGCCACTTCGGCCGCAGCGATCTGGACCTGCCTTGGGAACGCCTCGACCGCGTCGAAGCTCTCAAGCAAGGCGCGCTGGCTTAATCCGCACGGCAACAAGAGGCAACAAGATAAGCAGCCGCTCTTTTTCGGTTTCCGGACCGAAGGGGCGGCTTTTTTGTGCGTTATTTGGGCCATCTGTGAGTTTAGTCCCTAAAAATATACCGACCCCCGACCGACATATAAGGTACAAGTGTGTCTTCTAACCGATATCTGTGGGAGGAATTGTTTTGCGCCGTTTTCACAAGTTGACAGGGGCCTTGGCCGCCTTGCTCGTCATGCAGTCCGTCAGCGCCGCCGGAGCGTTCGCGGCTTCGGCATCCGGAACCGAAGTGCGGATCGCGGCGGCGTCTTCCGCTCCCGAAGCGAAGCTGTTCGTTCCAGCGGACGACGCCCGGTCCGTTCCGGTGAACAGCAAGCTCTTTATCCGCTTCAAAGACGACGTCAAAGTCGGCAATGGAAATATTATTATCAAGGATTCCAAAACTTTCTCGACCGTTGCTGCGTATGAAGTAAGGGACGAGTCAAACGTTCGCCTCAGCCAGTCGAGGAATGTCGTCATCGAGCCTCCGGCAACGACCGACTACAAGTCCGGCGCGGATTATTACGTTCAGATCGATGCGGGCGCGTTCGTCGGAGCCAGCGGCGGGGAACCGTACGCGGGCATCGGCGACACCCAATCCTGGAACTTCCATACGAGCTCCAAGGATACGACGAAGCCGACCGCCATCTCGTATTCGCCGGCGAAGGGCGCGAACGTCTCCGATCTGGGCAGCGATCTCGTCTTGAAATTCAGCGAACCGGTCATTCCGGGAGACGGCAACATCGTGATCCGGGATCTGTCCGCGGGCGTGCCGCTGCAGACGATCCCGGCGGATTCGAGCGACGTGTCCGGAGCGGGCACCGATACGATCACGATCAGCCATTACCAGAGCTTCAAGCCGAACATGGTCTACGCCGTGACGATCGATGAGAACGCCTTCTCCGACCTCTCCGGCAATCTGTACAAGGGGATCGCTTCGACGGACATCTCGACCTGGAGATTCACGACGACGACGGATACGACTCCGCCCGAGCTCGTGAGCACGTCTCCGGCGTCCGGCTCGAATTATCTGCCGCTGACCGGCGCGGTACTCAAGATGACGTTCAGCGAACCGGTGAAGATCGCGCCCGGGGCGATGGGAGAAGCGATTCCCAAGACCGGCGCGACCGGATCGGTTCCCCTGACGATCGGACCGGACGACGCGTCCGATCCGGATCCCAGAGTCGTCACCTTGTATCCGACCAAGTCGTTCTCGAAGTCGCTTCAGTACATCATCCACGTGCCGGCGAACGCCATCGCCGATGCGGCGGGGAACAACTTCCCCGGCATTCTGAACGACTATCGCTGGACGCTGCAGACGATCGGCTCGGATACGACGGCGCCTTCGCTGTCGAACGCGACGATGGACGGGGCTGTCATTCAGCTCACGTACAACGAGGAGCTCGACGAGAATTCGGTTCCTTACGCGTCGAATTACTACGTCACGGTCAACGATACGCCGAGACAGGTCAGCGAGGTGGCGGTTAGCGGCACGCAAGTCCGACTGACTCTTCTGGCGGGCGTCGCCGTAGGTCAGACGGTTAAGCTGTCTTACTCGGTCGGCGACAGGCCGCTGCAGGACAAGTCGGGGAACAAGGTCGTCGCTTTCTCGAACCGGGCGGTCTCGAACACGACCAGCACGACGCTGCCGAAGCCGACGAGCGGCACGGTATCCGGCAGCACGATCACTTTGAAGTTCAATAAGACATTGCAGACGATCTCTTCGAATGCATCGTCCCAATTTACGGTCAAAGTGAACGGCTCCTCGCGCGGCATCAGCGGCGTCACGATCAGCGGAACGGATGCCGTCATCCGGCTGTCTTCGAACGTGACGACCGGTCAGTCCGTCTCCGTCAGCTACACGCCGGGCTCGTACCCGCTGCTGGATCTGAGCGGCAACGGGGTGGCGGCTTTCGCCGAATTCTACGTGCAGAACTCGAGCGATACGACGCCTCCGTCTCTCTCGTCCGCGACGGTCTCGGGCAGCAAGGTGACGCTCAATTACAACGAAGGCCTTGACGCTTCCAAGGTTCCGTTGAAGTCGAGCTTCTCCGTGCTGATCAACGGCAAGGCCGGCACGGTGTCTTCCGTGGCCGTCACGAACAACAAGGTGGAATTGACCTTGTCGGCTTCGGTCGCGTCGGGCAGCGTCGTGCTGGTGACGTACATCCAGGGGTATCCGCCGATCAGCGACCTGGCAGGCAACGCGGCCGCATCGGTCAGCAACTATCAAGTCGTATCCGGTTCGAGCAGCGCGGCGACGCTGTCGTCGGCCGTCGTGTCCGGCACGACCTTGACGTTGACCTATTCTTCGACCTTGAACGCGAACTCGGTTCCTTACGCGATGCAGTTCGTCGTTAAGGCGGACAATGGCTACATCAACGTCAATGGCGTCTCCATCTCCGGTTCCAAGGTGACGCTGATGCTGGGGGCCGCGGTTCAACCAGGCCAGACGGTCACGTTGACTTACTACAGCTCCGGTACGCCGCTTCTGGATTCGTCGAATCAGCAAGTAGGCGCGCTGGACGGAATCGCCGTCTCCAATCAATCGAACGGCACGACGAATCCGTCCAATCCCGGCAGCGACGTCTTGGGAGTGCTCGATCCCGCAGGAGCTACGATCGCCGCCGCGACGACGCCTTCCGGTCAACCGGCCAAGCGCTACGTCATCAGCGGAGAGAAGTTCGTGCAGGCCTATGCCCTGATCAAGAATTCGGGGTCTACGGCGGAGCCGCAAGTCAGCTTCTCCGTGCCAACTACCGAAGCGGGAGCGCTCGTCTCGATTCCGATCTCCTCCGTGCTGAATGCGGCTACGGTCGCCTCGAACGGCACGTTCCGTCTGGAGTACGGCACCGTATCGTTCACGCTTCCGTTAACGGCGATCAACTACAGCCAGGAGCTGTCGCTGCTAGGGGGAGATACCTCCTCCGCCCAGCTCTATCTCGCGATCGAGAAGGTAGCGGATGCTTCCCTTAACGCGGCCTTGAGCTCGAAGGGGGCGCAGCTGCTGGGGTCTCCGGCAAACTTCACCGTGTCGATTCTGTCCAGCGGGCGAGAGCGGGAAGTGAAGAGCTTCAACTCCTACGTGACGAGAACGTTCGCTCTGACCGCCGGCACCGCGTCGCCTTCGGAGATCTCGGTCGTCCGTTACGACCCCGAGTACCGCGACGTCTCATACGTTCCGACGACGACGGAGACGACGAACGGCACCTTGTACGTCAACTTCAAGCGGAAGAGCAACAGCGTGTACGCGGCCGTTCGCAAGAACCAGCAGACGTATAGCGACATGACGAAGCATTGGGCCAAGTCCGACGTGTCGGCGCTGGCCACCAAGTTTATCGTCACGGGGCCGACCCAGTCGACCTTCGCTCCCGACAAGAGCATCACCCGGGCGGAATTCGCCGAATTCCTGGCCCGCGGATTGGGCTTGAACGGGGACAGCAGCTCGGCCGCGAAGTACAAGGATGTCGCCGGACTCGGCACTTCAGTCGCCTATATCGGAGCCGTCAGCCAAGCCGGCATCGTTCAAGGCGACTCGTCCGGCAAGTTCAACCCGAAGGCTTCGATTACCCGCGAAGAGATGGCGACGATGATGCTGAGGGCGATGACCTATGCGGGCGTTCAACCGTCCGGCTCCAGTTCCTCGCTGTCCCGGTTCTCCGACCGCGGCAAGGTGAGCAGCTGGGCGAGCAGCGCCGTAGCCGCCAACGTACAAGCCGGGATTATGAACGGCGTCTCCTCCAGCGAGTTCAAGCCGAAGGCCAACGCCTCGAGAGCCGAAGCGGCGGCTATGGTGAAGAGATTCCTGGAGTACGTCGAGCTGTTCGAAGGATGATCTTGGCGGGCAAGCAGGATTGGGGGGAGGAGGCGGCCTTCCAAGTAAAAGAGGGATAAAAAAATATGATCGACATTCATACCCATATTCTTCCTGGTCTGGATGACGGCGCGCCTGACTGGGATCAGGCGATCGCCATGGCGAAGGCGGCGGTGGCGGAAGGGATCGAGACGATCATCGCCACCCCTCATCACGCCAACGGCACCTATCTCAACGAGGCCGCTGTCGTCAAGGAGGCCGTCGCTCGCTTCAACGAGCGCATGGCGACGGAGGGCATTCCTCTCGTCGTGAAGACGGGGCAGGAGATCCGGATTCACGACGATCTTCTGGATGCCTGGGGGCGGCAGGAGCTGCTGTCCCTGGCGGATTCGCGCTACGTTCTGCTGGAGATGCCGTCCTCCCGGATCCCTTCCGGCATCTGGGATCTCCTCCACGAGCTGCGTCTCATGGGGCTGACGGCGATCATCGCGCATCCGGAGCGGAACGCGGAAGTCGCCCGTCATCCGGAGCGCCTCGCCGCCTTGATCGAAGCAGGGGCGTACGCCCAGGTAACGACTCACTCCCTCCTTGGAGGCTTCGGGAGCAAGATCGAGCAATCGTCGTGGTCGCTGTGCAAGCAAGGGCTCATTCATATCGTCTCTTCCGACGCTCATCACGTCGAGTTGAGAGGGTTTCGCCTGCAAGAAGCCTATCGAAGGATCGGCCAGCAGCTAGGCGGAAGATTTGAGGAAATCTTTAGACAAAATGCGACCGCGGTCCTGTTTAATGATGTCATCGAATTGGTTGAAAAAAGCACAAAAAATGTCAGTCTATGGGATAAATTTTCAACTCTTTTCCGAAAATGTTGACTCTTGTGGTATAGAAGTGGTAAGATATCACATGATATACTGAATTATTTCTATGGCTTTTCTATTTTTTAAATTTTACATATGAGGTGACTCTAATGACGTTGAAGAAAAAAGTTCTCGTCGGTACTCTCGCAACCAGCTTGGCGGTAACCGCATTCGCAGGTCTCCCGCTCAGCAGCAAAGGCTTGGCAGAGAAGTTGGGCGTAGGCGTAGCTTCGGCTGCTTCCACGACTCCTAGCCTGGACAAGCTTGCTGACAGAGCAGAAGCTGTATGGAAGGCTGTAGAAGATAAAGCGGGCGTCAAAGCTAAAATTGACGCATTTAACGATTTCTACACGAATGGGATCACCAAGCAAGAGAAGCTTGATGCTATTAAACCGCTGACTGACAAGCTGGAAGGCGCAATTGAGCTCGATGAGAATCAGAAGATCGCTCTTCTAGATTTGGTTTATGCTACTTGGGGGGATTTCGAATTCCCGATCGTAACGAGCAAATATGTCGAATTGCTTAAAAATGAAGACGTAGCATATATCATTAAGCAAATTGAGAAAACGGCAAAAGTGGACGTTACGGTAGAAGCTACGGCTAAGTTTGCAGTGAATGTCTTGAACCGAGTGAACAGTAAACTTAGCAATACACTGATTAAAGACATCGTCAAAAATCAGGATGCGTTAAAGAAAGTAGTTGAAGAAGCGGTCGACGCCGAGTTTGATCGGACTTCTTCCACTGAAGCTCAAGCTCTGTACAGCGCGCTTGTGCCGGCATACTTCGCCAACAAGCAAGAACTCAAAGATACTTTGAAGCTTGTGTACAACAACGTCAACGGCCATTTGCCTGATGATCTGAAGGCAGCTAAGGTTGAAGTGGCTTCTAAGCTGGCTATTGCTTACTGGGCAGCTAACAAGCCTATCGGCGGCGGCGGTGGAGGAGTTGGCGGTGGTTCGGTCTCTACCGGAACAGTCTCCGACTTCATCAGCTCGCTTTCCGCATTGAAGGAGAAGTTGGCTACTGCAACTGCAGAAGAGAAGCAACAACTGATTGCTCAAGCATTGAAGGATGCATCCGCTGCTCTTGCTAAGGCTGCCGCTCTTGATGTGTCTGCTCTGATCTCGGTGGATGGAGATAAAGCAACGGTAACGATCCCGGAGTCGGCAATCTCTAGCTATGTACAATCGATTAAAGACGTTAAGCAAGCGTTGGTTGATGCAATTGGAACTTCCGAAGGTCTGGTTATTGCTGACGCAAGCTTCAATCTTGGAACGGTGACTCAATCCAATGTAGCCGTTAACGCAGCCGAAGCTGTTCTTAAGCAACTTGCTGATGTTGGTGTCGGTCATGTAGCATTCGTTGTTAATGGTTTGACGGCTACTCTGCCGGTTGGCGGAGAATTCGCTAAGGGCATCGAGTTCAATGTTAGCAAGTCCGCTGCGACCGCTGAGCAAACGAAGGGGCTGAAGGCTGCTTCGGACGTGTACAACTTCTCCTTGAAGTTGGGTGGCGTTGACGTCGAGAAGTTCGCACAGCCGGTCGTTATCCAATTCCCGGTTAATGCGGAAGGTCTGGACAGCGAATTGCTGTCTGTCGCACGTATCGAATCCAACGGATCTCTGTCCTTCCAAGGCGGCGATGTCAATGGTTCGGTTATCGTTGAGCCTCGCTATAGCTTCTCTTCCTACGTAGTAGTTGAGAACAAAGTTAGCTTCAACGACATCGCTAGCGTTCAATCCTGGGCAGGTCGCCAAATCGAAGTCATCGCTGCGAAGGGTGCTATCCAAGGCAAGGCTGCTGGAGTATTCGCGCCGAAGGATAACATCACGCGTGGTGAATTCGCGAAGATCCTCGTAACGGCTCTGAACCTGGACAACGCCGATGCAACTTCTGACAAGTTCTCCGACGTGAAGTCGACCGATTGGTTCGCTCCTTACGTTGCAGTAGCCGCTGAGAAGGGCATTATCAACGGCCGCTCCGCTACGACGTTCGATCCGACGGCTACGATCACTCGCGCAGAACTGTCTACGATGATCGCTCGCGCGCTTAAGACGGTTAAAGGTATCGAAGACGTTAAGGACGTCGATGTTGCTCTTGCTGGATTCAGCGATGCAGGCAAGATTATCTCCTCGCTCAAAGCCGGTGCAGCTCTGGCAGCAAGCAAGAACATCGTTATCGGTGACGGCGGCAAGTTCCGTCCGAACGACAACGCTACCCGCGCAGAAGCGGCAGTCATCATCTATCGCGCTATCAACGTAAAGTAATCTAGAGTCGCAGTGAAAAAAAGAATCATCCTCCTCTCATCTAGATGGGAGGAGGATGTTCTACTTTAGCCTCAAAAAATGGTAAAACTTACTCTCTTGACTGTGTCAACTTTGGAGGTAAATTAAGTGTCCAATGAATTGGAACTCAGGGACTATTTTTTAATCATTAAAAAACGTGTATGGTTGATTGTTGGCTTCGTAATGCTTGTGACTATTGTAAGTGGCGTTTATAGTAAATTCTTTAAAGAGCCTATTTATGAAGCTTCGACAAAAATTATTGTAAATCGTTCTGCGGAAGTTAATAATGGGGTCCAACAATTAAATAGTGAAGAAGTAAATACAAATATTCGAATGATTAATACGTACAAAGAAATTATCAAAACTCCGGCAATATTAGATAAGGTCGTCGAACAACATCCTGAATTTGGGCAAACGGCAGAACAGCTCATGGAAAAAGTCGCCGTTAGCTCAGTGAACGACACTCAAGTGATGACGGTAGTGGTAAGAGATGATTCATACAAACTTGCCGCAGAAATAGCAAATGCTGTATCAGAAACTTTTAAACAGGAAATCCCCGGATTATTTAACGTGCAGAATGTTTCTATACTCAATAAAGCCAAAATTGACAATATTAATGAGCCGAAACCTGTATCGCCCAATGCAAAGTTAAACGTATTAATCGCATTTATCGTTTCATTAGTTATAGCTATCGGTATCACTTTCTTAATAGAATATCTGGATGACACAATAAAAACGGAACAAGATGTAGAACGTTATCTTGAACTTCCGACTTTAGCGATGATTTCAAAGGTGGATATGAAAGAAACGAGAGAGAATTATAAAACGTCAATCACTTCAAGCAAAGCAGGTGAACTTTCCCATGTCACGACAAGAAAATAAGAGGTTTTTAATATCAGTTGCTGATCCTCGTTCTCCGATTTCGGAAGCATATCGATCGTTAAGAACGAATATAGACTTTTCGTCTATTGATGAAAAAATCCAGGTTATTCTTGTAACTTCGGCTGGCCCTGGCGAAGGAAAGTCGACAACGATTGGCAACTTGGCAGTAACTTATGCTCAATCCGAACGAAAAGTAGTTCTAATAGATGCCGATATGCGAAAACCAACAGAACATCACACATTTGATGTTTCTAATCGTATAGGGTTGTCATCTATTCTTTCTCAACAAAGTTCTTTGGATAATGCAATTCAGGCAACCAATATAGAAAATCTATCCATCATAACATCTGGACCTATTCCGCCAAATCCAGCGGAGATGATGGCATCAAAGAGAATGGAAACGCTGCTACAGGATTTGAAGAATAGATTTGATATTGTTTTGATTGACTCTCCCCCTTTACTTGCAGTTACGGATGCTCAAATTATCTCTACCAAAGTTGATGGAGTTATTTTTGTTATGGATCAAGGTAAGGTGAAACGAGATATTGCTCGTAAGGCCAAATCGGGGCTAGATAAGGTTGGGGCAAGAATACTTGGCGTTGTATTAAATAATATTAAACGTCAAAAGAACGAAGGCTACTATTATTATTACGGGAATTCTTGAATAGAAAGGTGATAGTAGATGTCTCCTTTTAATGAAAATGCCATAAATCTCCAGAGGGCTGAAGTTGAAAACCTTGAAAAGGTTAAAACTAAATATCAGGTATCAAAAAGGCTAATGGATATTTTTCTTGTGATTCCCGGTCTCATTTTACTTTTGCCTATAATGATTGTGATCTCGGCTCTTATCAAATTAGAAGATCCTAGAGGCCCAATCTTTTTTAGTCAAATAAGAGTTGGGAAAGACGGCAAAAAATTTAAAATGTATAAATTTAGATCAATGGTAACTAACGCAGAAGAACTTTTAGATGGATTATTGAGTCAAAACGAAGTTGAAGGCGCAATGTTTAAAATGAGAAATGATCCTAGAATTACAAATGTTGGTAGGTTTATAAGAAAGACTAGTTTAGATGAATTACCCCAATTATGGAACGTACTTATAGGAGAAATGAGTCTAGTTGGACCTAGACCCCCGTTAGAACGAGAGGTTCGAGATTATACTGATTATCATATGCAGCGCTTATCGGTCACTCCCGGGTGCACAGGTTTATGGCAAATTAGCGGGAGGAACAACTTGGACTTTAATCAAATGGTGGGGCTTGATCTAAAGTACATCTCAGAACGATCTATTAGATTAGATATCAAAATTATGTTTAAAACGGTAAGAGTTTTATTCGGTTCTAAGGATGCATTCTAATATTAATCGTGAGGAAGTTATGGCTAAAGTAGCACTTTATCACCCTTGGATTTATCTAAAAGGCGGAGCTGAAAGATTTATTTATGAAGTTATTACTTCAAGTAGACATGAGTGGAAAATAATCACAAACCATTTTGACAAAGAAAACACATTTGATGAATTTTCAACCCTTGATGTTATTGAGATCAACAGGGTTTCGGTGAGAAGAAACTTTTTTTCTTCGGGAATTGGTGCTCTAAAAATCTTAACACAACGTTTACCTCTAGAAGATGTCGATGTGTTGTTGATTTCAAGTGAAGGCTTGGGGGATTTGGTGGGACTTAGAAATAATGCTAAGCCCATAATGGCTTATTGCCATACACCCCTTAAGGTGGTCCATGATGAGCAAACAAAAGAACGTTGGATGGAAACTCATGGGGAAATTAGTCGATTCCTTTTCAAGTTCTTTACAGGTATATTTAATATAGTAGATAGGCATGCTTGGAAGCGATTTGATAAAGTGCTTTGTAATAGCAAAGAAGTGCAAAGACGTATATTTAATGCTGGTCTATATAAAGGGAAGTCAAAAGTAATTCATCCAGGAGTTAGTTCAAAGTTTTTCAATGAATATTTACCTAATACTTCTGAAAAGTACTTTCTCATTGCTGGTCGTATCATGTGGACAAAAAACATTGAGCTAGGAATAAAGGCATTTATTCATTCCAATCTGTCAATTAAAGGATATAAATTAAAAATTGCAGGAATGGTTGATGAAAAAAGTGGCTCTTATCTGGAATTTTTAAAAAGAATTTCTGAGGGTGAAGAAGAAATTGATTTTGTTATAAATCCAAGCGATAAAGAACTACTTCAACTATACCAAAACTCAGTAGCAATACTATTTACTCCACCAAATGAGGATTTTGGTATTGCAGTAGTTGAGGGGATGGCAGTAGGTAAAGTTGTGATTGCAACCGCAAGAGGAGGACCAGTCGAAATACTGGAAAACGGGGAGACTGGGATTCTATGTAAAGACACACCTGAAGAATTTGCAATAGCTATGAATATGGTAGTGGAAGATAAAGAACTTTCAAGAAAGATATCGCTACAAGCAAAAGTTGCTGCCGAAAAGTATTCATGGAAACATTGCGTAGCACAAATTGATGCCGAGATCGATACTTTATTATAACAGTGTTTGTAGTATTTGTTCTGGAGGAGCAAAATGGGGACAACAGTATTGCATATAACTGAAAACTATCCTCCGTTTCATTGTGGAGTTGGTGATTATGTTTCAAAGTTGATCACGTACGAGAGAAAAAGTGGAATTCGTTCATATGTTGGAATGATTAATGGACAAGCCGACAATACAACAGTTTTTGCGGTAGACACAAAAGCAAAAAGAAAATATTTGAAGGATTTAATAAAAAAAATTAACCCGGATGTATTACACTTTCATATTGCATACTCCCCGCATAAAATAATCAAAAATGGTCTTTCTTATGATTTGTTGCCATATTATTCGAAATCAAATAATAGAAAAATTATTTTGACCTATCATCAGTATCCGAACTGGACTATTGGCTTAAAGGCTCTTAAAAGGAAGGATATTAGTTTAGTAAATATTATTCGAATTCCTATCGACTGGTGTGCTGGATTATTGTACAAAGCTTTTCACAAAAAAATACATTCGGTAGTAGTTGTGGATGATACGTATAGCAAGCTAATGTCAAGGAGGGTGAGGGAGAAAATTGAAAAAATTGATATTCCTTCGAATATCAATAAAAGAGAAGTGTCAAATAAAGAGATCGAAAACTTTAAAAGTAAATTCAAAATGAATAGCGGTAAATGGATTGGCTTTTTTGGTTTTCTTTTCAAAGAAAAGGGCTTTGAGGATCTTATTGAGGTTGTCAAAAAAACAAATTACAACTTATTATATGTTGGTGAAATTGTTCCTGATAATGTCTACAGAAAAAGAATTCTTGAGCGAATTGAAAACGAAAATTTAAAAGAGAGAATTACCGTAACAGGTTATTTGGAAGAAGAAGAAGTTCCTGTTGCCATACGGTCATGCGGCGCTTTTGTATTACCATTTATTTCTGGGTATTCAACTAAGAATGGATCTTTAAAGGCAATAATGAATGAAGGTACTTTTATTGTTACAACTACACTTGAAAACAATGAAAAAGGTTATGATTCAAATAGAAATTCTTATTTTGTTGCTCCTTCTGATATTTCCGGTATGATAGATGCGCTAAATGAGTATTATGGTAGAAGCAGTTCTAATTCATATGGGGCAGAGCAGTGGGAGGACGTGATTGAGATTTATGGACGGCTTTATAAGTAAATATAATTTATTAGGAACACGTAAACTACTAATTTTTTCAATTGCAATTATTATGGGAATAGGTTTAGGCTTAACCTTGACTGCGAATTATAAGATTATTATAATTTTTCCCTTGACTCTATTCTCAATAATCACTCTTACATTTAAAAAGAAGTTTGGACTTATAATCCTTCTCTTAAACATAATTTTATTAAATTTTCTCTTTGCATTAATTTCATTATACTATCCAATGGAGCACGCTGCCTTTTATAAATTAATATATACAGTATGTCGACAGGGTGCAATTTACTTTTTCTTAGGTTTAACCATATTTGATCATCTCATGAATAGAAAACCGTTAATTATTTCTAAAAACAAAGCTGCTTGGTATTTTCTGGCTTTGGGAATTGCCTATCTTATTCTGCCAATCGGAAGTGCTTCGTTAGCTGTAAAGATAGGATCTTTTAAACAAATTTTTGACTTTGTAATTTTGTTTATAGTTGGAACCTTATATTCGGGACAATGGTTAATTGAAAAGCGTATGCCGAAATTATACAATAGAATGTTATTGATTAGTGTGCTTTTCGTGATTTCTTCACTAATTGAGATTGTCTGGTTTTACGTTAATGGTCGAAGTTTAATTATTGATGCGGGTTTTATTCGTTACATTAATCTCATGCAATTAGCCAATGAAGGGATTTATGGAACTGAATCATCGCAGATAATAGAAAATTTACCTGGAAACTTTTTTACTGAATTCCCTTTAATGGGGGGTGTTGTTAGAAATTCAAGTCTATTATTAGATCCAGTCGCAATGTCAATGTTATTTGCGATATTTATACTTATTTCATTAATAACGAAGAAAAAGAGTTTAGTTATTTTAAATTTAATTGGCTGCTTTTTTACTTTTGGGAAAACAGGATTAATACTCGCCTTTACAATTTTCTCTGCACAATACTTTTTCAAACTTAAACTAAATTATAAGACTATGACTTTTCTGATAATAGTTTTTATTATTTGTCTAATTCCATTCTCCTTAGATATTGCAGGAGCGTCGAATCATATTTCTGGATTAATCGATAACTTTAGATATCTTCCAAGTTATCCAGTAGGAAGAGGACTGGGATCGGTTGGGAATTTAGCAAATACCGTTAGTATTCAAAGTGGACTGCCTCAGCTCAGCGAGAGTCTATTGGGAGTTATAGTTGGACAAATGGGAATATTGGGTTTAGCACTATTTTTGTATTTCTTATACACGTTAATTAAATTAAATGCTCAATTGCTTAAACAAATTAATAATAATGTAGTTTATTACTACTTTATTTTTGCTATCGTTGGGATTTTTCTTGCAAGCTTATTTTCAGAAGCTGCTTTGCAGGCCAATGCTACTGGGTTATTAGCAGTAATAATTGGTTTGCAAATGGGAAATAGACAGGTGAGTGATTAAATGGAAACCTTGAGTGTGAACATCATCACAAAGAATGAAGAAAGTAATATAAAAAGATGCTTAGATAGTGTAAGTTGGACTAATGAAATCATTATTATTGACTCAGGCTCGACAGACAGCACTATAAGTATTTGCAAAGAATATACAAATAACATTTATATAGAAGAATGGTCAAACTATGCAGAGCAGAGAAACAAAGCGCTCAAGAAATCCACTTGTGATTGGATTCTTGTTATTGATGCTGATGAGGAACTAACTGAAGATTTAATAAGAGAAATTCGAAGTCTGTTAAATAGTGGAGCAACCAATGCAGGCTATATGATCTCGATGAAAAATTATATAGGAGATCAGTGGCTGAAGTCAAAGAGATTTACCCCTAACTATCAATTAAGGCTTTTTAAAAGAGAAGGAGCTTATTTTCATGGTGCTGTTCATGAACGGGTAAATATAAATGGAGAAATTGGAATGTTAAAAGGAGTTATTAATCATTTTACATACAAAGATTTACATGATTATTTATTCAAAGTGAATAAATATACAACACTTGAGATCCAAGGGAAGAAGGTTCCAAAATTCCTCCTCTACCATTTGTTAGTTAGGCCAATGTTGAAGTTTATTCATGAGTACTTTTTTAAGAAGGGTTACCGAAATGGGTGGTTAGGATTAACTAGTTCAATATTTCTAGTACTCTATGATTATTTGATTGTTGCTAAATTACTTGAACGAGAGAACTTAAAATAAGGGGGGGAGGCATTTATGAGAGTTGTAATGGTTGGTAATTCTACGCTTGCAAAGGCCCAGTTCGGTGGAAGGGAACTCCAAATGATACGTACTATGCATGAATTAGAAAACCTCGGGCTAGATGTGCAACTTTATAATGAATGGGAGACAGATCTCAAAGCAGTTGATGTTGTACATGTCTTTGGATTGGATCCAGAAAATATAAGGCTCATAAGGTTTGCCAAAAACATGGGTCTGAAAATTGTATTAAGCTCCGTCTTTTATCCATTGCAATCACCTAATCTCTGGAGGCTAGTCTCTAAGTTTTGGCCAAGTCATAAACTGTTTAGAAATCATATTGTTGATAAAAGGGAAATTATAAAATTAGCAGATATAATAGCTCCTAATACCACTGTTGAAAAAAGAATGCTTAAACATATATTTAATGTCTCTGAAAATGACTGTAAGATAATCGCTAATGGAGTCGAAGAACGGTTTAGCAATGGAGATGCCAGGATTTTTAGAGATAAATATGGTATTAGTAATAACTTCATGTTGTACGTTGGGAGAATAGAACCAAGAAAAAATACGGATAAATTAATCTACGCAGCAGAAGAACTTAAAATACCCCTTGTGATTGTAGGTAGCTTCAATCATGAATATGCAGACTATGTTAAAAAATGCAAAAATTTAGCCTCAGAAAATACAAGGTTTATTGAGAGTATTCCTCATAGCTCAGCTGAGTTGGCATCTGCATATACTGCATCTAGTTTATTTGTTTTACCGAGTTTTTACGAAACCCCTGGATTGAGCGCGTTAGAAGCAGCTGCTGCAGGAGCGAAGGTAGTTGTTACAAAGGTTGGAGGGGCCGAAGACTATTTCGGTGATTTTGCATGGTACATAGACCCAAATGATGAAATGGATATAAAAGAAAAAATTAAAAGAGCATGGGAGTCGAAAGGGAATAGTCGCTTAAAGGAACACATAATTAAGAATTATAATTGGAGAAAAATTGCCCAAGATACAAAAGTTATCTACGAAGAAGTTTGTGCGAATATAAAAAGAGCGATTTAAAGCATGAAGAGGTGTGAGATGTCAAAATCTGTTGCTGCAGTTGTTGTTACATACAACCGTAAAAATCTGCTTTCGCAAGCGTTGCAATCTTTATTAGATCAAACAGTCCCATTAGCAAAAATAATTATAGTTGATAATGCATCGAATGATGGAACTTTTGAACATATCAAGCAATTAGGATTAATTGATCATGAAGCGATAGAGTACTTTAAACTAGAAACTAACACTGGTGGAGCGGGGGGCTTCCGCTTCGGACTGAAACAAGCATATGATTTGGGACATGAGTGGGTTTGGCTTATGGATGATGACGTTCTCGCTGATCAGAATTGTCTTGAAAAATTACTAGAGATTACAGAAATAACACAAGGTAAATATAAAATAATCCAAGCTAATAGAGTTGATATGGATTCTAATGAACCTTTTAAATATACAACTCAATTTAATTTTAAAAACCCCTTTAAATTAGAAACTGTGAAGGAAATCAATCCCAATCAAATAAGTGCAGATTATCACCCAATTGTTTCATTTCCCTTTGAAGGACCAATGATTCATCGCGAAGTTATAACTAATATCGGTGAGGTTGATGACACTTATTTTATTATTTGTGATGACGCTGACTATGCTATTCGTGCAAATCGCAAAGGTTTTAAAGCGGTTGTAGCAAGAAATGCCATTCTTCGTAGATTTTCATTGCATAATAATAAGAAACAAATCTTTGATTGGAAAGATTACTATATGGTAAGAAATAGAATTGAGTTAGATAGGAGATATGGCGGAAATTATATATTTGTTTCACGTACATTTGTTCAATTTATGAAACTAAATATAAGATTATTAAAACGAATTAATCGTCTGCGTTTTAGAGAATATATACTGTTACTTAAAGCTTTTAAAGACGGCCTGACAAATATAAGGGGCAAGACTGTTTCACCTTAGAAGGCAAAACAATAGTTATCATTAAAGGTCGGTTCGAATGAAAAAAAAATATAGTATATTACTTCAAAATGTTTATCTTTTATATTTAATTCAACTAACGGGATATGCTCTTCCTTTGATTACAATCCCATATTTAACTCGAGTACTCGGGAGTCAGAATTGGGGGCATCTCGCAATTGTTCAAGCATATGGTGCGTATATAATCCTGATAATTGAATATGGCTTTCGTTTATCCGGTGTTCGACAGATAGCTATATTATCTAACGACAATCGTAAGTCTTCGGATATATTTTCTTCAATTATGGGGGCAAAAGGTCTACTTTCAATATTTGTAATTCTAATTACTATAGTTGTTCAGTTATTATTCCCTTTATTAAAGGAAACGCCAAGTTTGCTTTGGATGGCGACAATTGCTTCAATAATTCAAGGACTTAATATTACTTGGTATTTTCAAGGGATTGAAAGGCTTAGGTTTATTAGTATTGTGGATATTATTTCGCGGTTTTTTTCAACAATCTTAACTTTTGTTTTTGTACGCCACCCTAATGATGGGATCATTGTTTTATTAATTCAGTGTATAACCTCTTTTGCTTCATTAATTATATCGTTCATTGTTGTCAAAAAATTAATACACATTAAAGTTCCAAGTTATAAAGCTGTTACTGATCAACTAAAATCAGGTTTTAGCCTGTTTATAATGACAGCGGCTATAAGTCTATACACTACAAGCAATGCTTTAATACTGGGTATGTTCACAAATCCTGTTAATGTTGGGTATTATGCCGGCGCTGAAAAGATTTATAAAGCTGTTATTAGTCTTCTAAACCCAATAAACCAGGTATTATATCCAAAGATTAATAAGCTTATGTATCAAGATACAGAAAACGGAGGTAAAGCTGCATTTCATGGAATCATATTAATTAGTTTAGTTGGGCTAACAATGGGAACTGTGCTTGTTATTTTTGCTCCAACAATTATTAATATTCTTTTAGGTGCAGAATTCAAGGATGCAGTACCGATTTTGAGGATTTTCGGATTTTTAACGCTCATAGTTTCTGTAGCTCTAGGTATAGGTACTCAGTGGATGTTACCTTTAGGTTTAGATAGACAATTGAATAATATAACTATTGGTGCAGGTGTTTTGAACATTATTGTTGCGGTTGTGTTTGCTAAAATGTTTCAGGAACAGGGGATGGCCTGGACTGTTATTATATCTGAATTCTTTGTGGTTGTTTCCTCGGCAATCTATTTATTTAAGATGCGCTTAACTCCGTGGCATATAAATAATGTAGTTGAGGTGATTAGAAATAAGGCATCTAAAGATTTTATATAAAATAGTGATTCTAATTGTCGTACGTATATCATATAAGATAATAAGGCTAATTGGAGACGTATTGTGGGATGAGGGATACCCACAAGCCACCGCTAGATATAAGTCATTATTGTTGAAATCTTTTTTTTCGAAGTTACCTCCTTCTGCATATATAGCTTCAGAAGTACTCATATTCTTTCCAGAAAAAAGAAATATAACCATTGGAAACTCTACTTTTATTGGAAAAGGTTGCACGTTTTCGAATTTCGCTGGCATCAATATAGGATGTAATAGCTTTGTGGCAAATGACGTTAAGTTTATTACAGGCACTCACAGGACAGATAATTATAAAGCTTATTCTTTACCTATTATTATAAAAGACAAATGTTGGATTGCTTGCAATGTTACTATTTTACCTGGTGTTATAATAGAGGAAGGTTGTATTGTGGGAGCGGGTTCAATAGTCAATAAAAATACGGAGCCATTTGGTATCTATGCTGGCAATCCAGCGCGATTAATACGATATAGAGATCCTGAAAGTTCTGTATTTAATATTGATGATGAGTTGGTTAGATAAATTTTTGGACAGTAGATCCGATAAGATGAAATAATGAAGTGCAACATTTTTATACTTTCGGATCGTTATTATTATATGCACTGTGTTAATTTTATCCTCACGGCCCATAGTGTATATAAGAGGCAAAGGACTGATCTAGATGATTCAAAGATGGTTAAGATTAAAAACTTGGAAAAAATGGACGTTTGGAATAAGTGGTTTAATAGCTTTGATTTTTCTTTTTTTAGTTATATTCTTCATATATAGGGTTAAGACGGTAGATCTGGATGAAATTATTGCTAAGCATAATGTCAATACTGCTGCAAATATAGAAGATGATTCAGACTCGAAAAAGGATCAGGATTCTAACATCCCTAATTTACTCGAGAAGCCTTTAGAAAAAGCTAATTCGCTCACTGATAAGCAGATAGATTCGGAAGATGCAATAGATGTTGCAGCTATCTTAATGAATTCGGGATTAAGTTTAAAAGAGATGTCATATTTGACTGGTAATTCAACAAGCGATCTAACAACAGAAGAAAAGCAAAAGATCAGGGATCTATTATTAAAAAAATTGTCTCCTAAAGAAATAGAAGCCTTACGCTCAATAACTTCCCAATACGGGAAGTACCTAGTTATATTGGACCCGAACTACCCAATAGAGCTGGTAGGTGTTCAAGATGAAAAGGAAAGAGAGAGAATTCTTAAAGAATTGGAAGAAAAGAAGTTAGATCAAGCCAAAGAAAATGCTTCAACTGCTGAACCTACGCAGCCAGTTCCTTCTGAAAAGCCACCTCAGAAAAATGCGGAGACAAATGAACAAGAATTATTAAAGAAGAAATTAGATGCTAAGTATACAGAAAAATTCAGTAATTTGCAGAAAAATTCTCAGATTGAAGTTGATAGTTTAACGGAAGCAGTAAAGGATTATATTTTTAAATCACGAGAAGAAGGAAAAGAGGTAACTATTTCAGATTTGCAAGCGAATTTCTTATCTGATATTACAGACGCTGAATCAAAGACTGATCAACAATTTGAAAAGATATTATCCGAAGCGCAAAAAGAATATGAAGCCTCAAGTTTAGATGTCTCAGGGTTGGATACCTTCAAAACGCAATATGAACAAAGCAAAAATAAAGCAAGGAGTACAGCTCTTTCTCAAATTCTATCGGTATGGAAAACATCATCGAAATAAGGTTTTATAAATTTACTAATCCGTATATCTAGAAAAGTACTAAGTTTACATTTGTTTGTCTTATCGAACACCAAATATTAAATGCGTTTTGGAGGAAGTCGAATGTTTGATTATATTGTTGTCGGGGCTGGCTTTGCTGGAAGCGTTTTGGCTGAAAGGATTGCATCTCAAACTCAAAGGAAAGTACTTGTTATAGAAAAGAGAAATCATATTGGAGGGAATGCGTTTGATTCATTTGATCAAAAAGGAATATTAATTCACAATTATGGCCCACACATATTCCATACGAAAATGGAAAAAGTATGGGATTATTTATCTAAATTTACATCGTGGATTAATTATCATCATGAAGTTCTGGGATTAATCGATGGCCAGAAAGTACCGATTCCATTCAATATCAACTCAATCCATCAGGTTTTTCCAGGGACGATTGCTGAAACGTTAGAAAAAAAATTAATTAATACGTTTGGTTATAATAAAAAGGTTCCTATATTAAAGCTGAAAGAATCAGATGATGAGGATTTAAAATTTCTAGCTGAATATATATATGACAAAGTTTTCTTAGGGTATACACTTAAACAGTGGGGTATAACGCCAGAGGAACTAGATCCATCTGTTACGGGGAGAGTGCCTGTATATATTAGTAAGGATAATCGATATTTCCAGGATCCCTATCAAGGAATGCCAAAGGAAGGTTACACTAAAATATTTGAAAACATGTTGTTCAACAAAAATATTAAAGTAATGTTAAATACTGACTATAAAGAGGTAATCAAGATTGATTTTGATACTGGCGAGATAAAGTTGTTTAATAATATTTTTAAAGGGAAATTAATATACACTGGAGCACTCGATTACTTCTTAGATTATAAATACGGGAAGTTACCGTATCGTTCGTTGCAATTTCTATTCGAACAATTTGACTCCGACTTGATTCAAGAGGTAGGAACAATAAATTACCCAAGTGACTATAATTATACAAGAGTCACGGAGTTTAAGCACTTAACTCGTCAAGTTGCTTCATCAACAACAATAGTTAAAGAGTTTTCTCAAGATTATGTGCCGGGAAAAAATGAACCATACTATCCGATAAAGAACGATTCAAATCAAGAACTTTATAGAAAATATAAAGATGAAGTTAGAAATATGAACAACATTATATTAATTGGTCGGCTTGCTGAGTATCAATACTATGATATGGACATGGTAATTGCAAAAGCATTAAAAATTTTTGATGAAAAAATTTTACCAGAAGGAAAAATGGAGTAGTAACTTATAACACTAAGTTCTAGCTAACTTAGTGACTCTCCCGACTTAAGAGCTTAACTGGGCTCTGACGATGCCAAACAAGGGTTTGAAGATGCGAGGTTGATCGTGAGCTTTGATTTAAGCCACTAGGCGTTAACTCAGATCAATTCCGCATGGAAAGAAGGTTCTAATTGAATGTAAGCAGGGCTAGGAGTTGGAGATGGGCAATACTTGTAGTATTAATCGGTTGGTTGTTTGTTGTTTTCGGGTTCTCTTCGCAACCATACCAAAAGCAGAACCTTCGACCGACATTAAGAAGGTTCATTACGGAGATCGCGGCTGAGCGGATCGTCCCGGACATTACGTTCCGTTATCATAACGGAATCGTGTCAGGAGAACAAGACCCTTACGGATTCATGGAATTCATCATCCGGAAGTGCGCTCATCTTTTTGAGTATGGCATGCTAGGGATCCTTTGTTATCTGTTGCTGTTTCTGATTAAGAAGCGGGTGTGGCGGTTTGGGGCGGCGCTCGTTCTCGTTGCCACGGCCGCTCTGGCAGATGAGTGGAATCAGTCCTATGTTGCGGAACGGACTTCGGCGATTCAGGACGTTGGGGTCGATCTGGCTGGGGCGATAGTTGCGATTTCTCTGTTTTTGTTGGTTAAGAGATTGGTATGGGGTAAAATGGACAGGAGAATGTCGAATAAACAAGAGAGGAAGTAATCAACGCCTATGAGAAAAAGCAAATTCACATTGCCGGGAATCGCGTTGTCGTTGCTTCTGGCCGTAGCGCCTCTGTCGGCTGCCGCCGCAGCCAAAGCGGTTACAGTCGATACTCAAGCCGTTACGATGAAATTTGACGGTCAGACGCTTGCTCTTCCGACTGGACAAGCAGCTTTCACTTATCAATCTAGAGTCTATATTCCTCTGAGATTCGTTTCCTACGCTCTGCAGAAGAACGTCGTATGGGATGGAACGAAGTCGACGGTGACAATAGCGGAGCCGACGTCATCCCAAGCTGTCATATTGAAGGAGTATCTGATGAATTCTGCCGCGACGGCGAAGGCAAACGGCGGTAAGTCGGCCGCGACCGGCAAGATCAAAGTCACGCCAGTGAACGTGAAGTTCTTGTTCGACGGTTCGGAGAAGAAGCTTCCGGAAGGACAGCAGGCATTCAGCCTCAACGGAACGATCTATGTGCCGGTACGGTTCATCTCCGAATCGGCCGGAACGGCAATTAACTGGGATTCGAAGACGGGCTCGGTCATCGGCCAATCGAAGGGGTACAACGGTACGGATGGCAATTCTGGTTCAGGAAACGGCACTGGAGGCGGAACGACCGGCGAAGGAGGCGGTACCTCTGCGGGCGGTGGAGGAGCGGCAACGCCGAAGACGGTCGATGAGATCGCGGCTCAGACGGAAAAGACGCTGGAAGTGATGCGTGACAGCTGTATAGAATCGATCATCGACCTGGTCGGTGTTTATGAAGGCGATAAGTTGATCGAACAGGCCAACAAGAAGCTCAACGCTTGCCAGACTAAGTTTGAATCGACGGTTAAGAGTGCAGAGACCAAGCTGAAAGCTGCTGGTGCGACCGATACCGAGGTTCAAACGATCATTCAAGGCTATCGCGACACCTACAACGCCGAGATCAAGAAATGGCGAGAACTTGCGGAGCAATATCTAGGGATTAAACTGTAATAACAATGATGGCTGCTTTGCCTTTCGGCGGGCAGCCACTTTTATGGCGTCATATTGAAAGTTATCATTTTTTGATAGGTTCTAGGAACGAATGGATTAGAATAGAGTAATTATGTTAAGGGACTAATGTTTAGGCATACATGAGGGAGGACCTATGAAATTAATTCTACTGTCCGGAGGCTCGGGCAAGAGGCTGTGGCCGTTGTCCAACGATTCGAGGTCGAAGCAGTTCTTGAAGGTGCTCGCGGGGCCGGAAGATCGGCTGGAATCGATGGTTCAACGAGTGTGGAGACAGCTTGAACAAGTTGGCCTGCAATCGAGCGCGATCGTGGCGACGAGCCGCTCCCAGGTTGATATTCTTCACAACCAGATCGGGCACGACGTTCCTGTCGTGATGGAGCCGGAACGCAGAGATACGTTCCCGGCCATCGCGCTGGCGGTGTCTTACATACATAGCGAGCTGAAGGCTGGCGAGAACGAGGCGGTCGCCGTTCTGCCGGTCGACTCTTACGTGGAGGATCACTTTTTCTCCAAGGTGCTGCAATTGCAGCGGATGGTCGAAGGAGGCGGGGCCGACCTGGCGCTGATCGGAGTCGAGCCGACGTTCCCCTCGGCGAAGTACGGTTATATCGTTCCGGAAGAAGGCGGCGACAAGACGGCGGAGTTCCGGAAGGTGAGCCATTTCCACGAGAAGCCGGTGGAGACGGTGGCGGCGGAGTTGATCGCGCGGGGAGCGCTGTGGAACTGCGGCGTGTTCGCGTTTCGGATCGGCTGGCTGGTTCGGCAGATCGAGCAGCTTCAATTTCCGACGGATTATTCCGAACTTAAAGGCCGCTACGAAGAGCTGCCCAAGATCAGCTTCGACCAACAGATTGTGGAGAAAACCGGGAATATCGCCGTTCTGCCGTACGACGGCTCCTGGAAGGATCTCGGCACCTGGAACACGTTGACGGAGGAGATGGACACCCCGCTCATCGGCAAAGGCACGATCTCGGTCGACAGCGAGAACACGCACCTCATCAACGAGTTGGATATTCCCGTGGCCATCCTCGGCGTGCCGAATGCTGTCGTCGCGGTCAGTCCGGACGGCGTGCTCGTCTCCGACAAGGCGGCGAGTCCGCGGCTGAAGGAAGTGCTGACGTTTGACCAGAGGCTGATGTACGAGGAATGCCCGTGGGGCTGGTATCGGGTGCTCGACTACAAGCGATACGGCGAAGAGACGGAGATGCTGACGAAGCGGGTGAGCATTGCGGCCGGCCGGAAAATTCGCTCCCACTATCACAAGAGGCGCCAAGAGGTGTGGACGATTCTGTTCGGCGAAGGGGAAGTGACGGTCGGCGGAGAGACGAGAGCGGTTCGGGCGGGAGACGTCGTAACGATCGCGCCGCTCGTGCGGCACGGGATCCGTGCTGTATCCGAATTGGAGCTAGTCGAAGTGCAAACAGGCTCGGAAGTGACGGACGAGGATATTTGGGAGCGGGAAGAATAGAGAGGGGAATCGGGACGAACCGAGAACCTGCCAGATAGGCTGGCCCAGAGTCGGAAGGCTCAAGAGGGGCTGGCTTTTCTGTTTTTCAAAATGAAAAATTTCATAGAATTCGCTTCGGTATGTAACTTTTTGATTGTTTTTGAGTCTTATTTAATAGGAACATCTGGGAGAGAACTCCCATCGTCTCCGACTATACATACTTATCATGGGAGATAACAATGCCTCGTAAATTGCATATCATGAACGGATTCTGCCGCAAGTGCCTCGTCCCGATCGTCGCGGGGGCCGTGCTGCTCGGTTCGGTAACCGGAGCGGGCTGGCCGTTCGCGCATCCCCCTGTCGCCGCGGCCGCGACGGCCGTCAGCTACAAGCTCGTGAAGCAAGGCGAATCTATCGTCACCTCCGGAGCCAAGCAGGTCGACTACCAATGGGTATCCTCGAACTCTTCGAAAACGACCCAGCTCGTTCACGTCCTCCAGATCGATCTCACGAATCCCTATGTCCAGCTGAACGCGATGAGCGGCAAGGCTGGAAGCGTCACCGCGCGCCAATCCGTGGGCGCGATGGCGAAGGAGACGGGAGCGGTCGCCGGCATCAACGGCGACGTGTTCAACACGTCGACGAGCACGAGCGAAGGGGCGCCCCTCGGCGCGGAGATTCGCTCCGGCGAGGTGCTGACGAGCACGTCCCGGCTGCAAGGGATGTACTCGTTCGGCGTGACGGCGGACCGCCAGCCGATCGTCGACCAATTCGGCTTCTCCGGCACCGTCACGGCGGAGGACGGCACGGCCTTCGAGCTCGAAGGCATCAACAAGAGCGCGTATAAGTTCGAGCCGGATGGCGCGTACAGCCACGTCAACAAGCTGTACATGTATACGGACAATTGGACGGCGCCGCAGCGCCCGATGAACAGCGGCACGCTGCCGACGGAGGCGTTCGTCGTGGACGGCGTCGTGACGGAGATCGTCCCGAGCGGCGAGATTGCGACGCCCGTTCCGGAGAACGGATACATTCTGCGCGGCCACAAGGAAGCGGCCGACTTCATCAAGAATCATCTCGCGGTCGGCCAGAAGGTCTCGGCGAACTATCAGCTCGTCTCGCTGACGAACGGGAAGACGTACGACCCGACCTCGTTCCAGATGATGGTGAGCGGGCATACGATTCTCGTCGACGGTGGAGCGGCGGCGAAGTTCTCCCGCGACATCAGCGGGCTGAGCGGGGCGGCCGCCCGGGCCCGCACGGCCGTCGGGTATTCGAAGGACGGCAAAACCGTCTACCTGATTACGGTCGAGGAGAGCGGCGGGCTGAAGGGCGTTCCGCTGAAGGAACTGCAGCAGATCATGATCCAGCTCGGCGTCTACAAAGGCGTCAACCTCGACGGCGGCGGATCGACGACGATGGTGGCGCGTCCGCTCGGGGACTTCTCGGTGACGCTCGCTCACCCGACGTCCTACGGCACGACGCAGCGCCAAGTGGCGAACGGCATCGGGGTGTACACGACGGCGCCTCAAGGCACGATCAAGGGCATCGTGGCGAGCGGGACGAAGACGCTGTTCATCGGGCAGCAGGCTTCATACGCGCTCAAGGCGTACGATACGTACTACAACCCGATCGATCCGAGCGGCCTCACTCCGCAGTGGAGCATCGACAAGCCGATCGGCGCGTTCAAGGGCGGCGTGTTCACGGCTTCGAAGACGGGAACGGCCAAGCTGACGGTCAAGTCGGGCAGCGCGAGCGATTCGGTCGAGATCGAAGTTGTCGGGGCCGACCAGATCGATCAGCTGACGGTCTCGCCGAACACGACGGTTCTCGAAGCCGGGGCCTCCATCTCGGTGCCGGTGAAGGCGCGGCTGAAGGACGGCCGGGAGCTGACCGTTCCGGCTTCGTCGATCCAGTGGGAGTTCAAGGGCTTCACGGCGAATTCGGCCGACGGGAAGATTACGGTTCAGAGCGTGAGCCCGAACGCGACGGTCGGCTACGCCATCGCGCGCTACGACGGCTTCTCGACGATGTTCGTCCTGGCGCCGGGCAGCGAGAAGCCGCTCGAGAACTTCGAGAACGTCTCGTACAACGTCGGCTTCACGGGCTTGCCGGCCGAGACCAAAGGGCAAGCCGCGATCGTCACCGGTCTGCCGGGCCGCGAGACTTCGAAGGCGCTGCAGCTTGATTACGACTTCACGAACGGAACGGGCGACCGGTTCGCGTACGCGGTCTTGAACGGCGGCAACGGCATCGCCGTCGACGGCAGCCCGAGCGCGCTGACGCTGGACGTGTCCGGCGACAACAGCAGCAACTGGCTGCGGGCGGAGTTCAAGGACGCGAACGGCAAGCTCGCCTACGTCACGCTCGCCGATCCGATCGACTGGTCGGGCTGGAAGACGCTGCGCGTCGATCTCTCCTCCGCGAACATCGCGTATCCGGCGAAGCTGACGAAGCTGTACGTCGTCAACCTCGCCCAGGATCAGGACGAGCGGGCGCTGCAGGGCCAGATCGCGTTCGACAATCTGAAGTTGCAGGTGCCTCCGCAGAACGTCGCGATCACGAACACGAACGTGGTGCTAACGGTCGGCAGCAAGAACGCGACGATCGGCGGCCAGGCGGCGAAGCTCGATACGGCTCCGCTCGTGCAGAACCAGACGACGTACGTGCCGCTGCGCTTCGTCTCCGACGCGCTCGGCGGCGACACGGTCTGGGATCCGAAGGAGAAGAAGGTCACCGTGCTCCGCGGCGACAAGATGCTGGAGCTGCGGCCGGGCCAGTCGGAGCTGATCGCGACGGGAGTGCGCGTTCCGTCTCCCGCGGCTCCGCTCGTGAAGAGCGAACGGGTGCTCGTTCCGCTTCGGGTCGTCTCGGAGCAGCTAGGCCTTACGGTCGTCTGGGACCCGAAGAAGAAGTCGATTACAATCTATTAATCTTCGTTCATAAGTCCTAACCTCGGGTACACGGCGCACTCAAATATGGTATGATGGAAGCAACGGCCCGCTCCATAAGAAGGCCTTTCCGGCGGATTATGGAAGCGGGCGAGTGCGGTCGCAAGCACGAACGCGCATGGGAGAAGGGGAATCGTACGCGTGGAATACCGTGTGGACCAGATCGATCGCGTCATCCAGAATGCCGTCAAGGTCATGGAAGACAGCAAGATGCAAGTATTCGAGATATGCGAGGCGGCCCGCAGGGAGCTTCTATCCTTGACCCAAGAGCTGGATAGGGTCCTGCAGGAGACGAGCGAGACGATCGACAAGGTCGACCGCATCGAGAGGGATTACCGCCTGGCCCGCATCCGGCTTACCGAAGTGAGCCGCGACTTCGTGCGATATTCGGAGAAGGACATCAAGGCTGCCTACGAGAAGGCCACCGCACTCCAACTGGATCTGATGGTTTACCGGGAGAAGGAAGGGTATCTGAAGGCCCGCCGCGACGAGCTCCAGAGCCGCGCGAGGAACGTGGAGAGGTCGATCGAACGCGCGGAGTCGATCGGTTCCCAGATGAACGTCGTGCTCGACTACCTGTCGGGCGACTTGACCCAAGTGACGCGGATTCTGGAGTCGACCAAGAACCGGCAGATGATCGGGCTCAAGATTATCCTGGCGCAGGAGGAAGAGCGCAAGCGCATCGCCCGGGAGATTCACGACGGGCCGGCGCAGTCTCTGGCGAACCTCGTGCTCCGAACGGAAATCGCCGAAAGGATGTTAGGGACGCAGGAATTGGAGGTCGTTCGAAGCGAATTAATTGATTTGAAGACCCAGATCCGGTTCGATCTCGGCGAGATCCGCAAAATTATTTTCAACCTCCGGCCCATGGCCCTGGATGACCTCGGACTCGTTCCGACGCTGCGCAAGTTCGTCCAGGACTTCGAGGAGAGAACCTCGATCCGCGCGAAGTTCGAAGCCATCGGCAAGGAGAAGCGGATGACGTCGGCTCTCGAAGCGGCGATGTTCCGGCTCGTTCAGGAAGCGTTCAACAACGTCCAGAAGCACTCGGAAGCGACGTTCGTCTCTCTCGACATTATTTTCTTGGAAGAGACGATTCAGCTCGTCATCCGGGACAACGGCGTAGGCTTCCAGGTAGATGCCGTGGGGGCCCAATCGAAGAAGTATTCGAAGTTCGGGCTGATCGGAATGAGGGAACGGGTGGACCTGCTGCAGGGAACGATCGAATTCGAATCGGGCGTCGGTCAAGGGACTACCATTATCATACAAGTTCCTATTAACGCTGAGCTGCGAAAGGAGTTGGGACATTATGGAGAACAAGACGTCAAATCGTAAGATCAAAGTGCTGCTGGCCGATGATCATCAGCTTTTCAGAGAAGGATTGAAGCGTATTCTGAATATGGAGTCCGACTTGGAGGTCATCGGGGAGTGCGGCGACGGCATTCAGGTGCTGGAATTCTGCAACCGGATCAAGCCGGACGTCGTGCTGCTGGACATCAATATGCCGATCGAGAACGGCGTGGTGGCTACCGAGCGGCTTCGCGATATTTTCCCGGATATCAAGGTCATTATTCTATCGATTCATGACGACGAGAGCTACGTGTTCGAGACGCTTCGCAAAGGGGCTACCGGCTACCTGTTGAAGGATATGGAAGCGGAGGCGCTCATCAACGCGATTCGTACGGTCGCGCTCGGCCACGCTTACATTCACCCGAAGGTGACGGGCAAGCTCATCAACCAGCTGCGGCGGATGACGTACCTCGACGAGATCGGAGCCGCCTCCGGCGCCGCGGCCAGCCGCGAGACGATCACGAAGTTCATCCCGAACGGCAACAACCCGCTCACCCGCCGGGAAGCCGAAGTGCTGCGCCTGATGGCCGAGGGCAAGAGCAACAAGACGATCGGCGAGCACCTGTTCATCAGCGAGAAGACGGTCAAGAACCACGTCAGCAGCATCCTGCAGAAGATGGAAGTCGACGATCGCACGCAAGCGGTCATCAACTCGATCAAGTTCGGCTGGGTGACTCTGTAAGGCAAGGCTGCAGAGTTAGGAAGGCAATACGCAAGACCCATACATAGGATTAGACAGCATTCGCGGTTCCAAGGTTGCCGATTTCGGCGGTTGGAGCCGCGATTTGTTTTTGGTTGGAATGGGAAAAGGTGGCCGGCGGCGGAGAGGGGGAGTAAGCAGGACGGCAACGCGGGTTACGGGGAAAGGGAAGCGACGGGAACGGAAGGATGAGGCGGCGGGGCGGCGCGGACAGGCGGAGAGCAGGGCCGCGTCGCGGGCAAATGCGATTAACAAGCAGCCAAGGCGGCGAACGAAGACCGGCCGGCGACGGGGAGAAGAGGGATAAGCGGAGAGCGGGGCGGCGTCGCGGGCAAATGGAGATTAACAGGCAGCCAAGGCGGCGAACAAAGACCGGCCGGCGATGGGAGAAGAGGGATAAGCGGAGAGCGCGGACAGGCGGATACCGGAACGAACATCCCGGGGCCGGCATATATTGTCACAACAGCAGATGGATTCGTCGCTTCATCGCGGACCGTCAGAGGAGGTGGCCTCCGTGCTTGCCGAATTGTTGTGCATCGCGGCCGTTTACGCGTTCGCCGTTGTTTGCGCCCACGGGGTGGCCCGGCGCCGGAGCGAGGCGTTGGAGCAGCACTATGTGCTCGTGGCCGGCAATCATGAGGATCGGATCGAATGGTATATGAGAGCGCTCCAATCGTATTCCCGCAGGTCGGGCACGGACGTTAGGGTAACGGTCGTGCTGGAGGAGTCGGGCGACGGCACCGGGGCGATCGTCGAGAAGTTTGCCCGCGGCTGGGATAGCGGGATCGCTTGGCAACGGGGCGGCCGCGAGAATTTGGAGGCTGCCGCGGGGCTGGAACGGAGTTATAGAGGCGTGGCGGGCTTCCGCAAGGGGGCGGGGGCATCGCGAGATGGGATAGAGGAACGGGATGAGAGCGTCGGGATGGAACGGGAAGGAATAAATGGATTGGCGGAAAGCTCGGATGAGAGTGCGGGGATCGTGGGGGACGGGACAGAGAGCACGGCAGGGAATGCAGGAGTGGCGAGGGCCGGCAAAGAGAGTCAAGCGGAAAGCACGGGTGAACCTGCGGAATTCGTTGCGAATGCCAATAGGAAGGGCGATCATCAGTTGGGCGCTGATTCCGGCGAGGGACGAAGCGCCACGCATGACGAGGGTACGGACTCGAACGGCCGTTGGAGAGCGGAGCGGAGAGTTGGAGCGGAGAACGATAGCCGGGATCGAACGCAGACGGTGTGGGTGGAACTGTCCAAGGAGGAAGATTTGAAACGGCTGCCTATATGAAGGATGTGACGTGAACGGGAAGCGGGCGAGAGATGGGGCTTGTCTGCTTCTGGCGGTTGGCGTATAATGGAAACAAATAGTTGCGACGAATGAAGCACATTCGCCGGCTGCCCGAGGGGCGGTCGCGGGTGTGCTTTTTCTGTTGTCTGGTTGCGTGGCGGGCGGTGGAGTTAAAAAGGCGGGGTTTGGAACGTACGGGAGGGGATTGGGATGAAGGCGGTCGTATACGCGGTGGAGACCAGGGAGGGATGGGGCGCGCGCTTCTCCATCGCCTGGGAAGTCGACGTCGACTTCTGGGAGCGAAGAGGCGGACGGCGGATCTGCCGGATCCGTCAACCGTTGCCGCTCGGCTTGGCGGAAGTCGCGGCGGAGGAGCTGGCGGCCGAGCTGCGGAACCCGAAGGCGGGGGAGTGGACGGCGGAAAGCGTCGAACGAGAGCTGGTTCGCGCCGTGGAATTGGCGTGGATTACGGCAGGCGAGCTGAAGGGGGAGAGGAGGATCAAGCCGCGGAGAGAGCGGTTCTTCGGAGTGGCAGATACGAGGGGCCGGGAAGCTGGGGCGGCACAGGAAGCGGGGGATCGTGCAGCACGAGGGTGGGCGGTCGATGGGGTCCGGCTGAAGGGAGCCGGCCGGGACGAGGCAAGAAATGGCGCCCTGGAATCGGGGAGGCATTGGGGGGAAAGCGGCGGTATGGGAGTAGGGGCAGCGTGGGCTGCCGGAGCGGGGATAGCGGCGGAGGCGCTTGTTCGGGAGGCGGAGCAAGCAGCGGCCTGCCTGCAAGGCCGCTCGCTGCTTCGCGAGGAGATCGCCGCCTTGTTCGAGGCGGCGGCGCCTTCGCTGCGCGAAGAGCCCGCGGCGCTTCGCGCGCTGCAGTTGGCCGCGCTGCGCGGCCAACTGC
>NZ_JACJVR010000068.1:13370-98521 GCF_014212175.1 Cohnella xylanilytica | reverse complement strand
CTGCAAAATTTGTAGCATTTCTCATAGAAAATTCCGTTTTCAATGATGCGATTTTTGTGGTAGACTTCACCTTAAAGGTGCTCCTCTCTTTGGGTGATGTTGTTCTTGACAAACACCATTCTACCAAAGATCTGGGCACTTTTTTATATTTTTATGAGGTGGTACTTTCGTAATTCAGGTTAAATTCGTTGCGGTCATACTCCAAATCAGGACGATTCAGGTTGAACTCGAAATGGGCTCTTACTTGATAGCTCACGTCCTTCAAGTACGTATAATTGGCCAGCGTGTTGCCTCCGCCGTACTCGATCGGCCGAACTCCTTTGGACTCCATTCGGATCGGCTTCATGATACGAACCTCGTCTACGTAAATAAGCAACGTCGGCTTCCAGTAGATGCTTTCGACGACCCCTTTTAGCGCTTGGTAGGTTGGAACTTGGTAGGACAGCTTCTCCCCGCCGAGCTTAGTCAGAGGATCGGTGAATAGAGCGTAATTCCCATAAACAACAAACTCTATGCTATTGCGCATGGAATCGACAATCCCCCCTTTCCTGATTCGACATCATACTCCAATTTTATCCTATTACCAATTACCCAGTCAAAATTCCAGATTTATAGAAAAAGGTCTATCCCCATAAGAAGATAGACCTAACTGGCTATTCAATAAATTCCGAGCTCAAAAGGACTCTCGTTCTCTAGATCCAAACCATACTCCACGGTATACGCGCTCTCAGTTATCGCCATTATTTTACCGTCAAGCAGACTGACCAACCCACCGTTCCTCGCCAATTGATCCCGTTCGTGACGGAACATATTCACCGTATACTGCTGGGCCTTCCGCAACAAAAGGGACAGTTGCTCAATCGACTCGTCTCCCCCCAGATCCGCAATGATCTCTCTGCCTTCTTCACCGTAAGGGACAATGACCTGGGTTGTCTGATCTTCTATTACTTGAAAATATTCCGCAGCCGTTCGATGGCTGTCCATCAAGAACAGCGGGATTTCTTCCTGCTCCCTGCTCATGTACTCCTTGAAGTAAGGGTGACTTCTTCTCGGCATCATGATCAGATCGAGCATATTCTTCCGTAGCTTTGGAATCCAATAATTCAGGTTCGTATCGAATTTGTCGTACAATTCCTGGAAGTACCATTCCATAGCTTGCCGAGACAAAAGATGTCCCCCATGACTGCTAGGATTTTTCTGAAGATCGATGAGAATCTTTCTGGAAATCTCTTTCCCCTTCTTGATCTCAGGCAAATGTCCTAAATTCTCCTGCTCATGGTTGACCACATAGACCTCGCGAATTCCCGACTTCCCATGGCGATTGCATCTGCCCGCAGCCTGAGCAATGGAATCGAGGCCGGCAAGAGAACGGACGACACAGTCGAAGCTTATATCCACCCCTGCTTCAATTAGCTGTGTACTGACGCAGACGACTTTCTCTTTTCTATCAAGAAGTTCTTTAACTAGGTCCAGAATATGCTTCCGATGCGCCGCGCACATCGAAGTGCTTAAATGATAAAGCTGAACTCCGTATGGCTCCAATTGACGATATAATTTCTTGACCACTGTCCTGGTGTTAAGCACGACAAGCACGCTCTGAACTTCGCCAAGCTTAGCCATGACAAACTCGGTCAGTTTCTCGGTATCGAATGCTTCCTGTGTAGCTCTGTCTATGATTTCCACCCGTTTAAACGCTTCGATCACATCGTCCAGATGTTCCACTATTTCAGCATCCGATGCAATCTCCAGCTTATGCTCAACAAAATTCAATGCAGGCTGAGTCGCCGTGCACAAAATCAGACTCGACTGTCCGTAGGTGCTAAGGAAATTTAGCGCATGATTGAACAGCGATACACAAGGAACGGGAACCTTCTGCACTTCGTCGAAGATGACGACCGATTCGGTCAGGTTATGAAGTCTTCGGATATTTCGACCGCCTTTGGCGTAAAAAACATTCAAGAACTGCACCATCGTCGTGAAAATAATCGGCGCATCCCAGTTGTCCCTAGCCAGCTTCCACTTCTGTTGGAGACTCATGGCGCCGTCCTGATTCTCGTCATCATCGTTCGCGTCTTCGATTACATTCGAATGATGCTCCAAAACATTCTCCTCATCCGCCAATATCTTGCGAATCTCTGCCGCGTTCTGCTCAATAATCGTCGTGTAGGGGACGACATAGATGATTCGCTTTTTACCGTGCGCTTGGGAATGCTGGAGTGCGTACCGCAAGCTTGCCAACGTTTTGCCCCCGCCCGTCGGTATCGAGAGCGAATAGATGCCTGACGGATTCTTCGCATACTCATCGCATCTGTCAGACATTTCTCTTCTCAGCCGATTGATCGGAGATTGCGCATCTTCCTCTGCCTGGAAGGAGTCGATCTTGTCCATCATTTTTCGATAATAAGTTGCGAACAACTCGCTGCTACGATCCGGCTCCGGTTCGCT
The DNA here is from genome assembly GCF_014212175.1 of Cohnella xylanilytica. Classification (GTDB taxonomy): domain Bacteria; phylum Bacillota; class Bacilli; order Paenibacillales; family Paenibacillaceae; genus Cohnella; species Cohnella xylanilytica. The sequence goes on along the minus strand of NZ_JACJVR010000068.1, from coordinate 96,076 downwards.
GGGTTTGTTCTCCTCAAACAGACGGGTGTTCGTCCGGTCGGCGTCAATTAAGGCGCTGAATACAAACTTGGTCAGGAACAACAGCTTGCCTTCATCGCTCATCGGGGATGGCTTTAGCAAGTAGGATTTCAATTCCTCGATGGCTTGGTCAACGTAGATTTGAAATTCGGACTCATTCATTACGTTGGCAAAAAAGAGGTCCACAGTTCGTTTGAATTCTTTTAACTCTTCTGACTTTTTATCGCGGACGCGGGTCAAATAGGCCGACTCCAGTTCCGGACCAATGAAGTCTTGCAGGTAAGAATGGTGCGAGAGGATGGCATTGCCTACGACTTCTGCCAATATCCAAGGGTGTGCGGAAGGGCGGCCCTGATGATATCGTTCATACAGCAGCTTTCCCCCGGCAGTGGAATGATCCACGCTTCCTCTTTTCGGAGGAGAATCAGGATTGTTTACGGCTTCCCAAATGTAGTCTTGAAAGGTTGTCGTGTACTTGCCAAGATCGTGTAGCACACCCGCAAGCCCTGCGATATGTTTTACTCCGATTTTGGCACCGTAAATTTCCGCCAGCTCCCGAACTTCCAGCAAATGAGTTTTGACGCTTTGCACCTTTCTATCGCTTTCGCGAACGTGCGCAACGTATTCCATATTAGTCCTCCATTTTCGCAAACGGTTGGATAATCTGAGGTAAATATACTAAAAAGAGTGGCTTTTATGATAATCAAAAAAGAGGGCTCATAAGAGAGGCACTTAGTGAAGTGTCCATTCTTTACGATCCTATTCTGGGAAAGAAAAAACTCTCAATCCTCGCATCCCGGCGGGATCGTCAATACTTTGCAGCCGTTCATGTTTGCCGCTTGGCATTTCAATCCACGCATCCCTCGCGGGATGCGACGTAACTCCCGGTGCTTCTGCTTGGTCTTTGAGGCTCAATTTCAATCCACGCATCCCTCGCGGGATGCGACAGGAGGCTCTCGTCGCCAATATAAAAGCCCGCCAGATTTCAATCCACGCATCCCTCGCGGGATGCGACGCAAAGCGTAGATTCGTTTCGTTTCACCGATGCGATTTCAATCCACGCATCCCTCGCGGGATGCGACTCTCAGGTCGTGCGTCTGCCGCCATTCGCCCCACTGTTTATTTCAATCCACGCATCCCTCGCGGGATGCGACCACAAAATATGTTGACGGAATAAATTCCCTGTGGTATTTCAATCCACGCATCCCTCGCGGGATGCGACGCTTCGTCAACGCGTTTGCGCCGCCCAGATCTGGACGATTTCAATCCACGCATCCCTCGCGGGATGCGACTATTTCGGACTTTGATGGACCGATTTTATACGCAATTTCAATCCACGCATCCCTCGCGGGATGCGACGATTGGCATCGTTATCCTCCCTTTCTCATTCCAGTATTTCAATCCACGCATCCCTCGCGGGATGCGACCGGTTCTATCTCCTTTCTCTTTGTAACGGGATAATTTCAATCCACGCATCCCTCGCGGGATGCGACTTCGCTTGCTGTCCTGTCATAGCTTTGGTGAGTATATTTCAATCCACGCATCCCTCGCGGGATGCGACGCTTCCTCATCCATCGTGCTTGCTATGCCCCATTCGCATTTCAATCCACGCATCCCTCGCGGGATGCGACTATCTTTCGAGGGTTTCAACGATTATACAACAAATTTCAATCCACGCATCCCTCGCGGGATGCGACAGCGTTTTTTAGCTACTACAGGCCCAAATATGCCTTTTTATAGCCTAAAAACTAGCTAAAGCTTCAAGAACCTCTACCAAAATCATACAAAACGAAGGCGTGATAGGTAAAGACCTCTTTTATTTCGGTGCGAATGTCCCCGGAAAATCATGTGAGCTTCACATTCGCACCTTTTTTCGAATGACCCCTTCTTCTTGTAAATGCACCTTTAAACGCCTGATTCTACCCCCAAGAACTTTGCCGAAAGTCGGAGTACCGTTCGGCGGCCCCTGTCGAGCACGAATAGCTGAGCCGGTTGGTCAGGTCGACGAGCGTCAGCCGGCAACCATGCTTGGCGCCGGTGTCGATGCCGATCCGGTCGCGGCCGAACCAGAGCTCGCCGGGCTCGGCGCCCATCTTGAACGTCGGCGTATGGCCAAAGACGACCGTGTACGGCAACGGGGCCTCATCGCCCCAGAACTCCCGGCGAATGCCCGTTAGGTCGGCCGCCGTCTGCCTCTCGAGCGGAATGCCAGGACGGATGCCGGCGTGAACGAACAGGAAGGAACCGAGCCGAACGTAGAGGGGCGTATCCCGAAGGAGGGCGAGCTCCCGCGATTCCAGCGGAAGCCCTTCATCGGTGTCGGCCGCGGACAGCAGCCATCTCTCCATATTGCCCAATGTCGCGCGGGCGCCTCCCCTTACCAGCTCGCCGACGTAACGCAGCGCCGGCCACGTCCCCCGATCCCAATCGATGAAGTCGCCGAGCAGGACGAGCTCGTCCTGCCCCGGAACGTAGCCGGCCTTGCGCAGCAGCAGACGGGCTCCGTCCGCATGGCCGTGGATGTCCGAGATCGCCAAGATGCGGGACATGAAAAGTCTCCTTTCAAGAGTGCGGATAGAGATAAAGATCGGAGACGGATACGGTCAGCGCGCCCGACGTCCCGGAGGCGAGAGGTTCCGTCCGGAAAAACGCCACTCGGCCTCCGCTCTCCGTCTCAGCCAGCACGCGCCAGCGATTGCCTTCATACGAGCTGTGCACGACGCGGACGGCGAGGCGGTTGCTGTCCCTCGGGCTCCCGGATGCGTCTTCTTCCCAGACGGCCGCGTCAGGGCGGAACAGCGCTTCGGCTGCGGCATCGCCGCTCCAGTCGCCGGGAGCCGTTCCGCGCAGTAGAGACGCGGCGTCTCCTTCGCCGATACGGATCGCGGGAGTGTCCCCCGCGACCGCCTTGCCCGCGAGCCGGTTCCCCGCTCCGAGCAGCGCGGCGGCCGAACGGGTGGCGGGCAGCCGATAGCAGCTCTGCGGCTCGTCGATCTGGTCGCTCGCGCCGTTCCGCATAATGATCAGACGGTCCGCCATGGCGAACGCTTCTTCCGGATCGTGCGTCACGTGGAAGACGGTCGTGCCCAGCTTGCGGAACAGGTAGGCCATCTCCGTGCGCATCTCGATCCGCAGCTTCATATCGAGATTCGACAACGGTTCGTCGAGCAGCAGCAGATCCGGCTCCGTCGCCAAGGCGCGGGCAATCGCGACGCGCTGCTGCTGGCCGCCCGACAGCTGCGCGGGCAGCCGATCCTCAAGGCCTCCCAGATGCAGCAGGCCGAGGAGGCTCTCGATCTTGGCGCGGATATCCGCCGACGACGCTTTTTTCCTTTTCAACCCGTATGCGATATTGTCATAGACCGTCATATGCGGCCATAGCGCGTAATCCTGGAACACCATGTTGATCCGGCGCTTCTCCGGCGGGATGAGGCGCGAGGCGGACGATACCGTCTCTCCCCGGAGCTTGATCTCCCCTTCGTCCGGCTGCTGGAGGCCCGCGATGAGCTGGAGGAGCGTCGACTTGCCGCAGCCGGAAGGGCCCAGCACGCTGATGATCTCCCCTCCCGCCACGGAGAAGTTGATGCCGCGAAGAGCCGGGTGGCCGCCGAATGACTTGCGCAGCCCGTTTGCTTCCAGTATAGGTATCATTTCGGCCCTCTCCTCGGTTTAAACAGCCATTCGGCCGCGAAAATAATGGCGATCACGACGCCGCCCCCCGTCAAGGTGGCCGCCGCCGCGTAGCCGAACCGCAAATCCTCGAACGCCTTGTTGATCACGACGGGCAGCGTCATGAAATTGGGCGGGAACAGGATCGATGTCGTCGCCAGATCGAAGACGCTCGCCCCGAACGCCGCCAGGGCGGCGGATACGAGCGCGCCGCGCAGCAGCGGCAGCAGAATCGTGCGCAGGCGGCGTCCGAACGGGGCTCCCTGCATCTGCGCCGCCGACAGGAGCGAACGCGGCACCTTCGCCATCGCGCCGGTCAGGATGCGGGTGATGACCGGAATGGCGCCCGCGACGCTGGCGAGCACGAGGATGGCCGGTTTGCCGTAGAGCAGCAGCCCGATTCGCTCCAGCCAAGCCTGATTCCATATGAAAATATACCCGATGCCGAGCACGACCCCGGGGACGGCCAGCGAGATAAGCGAGATCACGTCCACCGCCTGCCGCAGCGAGAAGGTCGAATAGGTCAGCACGTACGAGACGAGGAAGCCGACGAGCGCGCCGATGAGCGCGGCTCCGGCCGCGATCTCGAGCGAGTGCAGCAGCCCTTCGCTCAGCACCCCGCCATTGCGGAACAGCTCCCCGTAATGTTCAAAAGTAAACGATACTCCCCGCTCCCCGTTCGCGCGGGTGACGGAGGAGACGAGATTGGAGCCGAACGGAACGCCGGCCGCGATCGCGACGATCAGCAGGTTGACGGCGGCGAGCCAGGCTCCGCCGCGGGAAGGCTTCCGGGGCTCGCTCCGGGTCGCCCGCGAGTTGAGGAAGTCGAAGCGCGACTTGCGCAGCGCGTAGAACTGAACGCTCATCGCGAGCGCGATCAGCAGCACGAGATAGAACGACAGCACGCCGGCCATATCGAACCGGATCGGCGACGTGTACAGCGCGGAGTAGATCGAATAAGGCAGCGTCGGAAAACGGAACACGGCCGCGATGGAAGCCGGCAGGCCGAAGTCGCCGACCGCGTCCATGAACACGAGCATCGCGCCCGAGAAGTACGCCGGCAGCAGCAGCGGCGCTTGCACGGTGCGCCAGACGGTCCATGCGCTTCCCCCGTTCAGCCGTCCCGCCTCGCTTAGCCGATCCACCTTCCATTCCAATGCGCTCCGGACGGCGAGATAGGCGAACGGGAACTTGCTGAACGACATGACGAAGACCAGGCCGGCCGGCGTGAAGACGGCGCTGTGCACCCAATCCCAGCCGAGCCAGCGGCTCGCCAGGCCGTCGGCGGCGGCGAACAGGACCCAGCCCTGGGCGATAATGAACGATGGCGTGATGAGGAGCAGCCACACCGTTCCGTCCAGCAGCTTCGAGCCGGGGAACGACCAGTTCGAGCGGACGGTCGCCAGCGCCGCGCCGAGAATCGTGCCGAGGACGGTCGTGCCGATGCCGAGGGTGAGCGTGTTTTTGAGCGACTGGTACCAGAGCGGCCTCTTGAATACGTCGAGCAGCAGAGACAGGTCGCCCAGCTCCCACGTTCCGAAGAACACGCCCGGAAGCAGCACCTGGATCACGACGGCGGCGAGCGGAAGCAAAATAAGAAGAACAAGGACGGCCAGCACCAGCCAGCCCGTCCTGTTCCCGTATCCGAATATTCGGGCGAACATGCTTATTTAACCGCGTTGTCCGCGAACCATTGCTTGATCTCGGCTTCGTGCTCCGCCGCCCAGGGAGCGTCCGCCACGACGAGCTTGGCGTCCTTCGCGCGGTCCGCCTTCGGCGTTGCGCCCTTCGCGCTCGGCTCGAAATAGCTCTCGTCGCCCTTGTCGATCAAAGCCTGCTGCGTCTTCGGATCGAGCAGGAACTCGACGAACGCCTTCGCCGCGTCGGCATGCTTCGTGTCCTTCTGGATGGCGGCGACGCGCACGGAGGCGGGAGCGCCTTCCGCCGGCCAGACGATCTCGACCGGTTCGCCGCTGTTCTTCAGCGTGTAAGCGTTGCTCTCCTGGAGAGCCGCCGCCTTGATCTCGCCACCCGTCAGCGCTTTGGCGACGTTCGGGTTTTTCGGATAGACGTGCGCGCCGTTTTTCAGCACGCTGTCGAAGTACGCTTTGCCGCCGTCCATGCCCTTGTCCTTGAAGAACCAGGCGACAAACGGGTAAGCCGGCGCCGCGACGGCCGGATCGGCCATGCCGACGACTCCCTTGAACTTCTTGTCGGCGAGATCGGCCCACGTCTTCGGCGCGCTGGCGGCGTCGAACGCCTTTGTGTTGTAGACGATGACCGAAGCGGCGTGAGCGCCGGTCGGGTAGTAGGCCTTGCTCGCGGGAACGAACGTCTTGGCGAAGTCCGTCAGGTTGTCGACGTTGGCGGGCGTCCAGCCTTCGAGCAGCTCGCCCTTCTGACCGAGGCCTTCGATCGACGGCATCGAGTCCATCCAGACGACGTCCCAGTGCGGGTTGCCCTTCTCGGCCTCAATGCGGGACATGATCTCCGCGCCGTTGCCGGACACGATCTCCAGCTTGTAGCCGGTTTGCTCTTCGAACATCGGCTTGACGATATCGTCGAAGTCGTTCAGGTATACCGTCAGCGTCTCGCCATTGCCTTGGGCGGGCGAAGCGGAGGCGGATTCGGACGGAGACTCGGAGGCGCTGGCGGACGGAGAAGCGGACGGCGCTTCGGACGAAGGAGCGGCGGAGGAGGCGGACCCGGAAGGAGAAGCCGACGCGTTCGAAGCGTCGTTGCTGGAGTTGCTAGTGTTGCCGCAGGCGGCGAGAGCGAGCGACAGGCTGAGGAGCGAGATCGCGGCGAGCGTGCGGTTGTTGCGGACGTTGACCATGGTTACGGTGATCCCCCTTGAGTGAACTTGGTTAACTCCACTTTATCGAGGGAATGTAACCGCGAGGTAATCCCGGAGATAACTTTCCATTAAATAGTTTCGATGATTATTGATGATTTCATAGACGTTATCTATATTGGAGGTATCTCGAAAAAAAAGGGGACCCGCGCATGAACGTGCAGCAATTAAGAGTTCTGCAGAAGGCGGCTTCATGCCGCACGGTGACCGAAGCCGCGGCGGAGCTCGGGCTGAAGCAGCCGACGGTGAGCTTCCATCTTCGCAAGCTGGAGGAAGCGTTCGGCGTGGAGCTGTTCCGCAAGCAAGCGGGGAGATTGGCGCTGACGGACGCGGGGGAAGGCCTCCTGCCCTACGCCCGCAAAATTACGGCGCTCGTGGAGGAGGCCGAGCAGCTCATGAAGGAGTACCGCGAGGAGGGCCGGGGCAAGCTGCGGATCGGGGCAAGCTATACGCCCGCCACCTACTTCCTGCCCGCGTACCTGGCCGAATTCCAGCAGCGGTTCCCGAACGCGCTGCCGCTGCTGACCGTCAAGCAGGCGGGCGGAGCGTTGGCGATGCTGCACGGCTACGAGGTCGACGTCGCCATCGTGTCGCTGCCGGACGAGCCGTACCCGGACTTGAACGTCGTCAAGCTGACCGACGACGAGCTGAAGCTGGCGCTGTCTCCCCGCCATCCGCTCGCTTCGCGCAAGAAGATCTCGATCGAGGATCTGCGCCGGGAGCCGTTCCTCGTGCACGAGACCGGCTCGACCTCGCGCGAGCTGTCGGAGAGCTGGGCGAAGGAGAACGGCCTGCAGTGGCACATCCGCATGGAACTGGGCGCGATCGAGACGATCAAGGAGTCGGTCAAGCACGGGATCGGCATCGGCATCCTGCCATGGCGCAGCTTCTTGAAGGAAGCCGGGGCGGGCGAGCTCGTCATGCGGGACCTGCCGGGGCACGTGCGGCGGCGGACGATCAGTCTGGCTTTTCGCAAAGAAGAAGCGCTCGTCCCCCAGGCCTCCCAGTTTATCTCGTTCATGCGCTCCAAGCTGGAGGTATGAGAGGAGGAACCGCCGTCCGCGCCGGTATGCGCCCGCGTCTCAGCGTTGCGTCGCCTCCCTGGATGAGCGGCAAAGCCCCTTCCGGCGGAGGTCTGCGCGACGACCGCTGTCAGGGGCTTGGGCAAGTGGAATCGAGATGGCGATTAGTTCAGAAAACCTTCGAGAGCGATCGTCGGCTTCATGTCTGCCTGCCAGGCTCCCTTGTTATAGCCTCCGTTATAACCCGGGGTCGCCTCCGGCTCCCAGTAGAAGACGCCGAGCCCTCGGCCGCCGGACAGGCTGCGGATCTTCGTCTTGATATCCGCGACGAAGCTCTTGGCCGCCGACGGCTGGTTGTAGTCCATGCCGATCTCCGTGATCATGATCGGCTTGCCGTACCGGGAGATCATATCGTTCGCGTTGGAGATCGTCTGCGTCACCTTCGAGGACCAGTCGGACGCGCTCGGATACAGCGACATGCCGATAATGTCGAACGTGGCGCCGTTCGCGATCAGGCCGCCGATGTTCCAGACGAACAACGAATTGTCGTACCCGTTGGCGAGATGCACGATCGTTTTCGTCCCGCTGCTGATCGACTTGACCGCGTTGTTGCCCGTGTTGACGAGCCAGGCGTAATTCTTCATGCTCAGCGAGGCCTTCCCGTCGTCCCACAGCATGCCGTTGTTCGTCTCGTTGCCGATCTGCACCCAGTCCGGCGTCACCCCGCTGGCCTGCATCGTCGTCATGACCTCGCGCGTCCAGTTCCACACCGCGTCCATCAGCTGCTGGAAGTTGTACCCGGCCCACGCCGCCGGCTTCGTCTGCTTCCCGGGGTCGGCCCAGCTGTCGCTGTAATGCAGCGTCAGCATGACGCTGAGCCCCGCCGCCTTCGCCCGCTTCGCGAGCGCGGCCGCCCGGTCCTTGTTCAGGTAGCCGTTCGTATAGCTGCTCGAAGGATTGACCCATACCCGAATGCGGACGGAGTTGATCTGGTAATCGTTCTTGAGAATGTCCAGGATGTCCCGCTGCACGCCGTTCTTGTCCTTCCACCTGTACCCTTGCGCTTCCATTCCCGGCACCCAGCTGATGTCCGCTCCCTTAGCGAACGACGGAGCCGCCGCCGCTTCCTGCGGTCGTCCTCCCTGCGCCGATAGTAGAGTCAGTCCCAACACCAAGGTGATGAACACCGCAACCGCTTTGCGCAACATTGTGGATCGAGCCTCCTTAGGTTTGGTTGGAAGGCGCGCTTCGCCTCCACCACCGATTGTAAGAAGCGTCCATGCCGGGGCGACATGGCGCGATTCGAACGATTGTGATGTTTTGGCAATCACTTCTCGTGCGCTCGCCTCGCGAGACCCGCGGCGGCGGCTTCCAATGCCGAATAATTCGGCATTCACGCGCAAGTGGGGCCCCGCGGCGGCTTCCAATGCCGAAAAATTCGGCATTCACGTGCAAGTGAAGCTCCGCGGCGGCTTTCAATGCCGAATAATTCGGCATTCACGCGCAAGTGGGGCCCCGCGGCGGCTTCCAATGCCGAATAATTCGGCATTCACGCGCAAGTGGGGCCCCGCGGCGGCTTCCAATGCCGAAAAATTCGGCATTCATGCGCAAGCGAGGCCCCGCGGCGGCGTCCCAATGCCGAGAAGTTCGGCATTCACGAGCAAGCGAGGACCCGCGGCGGCTTCCAATGCCGAAAAATTCGGCATTCATGCGCAAGCGAGGACCCGCGGCGGCTTCCAATGCCGAATAATTCGGCATTCATGCGCAAGCGAGGCCCCGCGGCGGCTTCCAATGCCGAAAAATTCGGCATTCACGAGCAAGTGAGGCCCCGCGGCGGCTTCCAATGCCGAAAAATTCGGCATTGGGACGCTCGCGAGGCTTCGCGTCTTCTATTGGCCCGAATCGGCCAAGCGCAGCAGGTTAGCCGCGATCTGCGCGGCCTCGGCGCGCGTGACCGTGCCTTGCGGCGCGAAGAGGCCTTGGCCTCGCCCTTGCGCCAGCTTCCACTCCGCCGCGGCGGCCACGTAGCGCTCGGCCCACGGCGAGATCGCGGCCGCGTCGGCGAAGCCGGCCGCCCCCGCGGCCGGAAGCTCGCGCCCGCCGAGCAGCGCGGCGGCCTTCACGGCCATCGCCGCCATCTCCTCGCGGGTGATGGCGCCGTTCGGGTCGAACGTGCGGCCATCCCGCCCGTTCGCGAGCCCCATCTTCGCGGCGGCGGCGACTTCCGCCGCGTACCAGGCGTCCGCGGGCACGTCCGCGAACGCCTGCGCGCTTGCATTCGCGCCGCCCGCCCCTGGCACTGCTTCACCCGCACTCGTGCCGCTCATTCCCGGCGTCGTTTCATCCGCACCCGCGCCGCTCTCGCCCGGCGCGGCTTCACCCGCATTCGCGCCGCTCTCACCCGGCGCCGCTTCATCCGCACTCGCGCCGCTCTCGCCCGGCGCCGCCGCAGCAGCCGACTCGCCCGTGCCCGCGCTGGCGCCCGAATCCGCCCCCGCCTGCGAGCCCAAAATCCTCACGAGCAGCGCCGCGAATTCGGCGCGGGTGACCGCGCGGGACGGCTCGAACTTGTCGCCGTCAACGCCCCCAGCGCCGCTAACGCCGCCCACGCCGCCGGCGATCCCGACGCCCTTCGCCGCTTGCCGAGCCGCCAGCAGGCGAATGGCTTCGGACGCCCAGTGACCGGCGCCCACGTCGGCGAACGTCTTGTTCGCCTCCGCCAGAACATAACGGCCCGGACGGACGACCGCCGTCTCGTACATCCCGTCGCGCAGTTTCCCGCCGACGTACAGGGGCGTCCCGCCTGCCGCGTCGGCCGGCGCAGTATAGATTCCCGTCGCGACGGCATCCGCGGTCGGATCGGCCGCCAGCCGGATGACGACCGGCTCGGCGAACTCCGTTAGCGCCTCCGACTTCTTCCCGTCCGCCGACGCGATGGACAGCGCGAATTCGTACGCGCCCCCGACGGTCCGCACGGACGCCCCCATTCCGGCCGCCAGCGACGCCCGCAAGCTCTCCGCGCCCGTTTTCCCGAGCGGCTCCATCCTCCACGAGATCGCGCCGGCAGCCGCTTTGTCCCCGTTCGCGCCTTCGCTCGCATTCGCGCCTAGCTTCTCCCCGAGCCGCTTCAGGAGAGCGGCGGGGATTCGCACCTCTATCCCGTCCGCCCGCAGATCCAGCGCCCGGCCGTTCAGCAGCGCGGACGCCTGCGCGGGCAGTCGAACCGTTCCCGCTCCAGCCGGCACGCGAACGATGGCCGCATCCCCTTCGCCAGCCAGAAGATCGGACTCCGCGACCTCGAACACGCCTCCGCCAACACCGGCGCCCTCGCCCTTCCCGCCGGCAGGCTCCTCCGTCGTCGGACCCGATCCGCCGCCTCCGGACGAGGACGCCGTCTTGACCGTGACCTCCGGTCCGGTCGAAGTCCAGACCGCTCCGTCGTAGCTCGCTTCCACCTTGAACGCATAGGACGTCTTCGGCGCGAGCCCCGTCACCTCATAGGAGGTCGCCGCTCCGCCTACCGTCGCGATTTTCCGGCCGTCCGCGTAAATCTTGTATCCCGCCAGCCCTTCGGGATTCGCCACGCCGCTCCACTCGAGCTTCAGCTTCCTCGCGCCCACCGACGAAGCGGCCAGCTTCTTGTCCGTCCGCCACTCGGGCACCGCGACTTCCCGATACAGCTCGAAATCGTCGATCCAGCCCCACGTCCCGCCCGGAGCGTCCGCCGCGAGGCCAACCGTCGCCTCCCCGTTCGTCACGTCGAAGGCCAGCGCCGGTTCGTTCCAGTTTTTCCAGCCGGTATTCGCAACGTTGTCCCCGGTCGCCGGCTCCCCGCCTAAGCCCGAAGCGAACAGGCGCAGTGACCGCTCCCCGCCTCCGCCCGACACCCGTGCCTTGAGCACGTAACGGCCGTTGACAAGCCCGGTTGCCTTCTGCGCCAGCTCGAACGCAAAGTCCGAAGCCGCGTAATAATTGACCGCATGGGTGCCCGAGTACGCGTTCCCCGAGTCCTCCTTCACCTTCGCCGCGCCGGGCGTTCCCGTCAGCGTCCATCCGCCGAAGTCGTAGTCCTCCTCGAAGCCCGGGTTGCCCAGCACGTTCTTGTACGCGCTGACCGTAACGGCGATCCGCACCGTCTCGCCGATATCCTGCACCGTGCCGGTCAGCTCGAACGTCCCGATCCGCGTCAGAGCCTCCGGGTCGATCGCGGACCAGGCGACGGGCACGGCCCGGAAGCTTCCCTCGTTGAAAAGCACGTCCACGCTCTCCGGCAGCCGCGCGGAGGCTTCCTCGACGGACGCGTTCGCGGGAACCGTCACGCCCTCCGGAGCCTTGACGGACACCGGCAGGACGTCCGGCAGGTCGCCCGGCTCGAAGGCGAAGGCGTCCAGCGAATCGAGCGCATTGCCCTTGAAGTCGAACATCGCTTGATTGTCCCAAGCGTTGCCTTCCTTGCTTTTCCACCCTGCCTGGTATTCGCCCTTCGCGTTCTTCGGAACGGGAATCCACGCCGGCTCCCAGTAGAACACGCCGAGGCCCAAGCCGTCCGGCACGTGCGCCACCGTGTTCATCACCGTCGTCACCAGCCGCTTCTGGCCTTCGACCGTCGCCGGGAAGCCCGCCTCGTCCGCCTCCGCCTGCCCGAACGAGTTCGCCCAGCCGTCCCCGTCCGCAAGCGTGTAGCCGTACGACGTCTCCGCGACGACGACCTCCTTGCCGTAGCGGGCCGCGATGTCGTTCAGGTTGTTTTTGAGCTGTCCGAGGGTGCCGTGCCAGAACGGATAATAGGAAAAACCGATCACGTCGAAATCGACGTTCCTCTGCGTCATCGCGTCGAAGAAGCCGCGGAAAACCCCGTTATTGCCCCCTTCCGCCAGATGAAGCATAACCTTCGTCTCCTGCCCGGGAGGCGTCGTGTCGCGGACGCCGCGAATGCCTTCGGCGAGCAGCCCGGCCAGCTTATCGTAGTCGCTTACGGAGCCGTCCGGCAGCAGCATCCCCGAGTTGATCTCGTTGCCGACCTGCACCATGTCCGGGTAAGCGCCCTCCGCCTCCAGCTCGCCGAGCACCTCCGTCGTGTAGTCGTACACCGCCTTCTTCAGCTCGTCGTAGCCCAGGCTGCTCCAGGCGGCGGGTTTGACCTGCTTGCCCGGGTCGGCCCAGAAGTCCGAATAGTGGAAGTCGAGCAGCAGCTTGAGGCCCGCTTCCTTCACCCGCTTCGCCATCTCGATCACGTGCGCCTTGTCGTTGTAGCCGTCGGCTTCGACCGGATCGTTCCAGAGGCGCAGCCGGATGTAGTTGACGCCGCGGTCCTTCAGAATCGCCAGCAGGTCCTTCTCCTGTCCGTTCTCGTAATACTTGCCGCCCGCGTCTTCGATCGCCTGCAAGGTCGAGATGTCGGCTCCCTTGATGAACTCCTCACTGCCCCCGGCCTCCGGCGTCTCGAATGCCGCCTCGGGTCCGTCCTCGCTCCACAGCCCGGCGGCATCGCCGGCTTCCACCTTGACCGTATAGGCGGTTCCCGGCGCGAGGCCCGTCAGCCGGGAAGACGCCGAGGACGTCGTCGCCTTGAGCTGGCCGTTCAGGTAGACCCGGTACTGCGTCACGCCCGTCCCGTCCGTCGCGCCCGACCACTTCAGCGCCGCCCCGCGCGAGGCGACCGACTCGACCGTCAGCGACTTGTCGGCCGCCCACGTCGGCGCGGCTCCCGGATCGGCCATTCGGTAGAACTCCACGTCGTCGAAAAATCCCCATTTGCCCCCGACCGAATCGACCTCGAAGCCGATCGTCGCCTGCCCGTTCGTCACCTGGATATGGTCGACCGTATAGGAAGAGATCGTCCCCCATCCGGAATTGTCGATGGGCGTCGACCGTTTCTCGCCGCCGAAGCCGTCGGCGAACAGGCGGAGCGAACGGTTGCCGGGATCGCCCGACGACCACGCCTTCAGCGCGTATTCGCCGTTCTCCAGCCCGGTGATCGTCTGATAGAGCTTGAACTGGTAGTCGCCCGCGCTCCAGTAGCTGGCCGAGCGTTCCCCGGAGCGGACGTTGTTGCTGGACGGCGTGTCCGTCTTGATCGTCAAGGCGCCCGCCGTCCCCTCGTAGGTCCAGCCCGACCAGTCGCCCGCGCTGTCTTCGAAGCCGGGATTGACCGCCAGGTTCGCATTAACGGCAGTTGCAGCCGCGTCAATATCCGTCCGTGCCGCCTCTGTACCCGTACCCGCATCCGCCGCCTCGGCTCGTCCCGCCGCCGCCCCCGCGCCCGGCAACGACGGGAGCACTCCGCCGAACGCCAACGTCGCCGCGATGACAGCGCTTGCAATTTTCTTCGCGATGGACGCCCGAACCGAACCCGTCCGCCCTTTCGCTCTCTCTTTCGCTCTCTCTTCCAACCTAGCTATCAGCCTCACTTCCGCCAACCTCCTCTGCGAATTAACCTGCCCTGTGCCTCGTACCAGCCTCATGTCTCTTCTTGCTCTCATGCCTCTTCACCGGGCCCTATGCCCTTCCTGTGCCCTTCCTGTGCCCTTCCTGTGCCCTTCCTTTGCCCTTCCTGTGCCCTGCCTCACCCGTACCCAATGCCTCTAGCCGTCTCCATGCCGCTTACAGCGACTCCGACGCTGCCTCTGGCGCCGCCGCGACAGGGCGAATCGCCTTCAGCGCCGGCAGCTCCTTGCCGTCCCAATCGAACAGCGTCAGGTTCGACCAATTGTTCGGATGACCGACCGACCAGTCCGGCTTCGACGGAATCCACGCCGGCTCCCACCAATAGATCCCGGCGCCCAAGCCGCCCGGCATCCGCCGGACGATCTCGGCGACGTCCCGCCAATACCGGGCTTGCCCGGCCAGCGTCGCTTCGTAGCCCTCGTGCAGCTGCTCTTCGCCGGTCACGATGAACGCATGGCCGTCCCGCTTCGCGAGCGTCCACGGGTACGCCGTCTCCACGACGTAGATCGGCTTCCCGAACCGCGCGGCCAGCCCGTGCAACGTCTCGCGCAGATCGGCCAGCGTGCCGTGCCACCACGGGTAATAAGAGAGTCCGATGCCGTCATAGTCGACGCCGAGCCGCTCGAACCGGGTGAAAAACCGTTCGCTGGAAGCCCAGTCTCCTCCCCGGTCGATATGGATCATGACCTCCGCCTCCGGAATCGCTTCGCGCGCCGCCGCGACGCCCGCGGATGCGAGCCCGGCCAGCTTGGCCCACTGCTCGTCCGTATCGAACTCGCCGTCGACTTTGCCGTCGTCCCACAGCATGCCCGGCGTAATCTCGTTGCCGATCTGCACGGCGTCCGGCGGAGTGCCCTGCGCGGCCAGCATGACCAGCACGCGGTACGTATACTCCCGGACGGCTTCCTTGAGCTCCTCGTAATCCAGCTTCTCCCACGCCTTCGGCTTATGCTGGTGGGCCGGGTCGGCCCAGCGGTCCGAGTAGTGGAAGTCGAGCAGGAACCGGAAGCCGTGCGCCTTGATTCGCTTCGCCATCTCCAGTGTCCGTTCCAGGTTGCAGTAGCCCCCGGGCGGATCGTTCCAGATGCGCAGGCGGATGGCGTTCGTGCCGCCGCGCCGGAGCAGCTCGAGGGCGTCGGCTTCCGCCCCGTCCTCTCCGTAAAACCGGCCGCCCTCGCTCTCGATTTCGTCGAGGAACGAGACGTCCATGCCGATGTCGAACGAATCCGGCACCATCCCGCGTCCCGCCTCCTCCCGTTCGGCGTTCTTTAGGCTTTTCGCTTCTTTTCCTACCTGAGCCATACCCCAATCCCTCGCTTAACCCGAATTCCTCGTTACTCCTTCACGGACCCCATCACGAGCCCCTTGACGAAAAACTTCTGCAAAAAAGGATACACGACAAGCACCGGAAGAGCGCCGATGAAGATCTGGGCCGCGTTGATCGTCTTCTGGGAGAGCAGATCGAACTCTTGCTTGGAGAAGTTCATCGAGCTCATGTCGCGGGAGACGATGACCGTCTGCAGGAAGGACGCGAGCGGGTAATCCTCCTTGCTGCTGATGTACAGCAGGCCGTCGAACCAGGAGTTCCAGTGCCACACCATCGCGAACAGCCCCAAGGTGGCAAGCGCCGGCAGCGACACGGGCAGGTAGACGCGCATCAGGATGCCGAGGTGGCCCGCTCCGTCGATCAGCGCCGCTTCCTCCAGCTCCTTCGGAATCCCGCGGAAGAAGTTCATCAGCAGGACGATCAGCCAGACGTTGACCAGCCCGGGGATGACGAGCACCCAGAACGAGTCCATCAGATGCAGCCGCTGGATGACGATGTAGAAGGGCACGAGCCCCCCGTTGAAAATCATCGTAAAAACAAACGCCCACGCGTAGACGGAGCGGCCGCGGAACTGCGCGTTCTCCTTCGACAGCGGGTACGCCGCGAGGCACGCCACCAGAAGGATGCCGACCGTGCCGATGACCGTCCGCTTGACCGACACCCACAGGGAATGGAGGAACACCGGGTTGTCGATCGTTTTCTCGTAGGCTACCGTCGAGAAGCGGACCGGCCACAGCCCGACGAGGTTGCCGTCCGCCGCCGACTTCGCGCTGAAGGAGACGGCGAACACGTGAATAAGCGGAATGATGCACATGAGGGCGACGGCGACGAGGAAGCACGTGTTGATGACGTTGAAGATGCGGTATGGAAGCGTTTTGTGATACATCGCGGTCCCTCCTTAGAACACCCGGTAATTCGCCAGCTTGTAAGCCAGCCGGTAAGAGATGACGATCAGAATCATGCTGATGACCGACTTGAACAGCCCGACGGCCGTGGCGAAGCCGAATTGCCCGTCGTTGATCGCGGTGCGGTAGACGAACGTGTCGATGATGTCGCCCTTGTCCATGACCAGCGAATTGTACAGGTTGAAAATCTGGTCGAAGCCGGCGTTCAGAATGTTGCCGAGCGACAGCGTGCCGACGACGATAGCCATCGGGATGAGGGAAGGAACCGTGATGTGCAGCGTCTGCTTCCAGCGGCTCGCCCCGTCCATCTCCGCGGCTTCGTAGAGCGACGGGTTAATGTTCGCGAGAGCGGCCAGGAACACGATCGTCCCGTAGCCGAACTCTTTCCATACCTCGGAGACGATGACCGTGAACCGGAACCAGTCGCCTTCGCCGAGGAAGAAGATCGGCGGGATGCCGAACAGTTCGTGCAGCACCCGGTTGACGAAGCCTCCGTCCGAGGAGAGGAATTCGACGAGAATGCCGCCGAGGATGACCCACGACAGGAAGTGGGGCAAGTAGACGAGCGTCTGGATCGTCCGCCCGAGGAACCGCACGCGCACCTCGTTCAGCAGAATCGCGAAGACGAAGGGCGTCAGCAGGTTGAACACGATTTTGAACACCGAGATGACGAGCGTGTTCCAGATCACCTGCAGGCTGTCCTCCCGCTCGAACAGCGCGCGGAAGTTGTCGAGGCCGATCCATTCGGAGCCGCTTATATGCAGCCACGGCTTGTAGTCCTGGAAAGCCATGACGATGCCGCCCATCGGGACGTAGTTGAAGACGATCAGCAGCGCGAGCGCCGGAAGAAGCATCAGGTGGAAAGGCCAGGTTCGTCTGAGATAGCGCATCTTGCAGCCTCCTTGTTCGATATAGGGAGATTATAGCAACGCTCTCCGCGGCGAAGTAGCGAGCTAAAGCAACATTGATGGCATTATCGCAACTACTTTGCCGGGCGGGCGAACGGTGCGTCCCCGTAGCCTCGCCTGCTCGCCTCTCGTTGCTGCCTTTCAGTCAACAACTCCGCCCCAGTCCCGGGAATGTAGGTAATCCAGTTACTCTCTTTGCCATTCTTCCGGTGATTCCCGAAAATGTGAGTCATCCAGTTACTCTCTTTTCCATTTTTCCGGTGATTCTCGGGAATGTGAGTCATCCGGTTACTCTCTTGGTCGTTCATTCATCCATTGCCGGGAATGTGCGTAGCCTAGTTACTCTCTTCATCGTTCTTCCGATAACTGTCGGCGGGGGCGTAACCGTGGGGCTTGGATGGGGTGGGATGGGTCGGGACGGAGTGTAGATGCGGACATGCGAGAAAAAGGGCAGCCGCTATTTCTGGCTGCCCCTCCTGAAGTAACCGCTCGCGGTTACTTCATGCTTTTGTACCATTCGTTCACTTCTTGCGTCATCTTGTCTCCGCCCGCGGACTTCCAGTCGGAGACGAACTTGTCGAACGCCGAGATGTCCTTCTTGCCGTAGATGATCTCGTTGAACGTCTGCAGCTCGATCTTCCGCAGGTAGTCCTGCTTGGACGTCATCGTCGGCGTCGCCGGTCCGGTGTACATGTCCTTGAAGGAGATGTCCGGCTGGGACAGCAGCACCTGGGCCGCCGCCGGGGTCTCCGCCCCGTAGTTGTTCTTGACTTCCTTCTCCAGACGGGTCGTCGGCTCGGCGCCGCTCGCCAGCTTCTGGAGAGCCTTCATCTGGGCGTCCGGAATGCGCGCGCCGTCCTTGACGAGCCAGTAGCGGTTGATGTTGACTTCGCCGCCCGGAATCTTATCCAGGTACAGCGGGTTGCCGCTGGCGTCGAGGTCGTAGTCGTAGCCCTTGAACACGCCGATGTCCCATTGGCTGCCCGGCTGCGGGTCGGCCAGGTTGTCGAACAGGTAGTTCTGGTACGTGAACAGCGCTTCCGGATGCTCCATGTCCTTGTTGATCAGCGTGACGCCGCTCGTGAAGTTCGTGCCGTGGCGTCCGGCCTTGCCGTCCGGTCCGGTCGGGATCGCGTACGGCTTCCATACCGCGCCCGGAACGTTCTTGGCGGTATCCTGGAGCGGCCAGCCGCTCATCCAGTAAGGGCCGGGGATGATGCCCGCCGTGCCGGCGATCGCGGGCTCGGACGTCTTGTTCTCGTCCCACAGCGCCGCTTCGGTCGGAATGTAGCCCTTGTCGCGCCATTCCTTCAGCTTCTGCAGAGCCTGCTTCGAAGCCGGGTTGATCGAGCCCCATTCGAGGCTTCCGTCCGCTGCCACGTTCCATTGGTCCGGGATCGTGCCGTACGCCCCGAACACCCAGGACGGATCGCCCATCCACGTGTTCATCGTCGTCTTGAAGCCGATGGACAGAGGAATGACTTTGTCCGGCTTCAGGCCGTCCGGGTTCTTGTTCTTGAACGCGTCCATGACCTTCTCGAGGTCGTCCAGCGTCTTGGGCGCTTGCAGTCCCAGCTTATCCAGCCAGTCCTGGCGGATCCAGAGCAGGTAGTCGTGATTGTAAGCGTAATCGAGAACCGGGATGCCCATCTTCTTCCCGTCGCGGATGTACGGGTTCCAGACGTTCGGGTCGAGTTCCATGGCCGCCTTCCACTTGTCGTTCGCGTATTGGTCGAACAGCGTGCCGACCTCGCGGAACTTGCCGGTGTCGATCAGATCCTGCGCGAGCTGGTCGTAATCGCCGCCGGTTCCGATCGTGACGACGTCGGGAAGCTTCTGGCTCGACGACATCGCCAGCCGCATCTTCGTGACGAAGGCGTTGTTCGAGTCCGTGACCGACCAGAGCGACTCGATCTTGATGCCGAGCGTGTCGAGCGCCCACTTCGTCGCGACGTTGTTCTCGATCGACTCGCCGTTCTTGAACTTCAGCGCCGGGTCGACGCCCCAGACGGTCGAGATGGTGACGGGCGGATCGTATTTGTCCTTGTAGGCGCTGGCCGGCGAAGACGACGCGGACGCCGAAGCCGACGGACTCGTCCCGGCGGAGGGGCTGGCGGCGTTCCCGTTCCCGTCGTTATTGCCGTTCGAGCCGGAACACGCCGAGAGGCCGGTCGCGGCCAACATCAAGGCGGCGGCTGCGAGCGCGCTTTTTCTGGTCATCGCTTTCATACTGTTCCCCCTATGGCTTGGATGCTTGCTAAGGCTAATTATAGGGAAGACCCGCGCGCCGACCTATGTCATTAATCGAAGATTTCTGCACCTTTGCCAACCATTGTCGCGGGGAGCGACGCGGCATTCGGGCTCCTCGTCTCGGAAGCGACAGGCCGGAGCGGCCCGAACGCGACCGCGCGCCCCCTCAGTCGCGGTACTCGTGCGGCGTCATGCCGTAATGCTTTTTGAACATCTTGCTGAAATATTGCGGATTCTGGTAGCCGAGCTCGGCCGTAATCTCGTAAATCTTCTTGTTCGTATGCTTGAGCAGGTAGAGCGCCCTCTCCATGCGGATGCGGATCATATAATCGCCGAGGCTCTCGCCCGTCTCGCTCTTGTAGATCTTCGACAGGTAGACGGGGTGCAGGTAGACCTTCTCCGCGATCGTCTTCACCGAGATGTCGAGCCCGATGTCCCGCGTGACCAGCTCCTGCACCTGCTTGATGAGATGGCCCCTCGCGTACACGTCGGTGTCGGACAGCTCCTCCTTCAGCTTCCCGAACAGCTCCGACGCCCAGCGGCGCAGCCTCTCCGGCGATTGAACCATGCTCCGGTCGATGAACAGGTCGGCTCCCGCCGCGTCGATCTGGTGAACGAGCACTCCGTGCCGGTGAGCGGCGTACAGGCAGGCGTTCGCGATCCACAGATACACTTCGAAAAGATGCTCCCGCGTGACGGCCGCCTTCTCCGTCTCCAAATACCCGAACACCTCCGCGATCTTCGCCTCGGCCGCCGTCCACTGCTTCGATTCCAGCAGATGGATGAGGGTCGGCGGCTTGTACAGAGTCTCCAGCGAGCGGACGGAACCCGGCGCGTCCGGGTAGTCCTCCTGGAACAGAATGACGGAATCGCTCGCTCCGCCATGCCGGAACAGCGTCCCGAGCGCGTTGCGGTAAGCCTCGGACATCCCCTCCGGGAACACGAACCAAGGACTGATGACGATCGAGATATCGCCTTTCAGATAGGAACGGACCTGCTTCCCCACCTCCCGGGCGAGCCGCCCGGTCTCTTCCCGAAGCGGACGCACGGCGCCGCCGCCCGGGCCTTCCGGATTCGTCGTCGCCACGAGAGCGAGGCAATCGTGCGGAGCCTTGCCGTGCCAGACGAGGTAAGCCGGGCCGAGCACCTCCTCGGCGATATTGCCGACGGCGTATTCCATGAGGGAGAGCGACTCCGGATCGTAATCGGCGAAATGGCTGCCGAGCTGAACGAGCATGAGGAACGAGGGGGCCTGCGGCCGCAGCGGAATCTCGTACTTCCGCAGCTTGTCGGCCACGGCTCTCTCGGACAGCTGCCTTCCGAGCAGCAGATCGCTCATCACATCCTCGGCGAGACGCCTCCGGTCCGACTTCATGTCGTACAGAAGCTTATGGTACCTCTCCGTCTCTTCCCATTCGTCCTTCAGCGACTCGATCTCGCCCAGGACGCATCTCATGAATTCGTCGTCGTCCACGGGCTTCAGAATATAGCCGGCCACTTGAAGCTGGATCGCCTTCTTGGCGTACTCGAAGTCCGAGTGCCCCGTCAGCAGCAGCCTGCGCACGTTCGGCCAGCGCTCGGCGACCAGGCGGACGAGCTCCAGCCCGTCCATCTCCGGCATCCGGATATCCGTAACGAGGATGTCGATCGGCTGCGCCTCCAGGATCGTCAGCGCCTCGGCGGCCGACGAAGCGGTATAGACGGACCGGACGCCCAGGCTGTCCCACGGAATCGTGATTTTCAAGCTCTCCGTCACGTACGACTCGTCGTCCACGAGCAATATCTCGATCATGCTCCGACCTCCTTACCGCCCGCCGGGCTCATCCGCCATTCCAGCTCGACCCGCAGCCCTCCTTGTTCGGAGCGCGCGATCGACAGCCTCGAATCTTCTCCGTACCTCAGCAGCAACCGCTGATGGACGTTCCACAGGCCGCAGCCCATCTCTTCGTCCATCGGGCCGGCCAGCTTCCTCTCCAGCTTCCGCAGCTCCGTCTCCTCCATTCCCTTGCCGTTGTCCTCCACGACGATGCGCACCCGCCCGCCTTCTCCGGACACGGCGAGACGGATCCTCGCTTCGCCGGCTTTCTCCTCGATGCCGTGCTGCACGGCGTTCTCGACGAGCGGCTGGATGAGCAGCGGCGGAATCTCCAGGTGGCGCAGCCACGAAGGCAGCTCGACCTCGAAGTTCAGCCGGTTCATGCGCAGGCGCTGAATCTCCAGGTAGCTCGTGACGAAGTCGAGCTCCTCCGACAGCTTCACGAAGTCGCGCTCCTGCCGGGTCGTGTAGCGGTAATAGCTGGACAGGTTCTGGCTCATGTCGACGATGGCCCGGTTATTGCCCAGCTTCGCCATGCTGGAGATGAAGGAGAAGCAGTTGTAGAAGAAGTGCGGGTTGATCTGCGACTGAAGCTGCTTCAGCCGGGCTTCGCGCACGTGGATTTTCTCCAGATACACCTTGTCGAACAGCTCCTGAATCTGCTCCACCATCGAATTGAAGCGCATGAAGACGAAGCTGAACTCGTCGCGCCCCTTGGGCACGAGCCTAACCGAATAATCCTCCTGCTTGAGCCGCTGGAAGCTGTGAACGAGCCGCTTCATCGGCACCTGAACCTGGGCGTACAGCAGATAGGCGAGGACGCAGCCCATGATGAGCAGAGAACCGATCGACAGGTAGAAAAGCTTGTTGGACTTCTCGATCGGCCCGACGACGTCGGAATACGGGATGTAGTCGATCAGGTACCACTCGGTCGTCGGCGACCACTTCGTGTTGACCAGATACTTCTCCCCGTGAAGAGAGATCGTCTGGTTGCTGGCGTCCATCAGCTTCTGCCGCTCCAGCTTGTCGGCCAGCTCCTTGGCCACGCTGCGGTCGGCCGAGCTGTTGAAGATCATGCCGACCCCTTGCTTGTACAGGAACGGGTCGCGCCGGCTGTCGCTCTTGAAGTCGTCGAGCATCGACACGAGATTCTGGCTGCGGAAGCGAACCTCGATGATGAGGCTGGCGTCGGCGGGGTTATGGAACGACTTGAAGGGGGCGACCGTGAGCAGCGAGAACTGGAACGAGCCTTCCCCCTCGGAAGGAATCGGCATCACCTGCCAGCCCTGCTTCATGCGGCTCTTCAGCTCCCCGTCGTCGTACGTGACGGCGTCGGTATCGCTTATCATCCGGTTCAGCTTCGGGGAATAGATGTAGAGGGAGCTTTTCCAATTGATCGAACTCTCCTGGGTGCTGAGCTTCTGCTGGATGCGCTTCACGAGCTCGATCTGCTCCAGGTCCAGATAGGGACCGGCGATCGGCTCGGCGTCCTTCAGCTCGGAGATGTCGGGATCGTGAATAAGAAGGTTGGGCCACAGCGAGATCGAATCGATGTTGGCGTTCAGTTGGGATTGGAAAAAGTCGAGCTTGCTCGTGTTCGAACGGTTCAGCTCTTCGCGAAGAACGTCCGTACTCGTCCGGTTGGAATAGGAGTAGAGGCCGGCGATCAGCACGAGCATGGCGGCCAGGACGAGGACGATTTTGCGGAACAAGTTGATTCTGGGCATGCGCGTATCCCCTTTAACGTCTGTCCGATGGCGCGGGAACGCGGGAACAGGCCGTCCTCCGGAGGAGAACAACCTCGAGCCTCGTACGTCCGCAAGCTACATTGTAAGGCAAGCCCGGGAAGGCGTCAGCGGCAAAATGTTAACATTTCGGCAGTTTTTGCAATCGGGTCGCCGGAAGAAGGGGCATACGGAGCGAAATAAGGGCAGCCGGTTCCGTTAGCCGCTCGCGAGCAGCCGCGGCGGATTAACGCGCATGCAAAAAAGCGGAATCCCCCGCTCCGCGGGGAATTCCGCCCTCATCACGATCTTCTTCTCGATTCTCTAGCGTCGCCGTCATAACGGCCGTCCGCTTCCTTGGCCATCTTCCGGTACAAGGCCGTCTCCTCCGCGACCGGGTCGAACTCCGCCTGCACGCGGATCTCCCAGCGGGGCGACAAGCGCGCGACCGCTTCCTCCCGCGGATCGCCCGTCTCGATCGGCCCTTCCAGATGCCGGGCCAGCTCGGCTTCCGCCGCCGACGAGTGGGCGAAGGGCCCTTCGTCGGCCGAAGTCTCAGCCGCCCCGCGGCCCCCCGGCGCCGCGGCGCCTTCTTCCGTCTCGAGCTCGAGCGCTTCGTTCTTCTTCCGCTCGTCTGCCATCATCATCTGCCGCCTCCCTTATTCTTCATAGGATGGCCTGCCGTCCGGCCGAGCATGCGAAGAAGCGTTACGCCTTCTTCAGAGCCTCCAGCAGCTCGCCGTGGATCCAGCCGTTGCTCGCCGCCACGTTGCGGACGCCCAGATGGTACGGTTCCCCGGATTGATCGGTCACCCGGCCGCCCGCTTCCTCCACGAGCAGCGATCCCGCCGCGAGGTCCCAGGCGTTAAGCCCGATCTCCCAGAATCCGCTTAACCGTCCCGCCGCCACATAAGCCATATGCAGCGCGGCGGAGCCCGCGACCCGCACGTTGCGGACTTGCGGGGCGACAGCCTGGATCTGCTTCAGGTTCGCCGGCAGCGCCGCCGTGTGGTCGGCCGGGAAGCCCGTCGCGACCAGGCTCTGCCGGAGCGCCTTCTCGCCGGAGATGCTCATTCGCTTGCCGTGCACGTACGCTCCCTTGCCCCGCTCGGCGACGAACAATTCGTCGCGCGACGGGTCGTAGACGACGCCGACGATCACCTGGCCCTTGCGGGCGAGCGCGATCGACACCGAATAGAACGGGAAGTCGTGCACATAGTTCGTCGTGCCGTCGATCGGGTCGACGATCCACAAATATTCGGCGTCGCTCACCTTCTCGAGCGCCCTCGCGGAAGCTTCCGGTCCGGGCTCGACGCCTTCTTCTCCCAGGAACGAATGATGCGGAAAATGAGTGCCGATCAGATTGCGGATGAGCCTCTCGGAGCCTTTGTCCACTTCGGTCACCAGGTCGTGCATCGAATGCTTCAGATCCGGCTCCGCGAACTGTCCGATCCGGCTCTTGATCCATTCCCCCGCCTTGGACGCGCAGTTGACGGCAACGGCGGTGAAGCTCTTGCTGCCGATAATCTGCTCGTTCTCTTCCATGAATCATCCCTCAAATCTTCTATATAATAGGGCGCTAGGCTTGCCTCTTCGTTCTCTTGTCGCTTCGTGCGATTCTCGGATTCGGGCTTGGCCATCGCGTTCATACTCTACATTACATACGTTGCAAGCGCTTCGACGGTTCCGGCCAATCCCCTCGTCGATTCGCCTTTTACATCTCCTGCAGGCCTTTAACGATGAGGTAAATCGCCACCAGCAGCAGGGTTACCCGAAGCAGCCACATGAGCTGCTTGCCGGTCAGCTTCGAGGCGATGACCGCTCCGACCCGTCCCCCGACGATCGCGCCCGGCGCCAGCGCGAGGAACAAATACCAATCGATGTTGCCGTGCCACAGATGCACGCCGCTTCCGAGCACCGACGACAGCAGAATGACGAACATCGAGGTCGCGGTCGCGACGTGCGGCGGGAAGCGGAACAGCAAGACCATGAGGGGGACGAACAGAGAGCCTCCGCCGATGCCGAACAGTCCCGACGAGATGCCGACTCCCGCGCCGATGATCAAGGCGAGCGTCACGTTGTAGCCGTATGTATACGTCTGACCCGAGCCGTCCGTGAACGTGCGCTTGATGCTCCAGTCGATCTGCAGCGGCTTCATTCTCTCCCGGGCGATCATCAGACCGAACATAATCAGCATGAATACGCCGAACGCGAGTTGGAACGGTCCCTGCGGAATCAGATTCGTGATCGCGGCTCCCCCCATCGCCGCCGGTCCGCTCGTCGCGAAGAACAGCCAGCCGGTTCGCCAATCGACCTTGCCTTGCTTCTTGTACGTCCATGTCGCCGACAGGGCCGTGAAGATCAGAACCGCCAGCGACGTCCCGACCGCGTGCTGCGAGGAGATCGTCTCCCCGAACAGGGAAGGACCGAGCAGAACGAGCGACGGAACGATAATGATTCCCCCGCCCAGACCGACGATGCTTCCGAAAATAGCCGATACGACGCCGATCAATACCATCGAAGCCCAAGCCAGCCACATGCCTCCATCATCCCTTTATGAACCGATATGCGAGTATACCGTTATTGTACCAGACGGCCGGGCGGCGCGCCCGATCCATCCGCAAACTTTTCTTCGGAAAAACGAAAAAAGCCGCGCGCCCGACCAGCCATTCGCTTCGCCGGACGCGCGCCGCCCCCGTTCATGCCAGCACCTCGGCGCTCGCCCCGTCCAGAACCCGCACCGGCTCGCCGGCCGCCTGCGCCGCCCGCAGGTCGTCCATCAAGCGGAGCAGCGATTCGTCCTTCCGCTTCGCTTCGATCATGACGTCGAGCGCCGGCGTCTCGCCCGCGACGCTCTTCAGGAAGGCGAGCAGCGGCCCGGGCTCGACGTAATCGGCGTGCCCTCTCGGGTCGCTCGCGCTCTTGGGGCTGGAGGCGTGTATCTTCGGCGGCAGCGGAGGCAAGCCGGACCGCTCCCGCCTCTCCCAGGTCGCGCGGATGCGCGGCCACAGCTCTTCCGCCTTGTCCCCCTCGTTATTGACCGCATGATGATGGATGTCCAGCACCATCGGCGCCCCGGCCTCCTCGCAGACGGCCAGCGTCTCGGAGGCGGTGAACGTCTTGTCGTCGTTCTCCAACGTCAGCCTTCGCCGGATCGCCTCGTCCAGAGCCGCGAAGTTGCGCAGGAAGCGCCCGGCCGCCGCCTTCTTGTCCCCGTAGCTGCCCCCGACGTGGATGTTGCACATGGCGCGTTCGTCGAGCCCCATCAGCTCCAGCATGCGGACGTGGTGCCGAAGATCCTTGACCGACTTGGCCCGCACGTCCTCTCGGGGCGTGCTCAGCACGGTGAAGTGGTCGGGATGGAACGAGAGGCGAATGCCGGCCTCCCGCGCGAAGGCTCCCGTCTCGGCGAACGCCGGGGCCAGAGCCGCGTACGGGTCCCAATCCGCCAAGTCCTCGTGCGTGGCGAGGGGAATGAGCTTGGACGTCAGGCGGTACACCTTCACGTCCATATATTTGCAATGCTTGAGCAGGCGAAGCGTATTGCGGAGATTCTCCTCCGCCAGCCGCTCCAAACGGCGCAACCCCGCCTCGCGGTCGGCGAGCTTGGCGAAGTTCGCCATCGTCATCGTCCGGGACGGGGATGCGTTCTCGAGCTGAACCGACATCGCGACAAATCCGAATCTTACGATCAAGGCAGGCACGCTCCCGTCGCTTCTCGCGTTACCAAGAGTGTGCCCATTCCCGGCCCGATCAGCCGCCGGAATGCTCGCCGAAGAACATCTCGTGCGCGAGAGCCGTCTGCACCCGCGATTCTTCTTCGGTCAGGCGCCGCACCAGCTCCATCTCCACTTCCGTCACTTCTTCGCCCTGGAAGTTGATCTCCGCGATGGAAGCCAGAATGCGGACGATCGCCACGGCCTGGTTGTCGGGAGAGTAGGCGATGACCTTCTGTCCGGTCGGGAAGACGCGGAATTGCTTCTTGACCATCTTGCCCCGCCCGTATTCAAGCAGCTCGTACAGCTCTTGCTCCGACTTGAACTTGCATACGGAATTGAATTCGGTCTGGAACCCCATGGACATTCCTCCGATCGCGTTTTGCGATTATTATAAACCGAGCCGGCGGGCGATGGAAAGGCAGCGGAGAGCGAGCGGCCCGTTATCCGTCCGCGGCCATAAAAGAGATCGGGCCTCCCGCGCCGGCCGGGCCGGTACGGGAGGCGCCGATCCGCGGCGCCCGCCAGGGCGGTTATTCTTAGTGCGCAAGGCGAAGGCGTCAGCGCTTGGCGCGATGCGTAAAGTCGACTTGCATGGAGCCTATCGGCTCACGGCGTACCGCTGCGGCCTGCGCCTTATTCCGCCGCTCCGCCGCCGTAATCGATCGCCTGCTTCTCCTCGTAGCGTTCGATCCCCAGCCGGATCAGCGTATCGAGCAGCTCGCGGTAAGAGACTCCCGTCTCCTTCCACATGAGCGGATACATGCTGAACGGGGTGAAGCCCGGCATCGTGTTCACTTCGTTGATGAACACCGCCCCGTCGCTGCGCCGCAGGAAGAAGTCCGCCCGGCACAAGCCGGAGCCGTCGATCGCGAGGAAGGCGCGGACGGCCATCTCGCGGATCGCCTGCGCCGTCTCCGGCGGAATCTCCGCCGGGATGACCATGACCGACTTGCCGTCGATATACTTGGCCTTGTAGTCGTAGAATTCGTTCGAGCTGACGATCTCGCCGGGAACGGAAGCGCGGGGCTCGTCGTTGCCGAGCACGCTCACTTCGATCTCGCGCGCGTCGACGAACTCCTCGACGATCACCTTCCGGTCGTAACGCAGCGCTTCCTCGATGGCGGCGACCAGCTCCTCCCGGTTGCGCGCCTTGGACACCCCGACGCTCGAGCCGAGGTTGGCCGGCTTGACGAAGCACGGGTAGCCGAGCGACTCCTCGATGCCCGCCAGCTCGAATTCCCGTCCGCGATTCCATTGGAACCGCGTGAAGTAACGATAGCCGACCTGCGGCAGGCCGGCCTGGGCGAACATCGTCTTCATGGCGGCTTTGTCCATGCCGACCGCGGAAGCGAGAACGCCCGCTCCGACGTACGGAAGGCCCGCCATCTCGAACAATCCTTGAATCGTGCCGTCTTCGCCGAAGGTGCCGTGCAGCAGCGGGAACATGACGTCGATCGGTCTGTCGTCCGCCGGCGCTCCCTTCGCGGCCAGCACGCTCTCCGACATCCCCTGGATGACCGGCAGAAGCGCCTGGGCTTGAAGCTGCACGCCATCGGAGTCGGAAGGTTCCGGCCGGCCTTCGAATTGAAGCTCCGCGACGGCCGCCGGAGGCGCCTGAAGCAGCGGGCCCGAGCGCCATTGGCCGGTCTTCGTTATATAGAACGGAATCAGTTCGTATTTGTCGTAATCGAATGCCTTAAGCACGGCTAGAGCCGTCTGCAGCGATACTTCGTGCTCTCCCGAGCGTCCGCCGTAGACGAGGCCGACGCGCACCTTATGTCCCATGGGTATCCTCCGGTCCGGCTGAATAAGTCTTGGATGAGTCCTTGCCTAGAATTCGTCGACGATATGGAAAAAGCGGTATCGGGTCTGTTCGGTCCAGGCGTACGAATCGCGGTAATCCCAGTAGCGGCGGCGGCTGCTGACCGTATTGGCGTTCACGAGCGGCATGCCGTCGGGCGTGAACGCGGTCACGATCGTATTGTGCTGGAACCGGCCGTTGCCGTCCCAGTCGTAGCAGATGACGTCCCCCGGCATGAGCTGCTTCGGGGATTCGACCTCCTCCGCCCGCAAGCCATACGAACGCGGCTGCGACAGGTACTGCTGCAGGCTGTGCGCCACGGCCCAGCTGTAGCTCCACAGCTCCTGGCCGTTCGCCCGCCCCTTGTACCACCAGCCCGATTCTCTTCTCCCAGTATAGTTCATCGGCGCTCCCCCTGCAAAGATGCACTGGGAGACGTAGTTCGTGCAGTTCACTTCGAATCCCTCGTATTCGGGATTGTAGCGGTCCCACCACGCTTCGGCATAGGCGACGGCGTCCTCCCGCCGGTAGCGGCTGCCCCGGCGCGACGGATCGTGCGCGTCTCCCCACCAGCCGCCGGCCGTCCCTTGTCCGGCCAGCACCCTCGACTTGAAGGCCGTCGTCGCGGCCGGATTCAAGTAGGGGACGGACGGAACGACCGTCCGTTCGTGCCAGGCGCCCCCGTCCGGGCTTCCTTCGCCGAGCCAGGCGTCTGCGCGATGCTCCGACTGAAGCGGCTCGATCCGGTCGATGCGCCAGCGGCCGCCCGCCTGAATGAACCGGATGCGCTCCCGGTCCAATCTCTCCTCGACCCAGGGAAGGTTCCCCTGCTCGAAGGAGCGCAGCAGGTGAATCTGCACGTCGCAGAGCGCCTCGGATGCCCGCTCCGCCTGGCTGAGCAGCCTCGCGCGGATCTCGCTGCGCACGGGCTTCCGCCGGGCGGTGCCGTCGCCCCGGGCCGTAAAGAACCTGCGGACGAGACGGGCCCGGTGCTCGGCGTCGGGCACTCTCCGGAACGAACCGTCCCGGCCGCCGAGCCCGTCCTCGTTCACCGCGTTCACGTAATCCACCAGCGCTTGTTGCCAACCGCTCTCCCGATCCGGCACCGGACTTCCCCCTTCCGCATGGCGCAGATAGCGTCGCTACCATCCTATGCGCGATTCGCGTCCGGAAGAACGCGCTTCTGCGCGATCCGCTCCAGGAACGACGCGCTTATGGCGTTCCGGACCGGAAGGGACGGAATCGCCGATTTCCCTCTCGCGCGCGGATGAAGGCCGGGCGGGAAGTGGCATCCTACGGAAGGCATGTCGATTCGGTGAATGCCTTCTATTTCCGCGCCGGGAAGGCGAAATTCGTCTTTACGGGGGAGGCGTCAAACGGTATACTTAATTTGAAGGTTATTTTTGAAATCGAGTTTCACTGTATGAAACTCCACCGGGAGGCTGATTGTTTTGTCCAACCTGCCTTATCAGGTTCAGTCCGACCTGCAGGTGTCCGGCCAATCGTACCGGATCTACAATCTGCAAGGGCTGGAAGAGCAAGGCTTGGGTCCCGTATCCAAGCTGCCGTTCTCGATCAAGGTTCTGCTTGAAGCCGCCATCCGCCAATTCGACGGACGCGCCATCACCCTGGAGCACGTGAAGCAGCTCGCCAACTGGGCGAACGGCCGCGAAGACAAGGAGATTCCGTTCATTCCGGCGCGCATCGTGCTGCAGGACTTCACCGGCGTTCCGGTCGTCGTCGACCTGGCCGCCATGCGCGAGACCGTGAAGAAGGCCGGCGGCGATCCGAAGCGCATCAATCCGCTCGTGCCGGTCGATCTCGTCATCGACCACTCCGTCATGGTCGACGCGTTCGGCACCGCCGACGCCCTGAAGTACAACATGGACGTCGAATTCGAGCGCAACGAAGAACGCTACCGCTTCCTGCGCTGGGCGCAGACGGCGTTCGATAACTTCCGCGCCGTTCCGCCGGCGACCGGTATCGTTCACCAGGTCAACCTGGAATATCTGGCCTCCGTCGCCGCGAAGAAGACGAAGGACGGCGTCACCGAAGTGTACCCGGACTCCCTCGTCGGCACGGACTCCCATACGACGATGATCAACGGCCTGGGCGTCGTAGGCTGGGGCGTCGGCGGCATCGAAGCCGAAGCCGGCATGCTCGGCCAGCCGCTGTACTTCGTCATGCCGGAAGTCATCGGCTTCCGCCTGACCGGCCGCCTGGCCGAAGGCGCGACGGCGACCGACCTCGCGCTGACCGTTACGCAGATTCTCCGGAAGAAGGGCGTCGTCGGCAAGTTCGTCGAGTTCTTCGGCTCCGGCTTGTCCAACATCAGCCTCGCGGACCGCGCGACCGTCGCCAACATGGCTCCGGAATACGGCGCGACGATCGGCTTCTTCCCGGTCGACTCCGAGACGCTGAACTACATGCGCCTGACCGGCCGCGACGAGAAGCAGATCGAGCTCGTCGAAGCTTATTACAAGGCGCAAGGCATGTTCCGCACGGACGACACCCCGGATCCGGTGTTCTCCGACATCCTGGAGCTTGACCTGTCCACGATCGTGCCGAGCCTGGCCGGTCCGAAGCGTCCGCAAGACCGCGTCGAGCTCACTTCGATGAAGCAAGAGTTCAACGACATCATCCGCACGCCGATCGACAAGGGCGGCTACGGCCTGTCCGACGAGAAGATCGCCGCGACGGCCGAAGTGAAGCACAAGAACGGCCAAGTCAGCAAGCTGACGACCGGCGCCGTCGTCATCGCCGCGATCACGAGCTGTACGAACACGTCCAACCCGAGCGTTATGCTGGGCGCGGGCCTCGTCGCGAAGAAGGCGGTCGAGCGCGGCCTGACGAAGCCGGCTTACGTCAAGAGCTCGCTGACTCCGGGTTCGCTCGTCGTCACCGATTACTTGACGAAGGCGGGACTTCTGCCTTACCTCGAGAAGCTCGGCTTCTACGTCGCCGGCTACGGCTGCGCGACCTGTATCGGCAACTCCGGCCCGCTGCCGGACGAAGTGAGCGAAGCGATCGCCGAGAACGACCTGACGGTCGCCGCGGTTCTCTCCGGCAACCGGAACTTCGAAGGCCGCGTTCACGCGCAAGTGAAGGCGAACTACCTGGCTTCGCCGCCGCTCGTCGTCGCTTACGCGCTCGCCGGCACGGTCAACATCGACCTGGCGAACGAGCCGATCGGCTACGACAGCAAGAACGAGCCGGTCTACCTGAAGGATATTTGGCCGACCAACGAGGAGATTCAGGAAGCGGTTCGCCACTCCCTGAACCCCGAGATGTTCCGCGCCAAGTACGAGAACGTCTTTACGCAGAACGAGCAGTGGAACCAGATTCCGGTGCCGAAGGGCGAGCTGTACGAGTGGGATCCGAAGTCCACGTACATCGCGAACCCGCCGTTCTTCACCGACCTGGGCTCCGAGCCGGGCGACATCTCCGACATCAAGAGCGCGCGCGTTCTCGCTCTGATGGGCGATTCCGTCACGACGGACCACATCTCGCCGGCCGGCAACATCAAGGTCGACAGCCCTGCGGGCAAATACCTGCTTGAGCACGGCGTCGACAAGAAGGACTTCAACTCGTACGGTTCCCGCCGCGGACACCACGAGGTCATGATGCGCGGCACGTTCGCCAACATCCGCATCCGCAACCAAGTGGCTCCGGGCACGGAAGGCGGCGTCACGACGTACCTGCCGACCGACGAAGTGATGTCCATCTACGACGCTTCGATGAAGTATCAGAAGAGCAAGACGAACCTCGTCGTCATCGCCGGCAAGGAATACGGCACCGGCTCCTCCCGCGACTGGGCGGCCAAGGGCACGTACCTGCTCGGCGTCAAGGCGGTCATCGCCGAGAGCTTCGAGCGGATCCACCGCTCCAACCTGGTCGGCATGGGCGTTCTGCCGCTGCAATTCCAACCGGGCCAGAGCTGGAAGACGCTCGGCATCACCGGACGCGAGACGTTCGAGATCACCGGCCTGAGCAACGACGTGCAGCCGGGTCAGACGGTTAACGTCACCGCCAAGCGCGAAGACGGCACGACCTTCGAATTCCCGGTCATCGTCCGCCTCGATTCGATGGTCGACGTCGACTACTACCGCAACAGCGGCATCCTGCAGACGGTTCTCCGTCAGATGCTCGCCCAGCAATAAGTCCGGCACCCGAGTCAACGGGCCCGAAGGAGACTTCTCCTTCGGGCCTTTTGCCGTCGGTCTTCCGGCGCGCCCTCTTGGGACGTCAGGTCGATGGACAAACGGCTCGAAAACCTTTTTAATAGGAATAACGTTCCAATATTGGTTATGCATCAGGAGGATCGCTCGATGAAGAAGGCGTTGTGCCTCGTTGTCGTTCTGTTGTTGATCGGACCGGGTTATGCCGCCTCGGCGGCCAAGACGGTCAAGATCGCGTCCATCTCCTCGGGGCCGGACCACAGCCTCGCCGTCGCGACCGACGGGACCGTCTGGGGATGGGGGAGGAACGATTCCGGAGAGCTAGGCGACCTTACGCTCAAGGTCCACGCATCGCCCTATCGGGTGCCCGGCATCAAGGACGTCAAGAATGTCGAAGCCGGCTCCGGCTTCTCCATGGCGCTGAAGAAGGACGGGACCGTCTGGGTCTGGGGGGAGCCTCGGATCGCGCGGGGCGGGAAGGCTCTGGCCGGACCGGCCGAACCGTTCCAGATCGCGAAGGGAGCCGTCCAGATCGGCGTCGGGCATAAGAGCTTCGGCATCGTGCTCATGAAGGACGGATCGGTATGGGGATTCGGGGATCCGACCGGCGGCCATCTCGGCAGCGAGCCCGGCGCGGGGCTGAGCAAGATCAAGGGACTTCCGCCCATCGCCTCCATCTCGGTCGGCGGCAGGTTCACGATCGCCCTGGACAAGACGGGGACGCCGTGGGGCTGGGGCTCGAACGCGGGAACGCCTCTGCAGCCGGGACCGGCCGTCATCGAGACGCCGCGCCGGATCGCGCTGCAGAACGGCAAGCCTCTGACCGGCGTGAAGGCCGTATCCGCCGGCGACCGCTACGCGCTGTTCGTGCTGAGAAGCGGCGAGGTGCTCGGCTGCGGCAGCAACGAATTCGGGCTCATGATGACCGACAGCGGCCCCGGCGCGCAACCGGTCCAGAACTACCCGAAGACGCTCGCCATCGGGGACGTCAAGCAGCTCTCCGCGGGAGTGACGCACGCGCTCGCCCTGCGCAGCGACGGCACGCTGTGGACGTGGGGCTATTACGACGACGGGCGGCTCTCGCCCGACAGCTACCTGAACAGGGATACCGGGAACGTGGCGCCCGAGCCGATTCAGATCCGGGGCATCAAGGGGACGATCGTTCACATCGAAGCGTCCCGCGACAGCTTCCGCTCCCACTGCCTCGTCCTTACCTCCGACGGGACCGTCTGGACGTGGGGGGACAACGATTACGCCTACGGCGTCGGCAACGGCGAGCTCGGGCTCGGCCTGCTCGGCAACGAATATATAGGCAAGCCGACTCCGATCCGCTGGACGGCTTGACCATCAGGAAGAGGGCCCGGCGCCATGCCGAGCCCTCTTCGTTTAGAACCACCGGGACGGCCGGTGCGCCCGGGGCCGATCGAGGACGACGCCGTTCGCCAGCCGGATCCACGTCGCGAACCCTCGCTCTCCCCGCTTCAGCTCGATGACGCGGGCTCCTTTCGGATAGCTCTTCCTCCCGTAGGTCTGATAGCCCGTCGCCCTCCCGTAGCAGAGCCGTATCCCGGCCAACTCGCCCCAATAATCGTTCACGTGGTCGTGCCCGCAGAACGTCCCGAGGACGCCGCCGGCTTCCAGCAGCTCCGCGAACAAGCCGGAATTCAGGTTCGGACTGGACACGCGCTCGTGCCGGTGCCCGTAGCAGGTGACGGTTCTCCAAGCTTGTTCGTACTCGGGAATCGGAATGTGGAAAAAAAGCAGCGACGGCACCGGCGCCCCTCCGTTGGCCAATTCCAGCCGGCGGGCTTCGCTCCGGTACCAACCGATCTGGCTGCGGCGAATCCAGTCGTAGCCCGGGATGGACGGAATCGGCGAATAGCCGCCGCTGTCCAGGAAGAAGAGCGCGAACGCCGCCCGTCCTTCGGAATCCGCGACGGCGCGGACGAAGTTGCCGACGCCGTCGACGTCGGCCGGGCCCGGCTCGGACAGGCAATGCGGGTGGCCGCCTCTCAGCGCGTCCATAAGCTCGCGACGCTTCAGGCTCCCTTCGTCGTCGTGATTGCCGAACACCGCCGCCCAAGGGATGCCCGCCTCTTCCAGCGGCCGCACCGCCTCGCGCAGCGATTGCCTCGGGTCCTTGCACTTGGCTCCGAAGATCAAGTCTCCGGTCAGCGCGACGAGATCGGGCTTCTCGGCTTGCAGGACCCGCTCCATGCACTCCCGGGTGGATTGGTCGGCCTTCTCGCCGTTCTGCCAGTGCAGGTCGGTGAACTGGACGATCTTGAACGTTCCGTCCTCGCGAAGCTTCAAATCTTCGGCCATCCCCGTTCCCCCTTCCCCATGCAGCTTCCGTAGATTGGACCCTTTACGAGAATGGATCCTTTGCGAGAATGGATCCTTTGCGGCGGTCATTTGAATACGTCAAGTCGATGAGTTCGCCCGATGGAATACGTCCATTGTAACGGATCGCGCGGATCGGGCGCCACGGGATGGAACATTTTGTTTATCCGGGCGCGGATGCGCTATAATGGGGGACGGAGGTGAAGCCCGAATGGCTGCAAGAAGACATTGGTTAAGACGCAACTGGACAGCCATTGTAGGGGCCGTCGTCGCCGTCCTGATCGTCGTCGCCTATTACTGGAGCTGGCCTTACGTCATCTCGGGGCCGGGATCGGCGGAGCCCGTCCACCCTCGCGTGGAGACCGGCCACAAGCTGGAGGAGAAGGGCGCTTTTTTATTTACGACCGTATCGACCCGGTCGAGGCCGAACGTATTCGATCTGCTGTACGCTCGGCTGAACCCGCGAATGGATATCAGCACGCAGGAGAAGGCGACCGGAGGAACGGTCAATCTCGGCGCTTATCGGAACCTGCTCTCTTGGATGCGGGACAGCTCGGAGGCCGGCGCGCTTATGGCGGCCTACGGGGCTTTGAAGCGCGAGATCAAAGTCGAGGAGCAGGGAGTTATCGTCCGCGCCTTCTCGGAAGGCACGAAGGCGCGCGAGCACGGCTTGCAAGAAGGGGACATCATTACATCCATAGACGGCAAATCCGCCTTGAAGGCGGAGGAATTCGCCGCCATCCTGGCGGAGAAGAAGCCGGGAGACGTCGTGAAGCTGGGCGGGACGCGCGGCGGCAAGCCGTTCGAGGTATCCGTGCCGCTGATCAAGATGGAATCGACCGGCAAGGCCGGCGTCGGCTTTTACCGGGACGCCGTGCTGAAGGTGACGGCGCCGGATCCGGTCAAGTTCGACTTCAACGACACGGGCGGCCCGTCGGCGGGGCTGATGATGACGCTGGAGATCGTGGCGCAGCTGACCGGCGAGGATCTGACCCGCGGCTACCGTATCGCGGGCACCGGCACGATCGCCGCCGACGGCTCGGTCGGCCAGATCGGCGGCATCCAGTACAAGCTGATGGCGGCCGACCGGGAGAAGGCGGACTACTTCCTCGTGCCGTACGTCAAGTCCGGCAACTACAGCAACTGGAACGACGCCCAGGCGACGGTCAACCGGCTGAAGCTGAAGCCGAAGCTCGTGAAGGTCTCGTCGCTGCAGGACGCGCTGGATTTCCTTCGGGAGCTGGAGCCGAAGAAGTAACGATAAGAAGCCCGCGTACCGAGAGGGGGATTCCCTCTCGTACGCGGGCTTCTTTCCGGCTGCTGCATCGCTTCCCGTCCTATGTACCTCAGCCGCGGAGTCAAATTCGCTCGTTTTGCCGCTTTTCCGCCAAAGTGCGTAACTTGGTTACTCTCTTCCGCACGCAGAGACGCATTCCCGCCACATGTGAGTAACCACGTTCCTCTCTTTCGCGCCCGACGCCGGATCTCCGCCGATGTGAGTAATCTGGTTACTCTCTTCCGCACGCAGAGACGCATTCCCGCCCATGTGAGTAACCACGTTCCTCTCTTTCGCGCCCGACGCCGGATCTCCGCCGATGTGAGTAATCTGGTTACTCTCTTCCGCCCGCACAGACGCATTATCCGGCAGCCAAGCGGCCACGTTACGCGGCAGGAGCGAGCGATCCGCCGGATGCAGGCTAATCTGCGCCAAGGCCGGGGGCATCCGCCCGCTCAGCCGAGCAGCGTGCCCATTCGCTTCGCGGCGCCGATGATCGCGGGAGCGCGCTCCTGCATGACGTCCGGCGTCAGCCGGTTCGACGGCCCGGACACCGACAGCGCCGCGTACAGCTTGCCCGACCGGTCGAAGATCGGGGCGGAGATGGCCGCGGCTCCCGGCTCGCGCTCCTCGTAGCTGGTGGCGTAGCCCGCGGCCACGATCTCCCGCAGCTGCTCCTCGTACGCCTCCTTGTCCAGGAAGGCCGGCCAGGAAGGGTCGGACAGCAGCGCGTCCCGCACGCTTGGCTCCTCGAACGCGAGCAGAACCTTGCTCGACGCTCCCACCGTCAGCGGAAGCCTCGCCCCGACGGGGGCGACGCGGCGAATCGCCTGCTCGCTCTGCACCGCCTGGATGCGCACCCGGTCCTTCCGGTCGCGCACGTACAGGCTGATCGTCTCGCCCAGCTGATCCCGCAGCCGCTCCATCTCCCCGAGCAGCACGACGGCCGGGTCGTCGGCCCGCGCATAGGCGGACAGCTCCAGAATACGCAGGCCGAGCCTGTACTTCTCCGTCGCTTCGTCGCGAACGACGAAGCCCCGCTGCTCGAGCGTCGCCAAGAGACGGTGCACCGTGCTCTTGTGCAGCCCCACCCGCTGGGAGATCTCCGTCAGCCCCCAGTCGCTCCCCGTCGTGAAGCAGAGCAGCACGTCCAACGCTCTCTCGACCGCCCGAATCGTTCGCTTCTCGTCTTCCATTTTCCGCCCTCCATTCGTTTCACTCTGTGAAACATCGGTACACTCAGTATAACTCAACGGGGAATCCGAGTAAATGCTGGAAGGCCCTTATTACAGTTCGATTACGGCGCCTTTACAATTCGACAAGGCATGTTGACGCTTCCAAAATCCGATTCTACCATGAAATTATCAGATCATTAGAATAATGAGAGACGGAATCGGAGGCGGACCCCATGAGCGCGACGACCTTATCCCCCTATCCCTTGGATTCCATGCCCGTGCCCGCCCTGCCGGGAGGGGCGCTGGGGCTTCCGATCGAGGAAGCGAGACGCAGAGGACGCTGGATTGTCCTCGCGTTGACGTCCGTCGTCTGCCTGGCCGTGTTCGTCGTGATCGCCTTCTACGCCCTCGTCTGCTGGGCGCTGGTCCATCCCCCCGTCGGGAAGCTGCAATCCAATCCGATGGAGGCGCGGGGGTTGGCTTATAAGGACGTAACCTTCCTCAGCGCGGACGGCCGCTCCGAGGTGAACGGCTGGTGGATCCCCGCGCCGGCGCCTGACGGCCCCGCGCCCGAAGGAACCGCGACGTTGGCCGCCGCCCTGCCGAAGACCGCCTCCGATCCCGCGGCCGCTTCCGCGACAGTGCCCGTATCCGATAACGTTGCAGCCGCATCAACCGCCGCTATGGCATCCCAGCCTGCTTCTGACGATTCCGCCGCCGCAGCCTCGAACCTCTTCAGCGGGAGAACCGTCATTCTCAGCCACGGCTACGGAACGAATCGGGAGGAGAGCTGGGTCCCGATGTACGACATCGCCGCCCTGCTGCACGGCCTCGACTACAACGTCCTCATGTTCGATTACGGCTATGCCGATTCCCGCAACCGCGCCCCCGCCACCGGCGGCGTGTACGAATCCGGGCAGCTTCTCGGAGCGCTGAAGTTCGCCCGCGAGCAAGGCAGCCGGGAGGTCGTCGTCTGGGGCTTCTCGATGGGAGCCGGCACGGCTCTCCAGGCGGCCCTGAGAACCGACCTGATCGACGGCATGATTCTCGACAGCGCCTTTATTCCCGACGCCGATTCGATCTATTCCAACATCCGCCGCTACGCTTCCTTGCCGAAGCGGCTCTCGCTCGAACTGATCCGCGCGATCGTCCCGATGTTCGCCGGCACCCGGCTGGAGCAGATCCCGTCGGCGGAAGCCCAATCGACGGCGTTCGCGTTCCCGGTGCTCGTCATCCACGGTTCGGCGGACGACAAGGCTCCCGCGAGCATCTCCGAGAACGTGGCGGCCGCCCAGACGAACCCGCTGTCGGAGCTCTGGTCCGTACCGGACGCCATGCACGAGATGATCTTCCGGACGCATCCCGAAGAGTACGTGCGGCGCACCACCGGCTTCCTGCAGGCGATCAGCGAGAACGTCGAGGCCCGGCAGGACGCGTCTTCGACGATAACCGCCTAACCGTCGAATAGGCCAACTTCCTCCCGGCATAAACGTGGGATACGGTCGCTGCTCCATGGAACCGCAGGAAGGAGGATGCCGAATCGGATGGACCTATGAATCGACCCGGGCATCGCTAGGATGGCCGGAGGAGCTTGTCTTCTGGAAAATGTGCGAAAAAGAGAAAACCGCCGCGATCCGCGAGCGGATTCCCGACCTGGAAGAGCCGTTCGCGGCTCTGCTCGAGGAATGGAGCCGGGCGTTCGCCCGGACGCTGGAGCAAGCCCGGACGGCTCTTCGCGAGGCGATCTCCGATACGCCTTCGGAACCGGGCCGCGAGGCTCGCGTACCGGAGCTGGCGGCCGAAGCATCGCTCCAATCCAGGGAGTTCATCCACCATCTTCAGGCGTTGAAGGAACACAGCGCGGCGGTCCGGAGAAGGCCGGGCGCGGCCGGCCTGCTGGAGCAGGCATGCCGGGAGTCCGCCTACTTCCTGGGAGTCGCGGACGATCTTCGGCGCGCCGGCGCCCGCATGGCGGCCGAATCGGGCGCGGACTCCGGGAGCGCGGGCCCTTCCCCGGCGGATGGCGCCGGCCTCTCCCCGCTCTCTCCCGAGGGAACCTGGTCGGAGCCCTTGGCGGCGGGCGCCGAAGCGGCTTCCGTCCCGATCGGAGGCCACCGGCTCCCGCCGCTTCCGTATGCCTGCGATGCGCTCGAGCCTCATATCGACGAGACGACGATGCGGCTCCATCACGACGAGCATCACAAGAGCTACGTCGACGGCTTGAACCAGGCCGAGCTCAAGCTGGAGGAAGCCCGCCGGACCGGGGATTTCGGACTGGCGAAGCATTGGGAGCGAGAGCTTGCCTTCCACGGCGCCGGCCACTATCTGCATTCGCTGTTCTGGGAATCGATGCATCCGGAGGGCGGGGGACGGCCAAGCGGCGCGCTGGCCCGGCGGATCGACCGGGACTTCGGAAGCTTCGACGCGTTCCGGAAGCAATTCTCCGAAGCGGCGGGGAAGGTCGAAGGAAGCGGCTGGGCCATCCTCGTCTGGAGCCCGCGCGGCCGCCGGCTCGAGATTCTGACCGCCGAGAAGCATCAGAACCTGTCGCAGTGGGATGTCGTCCCCCTGCTGCCGCTCGACGTGTGGGAGCACGCGTACTATTTGAAGCACCGCAACCGGCGGGCGGACTACGTGCGGGACTGGTGGAATGTCGTCCATTGGCCGCGCGCGGCGGAGCGCTTCGCCCGGGCGCAGTCGCTGCGATGGCCGGCGTACGGATGAAGCAGACGCTGACGCCGGCGGCCTCGGCGTCCCTCGCGCGCTCTCCGCTTCCGC
Organism: Cohnella xylanilytica; assembly: GCF_014212175.1. GTDB lineage: Bacteria > Bacillota > Bacilli > Paenibacillales > Paenibacillaceae > Cohnella > Cohnella xylanilytica. The sequence continues at coordinate 55,866 of NZ_JACJVR010000068.1, read as the reverse complement.
CGAGAGCGCCAAGAAGCCCTGCGCGAGCTTGAGCTCGCGGCAGGGCTTCCTTTTTTGGGTCAGATCGAGTAGCTTCCGCCGCCCTCGGCCTTCAGAGCGACCGCCCGGGGACGATAGACGACGGTCCGGTTGCGGCCGCTCTCCTTCGCCTGGTACAGCGCGTCGTCCGCTTGCTTGAACAACGATTCCGCGTCTCCCGCCCGGAGCGGGAACGTCGAGATGCCGAGCGACAGCGTCATCGCCTTCCCGGTCGGACTGATCGCGCTCTCCGTGCGCATCCGGATTCTCTCCGCCAGTTCATAAGCCTGCTGTTCCGACGCGTAAGGCATCAGAATCGCGAATTCCTCTCCGCCGTACCGGCAGCAATAATCGGAATCGCGCTTCTCCGCCCGCATGAGATCGGCCAGGAACCTCAGCACCTCGTCGCCCTTCTGATGGCCGTACGTGTCGTTGACGCTCTTGAACCGGTCCAGATCGAGCATGATGACGGAGAACGGAACGCCTTGGCCGACCCACTGCTCCACGATCGCATCCATGAGCCTCCGGTTCGTAAGCCCCGTCAGCGTGTCGGTATGCGCCTGGTTCGAGAAATCCTCCGCCCGCTTGTTCAGCATCCGGAACGCTCCGGACACGGCTCTGTACAATTCGTTGGCTTCGTAGTTCCAATGCTTGACCTCCGGAATCGCTTCGGCGGAAGCCTCGCCCCGATTCAGCTTCGCCGCGATCATGGCGAGCCGGTTCAAGGGAGCGGCCAGCCGGTTCGCGATCAGGACGACGAGCAGCAGGAGCAGGATCATCAACGGCGCCGAGATCAGGGCCATTCGCCAGACGACCTCGCCCACGCTCGACTCCACGTTCGCGGCCGGCGTCTGGGAGATAATCCCCCATCCGACGGCCGGAACGACCGAGAAGCCCGCGAGGAAGCGCATTCCCAAGGTGTTGCGGATCGGCATCTCGCCGCCTTGGCCCTTCATGATGGACGCGACGGCCGGGTTGGAGGAGACGTTCTCCCCGATCCGGTTCTTGTCCGGGTGGAAGATCAAGTTGCCCGCAGCGTCGACGACGTAATAAAAGGAGCCGTTCTCGTTGACCCCCTGTTGGCCGAGCACCCTCTGGAACACGTTCTGCTCCTGCAGATAGATCGAGCCCGCGAGGAACCCCGCGTATTCTCCCGAACGATAGACCGGGTAGCTCGCCATCACGATCATTCTTCCGGTTACGGCCCTATACGGGGCGGAGATGAGCGGCTTCTTCAGCTCCAGAGCCTGCCTGGTCTGCGCCGAGGTGAGCTTCTTCCCTTTGACGTTGAGCGCTTCGGGAGAGGTGGACATCACGACCCCCGACTTGTCCACCAGCACGACGGAGTTAAAGTACGGAACCGATTTTCTCAGAAAATCGATATGTTCCTGGATCGTCCGGGAATCCCACGATCCCTCGGCCAGATGCTCCGACGCGGCCTTGAGCGTGTCCTGCATGTTCAGAATGATCGTCTGGGTCGTCCGGCTCAATTCGTTCGCGGTAATCCGGTTCAATTCCAGCGTGTTGTTCGTGAGAGACTTCTTCTGGGTCTCGTAACCGACGATCGTATTCAGCGCGAACGTCGCGGCCACCGAGAAAAAAACGACGACGAATATAATAAGGGAAAGCTTGTACCCCTTCCGCCTTCCCGCGAAACTTGCGGCAAACATGGGAAATGCGCTCCTGCCTCTCTAGCTGCCATGGTTAGACAAAATAATTGGTATCTTCCACGTATTCTACCACAGGATGAAGCCGCGCCATAGACGAATTCGCCTTCGCGAAAGGTTCCCTCCCCATGCCGAAAAGGCTCTCCCCCGTTCAACCGGAGAAGAGCCCCTTCGATCGTTCCCTTACAAGTGCGAGCCGCCCGTCGCGTCCACCATCTGCCCCGTCACCCACCGGCCGTCCCCGGAGGCGAGGAACGCCGCGACGTCCGCGATATCCTCCGGCTGGCCGACCCGGCCGAGCGCGGACATCTCTTCGGCGTGCCTGCGGCCCTCGTCGGTGTGAAGCCAGGAGGCGTTCACGTCGGTATCGACGATCCCCGGCAGCACGGCGTTGACGGTGATGCCCCTCGGTCCCAGCAGCTGCGCCAGGTGAAGCGTGAACGTGTTGAGAGCGCCTTTGGTCAAGTTATAGGCCATGATGTGCGGATAGGCGATCCGGGTAACCCCGGACGAGACGTTGACGATCCGCCCTCCGTCCCGAAGGAACGGCAGCAGCCTCTGCACGAGGAAAAACGGGGCCTTGACGTTCACGGCCATCAGCTCGTCGAAATCCTTCTCGGTCGTCTCCTCGAACGAGTGCGAGGTCCCGATTCCGGCGTTGTTCACCAGAATGTCGAACCGCTCGTCCCCCGTCTCCCGGATGAGACGTTCCCGGAACGAATCCGCCAGGAGGTTCACGCCGTCCAGCGTGCCGAGCGGGGCTTCGATCGCGACCGCCTTCCCTCCGCGCTCCTCGATCTCGCGGACCGTCTCCTCCGCCGCGTCCCTGCGGCTGCCGTAATGAACGAAGACGAGAGCTCCTTCCTCCGCCAGCCGGATCGCGATTCCCCGGCCGATCCCCCGGCTCCCGCCCGTCACCAACGCCGTCTTGCCTTCCAATCTTGCCATATTCCTTCACTCCTCTGTCCGATGTATCCCCACCTTACACCCTCCCCTTGAGGGGAGAGTCAAGAGGGTTACAGCGGCAGAAGAGGAATGAGCAGCTCGGCCGTCCGCCGATTGCCGTACATCTGCCGGTCGGGGGTGAGATAGAGTTCCCGGATCGGCTCCGATCCGGCGACTCTCTCTCCCCGATCCGCGATCCAGGAGATCAGCTCCGAGAGAGCGGAGCAGGAGGAGGCATACGGGTCGCAGCGATGGACGCAGGAGGCGGCGCGCGGAATTCCCGGCAGCAGGCCGACCTTCACCCGGCCGTCTCCCTGCGGCTCCGCCGCTATAGGCACGGCGACCTCGATGTCGACGAGTTCTTCGCCTTCTTCCTCCGTCGTTCCATGAACGGCATGCTGGACGATAATCATCGCCCCATGAGGCCCCTCCCCGCTCGACTCCGCGTACCGGGACACTTCGTCGAGGAGCAGGCAGAGGCGCGAACGGGGGACGACGTCCCGGACGGAGGCGACCCGCTCGGGAGGCACTTCCCGGATGCGGAACTCGTATTCCCCCGAGACCTCGCCCTGCCGGTCGAGATAACGGAGCCGGCCCTCGATTCCCTGCAGCTGCCGCTCCGCCTCGCGAATTTGCCGCTCCATCTCGGCCCGCTTGGCCAGCAGCGCGGCCTTCACGTCCTCCGCCGCGGCCTCCTCGCGCAGGAACGGGGCGATCTGCTCCAGCGTGAACCCCTGCTCCTTCAGAGCCGCAATCCGTTTGACGGTCAACAGCTGCTCGGGCGAATAATAGCGGTACCCGCTCTCCTCGTCGACCTTCGCCGGTCTGAGCAGCCCAAGCTCGTCGTAGAACCTCAGCGTCTTGACGGTCACCCGGCTCAGCCGGGAGAATTCGCCGATTCGAAGCATGTCCTGCACACATCCCCTTCGTCGCGTTCTTCCCTCTATCATGAACAATCGTTCGAGAAAAGGGAAGAGTCAAGCGCGCGCGGCGACTAGGCGGTAAACCGCTTCTGAGGCTTCAGGCCCTTCCAGACCAGCATCGAGACGACCCACGCGAGCAGGAACAGCAGCACGAGCCCGTACCCGAGAGCTCCGAAGCCGAGCCCTTCGATCCAGCGGAAGAAGGCGGCCCGAAGCCGGAATTGCTCCGCGAGCACCTGGATCAATTCGACCGTTCCGATCAGCAGCGCCGCGGCGACCGAGACGGCCGTTACCGCCGCGTTGTACCGCAGCTTGCGGATCGGATCGGAGAACGCCCATCGGTACGCGTTCGTCATGAACATGCCGTCCGCCGTATCCATGAGGCTCATGCCCGCGGCGAACAGGATCGGCAAGGACAGGATGCCGAGGACGGAGACCGAATGCTGGGCCGCTCCGGCGGACATGGCCAGGAGGCCGATCTCCGTCGCGGTGTCGAAGCCGAGGCCGAACAGGAAGCCGAGCGGATAGACGTGCCAGCTTCGCCCGACGAAGCGGAGCAGCGGCTTCGTCAGCTTCGACAGCCACCCTCCGTGAGCGTGCTCCCCGCCTATCTCTTCCGCCCGGATGTCCCCTCTTCTCAGCTTGCGCATCGTTCGCAGCATGCCGATCAGGACGAACAGGTTCATCGCGCCGATGAAGACGAGGAAGACGCCGGACACGGACGCTCCCACGACCCCGCCGACCCGCTCGAACAGGGGCATGTTGGACTGGATTCCATGCACCGAGAACGCGATCGCGACGACGAGCAGGAAGACGACCGACGAATGGCCGAGGGAGAAGTAGAAGCCGACGCCCATCGGGCTTCGCTTCTGCTCCAGCAGCTTGCGCACCGTGTTGTCGATCGCGGCGATATGATCGGCGTCGAAGGCATGGCGCAGGCCGAGAGAGTACGCGAGCAGCCCCATGCTGAGCATGGCCGGCTCGCTTCTCCAGGCGAGGAAGAGGCCGGCGAACCCGGCGGCGTGCAGCAGCGCGACGAACCCGAAGTACCCCATCCAGGAGCGGCGTACGGCCCACCCTTTATTCCACATAACATCTCTCCTCCGTTAGCAGGATATCGCTCCGAGTTCAGGCGGCCGCGACGATTATGTCATAAATCGTAACATGGATCGGCTGTTATGGGGAGTGTTTTTGTAGAAGAGGGATGTCGGGATAGGGGAACAGTCGCTTGCTCCACAGCTCATGTGACGTTTCGTACCGCGTACGAGCGGACGAAAAAGCCGCCTCCCGAAGGAAGCGGCTCTCGTTGTCTAGCCTGCTCGTCTTACAGACTCCAGTCCAGCTTCACTTCGCCGCCGGTACGGGAGGATTCGTAGATCGCGTCGATGATCAGGTTGCTGCGCAGCCCGGTCTCCGCCGACGTCCACGGGGTCTTGCCTTCGCGGATGCATCCCAGGAAGTGGCGGCTGAGGCGAACGCGGGAGCCCTCGTCGTCCTCCGGCGCGATCAGCGGAACGTCGACCGTGCGGTCGAACCGCTCCGTCAGGAACTTGCCTTCGTTGCCGCGCAGGAAGGCGCCGCCTTCGGAGCCCATCAGATGCACGAACGGAGCGCTGTCCGTGTCCATATGGACCGCCCAGCTCACTTCCAGCGTCAGCGAAGCGCCGTTCTCCATCTTGATGATCGCCGTGGCCAGGTCCTCGACGTCGTACGTGCCGTTCCAGTTCGGCTTGCCCCAAGTGCCGATCCCCTTCTTGCGCGGACCGAATTCGGCGTAAGTCGAACCGTAGACGGATACCGGCTTCGGCTCGCCCATCAGGTGGAAGGCGAGGTCGAGCATGTGCACGCCGATGTCGATCAGCGGGCCGCCGCCGGATTCGGCGTGCTGCGTGAACCAGGTGCCCCAGCCGGGAATGCCCTTGCGGCGGTACCAGCCGGTCTTGGCCGTGTAGATATGGCCGAGCTCGCCGCGGTCGATCTGGTCCTTGACCTGCAGAGGCAGCCAATCCCAGCGCATCTGGTGCGCGACCATAACCGTCTTGCCGTAGCGCTTCTGGGCGCGGACGATGTCCTTCGCCGCCGCGGCGTCGAGGCCCATCGGCTTCTCCAGAAGCACGTGCTTGCCGTTCTCCAGCGCCAGGATGGACAGCGGGGCGTGGGCTTTGTTCGGGACGGCGACGATGACCGCGTCGATGTCGTCGCGCGCGATAAGCGCTTCCGGAGACGGCGAGACGTTGGCGATGCCGTATTGCTGCGCCCGCTGTTCCGCCAGCGGCAGATAAACGTCCGTAATGGCGACGATCTCGCACTCGCCGGCCAGCTTGCCGAATTCTTGCAGATGCACGTTGCCGATATTGCCCGCGCCGATCAGGCCGATGCGGATTTTGTCAGATGCAGCCATGTAATGGGAACCCTCCGTTACGATGAAGTGAAGAGGCCGGCCCTTCCTTCAGCGCGGCCCTGTATTGTTCATCTTACTTCAAGTATCCCCGTCAAAACGATGTTCGATTTGGCTGTTTTTATATCCCGCATGGTCATCCTTGGCCGCGGCCCGCGCCGCTTCCACGATCTCCCTCGCCCGCTTCATCTCCTTCTCTCCCGGCGTTCCGATTCCTTCGAGAGGATAGTCCCGGCCGAGCTCGATCCATTTGTACACGCCCATCCGGTGATACGGCAGCAGCTCGAGCTTGCGGACGTTGCCGAGCCGGCCGACGAAGCGTCCGAGCGCCGAGAGATCCTCGCAGTCGTCGGTGATGCCGGGGACGACGACGCGGCGGATCCAGGCCGGCGTCCCCCGCTCCGCCAGCCAGCGGGCGAACGCGAGAATGCGGTCGTTGGGCTGGCTCGTCAGCGCGATATGCCGCTCCCGGTCCATCAGCTTCAAGTCGAGCAGCACGAGATCGGTGACGGCGATCAGCTCCTCCGCGTGGCGCGGATCGCAGAAGCCCGACGAATCGAGAGCGGTGTGCAGGCCCCAGCGCCGCTTGCATTCCGCGAACAGCCTCGCGACGAAGGGAGCCTGCAGCGTCGGCTCTCCTCCCGTCACGGTAATGCCGCCGCCCGAGCGCGAATAATACGGAACGTAAGGCTCGATCTCCGCCAGCACCTCGTCTACGCTCATTCCCCGGCCCCCGTCCGGGCTCCACGTGTCCGGGTTATGGCAGTACCCGCATTGCAGGGCGCAGCCCTGCAGGAACAGAACGAAGCGGATGCCGGGGCCGTCTACGGTGCCGAACGTCTCCATCGAGTGAATGCGGCCTAACGCTCGCACGGCCTTCACGCTCCTTCCGAATCCTTCCTATCATTCTCTTCCCGGACTCCCGGTTCTTCCCGGCAGGCATGCCGGGCAAGGGGGCGACCGGCTCGGGCCTTGCCTGACGCGCCCCCCTCCCGCGCGGCGTCCCAGCGGTCAGATGCTGCCGTGGAACGTCCGGTTAATGACGTCGAGCTGCTGCTCGCGCGTCAGCTTGATGAAGTTGACCGCGTAGCCCGACACGCGGATCGTCAGCTGCGGGTACCGCTCCGGATGCTCCATCGCGTCCAGCAGCCGCTCGCGGTCGAACACGTTGACGTTCAGATGGTGCCCGCCGCTGACCGAATAGCCGTCCAGCATCGAGACGAGGTTGTCGATTCTCGCGGCGTCCTCCCGTCCGAGCGCCTTCGGCACGATCGAGAACGTGTTCGAGATGCCGTCCTGGCAGCTTGCGTACGGGATCTTCGCTACCGAGCCGAGCGACGCGAGCGCGCCCTTCCGGTCGCGTCCGTGCATCGGGTTCGCGCCCGGGGCGAACGGCTCGCCCGCCTTGCGCCCGTCCGGCGTGCTGCCCGTCTTCTTGCCGTACACGACGTTCGACGTGATCGTCAGCACCGACAGCGTCGGGATCGAATCGCGGTACGTCTTGTGCTTGCGCAGCTTGGCCATGAATGCCTCGGCCAGCTCGACCGCGATCCGGTCGACGCGCTCGTCGTTGTTGCCGTATTGGGGATAGTCCCCCTCGATCTCGAAGTCGACGGCGATCCCCTTCTCGTTGCGGACCGGCTTCACCTTCGCGTACCGGATCGCGCTCAGGCTGTCGGCGACGACGGACAAGCCGGCGATGCCGGTCGCCATCGTGCGGACGATGTCGCGGTCGTGCAAGGCCATCTCGATCCGCTCGTAGCAGTATTTGTCATGCATGTAATGGATGACGTTCAGCGTGTTGATATACAGCTCCGCCAGCCACTCGAGCACCGCGTCGTACTTCTCGCGCACTTCGGCGTAATCGAGAACGCCGCCCGCGATCGGGGCCGTCTTCGGGCCGACCTGGACGCCGAGCTTCTCGTCGACGCCGCCGTTGATCGCGTACAAGAGCGCCTTCGCCAGGTTGGCCCGGGCGCCGAAGAACTGCATCTGCTTGCCGATCCGCATGGCGGACACGCAGCAGGCGATGCCGTAGTCGTCCCCGAACAGCGGCCGCATCAGCTCGTCGTTCTCGTACTGGATCGAGCTCGTCTCGATCGACACCCGCGCGCAGTAGCGCTTGAACGGCTCCGGCAGCAGCTCGGACCAGAGCACCGTGAGGTTCGGCTCGGGCGCGGGGCCGAGGTTGTAGAGGGTGTGCAGGAACCGGAACGAGTTGCGCGTCACGCGCGTCCGACCGTCCAGGCCCATGCCTCCGATCGATTCGGTGACCCAGGTCGGGTCTCCGCTGAACAGCTCGTTGTAGTCCGGGGTCCGGAGGAACTTGACGAGCCGAAGCTTCATGACGAAGTGATCGACCAGCTCCTGCGCCTCGGTCTCCGTCAGCGTCCCTTCCGCGATGTCCCGTTCGATATAAATATCGAGGAAGCTGGAGACGCGGCCGAGGCTCATCGCCGCCCCGTTCTGCTCCTTGATCGCCGCCAGGTAGGCGAAGTACAGCCATTGGAACGCCTCGCGCGCGTCGGCGGCCGGACGGGAGACGTCGAAGCCGTAGGAAGCGGCCATCGCGGCCAGCTCCCCGAGGCTGCGGATCTGCTCGGACAGCTCCTCCCGAAGCCGGATGACGTCCTCGGTCATCGCTCCCGCTTCGAGTTCGAGCAGCTCCTTCTTTTTCTCCGCGACCAGCCGGTCTACCCCGTACAAGGCGACCCGGCGGTAGTCGCCGATGATGCGCCCTCTTCCGTACGCGTCCGGCAGCCCCGTGATGATGCCGGCCTTCCGCGCCGTTCTCATCTCCGTCGTATAAGCGTCGAACACGCCTTGGTTATGCGTCTTGCGAATGTCCGCGAACAGCCGCTCGATCTCGGCGGGAAGCTTGTAGCCGTACGCCTCGCAAGCGTCGACGACCATCCGGATGCCTCCGAACGGCTGCACCGAGCGCTTCAGGGGAGCGTCGGTCTGCAGGCCGACGACGGTCTCCTTCTCCTTGTCGATGTACCCCGGCGCATGGGACGTGATCGTGGACACCGTGTTCACGTCGACGTCGAGCACGCCGCCGTTCTCGCGCTCCTTCCGCATCAGCTCCAGCACCCGCTCCCACAGCTCCCGCGTATTATCCGTCGGCGGCGCCAGGAACCTCTCGTCCCCTTCGTAAGGCGTCACGTTCGACGCGATAAAACCCGCCACGTCCACGCGGTCCCGCCAAGGCCCTCCCGCGAACTTCCGCCAGGGGTTGTCCTCGGACAGCCGCCGCCGCACTTCGTCTTCCAGCTTCGCCATGATCGAAGCACCTCCCGAATAGGATCGGCGAAGGAGGCCCTCCCGCCCGCCGGGCCGGCCTCGTCTTCCGCCGCTTGCTCAGAACCTGCCGTAGAAAGCGTTGCGATACACGTCCGCGAGCTCCGTCACGAGCGGCATCTTCGGATTGGCGGTCGTGCACTGGTCCTCGAACGCCCGGTCGGCCAGCCCGTCGACGCGCGCCTCGAAGTCGGCCGGATCGAAGCCGAGATCCGCGAACTTCTCGGGGATGCCGAGCGACGCGTTCAGCTTCCGGATGGCGGTGATCAGGCTGCCGACGCCCTCCTCCGTCGTCTTCGCCGGCAGACCCAGCATGCGGGCGATCTCGGCGTAGCGCAGATCCGCGATGAAGTGCCCGTACTTCGGGAACGAAGCGAACTTGGTCGGCTTCAACGCGTTGTACTTGATGACGTGCGGCATCAGAATCGCGTTCGTCCGGCCGTGCGCGGTATGATACTGGCCGCCCCACTTGTGCGCGAGGCTGTGGTTGATCCCGAGAAAAGCGTTCGCGAACGCCATGCCGGCGATCGTCGAGGCGTTGTGCATCTTCTCCCGGGCGAGCGGATCGGCCGTATGGAACGACTTCTCGAGGTTGTCGAACACGAGACGGATCGCCTGCAAGGCCAAGCCGTCCGTGTAGTCGTTCGCCATGACCGACACGTAAGCCTCGATGGCGTGCGTCAGCACGTCCATCCCGGTGTCCGCGACCGCCGTCTTCGGCAGGCTGTAGACGAATTCCGGGTCGATGATGGCGACGTCCGGCGTCAGCTCGTAATCGGCGAGCGGGTATTTGGTGTTGCCCTTGTTCTTGTCGGTGATGACCGCGAACGACGTCACCTCCGAGCCCGTCCCCGACGTCGTCGGGATGGCCACGAACTTCGCCTTGCGGCCGAGCCGCGGGTACTTGTAGACGCGCTTGCGGATGTCCAGGAACTTCTGCTTAAGCGAATCGAAGCTGGTGTCCGGGTATTCGTAGAACAACCACATCGCCTTCGCCGCGTCCATCGGCGATCCGCCGCCGAGAGCGATAATGCAGTCCGGCTGAAATGCCGCCATGAGCGCGCGCCCCTTCTCGACGGTGTCGGTCGACGGGTCGGGCTCCACGTCGGAGAACACTTCGAGGTACACCGGCGTCTTCCGCTTGCGCAGGTAGTATTCAAGCTTCTCGACGCAGCCGAGCTTGACCATCGTCGCGTCGGTGACGATCATGACGCGCGAGATATCCGGCATTTTCTCCAGATACTGCGTCGCGCCCCGCTCGAAGTACACTTTCGGCGGCACCTTGAACCACTGCATGTTGACCGTCCGCCGGGCGACCCGCTTGACGTTGATCAGGTTGACCGCGGTTACGTTCGCCGTCGTCGAGTTGTGGCCGTAGGAGCCGCAGCCGAGCGTCAGCGACGGCAGGTTCGTGTTGTAGATGTCGCCGATGGCGCCGTGCGTCGACGGGGCGTTGACGATGACCCGGCCCGTCTGCAGCTTGGCGGCGAACGCCGAGACGACCGCTTCGTCGCGCGAATGGATGACCGACGAGTGGCCCATGCCGCCGTAGGCGACGACTTCGGCGGCCCGCTCGATGCCTTGCGCGGCCGTCTTGACCTTGTAGCACGCGAGCACCGGGCTCAGCTTCTCCGCGGACAGCGGGTAGGCGTCGCCCACCCCTTGGAGCTCGGCGACGAGAATCTTCGTATCCGCCGGCACCGCGAGTCCCGCCATCTCGGCGATCTTGACGGCCGGCTGGCCGACGATGACCGCGTTGACGGCGCACTTCTCGGGGTTGATGACGAGCTTGGAGACGGCTTCGGTCTCCTCCTTGTTCAGGAAGTAGCAGCCGTTGTCCTTCATCAGCTTCTTCACTTGCTCGTAGATGGGCTCCTCGACGATGACCGCCTGCTCGGAAGCGCAGATCATGCCGTTGTCGAACGTCTTGGACAGGATCAGGTCCGTGACCGCCTGCTGGACGTCGGCCGTCTTCTCGATCAGGCACGGCACGTTGCCGGGGCCGACGCCGAGCGCCGGCTTCCCGGTGCTGTAGGCGGCCTTCACCATCGCGGACCCGCCGGTCGCCAGCACGAGCGCGACGCCGGGATGGTTCATGAGCAGCTGCGTCGCTTCGACGGACGGATGCTCGATCCACTGGATCGCGTCCTCCGGAGCGCCGGCCTTCGCCGCCGCTTCCCGCAGCGTCCTCGCGGCTTCCGAGCTGGAGCGCTGGGCCGACGGATGGAACGCGAAGACGATCGGGTTGCGCGTCTTGGCGGCGATGAGCGACTTGAACATCGTCGTGGACGTCGGATTCGTCACGGGCGTGACGCCGGCGATGACGCCGACCGGCTCCGCCACCTGCTGGTAGCTCTCGTAGGGATTGTCCTCGATGACGCCGACCGTCTTGTCGTATTTGATGCTGTGGTAGATGTATTCCGTGGCGAACAGGTTCTTCGTGATTTTATCCTCGTACACGCCTCTTCCCGTCTCCTCGACCGCCAGCTTGGCCAGCTCCATGTGCCTCTCCAGCCCCGCGAGCGCCATCGCCTGCACGATGGAGTCCACCTGCTCCTGGCTCAGCTTCAGGTACGCTTCCTGGGCCTTCTTCGCCCTGGCGACGAGCTTCTCCACTTCCTCCGCCGCGTTCGGCGGCGTCTGCTTGATCGGACTTTCTTTGACAGCCATCTGGTTCTCTCCCTCCGAGTTCTCTAGATTTGGTCGGCAGCCGCTTTGCGAATCCAATCGAATCGTGCATCCCCGGCGGAGCGAGCGCGACGGCGTCGTCCGAACCGTTGCCTTAAGCGTACGCTTCCCGCGGCGGGCCAACTATGAACTCCGTCACAAGCGACGCGGCTTACCTTTGAGAATGTTGTGTCAATGCCATCCGCCGTCTCCCGCTTCCGCTTCCGCTTTCACTTTCGCTTTCGCTTTCGCTTCCGATCCGCGACATGAATCCGAAGCCGATGCCGAGCTGCGCGCACTCTCCCTCGGTCAGTTCCTCCCAGGCCAGGCAGGCCGGCAGCGTCGAGAGCGAAGTCTCCCCGGATTCCGCCAGGGCGGCGATCCGGGGGGCGCAGCGGCAGTCGTACACCCCGTGCAGCGGATGGGGGCCGTTCCCGTCGGAAGGCCACACGGCGTCCACCCCGGAGACCAGCTTCCGCAGCATCGCCTTGGCGGCCGCGGGCGACGGATCGGGCATGTCGCAGCCGACGATCCAGGCATACGGCCGCTGGGCCAAGGACAAGCCGGCCGCCATGCCGGCGAGCGGGCCTCCGCCGGGACGGTAGTCCGACACGATCCGCACCGGCGGGCTGACGCATCGCAAGTAGGAACGCGGGGAATCCGTGACGATCACGATCTCGTCGCAGATCTGCCCGAGCAGGCGCACCTGCCGTTCGATCAGCGTCTCCCCGTTCATGGGCGCCAACGACTTCATGTCGCCGAGGATGGACCGCTTCGCGCCCCCGGCCAGAATGATCCCGCTCAGCATCTCCGCCCGCTCCCTCTCCTCCGCCATCCGAACCTTCCGCTACCGCTCAACTCGATCGCCTCCTTATCTCCCGATACCGGGCTTCTCCAAGGCTGGCCCTTCGGCCTTTCCACTCCCATTTAACCTCGCGGGAGGCTCCCGGTCAGTGATATAGATCATCATCGGGAGTTCCCCGGGCAAAATCAGGGAATTCCCCCCGCCAGATTCAGTTAATCCCCTCATAACCCCGAGCGTTCCGATGATCTACAATAAAAGCATCAAGCCAAAGGAGCGTGCCCCGAATGAACACGACCTCCCCGACTCAAGCGCCGAGACTTCCGATCCCGAACGACGCCCTGGAAGGAAGCGCCCGGTTCTTCTCCGCCGACAGCTTCGCCAAGCTGCAAGGGATCATGTACCGCCGAACGATCGAGAAGGGCTCCGTGCTGTTCTGGGAAGGGGACCCCGCCGACAAGCTTATCTTCGTCCGCCGGGGACGGGTGCGCATCACGAAGACCTCCGACAACGGCAGGCCGATCACGCTGTACCTGCTTCAGCGAGGCGATATGTACGGGCAGCCGGACCCGTTCGAGAACGCGGAGCACTCGTTCAACGCGGAAGTGCTGGAGGACGGGGAGATCGGCGTCATGCAGATGGCCGACCTCGAGGTCCTGCTATGGCAGCATGGAGACCTGGCGATCGAGTTCATGAAGTGGATGGGGCTTATGCACCGGATGACGCAGACGAAGTTCCGGGACCTGATGCTGTACGGCAAGTCCGGGGCGCTCTGTTCGCTGCTGATCCGGCTGTGCAATTCGAACGGAACGCCGGATAAGGAAGGCACGCTGATCTCGCTCAAGATCAACCATACGGAGATGGCGGACATGATCGGGGCGACGCGGGAGTGCGTCAACCGGATGCTGTCCGAGATGCGCAAGGAGAACGTGGTCGCGGTCCGCGACGGGCACATTATCGTGAAGGACATCGACTATTTGCGCGGGGTGTGCCGGTGCGAGAATTGCCCGAAGGAGATTTGCCGGATGTGAGGTTGCGGGAAAAGAATAGGAGAATCCCCGGCTCCGCGATTTGGAGCCGGGGATTTTTTTCGTTGCGGGGCAGGCGCGCGCTCGGCAAGACGGTTTTTTCCGCTTGTTGCGGTCGGTTCGCCGGTCGGCTGCCCCAACAAGACGGATTTTTCCGCTTGTTGCGGAGATGGATGAGACTTGCGAGCCGTACTCGCAGGGGATCTGCGAGAAATGAGGCTGTGCGCTAGATGGATGGGCGCCCTCGCCGCTGGAAAGGAGTTTTTTATTCGCCGTATTGTATGTTTATTAATCCTATCGCGAAAAGGAGAGATAGCCCTTGCCACACACTCCCGCGCTGCCGAACGGATCGAGGAGCTGACGCTGAACGCTTGGCCCGCTCTTCGGCATGTCCACGTGGACGGTTGGCTTGTCAGGCTGTCCGAAGGATACACGAAGCGCTCCAATTCCGTGCAGGCCCTAAGGGAAATCCCCGACCCCTCGGATATTCAAGACCGGATCGCCGCCTGCGAACGGGTCTATGCCGAAGCCGGTTTGCCGACGATTTTCAAACTAACGCCGTTCTCCCGCCCCGCCTCGCTGGATTCGGTTCTGGAGCAGCTGGGGTACGCCGTCGTCGAGCCTTCGCACGTGCTCGTGCGGTCGCTCGCCAGACTGCCGCCGTCCTCCTGGCCTGGAGAAGCGACCGGACGCTCGGCGGCGACGGACGAGTGGCTCGAGCATGTAGCCGCCTGGAACAGCTACTCCGACAAGAACCTGGCGACGGCGCGCAAGCTGCTGGCGGAACCGTATCCCTCGAAGCGATTCTTCGCCTTATACCGGGGCGGGGAGGCGGTCGCTTGCGGAATGGGCGCCGTCGAACGCGGGTACGTCGGCCTCTATGATATCGTCACGAACCCGGATTGCCGCAACCAAGGAGTCGGAGAGCAGCTCCTGCTTCACATCCTGAATTGGGCCCGGACGTCAGGCGCCCATTCCGCCTATCTCCAGGTCGTGCGGAAGAACGCTCCGGCCAACCGGCTCTATGCGAAGCTCGGCTTCGAACCTCTCTATTCGTACTGGTATCGCGTGCAAACCTAAGCCTAAGGGATAAGATGGAAAATCCTGATTTGAGTAACGATCCCGTTCTCTACCTCGAAGACGATGCGGTTGGACTCGCGTCCATCCTCCGCTTCGTAAGCCCCGTTCATGGGAAGCGATCTGCCGTCATTGGCGAGCCGGATGCCGGGATTAGCTTTGTCCATTTGTCTAACGGAACTGCCGATCCGCACGCCTCGGGAAGTCGGGTATTTAGCCGTCGAGACGACCATCGTCATAATCCAGAACGTATCTCCATCGTCCTCCGGCGAGAACAGCTCCATCTCGAGTCCCTCATACCTTACCTTTTTGAGCTTTGAGCCGGTAAACCCGTCTCCTCTCAGGTGCTCTACGGTTTCCGTAATCGGTTGGCCGAGAATCCCCGCCAGGTCCGCCGCGCCAATCGATTCTCTTAGGGTCAGACTCTTATCCTCTGCCTGTATCGCAAAGTCATTCGCCCCAGGTACGAAGACGGAATCCCGCGGTGCCGAGCAACTAACGAACAAGAAGAGGAAAAGCGGTATCAGGACCAAGCGGCTCATCATTCGACCCTCGACTTTTTTAAGGATATTAATTCCATCCACCCGATTGCAGCATGATCCCCTTCCGCAAAGAAGACTCCCTCTCCCGGTTCACGATCCGACCGGGGAGGGAGCCTCTGGCGACGCTTGAACGGGATAGGAGCCTTGCAGCGCTCGCATGGCCTTGCTCTGGACCAGCGGAATGACGAGCATGCAGGCGATGGTGATCCCCACGATCGTGACGAACCCTACGCCCTGCAGCCGCGTCAGCGACATCGTCATCGCCAGCAGCGCGCACCGGGTGGCGATGAGGATGCACTCCCGCCAGACGAGGAACGACGCCTGCGAAGCCGCGCCGGCAAACTCGATATAGCGGAACTGCTGCGCGTTCCAGACGGTCGAGAAGTAGAACATGCCGATCGTCGTGAGGACGTTGGAGACGATCAGCGCGGCCGGCTCCTGGAGCAAGGCGATCAGGAAGCCCGCGGCGAGCAGGCCGTTGCCGAGCCACAGCCAGCGCATCTCGCCCGAGCGGAAGCGGCGGTACAGCCACAGGCCGAGCAGGGAGCTCAGCGTGTACGCGACGTTCAGCAGAGCGATCAGCAGCTTGTTCTGCGTGACCGAGAACGTGAACAGCAGCGCGAACAGGTTCTGGAACTGCATGAACACGCCGGCCGCCATCAACGACAGGACGATCCAGCGCGCCCCGGGACGCCCGAACGCCAGCCTCGCGCCGAACTGGCCGAAGCGCCTCGCCTCCGCCGGGTCCTCCGGCTTCCGAAGCCGGATCCTCGGCATACGCGCCGAGACAACGAGCATCAGCGCCAGGAAGGCAAGCATGAGAGCAAACGAACCGCCGTACCCGAATCCGTCGATGACCTTGGCGGACGCGATGGGAACGGCGATGGAGACGACTTGAACGATGATATGGACGGCGGCGAAGTACGGAGCGAACTCGCTCCCCCTGCCCTGCAGCGCGACTCCGAGGTTCTGCGCGGCTTGGGCGAGCCCGAACATGGCGCCGACCGGAAGGCCGAGGAGAACGATCCATAGCGTTCGGTTGTCCAGGTGCGACGTCATCAGGTAGAAGAAAGCGGCTCCCCCGCACAGAGCCGACAAGCACAGCGGCAGGCGGATCGAGAACCGGGTCAGCAGCTTGGCCGCCGCCGCGAACGCAGCGCCCCAGCTGACGAACATCGCCATATTATAAAGCGATACGTCTGCGATGCGTTGATTTTCCTGCCAAATATACAGATTGACGAAAATTCCGATGTACACGGTCACGACGGACGTGATCGCGTTCATGACGAGCAGCTTCCGTATCTCCGCCGACATGGCGTCCGATTCACCCTCTTATTTGACCGCGCCCGCCGTAATGCCGCTCGCGATCTTGCGCTGGAACACGATGTAGATGACGAGAACCGGCACGATGGTCATGAGCAGAGCCGCGAACAGCGGTCCCCACTCGGTCCGGTATTGCATCTCCGCCTGCATGACGCCGATCTCCACGGGAAGAGTATAATGCTTCGGGTCGTTGATGAGAATGGTGCCCACGATATATTCGTTCCAGATGTTGAGCACGTTGACGATGCCGACGGTGATGAGGCCCGGCTGCGACAGCGGCAGCATGACGCGGAAGAACGTTCCGTAATGGGACGCCCCGTCGATGATCGACGCCTCCTCGAGCTCCTTCGGCAGCGACTTGAAGAAGCCGACCAGCACGAAGATGCCGAAGGCGAGAACGCTCGACGCGTAGACGAAGACGAGGCCGATCGTCGTGTTGATCAAGCCCAGCGAGTTCATCAGGAAAAAAAGCGGGATCAAAGCCAAGATGAACGGAACCATCATGGAAGAGATGTAGAGCAGGTAGAGCGCTCCGCTTCCCCTGAATTTGTAGCGGGCCAGCACGTACGCCGTCATCGCCGACAGCAGCAGCCCGAGCAGCGTGGAGCCGCCCGTGACGACGATCGAGTTGATAAAATACCGGTCGAAGTTGTACTTGCTCCAGACATACGAGAAGTTGGACCAGATGAGCGGAACCTCCGGCAGCGCCCACGGCGCGTTGAAGAAGAACTGCTCGTTGTCCTTCAACGCGTCCAGCAGCGTCCACAGCAGCGGATACAAGACGGAGAAGCCCCAGATGACGAGGATGGCGTAGAAAATGATTTTGACGACCGGATTCTTGATGCCCGAATGCATCCCGTTGTCCTCCTTTAGCTAAGCTCGACGGTCTCGTGGCGCAGCAGCCGCTGCATGACGACCGTCGTTATGAGTGAGAGCCCCAGGATCAGCACGCCGATCGCGGCCGCGAAGCCGAAGTGGTATTGCCGGAACGCCATCTGGTACAAGTAGGAGCCCATGACCTGGGTGGAATTGTCGGGCCCGCCCTCCGTCATGATCCAGACGATGACGAACGAGCCGTTCAGCGTCGTCATCATGATGTTGATGATCGAGACCTTCATCTGCTCCCAGACGAGCGGAACGGTGATGCTCCGGAATTGACGCCATTGCCCGGCGCCTTCCAGCTCGGCCGCCTCGTAGAAGGAGTCCGGGATATTCTGGATAGCCGCGATAATCAGAATCATATAGAAGCCGATGCCCGCCCACACGGCCGGAGGCAGCAGCATCCAGATCGTATGCGAAGTGAAGCCGAGCCAGGCGATGTCCACCTTCTCCTCGGTGAACAGCGACAGGAAGGCGTTAAGGAAGCCGATCTGCGGGTTGTAGATGAAGTTCCACAGCACGCCGATGACGACGACCGAGATGACGTTCGGGATGAAGAAGATCGACCGGAAGAAGCCGGCCAGCTTGAATTTGAAGCGCGTCAGCGCGACGGCGAAGAAGGTCGCGATGATCATGATGCCGACGATCTTGCCGACCACGAGGAAGTAGTCGTTGCCGATGGCGCGAAGGACGATCGGGTCCTTGAACATGTCCTTGAAGTTGCCCAGCCCGATGAACGTCTTGTGCTCGGACATGCCGGACCAGTCGAACAGCGAATAATACAAGGCCTGGACGACCGGGTAGATCGTGAAGATACAGAAAAAAACGAACGTAGGGATAATGAACGTGCCGATGAACAAGTTGCGCTGCCGCTTTTCCGATACCGGCTTCATTCGGCCCCTCCTTCCTGTCTGGTCCATTCGCGGAGGGAGACCGAGAGCGCTCGCCCCCGGTCTTCCGTCCTCTTACTGCTTCACCTTGGCGACGACGTCCGTCACGCGCTTGACCCACTCTTCCGGAGTGATCTTGCTGATGGTCAGGGCGTCGGTCGCGTCCTGCATCGCCTTGTCGACGTCGGCGTTGAACGTGATCGTCGGGATGACGATCGTGTTCGGGTCAGTCAAGTACTTGGCTGCGTCCTTGACGAAGTTCGGCGCGTTGGAGCTGCTGATGTCGCCCTTGATGTTGGAAGGAGCGCCGCTCAGCTCGGCCCATTGCGATGCTTGAGCCTTGGAGAAGATGAACTGCAGGAACGCCTTGGCCGCTTCCTTGTTCTTCGCCTTCTTCGCGACCGCTACCGTGGCGGTCGACGTGTTGGCGACGACCTTGCCGCCGGCCTTCTGCGTGATCGAAGGGATGAAGCCGAAGTCGAAGCCTTGCGGCACGTCCTTCGCCATCTCGTTCGGCAGCCACAGGCCGTTCGGAATGAACGCGTCCTTGTTCTGCAGGAACAGCATTTGCGAGTCGGTGTGGTTGATCTGGATGGAGGCCTTGTCGATGAAGCCTTTGTCGCGCAACGCCACGATCTGGTTCAGGGCGGCGAGGACGGCCGGGCTCTTATAAGCTTCGATGTCGTTTGTGGCCATTTTCTGCAAGATCGTGTAGTCGTCGTTGTTGTTCGATACGATCGCCGGGTACAGGAACGCGCCGTTGATGTAGTACGGGTATTTGCCGGTATGAATGAACGGGGTGATGCCGTCCGCCTTGATCTTGTCGCTCACCTGCATGAACTCGTCGAAGTTGGCCGGTTCCGTCCAGCCCTTGTCCTTGAACAGCGCCTTATTCCAGAAAATTCCCCATGAGTTCAGGACGAGCGGGATGTTGTAGATTTTGCCGTCGTATTGCTGCGGGGCTTGGGCCAGGATGTCCAGAATCTTGTCGCCGTCGACGTTCTTCGCGTCCTTCAGCCAGTCGGTCAGGTCTTCGAGCTGGCCGTCTTCGACCATCTGGCGGTCGTTCAGGTTGGGGCCGTCGATGTAGACGAAGTCGGGCGGATTGCCGCCGATCCAGCGCGGCTTGTTCTGGTCGTTGATCTTCGGGCCGCCGGCTTCGATGACGTTCAGGTCCGGGTTCGCGGCTTTGAAGTCCGCGATGACCTTCTTCCACCACTTGTCGCCGTAGCCTCCGACGAAGTATTGGATCTCGAAGTCGCCGGTCAGCTTCGTGCCGCCGCCGTCGGATTCGGACCCGGACGCGCTGGGGCTTGCGCTCGGGCTCGCCGAATCGCTCGGAGTCGCGCTCTCGCTCGGAGACGCAGACGGCGACGCCGCGCCGTTCGAGTCGTTGCCGCCCTTGCCGCAGGCCGCGAGGGACGTCAAGGCTACCACCGCGGCGAGGCCGAGAGCCGCCGCTTTCTTGTTCACTGCCATAACTGCAAAACCCTCCCCGTGTATGTTGGTCGCGCGCTGCTTGCTCGATTGCTTGCGCCTGTAACCATCATAGAAGGGAGGGCTCCGCGTCTCTATCGAATATCTTCCAAACAATCTTTAGTATTTTCTTTTTGGTGCGGGGGTCCTCGCGCTTGTTCCTCTGCCTGCGCGCCATACGCTGTTGACAACAGACGGCTGCTCCCATAATGTAATCCGTAACCAGATTCGGAAATAATCATCCCGCGAACCGGAGGGCTTATGAGATCGAACATTGCGAGTATCCTGAAGCTCGCTATCGGCATTTTGATTTTTATTGGCGTGTGCGCGTTCCTGTTCCTTTACTTCTACAAGTTCCCGAAAGAGGTGAGCGTCGTTCGCAAAGCCGTCATCATGATCGGAGACTCTCCCGCTTCGGGCACCCCGACTACGATCCGGATCGACGGCACCTTGTACAGACCTTTGTATCGGCAGCATAGGTTCGTAGGCGATTTCGTCATTGATGCCCTCGAGGTTACGAAATGGTCGCAGGTCGATATGAAAACCGTCAAAATAAACAACGGGATCGGAATGGGGGCCATGTTCTATTCCCGAATGAATCCGAAAGCTGAAACGGCTCATTTTGGTTGGAACTATTTCGATGAGAATTTCGAGAAGATCAACATATGGTCCACGACGAAAATGAAGACGGATAACCCTGCAAACGGAAATGAAGCCGGGGATATCTACGATTCCATGTTTATTGCGACCGGGGACGATTTGGAGCAGGCCATTGAGATGCAACGAGCGTTGAGAGAGCGATTTAAAGACGATTCGTTCGCTCCGAGAAGGTGAGGCGGCTCCAAGCCGGATCGAGCTAACAGTAGGGGCATTGGGGGCCCGCTCACCGATGCAGGGCTTCCCGCAGGAACCGCCCCGTGTGCGAGGCGGCGACGGCCGCGACGGCCTCCGGGGTTCCCTCGGCGACGACCCGGCCGCCGAAGCTGCCCGCGCCGGGCCCCATGTCGATCACATGATCGGCCGCCCGCATCATCTCCACGTCGTGCTCGATGACGAGCACCGTATTGCCCATGTCTCGCAGCTGCTTCAGTACCTGGATCAATCCCGCTCGCCCAATTTCTCTTAGATGACGCGCAAATAAGAGTGGATATCCGTCACGGTGCCGACCGTGGATCGCGGATTCCGGTTCGTCACGTGCTGCCCTACGCTGATCGACGGGGAGAGGCCGAAGATCGCGTCGACCTTCGGCTTGGGCAGCGCCTCCGACGTCATCCCCATCGACTCCATGTACTGCCGCTGGCATTCCCGCTGCAGCGTGTCCATCGCCAGGGTCGACTTGCCGGAGCCGGAAGGCCCGGTCAGCACGACCAGCTTGTTCTTGGGAATGCTCAGCGTCACGTTCCGCAGATTGTTCTCCCGGGCGCCCCGGATCTCGATTCTCTCGTTCAAGGAGTACCTCCGTTTTATAAGGCGTTTTGTTGAGCGATATGGTTTGTTGAGCGGCATGTTGAAGCGGCGAGTGATGCGAGAAGGGTCACCGGGCGGTCTTCCGCCGATACAACCAGAAAGTCAGGGGAGCGAACGCGGCGAAGAAGACGGCCATTCCCGCCAGAGCGGTCAGAAGATCCGCAGCGGCGGCGTCTCCGTGCATCAACCCGCGGGCGGCGGTGGAGACGAGGCTGATCGGGTTGTAGGCGACGATTCGGCCGAGCCAATCCGGCATCGTGGACGTATCGGCGAATACGTTGCTCGTAAACATAAGAGGATACAGCACGACGTAGGTGAGGGTGGTGATGGATTCGGTTTTCTTGGCGACGACCCCGATGCAGGCGAAGATCCAGCTGACGCTGAACGCGTACAGAATGACGAGCAGCATGGCCGAGACGGCACCGGCGAACCCGCCCTCCGGCCGGAAGCCCAGCGCCAATCCGAAGGCGATCGTCGTCGTCAGCGCGGCGGCGTAGGACAGCAGGTTGATCAGCATCGTGCCGATGATGGCCGCGGGCTGCCAGAACGGAAGCGTCCGGAATCGGTTGAACACGCCCCGGTCGATGTCGGTTTTGATCGCGATGCCGATGTAGACCGTCATCGTCGTCACCGTGTAGACCAGCATTCCGGGAAGCAGGAACTGCAGATAGTTCCCGGTCGAACCGGAGATCGCTCCGCCGAACATAAACGTGAAGATCAGCAAGAAGATGATCGGGAAAATCACGACGTCGATCGCCATGTACGGCAGCTGGGAGAGCGTGCCCCGCATCGCCCGCCACGTGAACGTCCCCACGGCGCTCAGGGCGTTCGGCCCCCGCGGACGTTCGTTCGCGGACAGCGCCCGCATCAGGTTCGCCCGATTCGCTTGATTCGCTTGGTTCGCGCTCATGCTCATATCCCCTCGGCCCCCTTCGCTTCTTCGGCATGATGGCCGGTCAAGGCCAGGAACACCTCGTCGAGGCTCGGCTGCCCCAGCGAGAACTGCGTCGTCGCGATTCCCGCGCGGGCCAGCTCGGTCAGGGCGTTCGCCGCCAGCAGGGGATCCGCTGCCGGAACCGACAAGGCGGCCGGATCCGAATGCAGCCGCGCCTCGGCGTTCAGCGCCTGGCGGAGCACCCGCCCGGCCGTCTCGCGCTGCTCCGGGCTCGCCAGCCGGATGGAGACGGTGCCCGACCCGACCGACGCCTTCAATTCGCCGGACGTTCCTTCCGCGATGACGGTTCCCCCGTCGATAACAGCGAGGCGATCGGCCAGCTGGTCCGCCTCCTCCAGATATTGCGTCGTCAGCAGCACCGTCGTCCCCCGCGCCGCCAAGGCGCGAACGATGTCCCACACCTCGCTTCGGCTTCGCGGGTCGAGCCCCGTCGTCGGCTCGTCCAGGAACAGCAGATCCGGAGTGACCAGCATGGCCGCCGCGATGTCCAGCCTCCTTCGCATCCCTCCGGAATACTTGCCGGCCGGCCGCTTCCCCGCCTCCGTCAGGCCGAACGCTTCGAGCAGCTCGTCGGCCCTCTTCCGCGCCTCCCGAACGGAATAGCCCGTCAGCCGCCCGAACAGCGTAAGGTTGTCGCGTCCGCTCATGCCCTCGTCCACCGCGGCGAACTGCCCGGTCAGACCGATCCGGCTCCGGACCGCCCCCGCGTCGCGAACCGCGTCCAGTCCGAAGATCCGAACCGAGCCCGCGTCCGGGCGAAGCAGCGTGGACAGGATGCTGACGAGCGTCGTCTTGCCCGCTCCGTTCGGGCCGAGAATCGCGTAGACCCTCCCCCGCTCCACCTTCAAGTCGATTCCTCTCAGCACCTCCGCGCTGCCGAACGATTTTCTCAAACCTTGAACTTCTATCGCCAACCCGGTCATTCGTTGCCCCTCCTTCAGCTCTGTGGTACCTTAATCTTATAATATTGAAGCAAGTGATAAGGTTTGGAATCCTGGATGCCGGAGAATCCGGATATGGCAGGGCCGAAGCTTCCACGTCGAGTTTAATCTTTAGCATGAAGCTGCCGCCGATCTGGAGTTGCGAAGAGGAGGGTGGACGGTTGACCGTCAGGCCGATCGATATCGCCAGGAAGCTGAATATCAGCACGAGCGCCTTGAGGCATTACGAGGATTGGGGCATCGTCCCGCCCGTGGAGCGAGGAACCAACGGGTACCGGGTGTACACCGAGGTGCACGTCGCCTACTTCGAGTGCATTCGCGCCATGAACGCCGGCTTCGGCATGGGAACGACGGCCGAGACGATGCGCAGGCTGCTCCGGAAGGAAGTCGACGAGGCGTTATGGATCGTGAACGAGGCTCAGGCAGCCTTGCAGAAGGAGAAGGAACTCGCCGAGAGAACGATAGAGGTGCTCGACTCCAAGGAGCTCGAGAACTTGGACGTGAGGGGCAGGCGGAGATGGATGACGATCGGGGAAGTCGCGAAGGAGACTTCGATTCCCGCTTCCGCGATCCGCCATTGGGAGAAGAGAGGGCTGATCTCCGTCGTTCGCGACGGGGAGAACGGCTACCGCAAGTTCAGTCCGTCGCAGATCCGGCAGATTCTCATCATCGGCACTCTGCGCACGGCGGTGTGGTCGCTGGATACGATCAAGCAGGTGATCCGCGAGCTCGATCACAACAACCTCGAGCAGGCGCGCCGCGTGGCCAGGGATTCGCTGCAATACTTGCACAACCTCAACCGCTTGCGCATGCGCGGCATCCGGTATCTGGACCGCCTGATCGAGCTGATCGACGATAAGAGCCATAGCGGAACCGATGGCCGTTATTTCGATGGGAAGGCGCAATTCTGAGCGCTAAACACGCTCCTAATTCCCGCTCCGTTCGACCGCGAACCGCTGCAGCTGCTCCAGCGCCGCCTGCGGGGACAGGTTGTCGTACAGGACGGCGTCGCCCATCTTGCGGCTCGTGTCCATGATCGCTTGCCAGGCCGGCTCCTGGATCGGATAGAACTTCGCGCGCCCGAGCGCCGCGATGTTGCTTCGCATGCCCTCGTCCTGCCGCGACAGCTTGTCGCCGACCGAAGCGGTGACCGGGATGAAGCCTTCGCGGGTCGTCATCTCCTCGTAGTTCCGGTCGTCGTACAGGAAGTCGAGGAACTTCGACAGAGCTGCCTTGTCCGTATGGTCGGTCTTGAACGAGACGAGCACGTCCTGGACCCCGAACGTAATGGGCGGAATCCCTTCCTTCACCGGGATCGGCCCGACTCCCCACCGCACGCCCGGGAACTCCCTCGGCACCACCTGCGAGAAGTAGTTGCCCGAGATCATCATGCCCAGCTTGCCGTCGCCAAGGATTCTCTGCTTCTCGTCGCGCGTCGTCACGGTCGGCTCCGGATCGGTCAGCCCTTGGTCGAACAGCCTTTTCAGATAAGTCAGCCCTTCCACGTTGCTCGGCGAGTCGATCGTCCACCGGCCGTTCTCGATCCAGCCCCCGCCCGCGCCGAAGAAGAAGTAGGACAGGTAAGCCTGGATCTCGTCGTCCGTCAGGTCGAGCCCGAAGCCGAACGCCCGGCCGGTCTCCTTGATCTTGCGGGCGTCCTTCTCGAGCGCATCCCAAGTCGCGGGAGGGGAAGCGATTCCCGCTTTCTCGAACAAGTCCTTGTTGTAATACAGGTTGCGGATGGTCGACACGTAAGGCAGCGCGTACTGAACGCCCCCGATCTGATCCATGTCCAGGAAGTGAGGGTAGAACTTCGCCTTCAGCTCCGGGGAAGCGATCTCGTTCCAATCGTTCAGAATGCCCGCCTTGGCGAAGTGGGCGTACACGTTCGTGATGAGCAGGTCGGGCGGCTGGTTTTTGCTGATCATCGAGGTGTAGATCCCGTCGAGCACGTTCCAGTTGGCGACCTGAAGCTCGACGATGATGTCCGGGTTCTTCAGCTCGAATTCCCGCACGAGATTGTCGAGGAACGGCTTCGTCTCGGTGCTGTATTCCGCGGCCACGAACCGGATGACGGACTGCTTCTCCTCCTGGGAGATGACGACCTCCTTCTCGTTGCCCGAGCAGCCGGCCGCCGCCCCCGCCAGCAGAACCCCCGCCGCCAGCATCGCGATCCCCTTCTTCAAGCCCGTCGCCCTCCCCTTCTCCTTCTACTTGAACGGAAACAGCAGCTTCTGATTCTCGGGAGAATACATGCTGTCCTTCGTCACCACGATCGTATCGATGTAGGTCTCGCGGTCGAGCTCCCGCCGGTCGAGCCGCCTGAGCGCGTTGATCACGCCGAGATACCCCATATTGAACGGCCTCTGAACGATCATCGCGTCGAGGCTTCCGTCTTCCAGCAGCTTGATGAGGAAAATCGAGCTGTCGAAAGCGATCAGACGGACCGCCCCCGTCCGATTCGATTCCTTGAGCGCCTTGGCGGCGCCGAGGGCGGCCGGCTCGTTCAAGGCCATGATCGCGCCGACGGGCGGCTTCCGGGCGAGGAGCTCCTTCGCCTTCTCATACGCCCGCTCCTCCGAATCCCCGATATACGTCGTTCCGGCGTACCCGTCCGGCGCGAGCGCCTCCTTGATTCCCTTCTCCCTCTCCGCCGACACGCCCGAGCCCTCGTAATCGCTCAGAACGGCCACCTTCGACGGCCCGGCGGCGTGCGTCTCGGCGAACTCGCCCGCCTGGCGGCCGGCCTCCCGGTGGTTGCCCGACACCGTGATCGGCTGCCGGGCCATCCGCAGCGGCGTATCCATGACGACCAGCTCGATGCCCGCCGCCTGAATCCGGCCGAGCAGCCGGACGACGCGGTCGTCGTTGATCGGCGCGACGACGATCGCGTCGGGCCCGCTCGCCATCGCTTCCTCGAGCAGCGCGAGCTGCGCCTCCGTATCGGTCTCCTGCAAGGGACCGAGCACCTCCAGCTTCGCGCCCGCTTCCTTGGCCGCGGCCGCCGCGCCGCCCTTGACCCCCTGCCAGAAGTCGGAGCGGACGTTGGTCGTCTTCAGCAGGACGACGACGGTTCTCCCGCTCCCTTGGCCGACGCGGTACAAGTTGAAGTAGAAGACGGCGAACATAGCCGCCGCGATCAGCGCGAGGGCCAATCCTATCGTGAATCGCTGAACGCGCAAACCCGTCTCACCCCTCGATCGGCACGATCGGAGCCGTTGTCGTCTTGCATACTTCGGCTTCGAGCGGCAGCTTCGGAATGGCGATCGTCACGAGAGTGCCGACCGCCAGCTCGCTCTGGATCTTGATGCCGTACGAAGGCCCGAAGTACAGCCGAATCCGCTCGTCCACGTTGGCGATGCCGATTCCCTTGCTTCTGAACTCGCCGTCTCCGGCTTCCCCGATCCTCTCGAGCTGCTCCTCCGTCATCCCGAGCCCGTCGTCCTCGATCTCGAACACGATCCGGTCGTCCTTCTCCATCCCGCGGATCGCGATCGTGCCGATATCCGGCTTGTTGCGGATCCCGTGGTAGATGGCGTTCTCCACGAACGGCTGGAGCAGGATCTTGAGCGTCTTGTAGTTCAGCACGGAATCCTCGAACTCGAGCCGGTAGTCGAGCTTGTCGCGGTATCTCATCTGCTGGATGAGCAGATAGTTCCGGATGTGCTCGAGCTCCACCCGGACGGGAATAAGCTCCTGGTCCTTCGTGATGCTGGCCCGGAACAGCTTCGCCAAGGCGGACGTCATCCGCACGACCTCCTCGTGCCGCTTCTGCTCCGCCATCCAGACGATCGAGTCGAGCGTGTTGTACAGGAAGTGCGGGTTGATCTGCGCCTGAAGCGCCTGCAGCTCGCTCTTGCGCTTGTTCTCCTGCGTATCGATGATCTCGCTCATCAGGTTCTTGATCTGGCCGACCATCATGTTGAACGTTCGAGCGAGCTGGCCGATCTCGTTCATCTGCATGACCTCGGCCTGGACGTCGAAGTTGCCCTTCTCGACCATCCGCATCTTCTTCTGCAGATTGCGGATCGGACGGGACAGGCGATGCGAGAGAACGACGGAGACGAGCAGCGACACCGC
This sequence comes from Cohnella xylanilytica, assembly GCF_014212175.1. GTDB lineage: Bacteria > Bacillota > Bacilli > Paenibacillales > Paenibacillaceae > Cohnella > Cohnella xylanilytica. Next base: position 28,488 of record NZ_JACJVR010000068.1, on the reverse strand, counting down.
GACGGCTCCGACCGTGATCAGAATCGTGTTGCCCAGCGTGCTCTTGTAGCCGATCAGATCGTCCTCGTAGGCGACTCCGACGATTTTCCACCCGAAGCTCGTCTCCTTCACCGAATAGAACCGCTTGCCCTCCGCGTCGTCCGCCGCGAACGAAGTCCCGCTCGCCGCCCGCTTCACCTCTTCGATCTTCTCGGACCTCAGGTTGCTGTACAGAAGCTGCTGCTGCGGATGATAGACGAGATTGCCGTCCTCGTCGACGATGAAGACGTAGCCCTTCCGGCCGAGATCGATCCCGCTGCACAGGTCGTTAATGACGTTTAAATTCAAGTCCACGAGGAAAATGCCGTCCGCCGTCAGCCCGTCCACGTTCTTGAGCTCGCGGCTTAAGGAGACCACCCAGCGATACTCGTTCTGGATGACGTTCTGCACGTGGGGGGCGGAGATGACGGACTTGCCTCCCGCCCGCTTCGCGTTCCTGTACCAGGCCTGATCCTCCAGCCGGGCGTTCGGGTTCAGCGTCGTGATGCGCCGGTCCGACACGAACCGGCCGTTGTAGCCGAACACCATAATCGAAGCGATGTCCTTGCGCGTGTACAGGATCGACTGGAACAGGTCCGAGATCCTCTTCTCGTAGGGCCGGCGCTCCCCGGAGCCGATGAAGCTGTTGCTCGAGATGTAATATTTAACGTCCTTATTCGTCATCGCGAGCAGGGAGATGTTCTCCATGTTGTCCACGTAGGATTGAATGTTGGTGTTCACCTGGTTAATGACTTCGGCGATATAGGCCTTCGAATTGTTCTCGACGGCCGCGACCGACAGGCGGTAGCCGATGAGGCTCGTGGCCGCGATCGCGATCAGGATGAGGCAGGAGAAGGCGAACGCGATGCTGGATTGGATGCTCTTAAGCGGGAACAGCGGGCGGAACGGTCTGCTCTCCATGAACATGGGCTACACGCTCTCCTTGGCTTGCCGCTCCCGGAAGTCCCGGGGCGTCATGCCGGTATGCTTCTTGAACAGGATGCTGAAGTAGTTCGGATCGGCGTACCCGACCCGGGACGCGATCTCGTAAAATTTGAGAGAGGTAGCCAGAAGCAGCGCCTTCGCCTTCTCGATCCGGACGCGGGTCAAGTATTCGACGAACGTCTCCCCGGTGCACTGCTTGAACGCGAGGCTGAAGTAGCTCGTGCTCATCAGGACGTGGCGGCACAGATCCCTCAGCGACAGCTTCTCGTCGGCGTAATGCTCCTCGATGTAGTCCGTCGCCCGCGCGATCTGCAGCCGGGTGAAGCGGCTGCGGTTGTCGGCGATGCCGGCCATGAGGGAAGCGACGATGTCCTTCAGCCAGTCTTCGATCTCGCCGAGCGTCTTGAACCGGTAGACTTCCGTGAGGCATAGAGGCTGGATCGGCGCGGCTTCGCCCGCCGGCGATTCCAGCCCCAGCCCCAGCTCCTGCGCGACGTCCAGGAGCGCGAGCAGAATCCGCTGGATGTGGAGGAAGCAGACCGGCAGCGGAGCGGAGCGAAGCTCGCCCGCGATGCGCCCGATCAGCTCCCGCGCTTCGTCGGCGGCCCCGGTCCGGACGGCGGCGGCCAGCCGGCGGTCCCAGTCCCGGTTCGGCACGGGAGAGGCAGGCGCCGAGGAGCCTTCCATGTCCGTGATGCCGAGCACCTTGTTTTTCCCTTGCTGGAAGCGATAGTCGAGGGCGGACAACGCGCTCCTCGCCGACGCCGGCAGCTGCTCGGCGGAAGAGACGGCATGTCCGATGCCGATCGTGACCGTGAACCTGAGGTACTTCTCGACGAGATGGCGGACTTCCTCCGCCATGCCGAAGGCGGCATCGTACAGCTCGCTCTCGTCCGCCGCCCCGCCGACGATCGCCATCAGCTTCTCTTCTCGCGTTCGGAACAGCAGCGTGCCCGGGCGCTGGGAAGCCGTCTCTTCGAAAATATTAAACACGGCGAACCGCAGAAATTCCGCGTCGTGGCCGTCGTCGATCAGCGTCTCCTTCTCCCCGAAGTCGTCGATGTCGGCGACCATGACGAGGCAAGGCGGCTCGAGCGGAGGCAGCCCGAAGTAGGCGAACCGCTCCTCGATCTCCGGCTTGCCGAGGCCGAGCAGGACGAGCCTCTCGAGGAACCGCTCCTTGAGGAGCGGCAAGCTCTGATGCAGCTGGCTGCGCAGGCGCCCCAGGTCCTCGAGGCGCTTCGCCTCCTCGTCCATCTCGGCCCTCGCCTTGTCCAGCAGCTCCCGGATCTCGCGGGCAGTGATCGGCTTCAGCACGAAGTCCCGCACCTTCAGCCGGATCGCCTGCTGCGCGTATTCGAATTGGTCGTAGCCGGTCAGGATCACGACCTTCATGTACGGGTAGTTCGTCGACACGAGCCGGGCCAGCTCGAGGCCGTCCATGAACGGCATGCTGATGTCGGAGATGATAAAGTCGGGCTTCAGCCGCTCGATCGCCTCCCACGCCTCGCGCCCGTTCTCGTAATCGCCGGCCAGCTCGAAGCCGTGATCGTTCCACGCGATCGTGTTCCGCAGACCGTCCCGGACGATCGACTCGTCGTCCACGATGATAGCCTTGTACATCGGCAAGCGCCCCCAGCCGACCGCCGACGGGCTGCGCCGCGGCCGGTCTCGATGTGATGGATGATTTCATCATAATCGAAGCGGCGGGAACTCTAGGGGATAAAAACGCGTTATGCAGGGGGATTATTCGCTTTGGGGGGAAGCTGCCGGGCCTATCCGCGCGGTTCGTACCCGTCAGCTGCAATCGGAGATTCGATTGCCGATAGGCTCTAAGGAATCCAGGAGACGCTATTTGGCTTCAGAAGCCGCTTTTTTAAATCTAACGAATCGTAGCGACGCTATTTAGCGTATTTCGGGGGCGAACAAGACCTTCGAGTCAAAATAAGGTCTCTGGGATTCGTTAGAATCGGGAATCGAGCATGTTCGGCGAATTAGCGTCAATTGGATCCGTTAGCCGCCGCTCTCTCGCCTTGGTCCCGTCGAAGACAGGCCGACCCCTTCGAATGACTCGAAGGGCTTAGATGCTCCGCGAGATCAGGTTGCTTCTGATGAACTATGAAGGCGTATAGATGGTTGATAGAGGCGGAAGGATGTTGAAGTGGATAAGCGTCAAAGTGATGGGGCGCGGCGATGGGGACGGGGGAGATGAGCGTTGAGGATCGGGTCGGTCAGCGGTCGGACGAAGGTGACGTCGTCGTCGTCGTCGTCATGCCCCGCTATCAGGCATGGAACGGTGGGCGCGTTCAACTGGCAGTCGTCCCGCGCCGCCTCAAACCCCGCGCTTCCTCATGCCCTTCGCTTTGTACAGGAAGACAAGATACAGGCTGCTCATCAGGAGATAGATCGGGAACGAGTAATACAGGCCGTAGCCGTTTTTGTAATGGAACACCCCCGCCCGATCGGCCACCCATTCCACGCCAATCGACAAGATCGCCCACCCCAGCACGTAGAGGGGAGCGTACGAGAGCTTGACGTTCCAACGATCGTGCAAATAAGCGAACAGGTAGGAGAACGGACCGTACATAAGGTACGTCAGAAAATCCAGAAGCTCGTAGTTGGAGGTCTCGTTCACGTCGTAGTAGTCCACCGGCTTGACGCTGATCGAGTGGTCCAGGAACAATCCGGCGAAGATCCCGTACAAGGTGAAGACGGCCGACCATCGCGGAGGGAAGCGCTTAGGCAGCAGCGTTAGCATGGCGGCACCGAGGATCAGCATTCCGATTACGAACCACTCGTTCGCATTCCAACGATTGTCGTAAGGGATCACGGCTTACGCGGCCTCCTCCTTGCGAATCAAATAAGCGAACGCCTTCTCCAGCGCCCAAGCGGCGGCCATGAAGCAAGCGAACATCAGCATGCTCATAACGAAGGTCCAATGATGGAAGGCGATGATTCGCAGAAGCTTTAACGTCAGATGAACCGCGCACAACGCGGCATACGTCAGGAGAGTCGTCCCAATGCGAATCGCCGTCGATCGGGCGGTGAAGATCACGTTGACGAACGCGAGCAGCAAGAGCGGGTAGATAATATAATTGGCGAATTCGATACAGAAGTATAACGTCAGCTTCTCGCTATAGAGGATCCGCCTCATGTTAATGTGGAGCGTGGTGAAGACCGAAGTCATCAGAAGCACGATGCAGAAGTACACGCACAGGTTCTCCGTAACGGGCAATTTCCTGGGAAGGATGGCGAACCAAGCGATCACGACCCACGCGATCAAGCTATAGGCACTAAGGATCCATTCATGCAACGGCTATCCCTCGCCTTCCCTGTTGTCTGATCCAGTATGAGTCGGATTCCGGCAAAATATTCTGAGGGCTTCGCGAAGCAAAAAGCAAAAAACACCTCCGAAGCCACCCCGCCTTACGGCGAAGAACCAAGCTTCGAAGGTGTCGAATCGATCTCGATTATTCCTTGATAAGAGACAAAAATTCCGATCGCAGCGCCGAGCTGTTCCGGAAGTGTCCGCGCACCGCGGAGGTGACGGTCTTGCTGCCCGGCTTCTTGACGCCGCGGGAGCACATGCACAGATGCTCGCCTTCGACGACGACCATGACGCCGTTCGGCTCCAGCACCTCTTCCATAATATCCGCGATCTGCGAAGTGATCCGCTCCTGTACTTGAAGCCGGCGCGTGACCGCTTCGACGAGACGGGCCAGCTTGCTCAAGCCGGCGATCTTCCCGCTCGGAATATAGCCGATGTGGGCCTTCCCGAAGAACGGGGCCATATGGTGCTCGCACTGGCTGTAGTACACGATATCCTTCACGATGACGAGCTCCTCGTGCTTCTCGTCGAAGGTCACCCCGAGCACGTCGCGCGGATCGACCTCGTAGCCGCCGAAGATCTCCTCGTACATTCGCGTCACCCGGGCGGGCGTCTCTTGCAGCCCTTCGCGTTCCACGTCCTCCCCGATCAGCTTCAGAATCTCGCGCACGTGATGCTCGATCTTCTCGCGGTTCCGGGACACTTGGGAATTGACGTAATCCTTCAATCCGGCCATCGGTCCAACCTCCTCTCGCGGCGAAGCGTCCCTCCCCCTTCCGGGCGCCCGCCTTATCCTATTCCTTCCGTCCAAGCGGTTACTTGCGGCGGTTCTTGAAGTTCTGCTGCTGCAGCATCTGCTGGGCCTTGTTCAACTGCTGTTTGTTCATATTGTAGCCCATCTGCTTGGCCATCTTCTGAAGCATCTCCGGGTCGCTCTGCATGCGGGTCAGCTGGCTGCGCAAGTAGAAGACGCCTCCGATGAATCCAAGAATCAAGCCGACGATCAGCGTCAGCACCGGGATGAGAACATTCCATACCATGACGGTTCCTCCGACCTTCCTTCTTCATAAATAAAACCGGCTCCGACGGGCGGAGCGCAAGGCTGAATCCTATGATAGCATGGCCCCCGAACCGAGAGCAAATGGGAAGGGCCGGGGCGATCAGACGAGCACGGAATCGATGAAAACCGTCGTATGCTGCGCGAGATCGATCTCCTTCGCGCCGACCGCCTCGTCGCCGTCCTTGTCGATGACCCGGACGATCGGCCGGCCCGGAAGCCCCCGATGCTGGCCGACGACGACCCCGGTCTGCCGGTTCGACAGCTTCACGGAGATGCCGTTCGGATACACGGACACGATCCGCATGAACTCGACCAGCACGTCGCGGTCCAGCTGCGTGCCCGACATCGCGTTCAGGCGCTCGAGCGCTTCGTGCGGAAGAATGCGGCGCCCTTCGGACAGGTCGGCCAGCAGGTTGTCGTACGTATTCGCGACGGCCGCGATCTTCGCGTACAGATGAATCTCGTCTCCCGCGATTCCGCGCGGCTTGCCGGTTCCGTCGATTCTCTCGTGATGCTGGAACGCCACGTGAGCCGACAGCAGGCTGTATTCGCGCTTCATCTTCAGCAGCTCGAAGCCTCTCCAGGCATGATGGAAGCGCCCTTCCTGCCGGTCCGGCGAATCGGGGGCGTCGATCTTCCCGATGTCGTGCAGCAGCGCTCCGATCGCGAGCTCCTTCAATTGAATCATGTTGAGTCCCATGTTCATGCCGACGAGCGTGGACATCATGCAGACATTCATCGCGTGGACGTACATCGCGTTGTCCGCGGTGCGAATGTCCGTCAGCTGGACGAGGACGGCTTCGTTCTGAAGCACGTCGTCCAGCAGCTGGTCGACCGTCATGCTGATCGCCTTCGTGTTGAAGCTCTTGCCCGAGCGCAGCGCTTCGTACGATTCCGACATCTGCTGGATGACCGCTCTCTTCGTGCTCTCCGACAGCACTTCTTCCACCGAGACGTCCCGGTAGAGCGGATCGTCTATATAGACCATCGTGACGCCGAGCCTCTTCAGGGTGCTGATCATGAACACGGTAAGCTGCACTCCCGCGGAGAGTAGCACCGTTCCGTTCGCGGAGAAGATCGTCCTGCCCAAATTCTGTCCCGGTTCGACGCTTTCGAGATCGACCAGCTTCAATGACCGTCACTCCTGCCTATACCTGTTGTGGGGATATTTGTCGTATAAAAAAAGAACTTCTCCGACTCTTATATAAAGTATCGGAGAAGTTCGTTCTTTTCTCAAGAAGATTATGATATTTGACGAAATAAATCGTTAACGCCGCGAAGCGTCGGCCGCGCGTTCGAGCTCCAGCAGCTTCTCCTTGGCCGGCAGTCCTCCGGCGTAGCCGACGAGACCGCCGCCCGCGCCGACGATCCGGTGGCAAGGCACGATAATCGGCAGCACGTTGCGGTTGTTCGCTCCGCCGACGGCCCGGACCGCCTTCGGTTGGCCGATCGCTTCGGCGATGTCCTTGTACGAGGCGGTCGCTCCGTACGGAACCTGCGTCAGCGCTTCCCATACCCGCAGCTGGAACGGCGTCCCCGCCAGGGCCAGAGGCAGCCGGAATCGTGTCAGATTGCCCAGGAAATAATCGGATAATTGCCGCTTCGCTTCCCGCAGAACGGGATCTTTGTCGTCCGGGGATTGCCGAAGGCGATGGCCTCGGCGTCTGGCCGCCCAATCGGAGAGCCCTTCTCCTCGCGTCTCCCAGCCTCCGAAGTCGATCCGGCACAGCCCTTCGTCCGTCGCGCACAGCGTAAGCGGGCCGATCGGCGAATCGATCTCCGTCCATCTCATATCGGGCTCCGCCTCGCGGCCCCGCTTAACGTTCGGCTCCATGCAGCGCATCCTCTCCCTTCTTCGCGGCGCGGCGGCGCCTCTTGGGGCCGCCTTCGCGGATCGTCGCAAGCGCCTTCTCCGCCGCATGCCGCACTTCTTCGTTCTCCTCCGTCTGCAGCGAAGCGTTAAGAGCCGCTTCCGCTTCGGCGCCCCCGATTCTTCCGAGGGCCCATGCCGCCGTCGCCCTCAGCTCGAAGCGCGGATCCTCGCGCAGCACCTTCGCCACGTCGGGCACGGACTCCGCGTCGCGGAAGTTCCCGAGTCCGATCAGAGCGTTGCGCTGGATCGGCTTGCGCCCCCGCCACGAGGCCGCGCTGGCGCCGAACTTCTCTTTGAACTCGCGATTGCCCATCGAGAGAAGAGGACGGAGCAGCGGCTTCGCCACCTCCGGATCCGGAAGAAGCTCCGCGTGCTGCCGGGCGTCGATGCCCCGGTTCACCGGGCAGACGATCTGGCACGTGTCGCAGCCGTAGAGCCGGTTGCCGATCTTCTCCATCATCTCGTCGGAGACGATCCCCTTCGTCTGCGTCACGTAGGAGACGCAGATCTGCGCATTGAGCTGGCCCGGCCCGACCAGCGCTCCGGTCGGACATGCGTCGATGCAGCGCGTGCAATCGCCGCAGCCTTCCTCGATCGGCGTGTCCGGGGGGAGCGGCAGGTTCGTGATCATCTCGCCGAGAAAGACCCAGGAGCCCCATTCCGGCGTCAGAATCGCGCTGTTCTTCCCGCTCCAGCCGATGCCGGCCCGCTCCGCCACAGCGCGGTCGGACAACGCCCCGGTATCGACCATCGACAGCCCGCGCGCTTCCGGCACCCGCTCCGCGATCCAGGCGGCCAGCCGCTCCAGCCGGTCGTTCAGGACGCGATGGTAGTCTTCGCCCCACGCCGAACGGGACAGAATGCCCCTTCTCGCTCCAGGCTCCGACACCGGCGGATCGATCATCTTCGACGGGTAAGCCACCGCGATCGCGATAATCGAGCGGGGCTCGTCGAACAGAAGAGCCGGATCCGTCCGTCGGTCCAGATCCGGCTCCTCGAACCCGGATTCGTATCCGAGCTCGCGGTGTTTAATCAAGCGTTCCTTCAGCTCCGTGAAGGGATCGGCCGACGCCACCCCGATCTTGTCGATGCCGAGGCTCGGCGCCGCTTCCTTCATCTCTTCCTTCAGCTTCGCCCAGAACCCGGAATCCCGCCGCGCCTCCTTATGTTCGCCGGCCATCCTCTTCACCCCCGCTCTTTTTTGGCAATTTCCAATTATTTACACATCAATTTACAGCGAGCCCCAACGCGAGATCGGCCACAGGATCAGCTCCGCCTTCCCCTTGATCGCCTTCTCGTCGACCTCGCCGAAGATGCGGCTGTCCTTGCTCGCCCCGAGATGGCGATTGTCGCCCATGACGAAGTAATGCCCTTCGGTGACCGTTACGGCCTTGAAGTCGCCGTCTTCGATCTCGGAGTCCGTATAGGGCTCCACCTGCAGCTCCCCGTTGACGTACAGCTGTCCGTCCCGCACTTCCAGCGAGTCGCCAGGCACCCCGATCACCCTTTTGACCAACAGCCGCTTCTTGTCCCCGTCCTCGCTCGGATCCTTCAGTATAATGACGTCGCCTCGCCTAGGATGCCCGAAATCGTACGCGATCTTATTGACCAACAGCCATTCCCGCTCGAACAGCGTCGGCTGCATCGAGATGCTCTTGACCGTCGACAGCTGGAACACGAACGCCTGCAGCAGAATGACGATGACGGCCGCTATCGACAGGGCCTTAAGCCAGTCGAACAGCTCCTTGCGCCAGGCCGGCCGATCCGGCTTGACCGGGCGCGATCGCCCGGACGGCGCGGTACCGGCAGCGGATGAACTCCTCATCTGTGCTCGCCGCCTCCTTGACCGTTGGACTGGGACTTCCATTCCTCGTAATAACGGCGAACTTCCTCGTCGCCGAACGGAGAAGCCATGGCGGCGATGCGGTCCTGAAGACGCTTCAGTCCCTCTTCCGCCCGGCGCTGAACCGAGGGATTGTAGCGGTACTCTTCCTTGTGCCGGTCGTACTCGTCGCGGTCCAGCTCGTACGAAGCCCCGTCCGGCAGAAGCACGACGTCCAGGTCGTAATCGATATAGGTGAGCACGTCCAGATACCGGTAAGGCGGCGACGCGACGTTGCAGTAATACCGGATTCCCTTGTCCTCCAGCAGGGCTACGACGTTGAACCATTCTCCCGGGATGAAGAACGACACCGCGGGCACGCGGCTGACCCATTCCTTCCCGTCCGCCTCGCGGATCGTCGTATGGTCGTTCACGAACACAAGCATCGATTCTCCGGAATGACGCGGGTGCAGCAGGGTCTCTGGCACCTGCCAATTCTCCATCCAGACGCGGTGCAGCGAGCCGTTATTTTTGAAACTTTTGATGATACAGCGTTCATAAGAAGTAGAAGTACGAGGTTCGCTGTCCATAGTACGCCCCCTGCCCGTCAATCCGCCTAAGTTAATATAAGAAAAGCATATCTTATGGCCAAAAGCAACCGGATTCCGGCGCTTCCAGGCACGTAAGATATGCTTTCCTTCTTGCGGCCGCCGGGCGGCCCGCCTCGCATGTCCGTCTTCGCGTATCCTCGTTATACCGCCATGATCGACAGAGGCTTGGACAGCTTGGCGAAGTCGATCGGCTGATCTCCCAGCGCCTCGTAGAACGGCAGCAGAAGCTCGTTGTGCTTGTCCCCCGCGATGAGGATCTTGAACACGTTCCGCTGGCGGAACCGATGGCTGAGCCCGGCCATGAGAGCCCGTCCGACGCCTTGGCGGCGGTGATCCGGATGAACCGCGATGCGATATACGTATCCCTTGTTATGATCGATCGTTCCGATCATGGCGCCTATGATTCGTTCTTCCAACTCCGCGACGAGAACCAACTCGCTGTCCCAAGACAACTGCCTGGCGAACGCCGACATCGTCTCTTCGCAGCACTCCTCGGACAACGATACTTCCAAAAGCTCGGCAACGGACTTATAGTCCGAAAGTTGGAAAGCACGAATGTTCATGACCCATTCTCCTCGGATAGAGATTAGAAGACTCTAGGATATTTCTCGCAGATCGATTTGACGCAAAGATAATTTTACGACAACTTTTCGAAAATTTCTCCCCTTTTGTTAAGAAAACATAAAATTTTTTTGCCGTAAGGACGGGAATATTCGTGAAAGCGCTTCTTTTAAAGCGCTTTCTGTAGATTCCTATTAAAAAACGCCCGAATTCCGCAAGATTCGTCCGAATCCGCCCAATTCCGGGTCTGCATGATCCGGGAGCAATTGGAGATGCTATTTGTCGGCCGAGCTTCCAGGAATTCGGAGAACCCGTCATTCCGATCGGGGATTGGAACTTTATTTTTCGGACTTTACAAACATCCACGTTGCTTTAATATCGAAAATCAGGGATAATAAGAAGCAGGTTACATATTCTCAAATATCGAAGGAGGACTTCAATTATGGCACACGTATTGCCCGCACTTCCGTACGCGAACGACGCTCTGGAACCGCATATCGACGCTCAGACGATGGAGATCCACCACGATCGCCATCACAACACCTACGTTACGAACCTGAACAAAGCTCTGGAATCCGCTCCGGAACTCGCCGACAAGAGCGTAGAAGCTCTGATCGCCGACCTGAACTCCGTGCCGGAGAGCATCCGCACGGCCGTTCGCAACAACGGCGGCGGCCATGCGAACCACTCCCTGTTCTGGGAAGTCATCGGCCCGAACGCCGGCGGCGCTCCGAAGGGCGCTCTCGCTGCCGCGATCGACAGCGAGCTGGGCGGCTTCGAGAAGTTCAAGGAGACGTTCGCGGCCGCAGCTACGACCCGCTTCGGCTCCGGCTGGGCTTGGCTCGCGCTGGGCAAGGACGGCAAGCTGAAGGTATACAGCCTCCCGAACCAAGACAGCCCGATCATGGAAGGCGACACGCCGCTGCTCGGCCTGGACGTATGGGAGCACGCTTACTACCTGAAGTACCAGAACAAGCGTCCGGACTACATCAACGCGTTCTGGAACGTCGTCAACTGGGATAAAGTCGGCGCTCTGTACGACGCCGCCAAGTAATCGCGACGCCTCAACGGCAACGCCGAGAGCCGCCTTCCTCCTCGCGGGGGAAGGCGGCTTTTTTGCGCGTTAGGTGCGCGCTCTCTGCGCCTCGGCCGTTGCAATAGTTGCAATGCTTTTGCCGTTTTCCCGGATGATCGCCAATTTGGCTCAGCTGCTGAGTTACTTTGTACATTTCCCCGGTTGTTCGCCAATTTGGCTCAACTGCTGAGTTACTTTGTACATTTCCCCGGTTGTTCGCCAATTTGGCTCAACTGCTGAGGTGCTTTTGTACATTTCCCCGGTTGTTCGCCAATTTGGCTCAACTGCTGCGTTATTTTTGTGCATATTTCCGGGTGTTCGCCAATTTGACTCAGCTGCTGAGTTCCTTTTGTGCTTTTCCTCGGATGTTCGTCAATTTGGCTCAGCTGCTGAGTTACTTTCTGCGGCGTCCGGCGCGTGCCCCCCTTACCTGCGGTCCGTTCGGATCGGCTTCTCGAGCGCGTAGAGCTCGTCTTCCAACGCGGCCGTTCGCTCCGTCAGCACGCGGCGGGCGTCCTCGATCGCTTGGTTGTAGACGACCGGCCCCAGCTTGGCCAGCATGAAGTCGACGAACTGCTCCGCTCCCAGGCGGCCCAGCTCCTGCGACCATTCCAGCTCGGCGTACTCCTGGACCGAGTTCACGATATCCTCTTTGTGCTCCTTCGGCAGCTTGAATGCGTTCACCATGTAGTGCGGCTCCTCCTCTCGAATGTTGCCGGCGCGAGAAGGCGATAAGCCTATGCGCTCATCGCCTTCCCTCCTCCTATTCCGCGCCGCCGAAATGTTCCGCCAGAATCTTGCGGAACACGTTGGGCCACGCCAGCGCCTCGAAGTCGGCGCGGTCGATCCAGCGGTAGCCCTCCGGCAGGCTCCCGCCGGAGAGGCCCTCGCCGGCCGCGTCATATCCCGCGGCCGTCTCCCTTGCGGCGTCGCCGCCCGCGGCCGACGCCGCCATAGGCAGAGCGGACGCCTCCGGCCCGTCCGCCTCGAACAAGGCGCCTTCGGCGCCCCACACCCGCACGTACCAATGCAAGTGCGAGAAAACATGCTCGGCGTCGCCGAGATGCCGGGTCGGCGCCACGCCCACGCCTTCCAGCGCGAGCGTCTCCGCCAGCCAGCGCGGCCCGGCCTCCGCCGAGTCCCACGTGTCGACGCCCGGCGCCTCCACGTGCGGCAGCTCCCACAGCCGCGCGAGCAGCCCTTGCGCCGGACGCTGCCGCGCCAGCACGCGGCCGTCCGCGCGCTTCGCCAGCACCGCCAGCCGGTGCTGCGGCTTCGGCGGCTTCGCCTTGCTCTTGACGGGAAGCTCCTCTTCCCGTCCGGCGATCCTGCCCGCGCAATGCTCCATGACCGGGCAGGTCAGGCAGTGCGGCGACCGCGGCGTGCAGACGAGCGCTCCCAGCTCCATGAGCGCCTGGTTGAAGTCGCCCGCGGCGCCTTCGGGGATGAGCTCCCGCGCGAGTCCCTCCATTCCGACGCGGGTCGCGGGCTTCGCGATGTCTTCGTCGATGCAGAAGTATCGCGACAGAACCCGCATGACGTTGCCGTCGACCGCCGGCTCCGGCCGGTTGAAGGCGATGCTCAGAATCGCCCCCGACGTGTACGGGCCGACGCCCTTCAGCCCCCTGACCGCTTCGACGTCGTCGGGAATCCGCCCGCCGTACCGCTCCGTCACTTCCTTCGCCGCCGCCTGAAGATTGCGGGCCCGCGAGTAATAGCCGAGCCCCTCCCAATGCTTCAGAACGTCCTCTTCCGGCGCCTCCGCCAAGTCCTTGACCGTCGGGAACCGCTCGACGAACCGGTTGAAGTACGGAATGACCGTGTCGACGCGCGTCTGCTGCAGCATGATCTCCGACACCCAGATGAAGTAAGGGTCCCGGCTGCGGCGCCAAGGCAGGTCGCGGTTGCCCCTGCGGTACCACGCCAGCAGCTCCCGGCTGAATGTCGTCTTCGCTTCCAATTCGTTCATTGGCCTCTCGTTCTCCTCCCGTGCCGAACCTTCCAGAGCCGGTCCCTCGAATCCGGCTTATTCAGAGCCGATCTTCCGGGCCCGATTCATCCGGAGCCCCGCTTGCTTCCGGATCCGGGCTTAGCGCAGCCGATCCGTCCCGGGCCGCGGCCGTCTCGTCTCCCGCGTTCGCCGGCAGAGATGCCGCCAGCTTGCGGTACCGGCTCGGCGTCATCCCGGTATGCGTCTTGAACATCCGCGAGAAATAGTAGATTTTCATCCCGATCCGGTTGGCCACGTCCGAGACGTTGCACTCCGGCTGGAGCAGCAGGTTCCTCGCCGTCTCCATCCTCCGCTGGTTGACGTATTGGATCGGCGAGCACCCCATCATCCCTTTAAAAAACACGATAAAATAGTTCGGATGAAGATAAACGAGCCGCGCCAGCTCTTCTACGGTGATGTTATCGGCCAAATGCTCGTCGATGTAGCGGAGCACCGCCTGGATCTTCGCCATCTCCTGCGACGGCTCGCCGGCGATCTCCGTCTCCTTCGGGTCCGGCATGCTCTCCAGGTAAAGGCAGATCAGCTCGAGAACGGACGCCTTGATCCGAAGACGAGACGTCAGCTCGTCCATCGCCGAGTGCCGGATGATCTTGTCCAGAAGCCGGCCGGCCTCGTCCCCGGACAGACGCACCGTCAAGGGCAGACGCAGCATTTTATAGAGATCCCGATCTCCGTACTTCGCCCGGAAGTGACACCACTTGAACGCCAGCTTCCGCCCTGGCGACGGTTCGATCGTATGAGGAGCTCCCGCGAGGATGATCGTGCAGACGCCGGGCTCGAGCCGCTCCTCCCGGTCCTCGACCCTCACCGTTCCTTCCCCTTCCGTCACGAGAAGGAGACGGGTGCAGTCGCAGACTTCCGGCCGAACGCCGCGTCCCCCAGGCTCCGCGTCGTCCAAGGCCGACTCGGCCGCCGCCGCCAGCTCGACCTGCATTTGTTCTAGATGATTCATCATTATGGTAAAATAGCTGGTAGTCATGTCCGCTCCTCATGGTGTCTTTCGAGTGATGCCCGCGCTCATGAACTTCACGTTCCATCCCATTATAAGCGAGCGAAGGAGAAGATAGAAATTGCAAAAGCTTCCATCGGACGCCATTATTCGACCGACCTCCCGGCCCGTTCGCCGGCTTCTGTTCGCTTGCACGGCGACGGCGCTCCTGATCTTCCTATCCGCATGCGGCGGCGGCGGCGGCGAAGAGAAGGCCTCTCCCGCGGCTTCCCCGAAGCCTCTCGAAGGACCCGAAGAGACGGTCGAGCTGTACCGCAACACCTGCATCTCCTGCCACGGAGCCGAACTGGAAGGGAAGATGGGAGACCAGAGCAACCTGCAAACCATCGGCGCTACGATGAGCAAGGAGCAGATTCGAGCTCAGATCGAGAACGGCGGCGAGCTGATGCCCGCCTTCAAAACCCGCCTCAAGCCCGAGCAGATCGACGCGCTCGCCGATTGGCTCTCCGGCCTCAAGTAGCTCCGCCCTCCGCCGACCGACATGGGCGGGAGCGTCTCCGCCTGCCCATAGAGCGGGAGGCTTCTCTCCTCCAGGGCTGCTGCCGGCCCCCAAGAGAACTCTCCGCCCCGTGCGATCCGGTATCCGTAGATGTGGCCGTCTCTTCGCAGCTTCTAAGCTCCCCTTAGTCCGAAGGCCCCCCCATAAAATTCTCGCCGCCGTCGCATTTCCCCGCACTTGCCGCACTCTAACCAAAGATTCTTCCGCTACAGCACCGAATTCCCGCACTTGCCGCACTCTAACTGATGATTCTTCCGTTACAGCACCCAATCCCAACACTTACCGCACTCTAACCGAAGATTCTTC
>NZ_JACJVR010000068.1:0-13322 GCF_014212175.1 Cohnella xylanilytica | reverse complement strand
CCGTTACAGCACCCAATCCCCGCACGTACCGCACTCCAACTAACGATTCTTCCGCTACAGGGCCCAATCCCCGTACGCGGCGCACTCTATGTAACTTTCCATTTCTTACGGTTGCCGGTATCTTCTCCAACGAACCGTCTCTACTACTAAATGACTTCGGAACACTTCCGTTCTATGAGGGGGCTGCGAGATTTCACCGGTCTGCTAGAGCTCTAACGAATCCTAGAAACGCTATTTGGCTAAAAAAGCGGATTTTGAATCTCTAACGAATCGTATAGCTCTTATTTAGGTCATTCCGGGGGAAAAACAGGCCTTCTCCACGAAATAGCGTCTCCTGAGTTCGTTACAAATCTCAAACCCCGCATTTGGGCCGAAATAACGTCTGTCAGATTCGTTAGCCGGCACCGCCGCGGGCTCCATCCGGCATTCGCTCGTTCGCCAGCCTCCAGCCTCTGCCCCTACCGTCAGCCTTAGCATCGCCTGTCCTCCATGGCTTACAGCAACATTCCCCACCGGCACGGCAACCGCCGCATCCCGCAGCGGCATAGCTGCCCCACCGCCAGCCTCGAGCCTCTGCCCCGACCGCCGCCGCAGCCAACCGCCGGCTCCGCCGCCCCCTCCCGAAGGTTCCCTTATGTATACCATCCCGCGCCCCAAAAAGAAAGCCCGGCCGCCCCGAGGGGCGCCCGAGCCGTACTATTGCCGTTCCACGACCGCGGTGGCCGCGGCCATGCTCCGTTCGTGCGTGATCGCGACGTGGATCGAATGCGCCGCCGCCTCCAGCCCGAGCCGCTCCCAGGCGGCCGCCGACAGCCGGCATTCCGGCCGCCCCGAGGCGCCCGGCAGCACCTCGACGTCGCCGAACCCGACGGCGGCGCCGATCCCGCAGCCGAGCGCCTTGACGACGGCCTCCTTGGCCGCGAACCGGCCGGCGGCGAACTCGGCGGCGCGGCGCCCGGACAGCGTCCGGAACCGCGCCAGCTCCGCCTCCGTCAGCACCCGCGCCGCGAAGCGCCCGCCCGCCGGCCCCGAGAGGAGCTTCTCCATCCGCTCCAGCTCCACCATGTCCAGCCCGATTCCGACGATCATAAGCCCCTTAGATGCCCGGAATCGGCTGCCGCTTATGCTCCGTGCGGAGGTAATGCTTCTCCAGAATCTCCCGAGCCTTCGCGTCGATCTCCTTGCCCTCGAGATAGTCGCTGTTCGCCTCGTAGGACACGCCCAGCTCGGCTTCGTCCGTCTGGCCTTCCCACAGGCCGGCCGTCGGCGCCTTGTCCACGACGGCTTGCGGAACGCCGAGCCTCCGGGCCAGCTCCCGCACCTGCCGCTTGTTCAGCGAGCTGAGCGGCGTAATGTCGACCGCCCCGTCGCCCCACTTCGTGTAGAAGCCGGTCAGAGCCTCCGACGCGTGGTCCGTGCCGACGACGAGCAGGTTCAGGTCGAACGCCAGCGCGTATTGAACGACCATGCGCGTGCGCGCCTTGACGTTGCCCTTGCCCCCGCGGCTGATGTGCCGGTGGATGCCGAGCGACTTGAACGCGTACTCCGTCTCCAGCGCGATCTCGTCCACCGCCTCGGCGATGTTCGTCTCCACCTTGTGCGTCAATTGGAACGCTTCGGCCACCGCGTAGCTGTGCTCGATGTCCGCTTGCTCCCCGTAGGGCTGGAACACGCCGAGCGTTATGTACTCCTTGCCGGTCTCCAGCGAGAGCTCGTCCGTCGCCCGCTTGCACAGGCCCGTCGCCACCGCGCTGTCCACGCCGCCGCTGATGGCGATGAGCAGCCCGGCCGCTCCCGCCTTCTTCACGTAATCCTTCAGGAACCCGACGCGCCGCGCGATCTCCTCGTCGACGTCGATGGTCGGCTTCACGCCCAGCTTGGCGATAATCTCTTGCTGAAGGCTCATCGATTCTCACTCCTCCACACGGGGTTCATAATAAACGGCTCGCCGCCGAACGATTCCCGTTACGACTGCCTGCTCCCGCCGTAAGTAAGTTACCCTTCGGAAGCCCGGCTCTAACGGCATTCGGGCCGCCGGTCATAAAAAACTCCCGCAGGCTCGTTCCGAGCCCGCGGGATGATCTCGCATTAACGGCAATGACGGTCGAAGGCCGCGGTCAGGTCGGCAGCGATCTCTTGCGCGCTGCGGTTCTCGATCTGATGCCTCTCGATGAAGTGAACCAGCTCTCCGTCCTTCATCAGGGCGATCGACGGAGAGGAAGGCGGGTACGGCGCGAAATATTCGCGCGCCTTCGCGGTCGCTTCCTTGTCCTGCCCGGCGAATACCGTGAAGAGGTGATCCGGCACCACGTCGTGCTCCAGCGCGGCGGCGACTCCCGGACGCGCTTGGCCGGCCGCGCATCCGCAGACGGAGTTGACGACGACCAGGGCGGTGCCCTTCGCTTCCGGAAGAGCCTGCTCCACTTCTTCCGGCGTTCTCAGTTCCTGGATTCCGAGACGGGTCAACTCGTCGCGCATCGGTTGAACCATGTCCAGCATATATCGTTCAAATGACATTGACATTGGCCATATTCCTCGCTTTCCCTTCCGAAATATGCGGGCTTAGCCGCTACCATTTATTATAAGCTTACTCCTCGTAACCGTCAAAACAAAGAGCCCCGACTCGGGTCAGGGCTCGTCCAGCACTTCGGGAATCGGATAATATCGCTCGGAATCGTACTCATCCTCGTCGCGCAGCCGCTCCAGCGCGTTCTTCTCCGGCCTGGACGTCTGATGCGTCGGATGCATGAAGACGCCGGAGGACGGCGCGATTCCTTCCTCGAACAAGGCGCGGTTCTCCGGCGAACGGAACCCGATATCCTTGAACGGGTGAACCCACTGGTCACCGGACATGATCTCCGGATCCGTCTCCTCGCTCCATTGCTCCAGCGGAGACTGAGGCGACTCGTAATCGTGGTCTCCGATCACGACTCCGTAGTCGTTGACGAACGGCGCCCGCGGCCCCCGATTGTCGCGGAACTCCTGCCTGAACTCGATCTCGAACGGATCGAGCTCGGGATCGTCGCGTCCCGGAGCCGGCTCGAAGCCGGCCTTGAACGGTCTCTTCTTGTCGGTCGTCATACGCCTTCCGTCTCCCGTCCTTAGGTGGACGGACGGTTCGGGCCGTCCAGCTTCTTGTCGTATCCCGGGGACTCGGGCTGGCGGTTCGCGCCCTTCCGATCGGAGCTCTTGTTGCCACGCTGGGAGGGACCTTGAGGATTCGGCACGGGAACTTCCTCCTTGTCTGGATGAGTCGGGGATATTATGCGCTCCCCGCTCCGTTCCTATACTTCGCCGCCGCCGTCTCGGAGATCGCGTGGCCGGGCTTGCTGAACGACACGATGAACGTCGTCCCTTCCCCGATCTTGGACTCGACCCGAATCCTTCCGTTATGCCGCTCCATAATGCTCAGACAGAGCGCCAGCCCGAGGCCCGTCCCGTTCGCCTTCGTCGTATAGAACGGCTCGAACAGCCGCTCCAGCTTCTCCGGCGGAATGCCGACCCCGTTGTCGGTCACCCTCAGCTCGACCGCGTCGGCCAGGTTCTTCGTCTCGATCCGCAGGACGCCCTTGTCGTCCATCGCTTCCATGCCGTTGCGGGCGAGATTCAAGACAAGCTGCTTGATCTCCTTGACGTTCAGCTCGAGCGGGTCGATGACGTCCGCGAGCTTCAGCTCGATCATCTGTCCGCGCATATTGGCGTCCGCCGACAGCAGAGGCATGAGGTCCTCGAGAACCTCGTGCAGGCTCGTGATGTTTTTCTCCACGATCCGGTTCTGCGCCAGCGACAGGAAGTCGTTGATGATGGCGTTGGCCCTGTCCAGCTCCTGGAGAATGATGTGGAAGTAGGATTGATGCTCCTTCGGGCTGCGCTCGTTAAGCAGCTGAACGAAGCCCCGGATAACCGCCATCGGGTTGCGGATCTCGTGGGTGATGCTGGCCGCCATCTGGCCGACCAGGCTGAGCCTCTCCATCTTGTCCACTTCGTCCTTGAGCCTCTGCAGCTCGGTCATATCGTGCGCGATCAGCATGGCCCCTACGGTCCGAAGCGCGGGCGCCGCCCTCCAGGAGCAGACGGTCGTGTAATAGATCCGGTTCCGGAACCGGATGATGTCGGCGACTTGCTCCTCCCCGCCCATAACCCTCTCTACGGCGTCCATGACCGCGTCGCTCCTCCAGCGTTGAAGGACGGTTCGGTACGGCAGCTGCAGAACGTCGTTCTTCGTAAGGGGGGACAGCAGCTTCAAGGCCAGGTCGTTCAGATGCGAGATTCTCCCGTCCTTCTCGATGAACAGGACGACCAGCGGCGAGAAGTCGATGAACTGCTGCAGCCGGCGCACCTCGTTGTCGTACTTGGCCTTGATCTCCTGATAGTCGATCTGCAGGCGAACGCGGTCGTGGGCGAATTCTACGAAGTGAATCGACAGAAGAACGAGCGCGGCGAAAAAAACGGCGAACAGCGCCGAGAGGCCGACGGGCTGTACCGAAGACGGCGTCTCTCCCAACCAGCGGAACGCCGCGACGCTTCCGGCATGGTAGACGAGCAGGGCCGCGGCGAGCGCCGAGGCGATCTTCAGCTTCGAGGATCGGGTCGACTCCAGGAAGGACGGGATCTTGGCGAACAAGGCCGGAACGAACAAGACGAAGAAGAGGCCGAGCATGACGAGAGAGGCGGTCTCCCCGGCGTGGGGCAGACGGGCCGCTATGTATAGAACCGTTAGAATGGAAGCCCCCGGAATGCCGCCGTACAGGCTCCCTACCAGGTAAGGAACGAGCCTCAGATCATGGCTCGGCCCCCCGTAAGGAGACTGATGGGAGACGAGCAGGATCAGCATCATGGAGATGCCGCACGAGATCGCCATATACGCGTTCACGTAACGTACTCTGGGGGAACGGGCCAGCCACACCTGCAGCGACCCGATCGGTAAAAGCGCAATTAATATTTGCAGCAGCGAAAATTGCCACACACGGATGCCCCTCCGCTCATTCGAACGCCTTGATTTAGTCTTCAGCCCTCTCCCGATGCCTATTTAACCTTATTAAACATATTCACTCTGATTAAAACATAACTGCCGCCAATTAACAATCGATGTGACAGAGCGTCACTTTCCTTTGGATTCGGGAACCGATACAATTGGGAAAATAACGAATTTCGGAAAGCGAGTCGGAGAACGAATGTGGGATGTAATCGTCGTCGGCGGGGGACCGGCGGGACTGATGGCGTCGATCGCGGCGGCCGAAGGAGGCGCGCGGACGCTTCTGCTGGACAAGGGAGACAAGCTGGGGCGCAAGCTCGGCATCTCCGGGGGCGGCCGGTGCAACGTCACCAACAACAAGGACGCGCAGGAGCTGATCCGCTTCCTGCCCGGCAACGGGAGGTTCCTGTACAGCGCCCTCTCCCAGTTCGGGAGCCGGGAGATCGTCGCTTACTTCGAGGAGCTGGGAATCCGGCTCAAGGAAGAGGACCACGGGCGGATGTTCCCCGTGTCGGACAAGGCGAAGACGGTCGTCGATACCTTGGTGAACCAGGTTCGGCAATCGGGCGTGACGGTGCGGACGCACCAGGCGGTGGAGCGGATTCTGTACGAGAGAGGACGGGTCGCGGGAGTGCGGCTCGCCTCCGGGGAGGAGCTTCGGTCCCGGTGCGTCATCGCCGCCGCCGGCGGCAAGTCGGTGCCCCATACCGGGTCGACGGGCGACGGCTACGCCTGGGCGGTCGAGGCGGGGCATACGGTGACGGATCTGTACCCGACGGAGGTGCCGATCACGTCGGACGAGCCGTGGATCGCCGGCCGGGAGCTGCAGGGGCTGTCGCTTCGCGACGTGAAGCTGACCGTGCTGGACGGGAGGGGGAAGGAAGTCGTCTCGCACGAAGGGGACATGATCTTCACCCACTTCGGCCTGTCGGGACCGGCGGCGCTGCGCTGCAGCCAATTCGTCGTCAAGACGCTGCGCGCGGGCCGGGGCCCGGTCACGGTGGCGATCGACCTGTTCCCGGACGAGAAGGAGGAGCGGCTGGCCGCCGACTGGGGCACCGCTTCCCGCTCCGATCCGCGCAAGGCCGTCAAGACGCTCGTCCGCCAGAAGCTGACGGAACGCCTGGTGCCGCTGCTGCTCCGGCTGGCCGGCCTGGACCCCGAAGAGGGAGTGGCCAACGTGCCGAAGGCCAAGTGGCAGCAGCTGGCGCGGGTATGCAAGGCGTTCCCCGTGGCGGCTTCCGGGACGCTCTCGATCGAAGAGGCGTTCATCACGGGAGGCGGCGTCCACGTCAAGGAGATCGACCCGAAGACGATGGAATCGAAGCTCATGCCGGGCCTGTACTTCTGCGGGGAGATCCTCGACGTCCACGGCTATACGGGCGGCTATAACATTACCGCCGCGTTCTCTTCCGGGCGCGCGGCCGGAACGGCGGCAGCGGCGGCGGCGGAAGCGAGCGCGGCGGCGGGCGATTAGCTTATTTGCCTCCCGTGAAGGTGATGCCCTGCACGAAGAAGCGGTTGAAGAAGATATAGATGAGCAGCGCGGGCAGCGTCATGATGATGGACGCGGCCATGATGTAGTTCCAGAAGCTGATGTACTGGCCCTTGAACGTGTTCAAGCCGATGGAGAGAGTGAACATCGCCTTGTCGGACATGAGCATGAGCGGCTTCAGGAACTCGTTCCAGGCGCCCATGAAGATGAAGATCGTCTGCGCGGCGAGCGCGGGCCGGGCGAGCGGCAGCACGACGCGGAAGAACGCTCCGAACCGGCCCAGCCCGTCGAGCTCGGCGGCCTCCTCCAGCTCCTTCGGGAAGTTGATGAAGAACTGCCTCATCATGAAGATATACGTCGCCTGAGCCGCCATCGGCACGATGATCGCCTGGTAGCTGTTGAGCCAGCCCAGCTCCTTGATGATCAGGTAGCTCGGAATGATGGTGAGCTGGCCCGGGATCATGATCATGCCCAGGATGCTGTAGAACATCAGGCCGCTTCCCGGGAACCGGATGCGGGCCAGCGCGTAGCCGGCCATCGAATTGAACAGCAGGTTGAACGCGGTGACGGACAGCGCGATGATGGCGCTGTTCAGGAACCAGCGCATGAAGAGCGGCTCCTGGCGGAAGATCGTCTTGTAGTTGTCGAGCGTGAAGTGCTTCGGGATCAGGTGCATGCCCCCGGACACGATCTCCGACAGCGGCTTGAACGAAGCCGACAGCGCCCACAGGAACGGGATGAACGTAATGACCGCGTAGATCCCCAGAATGACGTACACCAGCGGCCGGAACCGGCGAACCGCTTGTCGCATGATTTTCCCCTCCTTAATACGGATCCCAAGATGTAATCGAGAGGCTCGAGGCCCGATTCGGCCGCGTTAGTTCAGCTTCTCCTCCCGGAAGAGCAGGCGCTGCACGACCGTGATCAGCATGATGACGACGGCCAGCAGGAAGGCGAGCGCGGACGCGTAGCCCATGTCGAGATTCTTGAAGGCGTATTGGTAGATCAGCAGCACCATCGTCAGCGTGGCGTTGTTCGGTCCGCCCGAGCCCGCCGAGAAGATGTACGATTGGTCGAACAGCTGGAACGTGCCGATGATGCCCATGACGACGACGTAGAACGTGACGGGCTTCAGCTGCGGCACCGTAATGCGCCAGAACTTCTTCCAGGCGCCCGCTCCGTCGATCTCCGCGGCTTCGTACTGCGATTCCGGGATGTCCTGCAGGGCGGCCAAGTAGATGACCATGAACAGGGGAGCCGTCGACCAGATGTTCATGACCATGATGCCGGTGAGCGCCACGTTCGGGTCGCCCAGCCAGTTGTAGGTCGGCAGGCCGACGAGATCGAGCAGGTAGTTGAGCAGCCCGTTGCTGTTGTAGATCCACATGAAGATCAGCACGAGCACCGCCGAGGACGTGACGGTCGGGAGATAGTAGGCGACGCGGAAAAAGTTGCGGAACTTCAGCTTCATATTCAGGATCGAAGCGAGAACGAGCGCCAGCAGCGTCTGCGAAGGGACGACGATGAGCGCGTACTTGCAAGTGTTCCGAAGGGCGATCCACAGCCGGGTATCGTCCGCCATTCTCTCGAAGTTGGCCGTTCCCGAGAATTTGTAGCTCACTTCCCCGAGCAGGTTCACCTTATGGAACGACAGGAAGACGGCGTAGAGGATCGGCAGCAGCAGAAAACAGCCCAAGACGACGATCGCCGGGGACATGAACGCGTAGCCGGCCGCTCCTTCCCGTAGACGCAGCTTGCCTGATCTTTTGGACATAACCGGTTCGTTCCCTTCCTTATATAATGGTCTCTTGGCCTCGCGCCTGAACGCGAAACGGCTGAAGCCGGAGCTGGCGAGCCCGGCTTCACCCGTCTAGAGCCCAAACGGCGGGGCCAGCTCCGGAGAGCGGATCGTCGATCGTTCCCGTCCGCTCCCCGGACCTTCGCCCGTCAGGCCGTTACTGTCCGGCCTTGATCTCCGAATTGGCGGTCTCTTGGGCTAGCTTCATCGCTTCCTCGAGCGTGGATTGGCCCGTGTACGCCGCGACGAACTGGTTGTTGAAGTTGTTCATAATCGTCGGCAGAGTGGCTCCGGCTTGCCAAGTGGTCGAATAGGAGCCGCCGGCGACCAGGGCGCCGCGCAGCGGGTCCTTGTCGTAGCCGAGCTCGGCCGCGACCGACTTGCGGGTCGGAAGCGCGAAGCCCTTGCTGGTCCACGTCTTCATCCCTTCCTTGCCGGTCAGGTAGGAGATCAGCTTCCAAGCCGCGTCCTTCTTCTTGCTCTCCTTGTTCATGACGTAGCCGACGGTATACGCCATCGTGCCCTTCTTGCCGTTCACGGTCGGCACCTCGGCGGTTCCGAAGTCGAGATCCTTGAAGTTGGTCTGCAGGTACGGGATCGCCCAGTTGCCCTCGATGACCATCGCCGCCTTCTGCTGGCCGAACATCTCGCCGCCCCATCCGGCGCCTACGTCGGACGGCTGTCCGGCCGTCTTCGCCTTCAGATGCTGGTCGATGACGAGCTGCAAGCCCTTGAGCCCTTCCGGCGTCGCGAACGCGGCCATGCCTTGGTCGTCCGTCAGCTTGCCGCCGAACGCCTGGATCATGAACATCTGGCGGGCGAGCTCCGGCGCTTGGCCGAGGCCGTACACCGACACCTTGCTGCCGTCCTTCTTCGTCAGCTTCTCCGCGGCGGCCTGAAGCTCTTCCCAAGTGGCCGGCGGATTCGCGATGCCCGCGTCGGCGAACATCTTCTTATTGTAGAAAAGCGCGAGAGTCGACGTGTCCTTCGGGAAGCCGTACGTCTTGCCGTCCTTGCCTTTGAACGCTTCCACCATCGGCGTCTCGAAGTCGGCCAGGTCGAAGTCGTCCGACACGTAGCCGTCGAGAGGCTCGAGAACGCCCTTCTCGATCAGCCCCGGCGCTTCGAACGCGTCGAGGTAGAACACGTCGGGAGCTTCGCCGCCGATCAGGCGCGTCTTGATGACGTCCATGTATTGGTCGGCGATGACTTCGTATTTGACCTTGATCGTCGGATTCTTCGCCTGGAACTCGTCGAGCACTTGCTGCAGAAGGGATTGCTCCTCCGGAGAAGAAGTCCATCCGGCCAAGGTCAGTTCCACGTTCTCGGCCGGCGCCGACGGCGAAGCCGATGCGCCTTCGGACGAAGACGGGGAAGACGAACCCGACGGAGACGAAGAGGCGTTCCCGGAGTTATTGCCGGAGCTGCCTCCGCAAGCGGACAATACCATGGCCGTCGTCAGCATAAGCGCGGCCCAACCGGTCCATTTCTTTTGCATATTCAGAATGCTCCTCCCTTTTGTGTATAAGTTCTATAATTAAACGGTTTCAGGAATCGCGGGAGCCGGACGGCCGCGGGACGGGGTACCTTCCGTCCCGGGCCGCCCGCCCGCCTTCCGCGGCCGCTTAATTCCGGATTCCGACGCGGGCGTTCCCGGCCGCTTCCAGCCGCAGCCCGCTCGTATTGTCGACGACGGTCGCGACGACCGCCCCGTCCTCTTCTCGGCTCAGCTCCACGGAGAGGTGCCCCGCGCCGACCGGCAGATGCCGGACCGACAGCCGGCCGACGCCGGACGGCAGGAACGGATTCAGCTTGAACGTTCCTTCCAGGGCGTTCGGCTCGAGCCCGAGCATGGCCCGCACGAGCACGACCGAGGTGCCGGCCGCCCACGCTTGGGGCGAGCATGCCACCGGATACGACACCGGATAGCCGATCTCGTCGCTATAGCCGCAGAAGAGCTCGGGCAGCCGCGCGTATTCGAACTGGCCCGCGGCCTTGATCAATCCGTCCGCGACGGTCGCCGCCGCGTCCAGCAGGCCGTATCGGCTCATGCCCAGCAGAATGAGCGAATTGTCGTGGGGCCAGATGCTGCCGTCGTGATAGCTCATCGGATTGTAGCCGGTCGCTTCGGTCGACATGGTCCGGATCCCGTAGCCGCTGAACATGTCGTCCGCGACGAGCCGGTCGGCGACTTGGCGCGCCCGCTCCTCGGACAGAATGCCGCTCAGCAGCAGATGGCCCGGGTTGGAGGTGACGGAGCGCACCTGCTCGTTCTCTCCGTCGAGCGCGATCGCGTAGAAGCTCTCGTCCTCCATCCAGAAGGCGGGATCCAGCGCCTCCTTCAGCTTGGCGGCCTCCGCGCGCAGCTTGGCGGCCCATTCGGCGCGGCCCAGCTTCTCGAGGATCGGGGCGAGCCGGCTCTTCGCTTGATACACGTAGCCCTGCACCTCGATCAGAGCGATCGGAGCCTTCGCGAAGCGGCCGTCCTTGTGCACGACCGAATCCTCGGAGTCCTTCCAGCCCTGGTTCGCGATCCCCTTCGCCGACTCCTGGAAGTATTCCACGAAGCCGTCCCCGTCGCGGTCGCCGTACGAATCGATCCACTCCAGCGCCCTCTCGAGCGTCGGAAGCAGCGGTTCCACGGACGCCAGATCCCCCGTCCAGTGGACGTATTCGGCCGCCAGCAGCAGGAACAGCGGCGTCGAGTCGATGCTGCCGTAATAGGGAGCGAACGGCACCTGCCCCGACCTCGACAGCTCCCCGGCGCGGAGCTCGTGCATGATTTTCCCCGGCTGTTCGTCCTTCCAGGGATCGATCTCCTTCCCTTGGAAGGCCGCCATCATGCGCAGGGTGCCAAGGGACGTCGCCGGATCGAGCGGCAGCATCTGCAGCGCCGCGATCAGGCTGTCGCGTCCGAACGGGACGGCGAACCACGGCAGCCCCGCCACCGTGATGGGGCCGAAGCCGAAGTCGGACAGGAGCACTTGCATATCCTGTACTCCCCGCTCGTACAGCCGGTCGAGGACCGGATTGTCGCTGGAAGCGCTCATCGCTCCGCTTCTCCACCGCTCCACGTCGCGGCGCAATTCGGCCAGCGCGGCGGCATGCTCCAGAACCTTCGGCTCCGCCCCTTCGATAGAAGGCGCCGCCGTCAGATGCAGCACGCGCTTCTCCGCCGGTCCGAGCCGGATCGCGAACGAGAGATCGCCCGACTCGGAGTCCGTCGCGGCCTCAAGGTCCCAGCGGACGGTCACGGCCTTGGCGATTCCGTCCGATCCTTCGTATTCGGCCCGCCAATGCGACGGGCCCGCTTCCCTGCGCGCGACCTTGCCGAGCCGATCCGCCGGCTGGAAGCCGCGGACGAGGAACATGTCCTTGAAGTCGGCGTCGATCCCGAGCGTCAGGGCGAAGCTCGCGTCGCGAGTGGAGAAGTTCGTGAGGGACACGCTCTCATAGAGAACGTCGCCGTAGATGAACCGCTCGCGGACGATCTCCACCGATTCCCTCCATAGAATCAGCTCGCCGTTCTCCGTCATATGCTCGTTGGTCAGCCGGAACGTAGCGACGTAGTTCTCGTCGGCGGCGGAGGACAGCAGCACCGGCCGCCTGCCCTCGACGGACAGCTCGAACCGGCTAAGGAAGCGCGTATCCTTCATGTACAGTCCGTTCGGCGTCTCTTGTCCCGCGATGTCCCCGTTCTTGTCGGTCATCAGGAACAGATCGTTGTTTTTGATTACTCGGTAATCCATGGCTTCCTCTCCCGGTCTCTATATTGTCTGTATCTTAATCTGCGTCCGCGTGTCGGAGCTTTCTCTCTTCGTCGGAATGGTCTCGCTTCTTCCGCGCCGCTCAGGCAGGGGAACCGAAACGTTTCGGATCACGGTTAAATTTTTTTCCGAAACGTTTCGGATCTGCGGCGAAAAAGCGGGGAATCAGCCTTCTCTCAAGTTGCGCGTGCTCTCTCGAATGATCAATTGATTCCCCAGCGTTACTTTGCGATTGTCGGTCCTGTCGTCCAGCATATCGATGAGCAGCTGCGCTCCCCGGTAGCCCATCTCGTACTTGTCCTGGCGGATCGTCGTCAGCTTCGGCGAGCAGTAGGAAGCGATGTTGATGTCGTCGAAGCCTACGATCGAGATGTCCCCGGGAACCCGGCGCCCCGTCTTCTCCAGCGTTCTCATCGCCCCGAGGGCCATCAGGTCGCTCGCGCAGAACACGGCGGTCGCTTGCGGGTGCCGGAGCAGAATCTGGTACATGGCCTCCGCTCCGCCGTCCTCCGTGAACCCTCCGTCGTAGACGAGCTCTTCCCGGAACGGCACGTTCGCCTGCTCCAGCGCGTCCTTGTAGCCCGCCAGCCGCTCCCGGCTGACGTACGCCTGGTCGTGGCCGTTGATCATGGCGATCTCGGCATGACCGTAATCGAGCAGGTGTTGGACGGCCGTCGCCGCCCCCGCCCGGCTGTCGGAAGCGATATAGGCGACGTTGTCTCCCGTTCGCGGAATGTCGATCAGCACGCATGGGAACGAATTCTGATCGATGACCTCCTGGAGATAGGGATCGTCGAGCCGAAGGCCCGAGATGATCGCCCCTTCCACGTTGCGCTCCTTGCACAGCGCGGTGTAGGACTTCTCCATCTGCTTGGACGGGTTCGTGCTGAAGAGCAGCAGATCGTAATTCAGATCGCCCGCCCTGTCGTTAATGCCGCACAGCACTTCGTACGCGAAGGCGTCCTTCGCTCCGGCGCGGTTGATGTCCGAGATGATCAGGCCGATCGTGCGCGTCTTCTTCGACACGAGGCTTCTCGCGACCGCGTTCGGACTGTAAGCCAACTCTTCGGCGACCTGCTTGATCTTCTTCCGGGTCGTCTCGTTCACGTCGTCGTAACCGTTGAGCGCCCTGGAGACGGTCGTTACGGACACTCCTGCTTTTCGGGCAATGTCTTTTATGGTCGCCATCGGTAAATCACCTTTCCAAAACGTTTCGGATTCATTATAAAACGATTCGTTTTCGTTTGCAAGCGCTTTTCCCGCCCGTGTCGTTGTGCTGTGATAATG
>NZ_JACJVR010000067.1 GCF_014212175.1 Cohnella xylanilytica | reverse complement strand
TACGAGGGACGAACCCAGGAGTCGCTATTTGGCTTCAGAAGCCCATTTTGGAACTCTAACGAACTCCAGCGATCTTATTTAGGGCCACCCGGCGGAAAAATGGGCTTCCGGCACGAAATAACGTTTATACGATTCGTTAGAATCGAAAATCCACTATTTTCATCCAAATAGCGCTTCCTCGATTCGTTAGCCGCCTCCCCCGATCGAAACTTGACGCCAGCACCGTGCCTGCCAGACACTCTCCTCAACGTAAGTACCTGTACTAAATGTGCGTACTTACGCGCTTGCGGCATGCCCTTTATACTCGGAAGGGAAATCCGCCGAAGGAGGGTAACCTTTTATATGAAAACCCTGATTGTCGTAACGCACCCGAGCCTCGAGACGTCCGCCGTCAACAAGCGATGGGTCGAAGAGCTGCGCAAATATCCGGAGAGGTATACGGTGCATGAACTCCACAAGGCTTACCCGGACGGGAACCTCGACGCGCAAGAGGAGCAGAGGCTCATCGAATCGCACGGGCCTCTGGTGCTGCAATTCCCGATCTATTGGTTCAACTGCCCGCCGCTCCTCAAGAGGTGGTTGGACGAGGTTCTGACGTATGGCTGGGCCTACGGCTCCAACGGGGGTGACAAACTGAAGAACCGCCAAGCCGCTCTGGCCGTCTCCGCCGGAATCCGGGAAGAGAATTATCGCGAGGACGGAAGGTACCGCTATTCTCTGAAGCAGATTTTGTCGCCGTTCGAAGCGACCTTCCTTTATTGCAACGCCGATTACCGGTCGTTCTTCGCGTTCTACGGGATGGAGAACGAGCCCGGCGAAACGTTCCCGGAGAAGAGAACGAGCCGCCCGCCAGCCGATTGGAGAGCAGCGCCAAAGACTATCTGCGCTTTCTTGATAACCTGTAACCGACCTACCGAGCGGACAATCGGTTCTTCTCTCCCCAATCGCACATCATGTGCAGCAGCGGAAGAAGAGACCGCCCGCGTTCGGACAAGGAATATTCGACCTTCGGAGGCACTTGGGGGAATTCCTCGCGTACGATAAGCCCATCCGCCTCCAGCTCCTTCAGCATAAGGCTGAGCGTTTTGAAGGAGATCGTGCCGATTCGGCGTTTAAGCTCGTTAAACCGCATCACCTTATTTTCAGCCAGCCAGTGTAAAATAATCAGTTTATACTTGCCGCCTATCAAGGACAGCGTATAGCCGAACCCGGTGTCTTCGAGTTCGACGCCGGTCGGAACGCAAGTCTCGTCGCGCATTCGCCGCGCCTCCCCTCACGTGGTTATGGTGACCGGCGTCTCTTCCGCGAGCTTGGCCAGCCGTGCCGCCGAGCCGTCGTTCGGATCGGGGATGAAGACGTTCAAATACCGGTCCCGGCTGTCCTCTACGCGAAGCAGCTTCGTCTCCAGATTCAGCTTCCCGACCCGCGGATGCGCGATCTCGCGACGGTTCTGGCTGATGCACGCCACTTCGTAGTTGTCCCACCAGACGGCAAACTCGGGGCTGCCTTCCTTGAGCTCGTCGATGAAGCTCCGGTAACAGACGTCTTCGATATGCATCGTATACATCGCGCGGAAATGCCCGAGCAGCGAGCCGGCCACAAGCTCCCAATCGACGAAGAGCGATCGGGAAGAAGGCATCATGAACAGGCGCCAGAGCATATTGCGTTCGCGCCGGTTCGCCGACTCGAACGAGCCGAACACCGCGGAGGCGAGCGGATTCCAGGCCAGCACGTTCAGCTTCTCGTCGGAGATATAGGCGGGGACCAGAGGCATCTGATCCAGCAAATACGTCAGCGAAGGCGGCACGGCCGGACGGTCGTCGCTCGGCTTCGCCCGCAGCTCGATAGGCCGGGGATTGGCGAGATACATCAAATGCATCCGTTCGTCGGCATTCAGGCGCAGCGCTCGCGCGAGGCTGTCCAGCACTTGATCCGAGACGTTGATCTCCTTGCCTTGCTCGAGCATCGTATACCAGGGCAGCGAGATGCCGGCGAGCGCCGCCACCTCCTCCCGCCGCAGCCCCTTGGTTCTCCGGCGAGTCCGTTCGGCGTGCGGAAGCCCGGCTTCTTCCGGGGACAGTCTCTGCCGCCGCGCCCGCAGAAACCGGCTAAGCTCCGTACGCCGTTGATCGTCGCTCATGTCTATTTCGCTCCCTTCAACCTGATACTCGTACTATCAGGATCATCGATATCCGTATAAGGAATGTCGCTATAAACGGTGATCTTCCTCGTATCCGCCGGCAGGGGGTAAGATATTTCCGTAACCCGCTGCCGCCTTGGCGAACGCCCATCCGGCCGATCGCTATTATTGTAGCGGATGAGGGTAAATAAAGAAAACCGGAGGGATCCTTATGAGCAAGGAAGCGATATCGATGAATCCGAAATATCAGCCGTTGATGGAGCCGTATCGGTTCAAGAACGGGGTCGAAGTGAACAATCGTCTCGTGCTGGCGCCCATGACGATCGCTTCTTCCCAGCAAGAGGGCAAGCTATCCGACGAGGAGCTCGCGTATTACGAGAGCCGTTCGAACGGCGTCGGCATGGCTGTCACGGGAAGTGCATACGTCACGCCCAGCGGCAAGGTGTTCGACGGGGAGCTCGGGGTCGATCATGACGATAAGATTCCGACCCTGCGAACGTTGGCGGCAACGATGAAGAAGAGCGGGGCGAAGGCCATTCTCCAAATTTTCCATGGCGGCCGCGAATGTCCGCCCGAAGTCGTGCCGAACGGCGAGATCGTAAGCGCGAGCGCGATCGCCAAGGAGGGGGCGAGCGCGATCCCCCGGGCACTCGAGGATCAGGAGATCGCAGAGATCGTTCGCGCGTTCGGAGCCGCCACCCGCAGGGCTATCGAGGCCGGGTTCGACGGGGTCGAGATTCACGGGGCGAATCGGTTTTTGATTCAACAATTTTTCTCGCCGTTCACCAATCGACGGGACGATCGTTGGGGCGGCAGCATCGATAAGCGGATGGCGTTCCCGCTCGCGGTCGTAGATGAAGTGAGAAAAGCGGCGGCGGAGCATGCCAAGGGGCCGTTCCTCGTGGGCTACCGGTTCTCGCCGGAGGAAGAGATGACGCCCGGCATTACGATGGCGGATACCCTAAAATTAGCGGATTCCCTCGCGGACAAAGGCTTGGATTATTTGCACGTCTCCTTAATGGACTTCTGGTCCAAGCCTAGACGCGGAGTGGAAGACACTCGTTCGAGAATGGAGCTCATTCACGAGCTCGTCGGGGGAAGAGTTCCCGTGATCGGAGTAGGTTCGATCCGCACGCCCGACGAGGCGCTTAGAGCGCTGCAATCGGGTATTGCTCCCTTGATCGCGCTGGGACGAGCCCTGATTATCGACCCGGATTGGGTTCGCAAACTCGCGCAAGGCCAAGAAGGCGAGATCCGTACGGAGATCACGTTAAACGATAGAGATCGACTGGGGATCTCGGATTCCCTGTGGCAGCAAATCGTCCATACGCCGGGATGGTTCCCGATCGCCGATCGAGCGGAACGGCAATGAAGACTCCTTTTGACTGCGAAAGACCCGAATGTTAAACTTTAGAGGTGTTCGCTCAGTTCAAAGCTAGAGGAGAACTATCGTTTATGTACGGCTTCGGCATCGCATACATTCGTATTCGTTAATGAGAGGTACAGGACATTTATAACCCTGCATCCGCGGTCCCGTTTTAGGGGGAACCCAGGGTTATTTGTGCTGTACCTTTTTCATTCTCCATTACGAATGAATGAGGTGTTTTTTGCTATGTCCAAAAAGAAGCCAAGATACCGTCGAGAGAAGATCAACTTCTCCGCGCAACATTTGTTAATCAATAAATCCTTGATTTACGAGCTGGTCCGTCTGGCCAGGATCGGCCGGAACGACACGGTGATCGACATCGGAGCGGGAACGGGCGCGATCACTTTCCTCTTGCCGAGAGAGCAGGAACCGTCATCGCGATCGAGAACGATCCCGCCAGCGTTCGGAAATTGCGAAGCAAAATAAAAGAAGAAACGAATATTAGAGTCAAGCAAACGGATATTCTTCGGTACGAGCTTCCGGTTAGTCCGTTCTTCGTAGTGGCGAATATCCCGTATTCCATTACGACCCCCATATTCGACAAGCTGCTGGGGGCCTCGAGCCCGTTCATGCAACGTGCCGTATTTCTCATCGAGAGAGGGGCCGCCAAACGGTTTACGACCGATCCGATCACGGACCCGCGTATTCTAACCTGGAGACTGGGGTTCGAGATCCGGCTTGTTCGGACCGTGCCGCCCGACAACTTTTCCCCGCCGCCTGGCGTCGATTCGGCCGTCGTTACCGTCTGCAAGAAGCACAATCCGGAGGTCCCCATCCGCCTTCGAAGGAAGTTCATGGCCTTGGCTTCCCATGCGCTCCATGATCCATGGCTGCCTTTCGCAGAAGCGATCAGAGACGTATTTACCTCCCCGCAGGTGACGAGATTGGCGAAGGAGCTGAGAATCGAGCGTAATCAACCCGTTTGTACTCTGAACGAACGACAGTGGGGCATGCTTTTCCTCTCCATGATTAAACACGTCGAACCGCATCGCTGGCCCAAGCTGCGCAAGAGTTAGGGGCATGAACGGTTAAGCGCATGAATCCCTCTCCCATTCACGGCCAAGCTGGAGCCGGCTAACGGATGGGGAGGGATTCGTTGCTTAAGGCGATCAAGCCGCCGGACCGCTCTTCGCATGACCGCGCTTCTCGGCAACGAGCGGGAGAAGCAGCAGCGCCCCGACGATAATCAAGGCCCCGCTCCCCGCGTATACCGCCAGCAGCGAAGTCGCATTCTTTAGATAGCCGGACAGCGACATGCCGATCACCATCATTCCCATGAAGGCGGGCGTAATCGCCCCCGACACCCGGCCCATGAAGGCTCCTTCCGTGTTCCGCACGATAAGCGTCTGAATCCCGCCTTGAATGCATGGGTACACGAAGCCGCTGATTACGAGCAGGGGAATCGTGATCCCGATGGCCGTGGAAGCCCCGATTCCGGCCGTGCAGACGGCGGTGACGAGCAAGCCGACCATGAGCAGGAGCTGAGGCTTCACCTTCTTGGCGATCCCCATAATGGCGATTCCGCCCGCCAGCATGGCGGCCCCGTTCGTCATGACGAGCCACTGCAGGAACGCCTTGTCCTGTCCCAATCTCTCGATGACCAGGAAGATCTGAAGCGGCTGCGTCACCCCCGAGGCCAATCCGACGACCGCGAAGGTCAGGCTTAGCGTCCGAAGGGGGCGGTTGGACCCGATATAGCGCATCCCCGCCGCCAGCTCCTTGAAGAAGCCGCCGGCCCCTCCGGACTTCGGCTCCTCCGCGTCGCGCGGAAGCGACGACAGCACCAGCGAAGAACCGAGGAACAGCAAGGCCGTCAGGACGAGGGACGCCTCGATGCCGAACCGCAAGTAAATAAACGTGCCGATCACCGGGCCCAATACCGTGAAGACGGCGACAAGAGTCTGGGACATCGCCATCGCGCTCTGCAGGAGCTCGCCGGGCACGTGCCGTTTGTACAGCTTCATGGCCGACGGCTGCGAAAATTGGGACAGGCTCGCGGATACGAACGATCCGACGAGCAGCGCGATCCACCCGCCGTTCAAGAGGGCGAGCAGCACGGCCCCGACGGAGAAGGCGGACAGCAGGTCGCTCCACACCATCGTCCGCTTCGGCCGCCATCGGTCGGCGAAGGTGCCGCCGATCAGGGCGAACAGGAAGAGCGGAGCGAATTCCGCGACCGAGATGAGCGATACGTAAGTCGA
Source organism: Cohnella xylanilytica (assembly GCF_014212175.1). GTDB lineage: Bacteria > Bacillota > Bacilli > Paenibacillales > Paenibacillaceae > Cohnella > Cohnella xylanilytica. Next base: position 2,436 of record NZ_JACJVR010000067.1, on the reverse strand, counting down.
ATTATTGTTCGTCAAGTCGGTCACGTACAGCAGCACGGCATAGTTGCGAATCCATATTCCCGAATGCAGCAGCGCCCGGGAGAGGATAATCGTTCGAATGTAACGGTTAGACCACATCTTCATCCTCCACTTTCGATTTAGTAAATCAGTAATTTACTAAATAACTGAATTACCGCCCCATTCTATCCCGGATCGCCGACGTTCGTCAACCGCCATTTTTTGCAGTTATGCAGTTATCCACAGTCCCGCGGGCGAACGGGGCCGTCTGCCGCCCCCGTAAAAAAGAAGCCGCCGCCGGCAAAGTACCGGCGACAGCTCCAATAAACGCGACTTTATGCACAAAATACCCACAGCCTGTGCACAGAGTTATTCACATTGTGGAAATCGGAATTTCCCGGCCGAAAAATTCGATGGAATCGATCTCCTTGTCGTTAATGACTTTGTCGAACGTCTTGATCATCAGCATCTCGCGGTCCAGGTTTTTCGACAGGTGCAAGCCGTTGAACAGGCGGGTCGTCTCCGAGGTGCCGTCGCGGTAGCGGATCGTAACGGGGTAGGGATCCAAATATTCGTTGGGTCCGACCTCCTTCATGCGACCCGCAGCCTCGTTGATCTCCTTCAGGAAGTCGCTCTCCAGCTTCAAGGTAATCGAGATCGGCGAGACGGAGACCGATTTTAGGACGGCCGCGTAGCCGAACAGCTTCAAGCTCTGGCGGACGGGATAAGCGCTGGAGTATTCCTTGAAGTTCAGCTGGAGGTCCGTCTCCCAAGTGTCCGGGATGATCGTCTCGAAGATTCCCGGATACGGGGGCGCCGCTTGCAAATCCTTCAACGTAAGACGAACCTTCTGGCCCGCCACGGACTCTTCCGTCATGACGCTCATGACGAGGCTGATCCGGTTGTCGTCGGGACGGCCGTCGTCGAGCAGCCGGAAGCCCACGCTCTGGAAGCTCTGATCCGAATCGATCCCGCCGTACTCGAAGCGGTACCGCGCCGCGTTCAGCACCGTGCCTTCCGGAGCCGCGAAGTCCAGGAGGATGTAGGTCAGGTTGCTGTCGCCGATCACTTGCTTGATCGTTACGGTCCCGCTCTTGCTCGTCACCTGCTTGTTCGCCGAGTAAGCGCCATTGGACAAATGTTCATTCTGTTCATGATTTACGGGGTTAAGGAATTTCACGAAGGCCTCGTCCAATCCCTTATACGCGGCAGCGAAAGCCGTCGTCGTCAGAACGACCGCGAGCGCGGCGGCCCATAGAGCGGGCTTTAACCGTCTTGAAGGCGTCCGCCGTTCCCGCCGCGGGATGGAAGCATTCGCGCTTGCGCTTTGGGCTTGAATGCGATGAAGCATGATTTCTTTGTCTTCGTCGGTTGGCGCGAGGGCTTGAAGCAGCTCGTTAATGTGGCCCTTGGTCATGGAAATTCCCCTCCAAATCGATCTTCAGACGTTTGCGGCCTCTGGCGAGCCGCGTTTGAATCGTACTCTCGTTTACGCCAAGCAGCTCCGCGATTTCTCGAACCGAATACTCTTCGTAGTAGTAGAGATAGAGAGCGGTCTTGTATTTCTCGGGAAGCGCGAGCAGTCTCGACAGCACCTTATCCGAAGGCTCCTCGCCGGTCCAATCGGCGACATCCGGCAGAGCTTCCAGATGGGCTCGGCGGGTTCTCCATCCGCTCTTGAGAACGTCCTTGCAATGATTGCGCGTCGTGACGAGCAGCCACGCCCGCTCGTGCTCGCGGTCCTTGAAGGTCATTCGGGATCGGATCAGCTTGAGAAAAACGGACTGAACGGCGTCCTGCGCATCGACGGGATTCCGCAGGTAGAGATAGCATTGCCGGTAGACGAGATCGGCGTGCCGTCGATAGACCTCCGCCCATTCCGCATCCGCTCCCGCTCCCGGCGTAGAATGGCTTGCCAATATGTTCCCCTCCTACATCCAACACGATCGACGCATCGATAATATCTCATTGCGCGAGCCCCGCAAACATTTGCGGCTTCCCGTGCGGGATTTGCGCGTCGAAGGAGCTCCCCCCGTCCTATGATAGATTCATGCACCGGATATTCCAAAGGGAGGAATTGGCTATGAAAACAACGAAATTGCAAGTATTGGGCATCACCTGCGACAACTGCGCGAACACGATCGTGAACGCGATGGCCGAGCTCGGAGCTGCGGCGAGCGTCGATCTGGCTTCGTCCGAGGTCGTCGTCCGCCACGGCGAAGGGCAGCCCGGCTTGGGGACGGAGACGATGGTCGAGGCGATCTACGAGGCGTTCAAGCCGAAGGGCAAAGCCGTCACGGTCTCGGTGATCGATGCGGGGTAAGCGCGGCGCGTAAGGAGAGAGAAGGAGCTTCGGTCGGCTCGGAAGATCAGGCAAATCCACATCCCGGGAGGATGTGGATTTTTTCTCGTTCGTCTTCTAAACATTCCTGTATAGGC
>NZ_JACJVR010000066.1 GCF_014212175.1 Cohnella xylanilytica | reverse complement strand
TATACAGGAATGTTTAGAGAAAAAGGGGCCTATGAACCGGAACCCTGTGATGCCAATTCCGATTCCGATTGCAACCATGAACGAGACTTCCCTGCCTCCATATCCCAAGAAGTTTGTTAGCGAAATGGTCTTTCGTAGAAAAAAAAGACCTCATGCCGCGCCGCGCACGAAGTCCCGGTAACGGGGGTTCCCCCGCCTTATGTCTCAAGTATCTCCCGCCTGCCTGGCCCGCCGGGCCTGCTGCACCCGTTTGCGCGCTGCGTGACGGTCAAGAACCTGCAGCTTATTCAGAATGTTCGACACGTGGTTGGCGACGGTCTTCGCGCTTACGCCCAGATAGTCGGCAATCTCCGCATTCGTCTCCCCGCCGGCGATCCGCTCGAGAATCTCCGCCTCCCGCCGGGTCAGCTCCGCGAACGCCGGATCGTCCGCCAGCCCGGGCTTGCCGGAACCGGCCGCCGGCGGCGATTCCGCGTTAGAATTCGCAGAGAGCGGGCTCTCCGGAGCGTGCGAGGAGAAGAAGTGCATCATGCGCTCCGCGATTCCCGTGCCGAAGACGGCCCGTCCGCTCCCTACCATGCGGATCGCCTGCAGCAGCTCCTCCTCGTCCGCGTCCTTCAGCACGTAGCCCTTCGCCCCGACCCGCATCGCGGTGAACACCGACTGGTCGTCCCGGAACATCGTCAGAACGAGCACCTCCGTCTCCGGGAGCCGCTCCTTGATCGCCCGGGTCGCTTCGATGCCGTTCATGCCGGGCATGCGAATATCCATCAGGACCAAGGCCGGCCGCAGCTCTTCGGCCAGCTTGACCGCCTCTTCCCCCGTCGCCGCTTCCCCGACGACCTCCAGATCGTCCGTCGTCGCGAGCAAGCCGCGAACGCCGGCGCGGAACATCGGATGATCCTCGGCAATGACGATTCTCATGGTCATCGTCCCTCCCCTCCCTGTCCGGCCTTCGTCAGCCTTCCTGCAAAGGCAGCACCGCCCACACCCGCGTCCCGCCCGCTTCCGGCCATTCGATTCCCCAATCGCCGCCGATCTCGGCGGCCCGCTCCCGCATGGACAGCGTCCCGATGCCGCCGGCCGGGCCGGGGCCCTCCCCGAGCTTGGCCGCGCCGATGCCGTCGTCGACGACCTCGATCCGCAGCCGCTTCTCGCCGTCGAGAGCCAGGCTCACCCGGCAGACCGCGGCCTTCGCGTGCTTGACGACGTTCACCATTGACTCGGTCGCGATCCGGTAGGCGGCCACTTCGACGGCGGCCCGCAGCGCGGGAAGGGTCTCCGGGGCGTCCATCTCGAAGAGGGGGGGCTTCCCGCCACCGTCGTCTCCTTCGTCTCCGTCGTCTCCGTCGCCACCGTCGTCCCCCTCGTTCCCCGCCAAGCGGGCCGGCTTCGCCAGCTCCTCCATGCGGGCGCGGATCGCTCCGATCAAACCCAGCTGATCGAGCGCCGGCGGACGAAGATCATGGACGAGCGACCGGATGTCCTGAACGGCCTCGCGAATCGTCTGGCGCAATTCGTCCAGCATCTCGACCGCGGCCGCCGGATCCTTCTCCACGTGCTTGCGGGCGATCGCCGCGTTGATCGCCAGCGCGGCCAGCCTCGGCGCGAGGTCGTCGTGCAGGTTGTTGCGGATGCGCCGGCGCTCCTCTTCCCGGGCGAGCACCAGCTTCTCGCGCGATTCCTGCAGATCCTCGGCCAACCGTCTCATGCCCTGCAGCATATCGGCATTATGGACGAGAGGTCCGGCATGACGCAGCATAACCTCCAGAAATTTATGATCCTCCGCCGAGAACGCCTCCCCGGCCGACCGGACGGCCGCGTACAGCATGCCTTGCGTTTTGCCGCGGTAGATGATCGGGTAGCCCTGAAGCTCGACGTCCTGCCTGTCCTGCCTGCCCTGCCTGCGCTCCCCGGCTTCGGCGATGACCGTCTCCCGGCCTTCGACGAGAATCGCGATGCCCGCGTACGGCAGGCGCAGAGCCTCCTTCACCTGGCGGGCGATCGCTTCCAGCATCGCGTGCGGCGCGATAGGCTGCATCAGCTGGCTGCCCAATTCGAGCAGGACCGCGTAGGGATCGTCGTGCCGGCCCTTCATCAGCCGGTTCACTTGGCGCTGCAGCCATTCCTTCATCGGAGCGAACACCGCGGCCACGAGCCCCGTCGCGATCAGCGAGACGACGAATCGATTCAAGCCGCCGAGCAGCGCGCCCAGATAATACACCACGGCGGTGTACAGCAGGACGACGCAGACGGTGAGGGCTCCGTAGAGAAGCGTCCTCTGGACGAGCGGATTGATATCCCACAGGCGGCGCCTCAGCACGGCGAGCGTCAGCGTGACCGGAATGGCCGAGAGGAAGAGGTGCAGCGCCGCGTTCAGCAGGATGAAGTTGGACACGGTCCCGTAGACGGCCGGATTGAAGAGCAGGCTGATCGCGACGAACCCGATGAAGCTGACGGCCACGCCGTACACGACCCACTTCGTCTGCTGGCGCTGCTCGGGCGTCGAGATCCGTCTGAACCGGTACACCTGGGCGTAGATCAGGAGAACCGTCGACGACAGGAACCACGCGAACCGAAGGAACTCCGGCAGCTGCAGCCGATCCCAAACGTTGCCCCCGAGGAAGAAGTTCGCCGCATCGACGAGCACGATGATCCCCAAGGCATAGCGGGACCAAGCGGGGACGAACGAACCGTTCGGGAAAAGCAGGCAAAACAGCGAGATCGATATCCACCCGATCGCCGAGACCCCGAGGAACCAATAGCGCTCGAACGCCAAGTTCTCCGACGCCACGACGACCAGAGACGGGAACGAAGTCCCGAAGGCGGCCATCGCGAGCGCGGCGGTCAGCGCCATCCGTTCCCGCGCGCCCTTCCATAGCAAGATGACCGCCGCCGCATAGAAGACCGCCGTGAACGCGCAGTCGACCGCGACGAGAATAAGAGCTGCCGCCCGAAGCGACAACCCTTCCGTATCCAGGACCAAGGCCGGTACGGACACGCCGCAGCCGCTCGGGATGCATTGCGTCAGCAGCCGGTCATAGTAGGCCGGAATGCAATTGATATACAGCGCGGCCGTGACGGCGAAGAAGAGGCCGACGAGCAGCTGGTACCCTCTCGTTTTATCCATGACCCTATTATAATAACGGCCCGGCGTCGCTGGATATGCGGGAGCGAACATTTCCCGATGTTCTCCCGAATTTCCCGGTTTTCCCGGCTGCCGCTCGTCGCCATCTTCCCGCCCTGCCGGGTATTCCATGCTCTATTGTCCGCTCGCGGGAGCTCTTATGATGAGAAGCAAGCGGCGATGGCCGACAATCATGACGGAGGGATTCGAAAAAAATGAACGATTTAAGATGGGTAAGATGGCTTGGAATGATCGTGTTGCTCGCGGGGATCGCGAGAATGGGCATGACCCCGGCGGCTTATGTCTGGGGGACGGACAGCGCGCAGGAGCTGACGTTCGGCTACGTCGCGTGCATCCTCATGTCGTTCTGCTCGATCGTTCTCTATCAGGTGCAGGCGAGAGAATCGGGCGTGCTCGGATTCGTCAGCGTGTTGGGCATTCTCATCGGCAACATCTTCACGACGGCCTTGCTCTTCACGACATTCATCATGGACCCGTCGGCGCCCGAGCCGGACAGTCTGGCAGCGGCGATCTCCGGCATGGGCAGCATGATCGCGCTGACGGGCGGAACGCTGCTGTTCGCTATCGTGACCTACCGGGCCAACGTATTCCCGCGCTGGGTGTTCTACCTGCACGTGCTCATGCTCCTCAGCGCGGTCATCCCGTTCGAGGACAACAAGCTGTTCGCCCTGTTCTGGGGACTCACGTACGTCGGCATGGGCTATTGCATCTGGACCGGCAAGCTGAATTCGCGTTCGGCGGCCGGGCTGGGGACGTCGGTTGGGGCTTAGTTGCAAAAAAAACGGCGGCAGGCGCCTGTCGGCAGCCTGCCGCCGTCTTCCGTTCAGGGCGTAGATACGTAGGTCTCCCCGCCCTCTTCCTTGATCTCGTACCGATGATCGAACGAGGCTTCCTGAATATACCCGTACGCCCAATAGGTCGCCGGAACGTCCGTCCACTTCCGCGGCGCGCCGGCCAGAGAACCGCGTCCCAGCAGCCGATCCAGCATCGCGACCGCTTCGGCGCGGGTCAAGTTGCCGTTCGGCCGGAACGTGCCGTCCTCGTAGCCCTTCACGATCCCCGCCGCCGACGTCTTCCGGATGGAGGTCTCCGCCCAGATTCCCGCCGCGTCCGGGAAGACGGCCGCGCTCGGCTCATCGGTCAGCAGCCGGGAGATCGCGCTCGCCATCTCCGCGCGGGTGATCGGAGCGTCGGGCTTGAAGCTGCCGTCGCCGTATCCGCTCATGAGGCCCGTCTTGGCGGCTTGGACGATGGCATCCCGAGCCCAGTAGCCTTCCGCGACGTCCGTATAGGAGCGCGGCGCATACGACTCCTCCCGGACGACGGCCCGGGTCAGCAGCGCCGCCATCTCTGCGCGGGTGATGGGGCGTTCCGGTCCGAAGGTCCCGTCGGGATTGCCTAATACGTAGGCTTTATGCTCCGGGGCCTGTCCTATTTTCAAAATCGTGAACGTGCTGAACCGGTCGACGGCGACGCGTACGCCCGGCCGGCCCCCTTGGTCAAAGTCCTCGATCTTCCCGTCGGCCAGCTCCTTCGTTCCGTCGCCATGCTCGACGAACGCGGCCGGCTTCTCCCGCGACTTGTCGAGCTTCCGCGTCTCTTCCAGAGGCAAGATCAGCTGGGCTTCCGCGCCCGACAAGTTCGACTCGATTACGATCGGACGGCCGAGCGCTTCAACGCTTCCGCCCTTCGTGGCTTCGAGCGTCAGCGGATCCGTTAAAGCCCGCCGCTCGGTCGCCTTGCGTTCGTCCTCCTGCTGGACCGGCGCGATCCGGAAGCTCAAGTCTTCCGTCAGCCCTCGAAGCGAGGCGGCCGGAAGGTAAACTCGAGCATCGTTCGTAACGATCTCCATGTTCGTGCCGCTGCCGGACAGCAGGTCGGTTACGGTCTTCGGGAATACGAGGCTCCATTCCTTGGTCAACCCGTTGTCGTCCGGGAACACGACCTTGGCGAAGTCCGAACCGAGCGCCTTAAGCTTGTCGAGCGCTTGAGTCCATGGATAATCGGTGAAAGTTACCTTGTCCTTATACAGCCCGTCGACATCGATCGTTCGTTGAACAACGGCCGTCTCGACGACGGAACCGCCCTTGCCGTCCGCGATCTGGACCTGGATCGTACGATCGGGAGTCTCCGTCGGGCTCGATGCCCGGCGCAGCGCGATCGTCGCCGCGATAGCCGTCGGCGAGGCGTTCCCCGCCCGGTCGATCAGCTCCATGGAGACGGTCTTGGCGCCGTTGCCGGACGAGAGGGTCCACTTCCTCGCCGCGGAAGCGGCCTCCCAATCGGACCAGGTCAGTCCGTCGTTCGAGAAGCGCATTCGGACGCCGCCGGAGCCCGCGCCGTCGCTGCTCGTCAGTTGCAACGAGACCGCGGCCGAGCTTGTCGCCGCCGCTCCCCCGTTAATGGTCATGGTGCCCGTCGGAGCCGTCTTGTCGAAGTTCACGCCGCTGCCGTCCGTCGTGGCCGTCACTTGCGCTCCCGGCGTCCCCGCGCCGTCTTCGAAATCGATGGCGAACGGCACCGCCCCTTCGGTCTCGCTTCCGTCGAACGTATAGGAGGCGCTGTACCCGTTACCCCCCGTTGCGGTTACGGCTGCCGGCCGCCCGGCGATCGTGACGGTCGGCAGACTGCCTAGAGCCGTATTCGAAGCGAAGGCGAGGGTCGCCTTGTCTCCGGGCTTGGCCCACCCGGCGGCCGGATTATCGCTTGCCAGGCGAACCTCCGTCAAGGTCGGCAGGACAACCGTGCCGCTCGGAGTGGCGCTCGCCTCCGCGGAAGGCAATCCGTCTCTCGCGGCGCTGCGGGCCGTCACCACGAAGAAGTAGGTCGTCCCGTTCGTCAGCCCGGTCACCGTATGGCTCGTCCCCGCCACCTCGATGGGCGGCGTATCGCCATACGCGCCCGACTCGGTTCGCATATAGATTCTATAGGACGTCGCTCCGGCTACTCCGTCCCAAGTCAGCTTCGCTTGACGATCCCCGGGTACGGCCTTCAGGTTGGCCGGCTGCGCCAACGGGTTCGCGATCCATCGGGCGTATACCGTCAGGTCTCCCGTGACGACGGTCGATGCCAAGAAGACCGGTCCGCTGCCGTCCGGCGCCGCCGCCCACCCGGCGAACGTATACCCGTCACGGGTCGGAGCCGTGGGCAGCGCGCCTGCCGCGGAGCCGTAATTCACCGTCATCGAGGTTGGATTCGCCTCGGTGTCGCCGCCGTTCTTATCGAACGTCACCGTATAAGGGATGGGCGTCCACCCGGCATACAGCGTCGTATCCCCGTTAATCGGAGTCGCGAAGTCGAACGGAACCGTCAGGGCCTCGTCCGCGAACCAACCGCCGAAGGTATGCCCCGTTCTCGCCGGATCGCCCGGCTCCGTCGCGGCGTCTCCGGGATCCAGGTTCTGCGGGCTTACGGGCGTTCCTCCGTTGCTCTGGAAGGTGACTTTGTAGAACGGGACCAGCTTCCGGACGACGCTGTTGAACGGATCCGATACGAACAGATTCCCGTTGCCGTCGAAGGTCATGAAGCCTGGACCCGACAACTGAGCAGCGGTCGCTTCGCCTCCGTCTCCGGAATACCCTCTTGTCGTTCCGGCTACGGTACGGATCGTTCCCGACGCATCCACCTTGCGGACGTGGTCGGCTTCCGAGATGTACATATTCCCGTTATCGTCGAACGCGACATCGAGAGGCGCGCTCAATCGAGCCGAGGTCGCGGGGCCTCCGTCGCCCGAGTAGCCGCCGGCGGCGGTTCCCGCTACCGTGCTGATAACCTCCGTCGCTACATCCAATTTTCGAATGACGTTGTTGCCCATATCTGCGATATACAGATTGCCGTCGCTATCGAAGGCCATGCCGTACGGATTCCATAATTGAACCGAGGTTGCGGGCCCGCCGGGTCCCGAATAGCCGTATGTTCCGGTGCCCGCAACCGTATCGATGATTCCTGTCGCCGCGTCGACCCGTCGAATGACGCTGCTGACGGATTCGCTGATGTACAAATTCCCGTCCGCGTCGACGGCGACCTGGGACGGATAGTTCAATTCGGCCGAGGTCGCCGGTCCTCCATCGCCCGAACTTCTGGCCGCTCCGGTTCCGGCTACTACGGTTACGGTCCCGGAAGGAGTCCTCTTCAGGATATTCAGTCCGCCGCTATTGGCGATGTACAAATTCCCGCTGTCGTCGAAGGCGATTCCCTGCGGCCAGTACATTCCCGGAACGGACACCGAGCTGATCCGGCCTGAAGGGTCCACTACGCGCAGAACGCTATTGTTGCGGTCCGCGATGTAAATATTCCCCCCGCCGTCGACGGCGACGCCGTATGGAGCCGCCAACTTGGCGGAGGTCGCCGGCCCTCCGTCCCCGCCGTATCCCAGCGTGCCGCTGCCGGCCGCCGTGCTGATGTAGTAGTTGTTCGCGTCCGCGGAAGCGCGGCCGATCCACCCGCCCGGCGCGAAGGGCATCCCGCCCGTAACCCCCAGCAGCACCGCCAGCAGCGCGAGCGCGACTTGCCTCCAGCGGAACCCGTAACCCCGTCTCTTCATAATCCCCCACCCGATAGACATGATATGGTCAAGCGCCGTCCCGTTCCCGGCTCTCTGTCTCCGACACTGGACGTATTTGTAAAAGATTCGATGAAAAATTCGGAAAATCCTCTATTTTTGAGCGATCATTCGACAAAATTCCGCAAGCTCGGGACCTTCGGCAGCTGCAATCATGCGGAACTTGTCTTGGAGCAAGTGTAGAAAAAAGAAGCCGATCAACCCGGGAGTTCCGGGGCAATCGGCTTCTTCTCGATTCCTTCCTCTTCGTTCGGCGTTACCCGTTGAAAATCTGCATCCAATGCTCCGCGTCCTTTAGCGGCTCGAACCCGAATGGGGCGTACAGCCCCTGGGCGTCTTCGGTCACAAGCAGGAAGCGCCGCAGCCCTTGCAGATCCGGATGGTCGACGATCTGCCGCATCATCCGCTTGGACAAGCCCTGGCCGCGGTACTCGGCGACGACGAAGACGTCCGTCAAGTAAGCGAACGTAGCGCGGTCCGAGACGACCCGGGCGAACCCGGCCATCCGACCGTCCGCCGACGAATCGTACGCCCCGACCACGACGGCCGAATGGGCGACCGCCCGCTCGAACGCTTCGAAGGTCAGCTCCTTCGCCCAGTACATATGCTCATGCAGGTACCGGTAGGCGTAGGCGAGGTCCAGCCGGTTCCGTTCCGTCGACAGCACGATGCGATCCGCGTTCCCTCCGTCCCGGCTCATAGCCAAGCTCCGTCCTCCGGAATGGCGACCCTGCCCAGAAGCTTCTCCGCCTCGAGCCTCGTCCGCAGAACGTCACGCGTCGCGCGGCAGTGATTGATCGCGTCCATGTGGACCGCGACAATCTTCGTATACGGCGCATACCGGGCCGCTTCGATCACGTCGTCTTCGTCCATCGTAATCGCGTCGCCGACGGAGAACCGCGCCCCGCCCGCGTTGACGATCGTCACGTCGGGCTTATGGGCGTCCAGCGCGATTCGGACATCCTCGCACCAGATCGTATCCCCCGCGATATAAACCGTAGGCTCATCCTCCGCCTGCAGCACGAAGCCGGACACCGGCCCCATCCTCTCGCCGATCTCGCCCGTTCCGTGTTGGCCGCCCGTGCGGTGAATCGTGATGCCCCGGAACGTCGCGGAATCCTCGATCTCCGTTATATCCGTAAATCCGGAAGAACCGATGCTGTCCTTGTCCCCCGGCTGGCAGAAGAGGGCCGCCGGCTTCGGCAGCGCCCGCGCCGCCGCTTCGTCCCAATGGTCGGGATGAAGATGCGTCACGAGGACGGCGTCCGGCCGAAGCCAAGCCGCCAGCTCCCCGGGCAGCGGAACGAGCGGATTGCGCCGGTCGTTGTCGGAGTTCGATACCGGGGGATTCGCCCCTTGATCGCTGAACATCGGGTCGACGAGAAGGGTCGAACCCGCGTATTGGAGCCATAGCGTCGCATGGCGAACGAGCTGGATTTTCATATCGATCACGCCCCCGCTTCATTGGATTGCGAATCTGTTACAATATCGATATTATCATCCAACCGCGCGCGGGAACCATTCTCCGATGAACGCATTCGCGCGCATTCACTTTCACGATGAAAGGCGTGTTGCCCTGATGCCCTCCTCCCAGACGATCGACGATATCGACAAGCGGATTCTGCAAGCTCTCTTGGACAACGCCCTGCTCACCCACAAGGAGATCGGGCAGCTCGTCCATCTCACCGGCCAGGCGGTCGGCGCGCGGGTGCGCAAGCTGCAAGACCTCGGCGTCATCGACGGCTATACGCTGCGTTGGAATCCGGTCTCCATCGGGCTGAACGTTCATGCCTTCCTGACCGTCTTCATGAATTCGAATGAAGCCCACCGGGCCTTCCAGGCCTTCGTCGAGTCGAACGAGGCCGTGACGGAGGCGCACCGCGTCGGCGGCGAAGGCTGCTATTGGCTGCGCGTCCGGGTCGGCGACAGCTCCGAGCTGAACAAGCTGCTCGACGAAGTGCTGAAGTTCGGCAATTACAAGCTGAGCCTGTCCATCGAGCAGATCAAGTAGCCGAGACGACCCTCGTCCATTCGTCCGCCAATTCGTCCGCCAATTCCTCCTCCATTCCGGCACCCTCGGCCTCCATTCCCGGCAACCTCGACCTCGCCCGCCGAAGCCCGCTCAATCCGGCCTAAGATTGCAGCGGGCATTTAAGTTCCATTAAAGCTTCCCGTTCTAAGATACCTTCAGGGCCCGCCGCGGCACGACAACCTGAAGGAGTGATCCCTATGCCCCGCCCGCGCAAGAAGACCGTCATTCTCTCCGCGATAGCCGCGGTTCTCCTCGTCATCGGCGCGATCGTCTACCGGCTCGCCGACCGCTATCTGATCGAGCATGTCGAAGCCGTCGTCGCTCCCATCCATACCGCCCCGGCCACGAGCGCCGGTTCGAATTCGTCCTCCTCCTCGAACTCCGCGTCAAACACCGATTCGAGCTCCGATTCGAACCCGAATTCGAATTCATATTCGGGCTCTAGCGCGAACTCCTCTACGGCCCAGGCGCAATCCGACGATTGGAACTACGAGGACGCCAACGAGACGATCCATATCGAGAAGGTCCAGACCGGCACCGGAGCCGACACGATCACCTATTACGTCGCCGACGTGACGTTCAAGGGCGCGACGAACCTGTTCGCCGCCTTCGCCAAGAACGAGTTCGGCACGAACATCGTCCAGGACACCTCGGCCATCGCGGCCGCGAACAACGCCGTATTCGCGATCAACGGCGATTATTACGGCTTCCGCAGCGACGGCGTCGTCATCCGCAACGGCACCGTCTACCGGGACGAGCCGGCCCGCGACGGACTGGCCCTTCTCGATGACGGCACTCTGAAAACCTACGACGAGGAGTCGACTTCTTCCGACGAGCTGCTCGAAGAGGGCGTCACGAATACGTGGTCCTTCGGACCGATCCTCGTGAAGGACGGCGAGATCGCCGGCGATTTCGACAGCGTGAAGATCGACACGAACTTCGGCAACCGCTCGATTCAGAGCGCCAATCCCCGCACCGGCATCGGGATGATCGCGCCGCACCGCTTCGTGTTCGTCGTGGTCGACGGGCGAAGCTCCGGCTACAGCCGCGGCATGACGCTGACCGAGTTCGCGAACCTGTTCAAGGAGCTCGGAGCGGCCGAAGCGTACAATCTCGACGGCGGCGGCTCGTCCACCATGTACTTCAAGGGCCGGGTTGTGAACGATCCGCTGGGCAAGGGCAACGAGCGCGGCGTCAGCGACATCATCTACATCCCCCAATCCTGAGGAAGGAGGCTCGATACTCATGACTATCCTCATCCCCTCCTACGAGCCGGACGAACGGCTGCTCTCGCTCATCCGCGATCTTAAGGAGGTCAGCGACGCGCCGATCCTCATCGTGGACGACGGCAGCGGCGAAGCGTACCGCGGCATCTTCGAATCCGCGAAGGAGGCGGGCTGCACCGTGCTGACGCATCCGGTCAATCAAGGCAAGGGCCGCGCGTTGAAAACAGGGTTCGACTACGTCCGGAAGCACGGAGACCCGGACGGGGTCGTCTGCGCCGACAGCGACGGACAGCATCTGCCGAATGACATTATGCGAATATCGAACGCCGTCGTCGAGAACCGCCGTCGAATCGTACTCGGCAGCCGGCAGTTCACCGGCAACGTTCCGCTGCGCAGCCGGTTCGGGAATTCCGCCACTCGGATGGTATACGCCGCGGCGACGGGGACGGCGGTGCAGGACACGCAGACCGGGCTTCGGGGGTATTCCTCCGACATGCTGGATTGGTTAAGCCGCGTGCCGGGCGAGCGCTTCGAGTACGAGATGAACATGCTGCTCGAAGCTCCGGCGGCAGGGTACGAGATTGTGGAGGTGCCGATCGACACGGTCTATCTGGAAGGCAATCAATCCTCGCATTTCCGGCCGCTCGCCGATTCCGCCCGCATCTATTGGCCGTTCCTGAAGTTCTGCGCGTCCTCCGGCTTCGCGGCGGCGCTGGACTTCGTTCTGCTGCTCCTGCTTCAATGGGCGACCTCGAATCTGCTCCTGTCCGTCGTCGGAGCGCGGATATGCAGCTCCATCGTCAACTACTCCGTCAACCGCCGCCTCGTGTTCGCCCGCGACGGAGAATCGGCCGTCCGGCGGTCGATGCCCCGCTACTTCACGCTCGTCCTGCTGATCCTGCTGCTCAATTACGCCGTTCTGCGTCTCCTGCACGAGACGGCCGGATTGCCCCTGGCGGCGGCGAAGATCGTGACGGAGGCGGCCCTGTTCGCCGTCAGCTACGCCGCGCAGCGCAAATTCGTGTACTGAGCGGCCTCGCATGGCACGGCGCCCGCATTCGCAACATAGCGATAGATTCGCGCAACAAACCGGGGAATCCGTTCGCCTATAATGAAGGCGACACCTTATTCCGTTGAATGACGAGGAGGCCCCGCCCCGCTATGAACTGGCAATCGGCTATCGAACAGACCGTCCGCACGACGACCGACAACATCGCCCGCTTCGGGGACCGGTTCCCGATCGTAAGCGAAGGAAGCGCAAGCTACCGGCTCGAAAACCATACGTCCTGGACGGAAGGCTTCTGGACCGGCATCCTGTGGCTCACCTACGAGTACAACCGGGATCCGTTCGTCCGCGAAGCGGCTGCCAAGAGCGTCGACTCGTTCAAGCGCCGATTGGACGAGGACCGCCACCTGGATCACCACGACATCGGCTTCCTGTATTCCCTCTCCGCGAAGGCGCAATGGATCTTGGAGAAGGACGAAGAAGCGAAGGCGCTCGCCCTGCGGGCGGCCGACCGGCTGATGAAGCGCTGGAGAGAGGAGTCGCAGCTGTTCCAGGCCTGGGGACCCGAAGGGGACCCCGACAACGGCGGCCGCATCATCATCGACTGCCTCATGAACCTCCCGCTTCTCTGCTGGGCGACCGAGCAGACCGGCAATCCGGCTTACGCCGCGAGAGCGCGAATTCACGCCGAGAAAAGCCGCCGGTTCCTCGTCCGGGGAGACGATTCCTCCTACCATACCTTCTACTTCGACCAGCAGACGGGCGACGCCGTTCGCGGAGGCACGCACCAAGGCTACCGGGACGGCTCCACCTGGACGCGCGGGCAGGCGTGGGGCATCTACGGCTTCGCGCTCGCCTACCGGTACTTCCGCGATCCCGCGTTCCTGGAAGCGTCCAAGCGGCTGGCCCGCTACTTCGTCGCGCATCTGCCGGAGGACCACGTCGCCTACTGGGACTTCGACGTTCCGCAGATCGAGGGCACGCCCCGGGACAGCTCCGCTTCGGCCATCGCCGCTTGCGGCATGCTGGAGCTCGCCGGCCATCTGCCGGAAGGCGATCCGGACCGGGAGCCGCTGCTTCTCGCGGTCCGGCAATCGATGGAATCGCTGACGAGCCGCTACTTCACCGCCGGGGACGCCGCCGAGGAAGGCTTCCTCCGCCACGGCTCCTACTCGGTGCGGGGCGGAGCCTCTCCGGACGACTTCGTCATCTGGGGAGATTACTTCTACCTCGAAGCTCTGCTGCGGCTTCACCAAGACTCGCCGGGGTATTGGTACGAACGTTGAATTTTCTAGGTATACTGTCGATGCAGAAGCAAGAAGCTCCGCCTATGTGGCCGGAGCTTCTTGGCGTTATAATAGAGGGAACACGATAGACGCGGAGGAGCGCATGGCGGCCATGACCGACAAGACGAAGGGCGGCTTCGAGCCCGGTTCGTTCCTGTTCAACTACAGGCAGATCAGCACGGAATCGTATTGGCACCATGCCCACCGGGGAATCGAGATGCTCTACATCTACGAAGGCCATGGCGAGATCCGCGTCGACAACCGGACCTACCCGATCGGGAACGATTCGCTCGTCTGGTTCCAGCCCTACCAAGTGCACCGCGTCGCCGTCCCGTTCGAGCCGGGCCGTTCCTATATTCGCACCAACCTGACGCTGGACCCGGCGTACTTGGAGCCTTACCTCGCCCCTTTCCCGGGGTTGGGGCGTTTTTTCCGCCATCTGTGGAAGGGGAATCTAAGGGAGCCGTTCGTCCCCTCCGCGCGGGACACGCCCATCCGCGATCTGCTGGAGCGGATTCATGCGGCGCTGAACGACTCTTCCCCGGGCCGGGACGAAGACGTCGGGCTTCTGCTTCTCAACCTGATCCGGCAGCTGCGGGAGCATCCGTTCCGGGACGAAGCCGACGCCGCGGCTGGCGCCGCCCCTATGAATCGCGCCCGCTCGCACGCGGAGCGGATCACCGAGTGGCTGGACCTTCACTACAAGCGTCCGTTCAAGCTGGAGGAGCTGGCGGAGAGCCTGCACCTGTCCCCTTACCACGTCTCGCACGTGTTCAAGAAGTCCGCCGGCATGACGCTGTCCGAATACTTGATCCGGCGCCGCGTCCGGGAGGCTTGCGCGCTGCTCGCCAACACGTCCAAGTCCGTCCAGGAGATCGCTTCGGAGGTCGGGGGGCTCTCGACGTCGTACTTCTGCCAGATGTTCCGCAAAGCGAAGGGCCTGTCGCCGGAGCAATATCGGCAGAGCATCCGCTGAGAGGGCGAGAGGCCGGGGGCTCGTACGGATTTGGCCGCAAGAAGGCGTCTTGCTTGAATGATGCATGGAAAACCGAAATCATCTGCGTTCGTTTCCTTTGCCGATTCGAACCCATTGCGCGGCAAAAGCGTCCGGACGCCATCGTCCGGACGCTTTGCTT
This sequence comes from Cohnella xylanilytica, assembly GCF_014212175.1. Taxonomy (GTDB): domain Bacteria; phylum Bacillota; class Bacilli; order Paenibacillales; family Paenibacillaceae; genus Cohnella; species Cohnella xylanilytica. Next base: position 21,898 of record NZ_JACJVR010000066.1, on the reverse strand, counting down.
TTTCGTATCGCATTCCGGGTTACTTCGGTTCGACCTCGTCGATCGTCAGGCTGTACTCGAGGTCGTTCATATACGAGCCGTCCGGCTTCAGGAACACAAGGCCGAGCTCGAGCGGCTCCTCCCCGGCGCGAACGACGACGATGAGCCGGTTGATTCCGCCGAGCAGGGCGATCCCGCTGCCGGGGGCCGGAACGGGCGCGCCGTTCAGGTACAGCTCGTACGGATAGTTGCCGGTCACGCGCAGCTTGCCGGTCCGGCCGGGTCCCGGGACATGGACGAAGCCGCTGAACAGCCAGGGCCGCCCTTGCGGCGCGGCGATCCGGAAGCGGCCGTCCTCCGGGCCGCGCTCCTTCTTGGTCATCCAGCCGTACAGGCCCTCGCCGAGGTTGTTGAGCGAGAATTCCGGGTCCGTGTAGTAGGCCGTCATCTCCTCCAGCGGGACATGCGGCGGGCAAGGGAGGGCCATGATCGCCTCGACGGCGTTCTCGGCGTCGCCCTTCGTCCCGGTCAGCGCGCCGTCGGCGAAGGAAGCGCCCAGGTTGCCGAGCAGCGCCGCATAGAGCCGGACGCTCTTGTCGCTGTCCGGATCGGGCAGCAGTTGCGAGCAGACGGCCGATCCCCGGCCGATCCCGGCTCGCAGAAGGAAGCGGCCGGGCTCCCGCGCCTTCCGGCGATTCAGCTCGACCAGCGCGAGCCGGCTGTACTCGGACGTATGCCCGCCGATGAAGTAGTCCTTCCAGGCGGTTCCTTCGACGCTGGCGCAGAGGGAATCCATCCCCTCCGCCTCCAAGCGATGGGCGGCCAGAACGCGGTTGACCGTGTCCCGCGGCGACAGGAACACCTTGTCGAAGCCGAACAGATCGACGGGGCTGAAGCCGCTCGTCTCCTCGAAGGCATAGTCGGCTTCGAGGTGGTACGTCTCGTGCGGAGCGACCCGGACTTCCCGGGCGAGCAGCCGGGCCAGCGCGGCTTCGTCGCCGGGCGCTGCCGGCAGCAGGACGACCCGGCCGCCGGCTTCCGCGAAGCGCCGCGCCGTCTCGGCCGCTCCCGGCTCCGCGAGCAGGCCGGCCTCGGCGACGAGCAGGCGGCGGCCCTCGAGCGCCTCGTCCGACAGCCGGCTCAGCGGGTCGCAGACCAGGGCCAGACGCGACAGAAGGCGATCGGCTTCGCCGCCCGGACTTACGTAGGTCGCGGTGCTCGCGACCTTCTCCGCGGCATTCGTGGCCTCCGCGTTCTTCACAGCTATTATGGGCTCCTCGGTTTTCCCTGTCTTCTCGGTCTTCTCGCTCTTCTCCGACCCCTCAATCGCCCGTCCCGCGTACGCCAACAAATTGCGCAGCAGAAGCATAGCTTGGGGGACCCGCTCCGCGCAGCTCATGATCTCCAGCTGGTTCGCGAGGAACATCCCCCTCTCGCCCCGGTATTCCAGCAGCGGCGTCCACAGGTCGCCGCCGTCCCCGAAGTCGCCGGCTCCGCATTCAAGGAGCATCCGGTACGAAGCCGACGCCGGCTTGAAGAAGGCCGCGCGAATGATCGGCTCCGGGCCGTTCTCGCCGCACTCCTCGTGCCAGTACATCAAGTCCTCGTCGCCGAAGCCAGCGAGCGCCGGATGCGAATAGCTGCCCGCGTGCGCTCTCCGGAAGCCGCGGCGGGAGAGGGCCAGCTTGCCCAGCGAGAGCTCCCGCTGTTCGAGCAGCAGCAGCCGGCCTCCCGCCGCCACGTAGCGCTTCAGGCCGCGCTCGAGGCTCCCGTCCGGGTCGGACCGGCCGCTTCCCACGATCAGGACGCCGTCCGCCGGCAGCGCGGGAATGTCCGCTTCCGCGACTCGCTCGCAAGCGGGCGCGAGGCGCCGGATCGTCTCGTAATCGGCGTCGCTTCCCGCGAAGGCGACCGGCCCTTCCATCGCGACCGGCTCGGACTTGCAGCGAGCCGCGGAATAGATCTTGTAGCCGGCGCGCAGCTCGTGCATCGGCTCGCCGTCATGGCGCAGGACGGCCGTAAGCTCCGCCGTCTCGGCAGCGCCCGCCGCGCATGCCGCCCGTTCCGGCGTCCAGCGCAGCGTCACGGTCCGCCGCTCCGCGGGCTCCTGCCGGAAGCGGAAGGTCTCCTCATGCACGATCCGGTCCCCTTGCCGGATTCGGCATTCGACCTCGACGTCGCGCGCCCGCAGCGTGTCGTTGTAGACGTCGAAGCGGCGGACGACCGGGCCGTCGTCGAAGAAGGAGCGGTTGTACTCCGCCGGAAGGATCGTCGCCGGCTTGAACGCGGCCGCCATGACCGCGAACGCCGGATTCGGCCGATAGGCGGGATACTCCTCCGGCAGCAGCCCGTTGTTCAGCGTCAGCGAGTAAGCCGGAATTTGGTCCGGCCGGACGCCGGGCGCGGACGGAACCTCCTTTTCCCAATCGAGTTGGATCGTCTCGTCCGGCATCGCCCGCATGAAGTAGTGGGCGAAGTTGAACGTGGAGATGCCGGAGACGCCCTGCCGCCGGGCGTATTCCACGAACAGCCGCTCCTTCTCCGCGAGGCCGAGCGCGCTCTCGTCGGTGCCGCGATAGGCGGAGAGGCCGAGGTACGGGCTCGCGTTCTGCGGGCAGATGTACCACCAGCCGCCATGCTCGCCGAAGACGAGCGGAACCGAGCGGTCCCACTGGGCGATCGTGCCGTCGATGTTATAATGCCGGCTCTCCACCTCCGTCCGCTCCTTCGGAAGCAGCCGGTTGTCCCCCTCCGCGATGATCGGCCGGGTCGGATCGATCTCCTTCATCATCGCCATCCAGCCCGGCATGAACCGCTTGAAGCCGTCCCGGCCGTCCACCCAGCGCATCTCGTTCTGGAGGCTCCATAGAATGACCGACGGATGGTTTCTGTCGCGACGGAGAAGCCGCCGGATATGCGCTTCGCAGTTGGCAAGGTAGTCGGGGTGGTCGGCCTGCATCGTTTTGCCCGATCCGTAGATGGCCGTCTCGTCCACGATAAGCATGCCTTCCTCGTCCGCGATGTCGAGATAGCGCGTCGGATAAGGCTCCGCGTGCAGCCGCACGCAGTTGATGCCGACCTCCCGGCACATCCGGTACCAGTTGCGAACGTAGGCGTCCGTCATCTGGATGCCGCCCTGGAAGTGCCAGGAGTCTCCGCGCAGATTGATCGGAACGCCGTTCAGCACGAACCGGGGGCCTTCGGTCCAGAACTCCCGGAAGCCGAACGTCTCCGTCCGGACGTCGAACGGCTCCCCGCCCGCCGTCCGCAGCGCGATCTCCGCCTCGTAAAGGAACGGATCGTCCGGGCTCCACAGTCTGGCGTCCTTCCAATCCAAGCGGAACTGCGCCTGATACGCACGAATGCCGGCCGGGTCGTTCTCGCAAAGGTTCGGCTTCGCCTCGCCGAGCCGGACCTTCGCCTCGGCGCGCAGAACGGGAGCGCTTCCCGGCCCGCTCCCCCCGCTCCCCCGTTCTCGCACGCACAGCGTCGCCGTCAGCGCAGGCATGCCGTTTTCCGACGGGGATCCCGCAGCCTCCATCGCCCCCATTGCCTCAATCGCCTCGATCGCCGCGTCGACCTCCAGAGTCCCGTGCCGGAACGAAGTGCGAATGACGACGTCGGCCAAGGCGACCCGCGGATAGCTCTCCAGCCAGACGTCCTGCCAGATCCCCCGGCTAACATAGCTGAACCACGAGCCGGTGAGCCCGGTCGTCTTCTTCTGGCCCGAAGCGATCGTCACCTGGTCGAAGCTCCCGCAGACGACGTGCAGGTCGTGCTCGCCGCCGGGCGTCACCCGGTCCGTCACGTCCAGCCGAAGCGGCAAATAGCCGTCCTCCCAGACGGCCAGCTTCTCCCGGTCGAGATAAACGGCCGCCTTCTGCATCATGCCGTCGAGCCGCAGCACGATGCGCTGCCCGGCCATCTCCGCCGGCACCCGGAAGCTTCGGTGCAGCACGCCCGCGTCCGCGGCCTTCCACTCCTCCGGGTATCCGTGGAGATCCATCGGGGCGTAGCCGTGCTCCGGAATCTCGCCGAACAGCTTCCCCTGCCCGTTGACGAACGAGCTCCGCCAGCTCGAAGGCACCCGAACCTTGCGCGTCTCGTAGACGAGCCGTTCGGGCAGCTCGCGTCGGAGCGGCTCCTCGTACAGCGGCATGAAGTCCCATTCCCCGTTCAGGCACAGAGACGAACGGCATTGCAACGATGCGCGAACAGTTGTCATGCGGACCTCCCTTGGCTGCTCCGAGCCTCCAACGCCAGCGGCAGCTTCCGCCAGATCTCTTCCCCCGCAGGCGCGTCCGGCCACTTCGCGAAGTGCGGGTCCATGGCCGCCTGCCAGTCGTCCGGCCGAAGCTTCGTCTTCAGCTTCCCTTCGTATGGCGCCGCCTCCAGCGTCGCGGGCAGCTCGGAATAGAAGAACAGCACGTTCTCGTGAAGCCCGATGATGCCGTACTTGTCGCCGTCGCCCGGACGCTCCTCCTGGTACTGGTAGTGATAATATACGTAGCTGGCGATCTCTTCCGGCTTCAGGACGGCGATTCGGCCGTACGGCACGCGGTCCGGGCGGCGGCGAGCCCAATGCTCGTCGGAGACGGGGCGCTGATAGTGGAAAATATCCGTCATCGGCGCCCAACGCCTCGGCCGCCCTCCTCCCGGCCAAGCGGCCAGCCGCTCGCCCGCCTCGGCGAACAGCGAGTCCGGATCGACGAACGCTTCGCCTCCGCACTCGTAATAAAGGAACCATTCGTCCCCGTGGGCGAAGACGCTCACGTTCTCCGCCGGCAGCCGGTCCGGCCAGCCTTCGGCCGACCTCTTCATCGCCTCCAGGCAGGCTTCCGGCTTCCAGCCCTCCCGGCACTGCGCTCGATACATGTACCGCTTCATAGCTACCTCCGTACTTTGTGCATTTAAAGCGATCCTCCCCGCACGGGAGAGGATCGCCGTCATCTTTCAAACCGCAGGCGCGTGAGAAAGAGGCGCCTTGGAGCGGATCGTTCTTCCGATCTAAAAACTTTCCGACGGAAAGTTGCTTCGGAAGCATCCGCCTAGCCCCCGGATTTCTTGGGGACAAAGGCGACCGCTTCTTTTCTCCAGATCCCTGCAACCGTTATTTCAGCCGAAGGCTGATGTTCGGTTGTCGGGAACGATTCCGCTTTTTAGCGCCAACCCTCACCCGCCCGATTAAACTGTCGTCCCCTCCGGAGCGGAAGCCTGCTCCGATCCGGATTCCGTGGCCTCCTCCGGTACCGAAGTCTCCTCCGGCGCGGGAGACTCCTCCGATGCGGCGGCGGCGGCAGCTTCCTGCGTAACGAGCGAGAGCTTCACGTCGTCGAACAGCAGGTAGCCGAAGCCGCTGGCGTAGAAGCCGACCTTGCCCGAAGGCCGGTGGTTCGGGTCCAACCCTTCCAGCTTCAATACGCCATCGACGTACACCTGAAGCTGAGCGCCGCGAACGACGACCTTGACGTCGTAGGCCGTATTCGCCTCCAGATCGCGCTGCGGCAGATCGACCGTCTTCAGAACCGTCCAGCTCGGGTTGTACAGAATCCACGACGACGTCCCGTCCGCCTTCATCTTGTAGCCGATACGGGTCGAGCCGACGGAATCCTGCTTGTCGAAGATGTACAGCGTGCCGCCGCCCTCCGGCAGCGTCTCCGGCGTCTTCAGCTTGAACTCGAGCTGGTAATCCGTGAACGTCTTATCCAGAATGCCGGTCGCCCCGTTCGCGATCCTGTACCAGCGGTTGCCGTCCCCGTCCGCGTAGATGCTGCGGTTCGGATCGACCGGCCAGCCGTTGCCGCCGGCTTCGAAGCTCGTGAAGTGCAGGACGTTCGACACCGTCACGCGGATCTCGGCGGAGATGTCCGGATGGCTGGCCGACGTCGCCGTCACGATCGCCTCGCCCTCGCTCACGGCCGTCACCGTGCCGCCTTCGTCCACCGTCGCCACGGAAGGATCGCTCGACTCCCAGACGAGCTCCGTGTCCTCCGCGTCCGCGGGGTCGAACGACACCGCCAGCGTCTTCCGCTCGCCGGCCGCGATCCGCACGTCGCTCTCCGCCGGCACGATGCCGGACAGCTCCGTCGTCGGCTCCTTGAACTGAATGTCGTCGAGCAGCAGATTCGGCATGACGTTGATGTAGAACCCGACCTTGCCCGAAGGGTTATACCCCGGGTTGGTCGCCTTCAGCCGGAGCTGGCCGTCCAGGTAGACGCTGATGTCGCCGCCCCGGACCAACACCTTCAAGCTATATTCCGTGTTCGGCTGAAGGTCGCGGCCGGGCAGCTTCGCTTCCTTCACGACCGCCCAAGCCGAGTCGTACAGCAGCCATGAGGACGTTCCGTCCGGCCGGCTCCGGTAGCCGATCCGTCCGGGCTGGTTGGAGCTCTGCCGGTCGAAAATATAAAGGGTCGCGCCAGCTCCCATCGTCTCCGGCGTCTTGAGCTTCACCCGCAGCTCGTAGTCGGAGAACGCCTTCTCCTTGACGGCGGAGGCGCCGTTCAGCAGCTTATACCAGTGGTTGCCGTCCACGGTGACGATGCTGCGGTTCGCGTCCTGCGGCCAGCCGTTGGCTCCGGATTCGAAGTCCGTGTAGTCCATGACCCCGTCGCCCTTCGCCACGTGGACGACCACCTCGGCCGAAGCCGACGGATTGTCCAGCGACGATACCGTCACGACCGTGTCGCCGACCGCCGCTCCGGTTACGACGCCCTTCGCGTCCACGGCGGCAATGGAGGGATCTTCCGAGACGAAGCGAAGGCTCGGGTTGCTGGCGTTCCACGGCAGCACGGCCGTCTGCAGCTTGACCGTTTTCCACCGATCCACCGTAATCTCGTCGTTATACACGACGACATTCTGCACCGGGTAGACGTCTTGCCCGTTCGTCGGGCCGACCTTGCCGGACGTCCCCATCTCGCCGAACGGAATGTTCGGGAAGCCCGGAATGTTCGCGAAGACGGCCGCGTCCGGCGCGAGCGACAGGTCGCCTCCGGCCAGGTCGACGAAGCCCGGATCGGTGTTCGTCACCCAGTTGCCGCCGTACTGCACCAGGTTGAACTTGTCGTACGCGCCGTTGGCGTTGGTCGTGGAGCTGCGCGGCACCGTCGGGTTGTAGACGACGTTGCCCTCGAACGTATTGGTGTCGGGATAATAGCGGTTCTCCGCGAAGAAGTTCGCCAGCTCCGGATACTTCGCCAGATAAGGCGTCCCGACGAAGTTGTTGTTCGCCGCGAACAGAGCCTGCCACTTCGGCATGTAGTTCTTCGCGATCTGGCCGTCCGGCTTGTCGCCCAGATACAGATCCGCGTAGTCGTACGGCACCTTGCTGTCGACGAAAATATTGTTTTTCGAACGAATATGAGCCCCGCCGTTGTTGCGGATCGCGGAGTTGCCCATCCGGTAGAACACGTTCTCCTCGATCTTGAGCCCCATCGTGAAGTTGTCGGGGTAGATGCCTTCCACGCCGGGCTTGCTCTCCCCGATGTTGTGGAAGTAGTTGCGGCGAATGACGGTGCCCCGGTTCTGAGGCTTCTCTCCTTCGTTCATGTAGATCGCGCCGAGGTCGGAGAACGTCTTGCACACGTCGTAAATCTCGTTGTACTCGATCAGATGGTCGTTGCCGAAGACGAGAACCCCCGGATGGGGCGCGTCATGCAGCTCGTTGTGCGACATCCGGTTGCCGACGCCCGACAGGTGGACGCCGGGGTTGTAGGCCTTGTGGTAATAGGCGAAGTCGTGAATATGCGAATTCTCGACGAAGTTGTCGCCCGGCTTCAGCGTCTTCGGATTGCCCCCGGTCAGCGTGACCGCCGTTCCGCCGATATGGTGGATGTGCGAGTTCTTCACGCCGTTATCGGTGCCCGGGCCCGGGACGATATCGCTGTAGTAGAACCGGCTCTGGGTGTTGATCAGCACGCCGCTGTTCGTGAAGTTGCGAATCTCGCTGTTCGCGATCTGCGTATGGCTGCCTCCCGCGATAACCGCCGCCGAATCCCGGCCGTTCTCCAGAATCAGCTCCTCGAAGCTGACGTAGGAGGCGTTGAGCGCGTTGATCATCGGAGTCTTCAGCATCGTGACCGTGATCTCCGGATCGGCGCTGGCCAGGAATTCGGCGTTCGGCAGGTAGTACAGCTTCCCGTTCGAGCGGTCGATGTAATACTCGCCCGGCATGTCGATCTCCTCGAGCAGGTTCTGCGCGAAGTGGAAGTCCGGGTACCAGTTTTTGAAAATGCCGCTCATCTCGCCGTACTTCAGCGTGATGCTCTTGTTCGCCGTGTCGATCGAGGCGATCTTGTTGTACGACCATTCCCAGCTGTAGCCGAAGATGCCGTCCAGCCAGATGTCGTCCGCCTGCGTCCAGTATTGGGGACGGTCGTACGTGTACGTGAACGTGCCGCCCCGCTTATGCACGTCCGGGTCCCGCCGGGTCGGACCGGGATCGAGAATCTGGTCCATCTGCACGGTTCCCTCGTTCGGCCAGCGGGCCAGCGTCATGCCCTGCCCGTTCACGTACAGCTCCATAGGCGGCACTTCGCTCAGGTCGTTGGCCAGGTAGTAGCCGTGGCGGCTAAGCACGCCGTAATCGGTGATGCCGTGGGCGGCCAGGTCGTAGACGAGCACCTTCTCTCTCGCCTCCGGACTGATGATCCGGTCCAGCACGGCGCTGTCCGTCACCGGAACGAATCCGCTCTTCTCGAGATTCTGGCCGCCGGTTAGCCGCACGGTCTCGCCGGGATAAGCCTTGTACGTGACGGGCCTGCCCGCTTCGCCGGAGTCCTGCTGCCTCAGCTCGAAGCTGGACGTCCGCTCGTACGCGCCTTCCCTCAAGTAGACGGTTACGCCGCCCTTCGGCAGGCGCCCGTTCCCTTGGCCCTTCATCTTCCGTACCGCGTCGCGGGCGCGTTCCAGCGTCTTGAACGGCTTCTTCAGCGTGCCCGGATTGGAATCGCTTCCATTCGTCGCCACGTAAAAAGCGTGGTTCGGTCCTCTTCCTTGCGCTTCGGCCTCTTGCGCTTCAATCTCTTGCGCTTCGCCCTCCGGCGGCTCGGCGTAGGCGCGGGCGAACATCTGCGGAATCGTAAGCAACAGGCTTGCAAGAAGCAGCGAGACCAACCTTCTCTTGATCATCAGTTCCCTTCCTCTCTCCATGAGAATAGTGCGGGAAGGCCCCCCGTACCGCCCCGGAGCGGCGGACCTTCCCGCGCGATTGCAGCCTTGCGTTGTTCCGGCGTTGCACTTAATCCCTTCTCTTTTACTGCTTAAGCCCTTTGCTCTTCAGGAACTCTTCGAACTGCTTCGTAACCTCGGCGACGTACTTGTCTTCGCCCGCTTCCTTCAGCTTCTCGTACAGGCTCGGCCACGTCTTGTCGAAGTCGAGCGTTCCGGTCTGGATGCCCTTCTTGTACTCGCCCCATACCGCGTTCAGGTTGGCGATCTCGGTGACGACCGGCTCGGAGTTGAAGTGGAACCCGCCGACCGGGTTGAGCTCGGCCGTCTCGTTGATCTTCTTCGTCTCTTCCCAGACGTTCTGAGGCTGGCCTTCCTTCAGGTAGGAGTTGAACACGTTGCCGAAAACCCAGTCCACGTTCGGCCGGTACTTCGTATCCGCCGCGGGCACGATATAGCCTTCCGGCTTCTTCTCGTAATGCTCGCCTTCGAGGCCGTTGCAGAGCAGGTTGTACAGCTCCGGGTCGGTGTTGACCAGGTTGAGCAGCATCATGGCGCGTTCCGGGTTCGGGGACGTGCGGCTGATCGATTGGTTCGTCGTCGCCGAGTACCCGTTCGTGAACCAGTCGCTGATCGGGACGACGATGACGTCGTTGCCGCCGTTCTTCGCCTTGACCTCAGCCTCGACGCCGGGCTTCAGCACGTTGTTGAAGTCGACCGCGATCTGGCCCTTGGCGACGTAATCGTTCATCTTCGCCGTAGCCGCGTCCTTGTAGATGTAGCCGGCCTTATACCACTTGCTCATGAGCCGGTACAGGTTCAGCTCTTCCTCCGGATAGCGGTACAGCTTGTAGGTCGGGTCGCCGATCTTCACGTAGAAGTGATCGTCGAGGCCCGGAAGCCCCCAATACGTCTCGTCGCGCAGAGCCGTATTGACGAAGCCGTTGAACGGGATGATGTCCGGCTCGCCCTGCTTGAGCTTCTCCAGGAACGGTTCGAGATCCTCGAGCTTCTTGATGGAGGACGTGTCGAGCTGGTACTTGTCCGCGAACCTCTTCTGGATAATGAAGCCGTAGCGGGTGCCGTTGATCTGCTGGTTCGCGATGCCGTAGATTTTGCCGTCGACGGTGAGGCCGTCCCACATATACTGCGGCATATCGGCCTTCAGGTCGGGAGCGTACTGATTGATCAGATCGTCGAGGGGCATGAGCGCCCCCTTGCGGACGAGCTCCTCCGGCTTGATCAGGTAGCCGGTCCACATGATGTCGAACTTCTCGCTCGCGGCCAGGACGGTGTTCATCTTCTGCACGTAGTCTCCGAAGACGACCGGCTTCAGCTTGACGGTGGCGTTGAGCTTCTCCTTGACGATCTTGTTGACGGCGTCTTCCACCTTCTGTTGATCCGGCTGAAGCTGGTTCAGCGGGTAATACCAGGTCAGCTCGACCGGCTTGAGCTCCGAGGAGCCCGATGCCGAGGCCGAAGCCGGCGAGGACGGCGCCGAGCCCGAAGGCGAGGAATCGCCGCCGTTGCCGCTGGAGCTGCCGTTGCCGTTCCCGCCGGAGCAGCCGGCCATCGCGGCGGCGGCGACGAGAGCCAGCGCGGTCATGCCTAATTTTCTCTTCAACATTCGTGTGACCTCCTACGTTTTTCTCTTGCTTGCTATGTTAACCCTTGAGGGAGCCAACCGTAAGCCCTTTGACGAAGAAGCGCTGGAAGAACGGGAAGATGACGAGCATCGGCCCTCCGGCGAGAACGGCGATCGCCATCCGCGCGGAATTGTTCGGGAAGTCGGACAGATCGATGCCGAGCTGCTGGGCGAATTCCGAATTGGTCGTGATGAATTCGATGCTGTTGAGCGTCCGGACGAGCAAGAGCTGCAGCGGCACCTTGTTCGGATCGTCGATGTACAGCATGGCGTTGAACCATTCGTTCCAGTAGGCGAACGAGATCAGAAGTCCAAGCGTGGCCAGAGCCGGCGTCGACAGGGGCAGGATGATTTTGAAGAAGATCCCGAGCTCCTTCGCCCCGTCGATCTTGGCCGATTCGACCACTTCGATCGGAAGCTTGGACAGGAACCCCTTCAAGACCATAATGTTGAACGGCGACAGCAGGATCGGAAGAATTAGCGCCAGCAGATTATCCTTCAGATGCAAATACTGCGTGATCAGGATGTAGGACGGAACGAGTCCGCCGCTGAACAGCATGGTGAAAAACACGTAGAACGTGGTGATCCGGTTGTACCGGTAATCCCGCCGGGAGACGACGTAGGCGGTCATCGCGGTCACGAGCAGGCTGACCAGCGTGCCGGCGACGGTGATCAGGATGGTCACCCCGTACGCCCGGAACAGGATATCCGGCGAATCGAGCATGTAGCGATAGGCGTTCAGGCTGAAGTCGCTCGGAATGAACTGGTACCCGCGCTCCGTCAGCGCCTTCTCGTCCGTGAGGGAGACGGCGACGACGAGCAGGAACGGCAGGACCGTCGCGATCGAGACGACCGTGAAGAACAGGTGGATGAGGAACCGGGACAAGGAATAGCTGGCGTTCGTGTTCATCTTCTTTTCGCGGCCTCCTTACCACATCGAGTGATCCGGGTTGATTCTTCGCACGATGCCGTTCGCGAGAAGCACCAGCACGAAGCCGACGACGGATTGATAGAAGCCGACCGCGGCGGACATGCTGACGTTGCCGACTTCGCGAAGCGCCCGATAGACATAGGTGTCGATGATGTCCGTCGACGCGTAGAGGAAGCCCGAGTTGTTCGGAATGAAGTAGTGCAGGCCGAAGTCGCCCCGGAACATGCTGCCGACCGACAGAATGAGCATGATGATAATGAGCGGCGTCAGCAGCGGAACCGTAATCTTGAGCGCCATCTGCGTCTTCGTCGCCCCGTCGATGCGGGCCGCCTCGTAATAATCGCCGCTGATGCCCATGATGCCGGCGAAGTAGATCAAGGTCGTGAAGCCGATCGCCTTCCACAGGTGGACCAGAATAAGGATGTACGGCCACGGGCCCGAATCCTGGTACCAGCTGATCGGCTCCATCCCGAGCGAGATCAGCATCCGGTTGATGAAGCCGTCCGAATGGTTCAGGAACGCGTAGGCGATGTAGCCGACCAGCACCCACGAGAGGAAGTGGGGCAGGAACAGCGCCGTCTGGTAGAACCGGGTCCACTTCGCCCGGATCTCGTTGAGCAGCACCGCGAACAGCAAGGCGGCTACGGTCGTAATCAGCATATAGCCGACGTTGTACAGAACGGTGTTGCGCGTGATTCTCCAGGCCGTGTCCGTGGTGAACAGAAATTTGAAGTTGTCCAGGCCGACCCACTTGCTTCCGAAGATTCCGAGATCGTACCGGTAATTTTTGAAGGCGATCAAGAGGCCGACCATCGGCAGATAGGCGAAAATCAATTTGTACAAAATCCCCGGCAGGGATAGAAGGAACAGCTCCCGGTTTTTGCGCAGATGGGACAGCTCCCTGCGCAAGGCCGACTTCTTCTTCTCGGTTCGCGCCGCCGGCTCCCTTCTGCCGCCTACCTGCGAGTGCGTCTTCGTAACCGGCTCATCCAACATCTCTTGCAGCTCCTTTCCTTTCCGTCGCGCTTCCGTGTCGCTTGCCGGCTGGCTCGGTTGGTTGCGCTTACAGGTCTAACGATAGCCGACGCGGCGCGATTCCGGGTACTGTACATATGCAGGAATCCTGTATAGAGGCGCTGTACGTATCTTGGAATTCTGTAGGGGGGCTTGGCGGGGGGCTGTACGGAACTTGGTTTTCCGTACCGTATCCTTTATGATAATCTCGGTTTGTACAAGAGGAGCTCTACCCGAGAGGAGGAGGAAGGGCGCCATGACGGACACTCTCCATGGGCCGTTGAATCGAGGGACGGACGAGGAGGAATCACTCGATGCGGAGACGGAGCGGCTGGCTCGGCTGATCCGCGCCCATACGCCGCATGACGGCGTCTGCGATCCGATCATTCCCGGCTTGCACCTCGGCCGCTTCTCGCGAACGGATACGGTTGTCAACACCTTCTACTCGCCCTCGCTGTTTATCGTGGCGCAAGGGGCGAAGGCGGTTACGGTAGGGCAGGATGTCTATCCGTTCGGCAAGTCGCAAATGCTCATGCTCCCTCTCGCGCTGCCGATTACTCTCCAGACGACGCTTGCCAGCCCTTCCGAGCCGTTCCTTGGAATCCGGCTCGACCTCGATCCGCTTCGAATCGCCGAGCTGGCGCTGAAGGCGTATCCCCGGGGCCTGCCGCCGGTTCCGGGGCGCAGCTCGGGTTACGTCGCCGACGCCGATTACGGCCTGGTGGCCGCAGCGAGAAGACTCGTGAAGTGTCTGCTTCATCCCGGCGACGCCGAATGGATCGCTCCGCTCGTCATGGACGAGATATTGATCCGAATCCTGCGCAGCCCCGTCGGCGTTCGCGTCGCGGAGATCGGCTTCGCGGATTCGGGCGTGCAGCGAATGGCGAAGGCGATCGCCTGGATTCGCGACAACTTCTCCCAACCGATGAAGGTGGCGGAGCTGGCCGAGCTGGTCCATATGAGCGAGTCCTCGTTCCACGAGCATTTCAAGTCCGTGACCTCCATGAGCCCGCTGCAATACCAGAAGGCGCTGCGTCTTCACGAAGCGAGGCGTCTGATGGCCGCCGGCTCCATGGATGCGACCACGGCATGCCGGCTGGTGGGGTACGTAAGCACCTCCCAGTTCAGCCGGGATTACAGCCGATTCTTCGGCAGCCCGCCAAGGAGCGACGTCGCCAGATTGCGCCAGACGGCGCGGACGCCGGACGGTTGATCCGGAGGATCAGGCAAGAAGAGGCGGGAATGAAACAAATCTCGCGCCGAAGCATGACCTATAATGAGGTTAGCCTTAGGGCTAACGTTGTCGAGTCGTCTCTTTAAACCGCCGGCGGTTTGAACGATTCCACCTTCGACTCGTATAGGGAGGGTTTCAATATGCGCGTTTTTGTCACTGGAGCGACGGGCTTCGTCGGCTCCGCCATCGTGCGCGAACTGCTGGAAGCCGGGCATGAGGTGCTTGGCCTCGCCCGTTCGGATGCGGCCGCAGCCAAGCTCGCCGCCGCGGGAGCCTCCGCGTACCGCGGCGCTCTGGACGATCTGGAGAGCCTGAGTCGCGGAGCGGCCGAATCGGACGGCGTCATCCATACCGCCTTCATTCACGATTTCTCGAACCTTAACGCCGCCGGCGAGGCCGACAGGCGCGCGGTCGAGACGATCGGCGCCGCGCTCGCGGGGTCCGGCCGCCCCTTCGTCGCGACCTCCGTGATCGGGCATCTCGCGACGGGCCGCCTCGGAACGGAAGAAGATTCGCCCGATCCCGGCTCCGTCGTGACGCATCGCTCCGCCTCGGAAGCCGAGGCGCTCTCGCTGGCGTCGCGCGGCGTGCGGGCGTCGATCGTCCGGCTTCCGCACTCGGTGCACGGCGACGGCGATTACGGCTTCGTTCCGGCCTTGATCCGGCTTGCCCGCACAACGGGCGTCTCGGCTTACGTGGACGATGGCGTCATCCGCTGGCCTGCCGTGCATCGGCTCGACGCCGCGCGGCTCTACCGGCTGGCGCTGGAGTCGGCGCCCGCTGGCGCCAAGCTGCACGCGGTCGGAGAAGAGGGAGTGCCGCTTCGCGACATCGCAGACGTCATCGGCCGCCGACTCGGAGTGCCGACGGTCGGCAAGGCCGCCGAAGAGGCCGCCGATCATTTCGGTTGGCTGGCGCGCTTCGTGTCGAAGGACATGTCGGCATCGAGCGCGCTGACCCGGGAGCGGTTCGGGTGGCAGCCCGTGCATCCGGGGCTCATTCCCGACCTGGATCGGGAATCGTATTTCGCGACCTGAATAGGAAACGGACAGCTGCGGTTCGCCGCAGCTGTCCGTTTTTGAATGGTCCGATAGGTCAACCCCCGTTCAGACGCTCGATCGAGAACTTCAGGCGGTACTCCTTCGGAGTGACGCTGTAACGGCGCTTGAACAGGCGGTAGAAGTAGCTCTCGTTCCCGAAGCCGACCTTCTCCATAATCTCGGCGACCGTCAAGTCCTGCTGCTCCAGGTACAGGCGGGCTTGGGCGAGCCGGGTCGAGTTGATCAGGTCGACGACGGTGCCCCCCTCCTGCGCCTTGAACGTCTGCCCGAGATAGACCGGGTTCATCTTCAGCATGTCGGCGATCTTCTGCACGTTGAGATCGGGGTCGGCGTAATGCTTGTCCACGATCTCCTTGATCGTCTCCGCGATCAGGCGGCCCTTGTCCTCCTTGCCGCTCTGGCGCTGCTCGAACACTTCGCCGATGACTTCGGACAGGACGCGCCCGATGTCCTCCAGCGTCTCCTTGCCGAGAATGCGGCGGTTGATCGCCTGAAGGTCGACCGACACCGGGTTCAGGTTGTAGCTGTTCATCTCCCGGAGCGTATTGCTCAGCGTCATCGCCATATGCTGGACGGCGGCGAACATGTTCTCGAAGCCGAACCCGCCGACGACCTCCTTCCAGCGGGCGATCGCTTCCTCGGCCCGCTCCCGGTCTCCGCCCTTGAGCCCTTCGGCGAGCTGCCGCTCGAGCTCCGGAGGCACGCGGTACTCCGCGTTCCGCTCGTTCGCCTGAACCCGGTCCGGATCGAGGATCGAGCCTCGGCCCGTCGCCATGCGGTAATCCGAATGCCGCAGCGCGAGCTTGTACCGGCTCGTGATCTCCCGATACGAAGAGAACGGGCGGCTGAGAGCGACCGTGAACGAGACCCGGTAGTATTGCCGGACCGTTCGCTGCAGCTCCGCGAACCTCTCCTTCAGGGAAGCGAACTCCTTGTCCGTTCCGCCGCTGACGAGGAAGACGAGGTGGCCGCTCTTCATGTCCGCGGCCTCGCAGGAGAAGGAGCGGCGCAGCAGCTCCTGGCCGATGTTGGCGATCGCGAAGCTGAGCAGCGACTCGGCCTGCGGCCCCTGCGCGGCGAGCAGCTCCTCCAGGCCGTCGAGCCGGACGACGGCCACGGCGTACGTCCCCGGCACGGCGATGTCGAGCCCGTACAACGCCTTGTTCTGCAGCAGCTCCGTCTCCGGCACGGCGTCGCTGCCGCCGATCAGGCTGCGGAGCTGGTACGCCTTGGCGATGTTGGCCTGCGAAGCCTGCTCCCTCTCGAGCTGGCTCAGCTTATCCTGCAAGCCGCGGAAGTTGGCGGCGATCACCGTCATCTCGTCCGGAGCCGCCGACCGGGCCGAAGCCGCGGCCGGCGCAGGGGTCCGCCCGTCGTCCTTCACCAGGCTGTACAGCTGGCCGACCGGCCGGTACAGCCGAAGCGAGAAGTAGACGGACAAGAGGACGGCCAGCAGGACGACGGACACCGTGACGACGATCTCCGTCCACTTCATCTGCCGGACGCTGCCGAGCACGGCGTCGTAATCCCGCAGGCTGACGATGCTCCAGTTGTTCAGCCCCTTGCTCAGATACGTCACCTTGTACTTGGTCCCCTTGTAGGTGTACGTGAAGTCGTCCAGCGTCCGCGGGGAGGCGGCAATCCGCTGCAGCAGCGCGTCCTTCATGCCCGCCAAGTCCCTCTGCACCCGATCGCTCGAGATCAGCACGTTGCCGTCCCCGTCCGCGATGAAGAGGGCGTCGTTCTCCCGTTCGGCCAAGCGATTAAGCGTTTTCACATTGTCCAGCATCCAGTCCGGCTTCACCGTCAGAATGAGCGCATTGCCGTTGACCGAACCGAGGGACGGCCCGTCGTACAGGAAGAAGATGAAGACGTCGATGCCGTTGCCGCCGTTCAGATCGAGCGGAAGCAACTGGAGCTTCGGCACGTCCGGGTGGGCCTTCATGTAGGCGTCGAGCGCCCCGTAGAACTCGTCGTTGGGCATGCTGTGGTTGAGAGACGAGAAAAACCGGCGCTGGCTCGAATTATAGAACGCGACCGAATGCAAATACGGAGATTCGGCGACCGTGCGGTCCAGCCGGTACACCTTGAGAATGCTCTGCTCGTAGTTGGCGCCGGCCTTGAGGGCGATCAGTTCGTCGTCGTTGAACAGCGAGACGGCGAGGTCCCTCACGATGCCGTTCATGTTCTCGATATTGTAATTGATCTGCGAGAGGAGCCTGAGATCCGCTTCGTTCTGCGTCTCCAGCACCTTGCCCCGCGCGTTGGCGTTAAGCCAGTAGGACGCGACCGCCAGAATCGCCACGACCGGAATGAAGCTGAGCAAGATCCGTTGCAGGTATTTGCGTCCCCGGAACGTCCGGAACAGATTCATGGCGGCCCACTCCCGTACCTCTTGGTCGTCTTGGTGCCTTAACTATATAATCCCGTCAAAAAGAGTGTCAAATGCGATTGCCGAATCACGCCTTGTAATCGAGCACGACCATCTGGTGGTTCAGCAGCTTGCCGATCGTGTAGCGGACCGTGTCGCCGTCGGTCTCGTAAGCGAGATCCGCCCCCTCCGGGGCGAGATAGACGCGGACGATCTCCTTGCCCGGCAGACGCACCTTCGCGTCGACGTCGTACAGCGGCACGAGGTCCTCGATGACCTCGACGCCCGTTCCTCTCCGGACGGGGGACGCGTACAGCGAATGCTGGACGTACCGCTTCTCCTTCTCCTGGTGCTGCAGCGTCGCGACGCCCTGGGCGGGAAGCCCGATCTCGAGAGTCGGCCGGCCGATCAGCAGCCGCAGCGCGTGCGCCACCGTCTCCTTGACGGGGAGCGAGCCCTTGTCCGCGTAGTCCTCGAACACGTTCCAGGCGATGTAGATGCCGTTCGCGCTCCGGACGATGCCCGGTCCGCCGCCGCTGTGGCTGCTCGGCGTATGCTGGTGCGAGCAGAAGGAGTACACGTCGCGGTTGAAGTACGGATCCTCGCGGCGGCCCAGCTCTTCGCCTCCTGCGGCCAGCTCCGCCCGCTGCCCGTCGGCGTAGAGGACGAAGGAAGCCTCGCCCAGCGACGGCAGCTCGAAGAAGGGGCGCAGATAGTCGGGCTTGAACGGGTTCGGCCCGGCATAGCGGACCCCGAGATCGACCGCGAAGCCCTTCAGCTCCGGATCGAGGCCGGACAGCCCGGTCGCGAGCAGCTTCCCGCCGCCGTTCGTGTAGTCGCGCAGCTTCGCCGCGAGCTTCTCGTCCACGGTCACCCGGTCCGGCAGAATCAGCACCTTATACGCCCGGAAGTCGGATTCGAGGTCGAGCACGTCGAACAGGATCTGGTTCTCGAGCAGAATCCGCGCCGCGCCGATGTCCGGCTTCGTCGTCGACGCTCCGCTGCCGCTGGCGCCCGCGCTGACCGCTTCGACCGACAGCAGGCCGACGTCGGCGACGTTCCGCGCGTCCGAGCACCACGCTTCCTTGCGCTCCACTTCCGCGTACGCGGCGCCGATCAGCCGGTAGGTGGCCGGGTCCATCCGCCCCTCGGGATGCAGCTGGTCGCCGATCGAGCAGCGGGCCCCGTTGGCGAGGCTGAGCGCCGCCTCGTACCTCAGCGCGTTCGGGTGCTTGTAGCCGCCGAACTCGCCCCAGGACGTATGGAACTTGCCGGTCATCCCGAGAAAATCGTAGCCGAGAGGCTGCACGTAGCGGGCGGACAATGGGAAGTGGTCGTAGCCCCAGCCGCCCGTCGGCAGCGATTCGAGCTCCTGATGCGTGTTCATCGCCGCCAGGTCGCGCCGTCCCCGGTGGATGTGGCCGGCGTTGTGGAAGATCGGATGGCCCGGCTTGATCGCGTGGACGGCCTCCTTCACCCGGCGCGTATAGTTCGCGTAGACCCGCTCGCCGAGCTCGAGGACGCGCTTCGGATCCCGCGGATCCTTCCCTTCGCTTCGCAGCTGGTTGACGCACGTATGGCAGTAACACTTGCGCACGCCCACGATGTCGAGGAAGACGCCGTCGCCGTCGTACTTGCGCACCGCCTCCTCGATCTGGCGGATCAGGATGTCGAGATAAGGCGAGTTCAAGCAGAACAGATGGTATCCCGGCTCCATGAACCCCTTCGCCCAGCTCGTCTGGTCGTTCTCGTCGCGGAAGAGCCACTCCGGGTGCAGGCGCGCGAGCCGTTCGTCCAGCCCGGCGGACAAGTAGACGGGCGTCTTGACGCCGATCTCGTGCGCCGCTTCGATCTGGGCGCCGAGCAGGTCGAAGTCCAGGTGCGGGTGAATCTCGTTCTCCTCCGACGGGAAATACGCCCAGCCGTGATGGCACTTGGCGAACACCGTGATCGAATCGACATGGCCGACCTTCAGCATCTCCTGGAACTGAGCCTTGGAGAAGCTCTGTCCGATTCTTTGAATATTTTCCGACGTGTGAAAATCCAGATGAACCTGTCTGAAGCGCATCGAATATTGCTCCTTCACGGTTGGAATGCTTGCCTTGGTTCCCTTCTTCCTCCCCTTTATTGTATGATGGAGGCGAACGACCGTCTTTTAACAGCATTCCGTCATTTATAATATATTCCGGTGGTGTTGAGAGTTGGAGAGAAGCGTTCCGCAGGCGGAGAGGAAGCTGGCGGAGGCGTCCGTCTACGTCAGGGACGCCCATCGCTATACGTACAGAGGAGACGTGCACGAGGAGACGCGGGTCGGGTACACGCATGCCTTCCACCTGTTCGTGCACGGCCAGGGGAGCGTAGTCGTCGAAGGGACGCCGTACCCGGTCGGCACCGGGTCTCTCGTCTACATCCGGCCGGGGGAAGCGCACTCGTTCCATCTGGAGTCGGCCGCGCCGCTTACGGCTTACAACCTCTACTGCGACCTGTGGGGGAAGCCCGAGCGGCTGTTCTCCCACTTCTCCTTCCAGACGAGCCGCCCCGATCCTCAGCTCATGCCGCCGCCGACGGCATGCCCGGAGCTGGACGCGATGCCGCGGCACGCCCGCGTTCCGTCCCATTCGCCGCTCACGGATTGGCTCGCGCGCATCTGCGGGTGGCACGGCTCGGCGGACGAGAACGCGGAAGCGCTCGTGTCCAGCCTTATGAAGGCTTGGCTGCTGCATGCCCATGGCGAGCTGCGTTCGGGCTCCCCGGCCGACCGCCGCATCGCGCGCCTGCTTCGGCGGATGGAGCGGGAGCCGGAGGCCCGCTGGTCCCACGAGGAGATGAGCCGGGAGTGCGGCCTGGAGAAGTCCCACTTCTACGAGCTGTTCAAGAGCTCGACGGGCATGACTCCGAAGGCGTACCAGCTCCGCTTGAAAATGAAAAAAGCCGCGGCCCTGCTGCTCGAGAGCGACCAATCGGTCACCCGGATCTCCGAGCAGCTCGGCTACGACTCCGTGCACTACTTCTCCAAGCAATTCTCCGACTACCATCGGATGTCGCCGACCCAATACCGCGGCCTGCGGCGCGATTAGCCGAATCGCTTCAGGTTGCCTGATTTACACCCAGTGTTGCCTTAAGAGGAGCTTGTCGCGAACTTTATAGCGAGAGCTTATGGATATTCGACCATTAACGAAAATGCTTAAACCCTTCCAGAAGCGCGTCCAGAGCCTTCATCGTCTCGTCTGCGACGTTCGGCTGCAACGCTTGGTTGGCGAGCCAGAGAGCCGTCTCGTTCAGTCCGCCCGAGATAAAGTGAGTCAGGACCTCCAGCGGAATCGCCGGGAAGAATCCATGGTCCCGCATGGTGCCAAGCTGTTCCCTCAAGAGACGCATGGAATGGGCCCGGTCCATCTCCCTCCAGGTCTCCCAACCGAGGATCGCCGGGCCGTCGATCAGCAGAATTCGCCGGTTCCTCTCCTCGACGGCGGCCATGACGAACGCGCGGCAGCCCAAGCGAAGCTGCTGCCACAGGTCGTCGCTTGTCGAAGCTTCCCGCTCCACCCGGTCGGCGACCTCCCGCTGGGCGTTCTCAAGGACGACCCGGAACAATTCCTTCTTGCTGCGAAAATGATGATAGACCGCGCCCCGCGTCACATTCGCTTCCTGAACGATCGACTCCAGGGCCGCGTTCGCGTATCCGTGCTCGGTAAAATGGGCTCGGGCGACTTCGAGCAGCGTTCGAACCGTCTCCGTCGCCTCGGCTTTGCTTCTTCTCATGCTCGACTCTTCCGCTCCCCTGCCAGGCCCTTTATTTCCATGCCTCTTCGATGTATTGGCTGCTGTAATCGTCCGTCGGGGGAACGACCGTAATGACGTCGATCAAGATCCCGTTCGGATCGGAAGTGATGAAGTGGCGCTGTCCGAACTCCTCCGTGCGGAGCTCGAGCTCCACGGGAAGCTTGGCCCCTCGAACCAGGCGTTCGTACTCCTTATCGACATCGTCCACTTCGAAGTTGAGGATCAGCCCGCCCGTCTTCTTCCTGTAAGCTTCGGGAATCGTCGGATGGGCGGCGTCGAGAATGGCCAACTCGAACGGGAAGGCATGGCCGGACATCTTCAAGCTCACATACCAATCCGCCTCGAATACCTTCGCGAACCCGAAGTGCTCGACGTAGAAGTCTGCCGTGGCGGCAACCCGGTCGGTCAGAAGGACGGGGTATAAGCTGGATGCTCTCATAAAGGAACCTCCTAAATTTGGATAAACCTAATTTAGCATACAAACAGTATGTATGTAAACAAAAGAGCGTTCTTCTCGGTCCCTTTTTTCTACGAAAGTCCATTTCCCTAACGAAACCTATCCCGAGATCTTTCGATTCAGACTTGTGTATGAAAAATCGTATAAAATTGGCCTTAATAGGGGGCATGGGGTTTGATTTGTGTGAAAAAAACCATACAAATTCCACCTTGTATGCTAAGAGCAGCTCCTGGATTAGGGGTTGCTCTTACGGCT
>NZ_JACJVR010000065.1 GCF_014212175.1 Cohnella xylanilytica | reverse complement strand
TATGATTTTTCACACAAAACATAAGCAACGAACCGTCACAAGGTAGAGTTTGTATGGTTTTTCATACAAATCTTACGGAGCACCTTCTTATGGGAGAATTTTATACGATTTTTCATACAACAGTACGAATCGAAATTTCCCGGGATAGGTCTCGTTAGCGAATTGGACACATGACCGAACGCGCAGACCGGAAGGAGCCGGCGGAGCTGCAGGGAGAACGGAAGGCAAGGCGCGTGAAGGCTCAAAAAACGCCGCGCGACCATTTTTTCTATAAAAGCGTTTACATTAACTTACATTTTATGGTATACTGGGTGCAGAAGGACGGCCCTCCATAACGAACGCTGGCCAGCATTCAGACCTCTAGAGCTCCTTCTACGAATCCCCTTTTAGAAAGGATGGATTTTAGTGAAGACGAAGAAGATAGCGGTTCTGATGCTGTCTGTTCTAATGCTCCTGACGTTCGCGAGCGCCGCAAGCGCGGGCGGCACCCCTCTGTCCTCCACGGATACGGTTACGGGCCAGGGGACGTTGCAGATTACCGGAACTGCGTATTTTAGCAGTTCTTCCCCGGTCGGAGTCGTTTTCGCGGACGTGTATCGGGTCGTTAACGGCACGGAACAGCTTGTGGAGAGCGGCCGTTCGAATATTTACAGCAATCCTTCCACGGTTAATTTCACCATCAACTTTAACACGGTATTCTCGCAAGGCACCTACATCATCCGATACTCTTACGGCGGCTCGCTGGACTATTTGAGCACGTATGCCCGGTTCGTGTAAAAAAAGCAAAGACTTAAAAACTCAACTTTCGCAGCATG
>NZ_JACJVR010000064.1 GCF_014212175.1 Cohnella xylanilytica | reverse complement strand
GCCGTCGCGACGGCCGCCGGACGCCCGCTCCCGGCGCCGAAGAAGGAGCGGCGGTACGCCGCCGCCACGAGCTCCGCGCAGGCCGCGCTCGCCGAGTACGGGTCCGCTCCGCCGAGCGGGTCGCCCTCGCGCAAGCTCTCGCCGCCTTCCGGGTCCGCGTAGCAGCGGTCCGAGGTGACGACGACGACCGCCCGAACCGTCCCGGAGGCCAATACCGCGTCCAGCGTCCGCGCCGTGCCGACCGCGTTCGCCTCGAACGTCTCCGCCGGCCGCTCGTAGCCGGCGGCTACATGCGGCTGCCCGGCCAGATGGAAGACGACGTCCGGGCCGAAGGCGGCCATCGACGCCGACAGCCGCGCGCCGTCGCGAATGTCCCCGGTCGCCGAGGGGAACGCCCGATCCAGCCCGCAGAGCGAATAGAGGGCGGGCGAGGTCGGCTCCCCCAGGCCGTAGCCGAACAGCTCCGCGCCCAGCTCCGCGAGCCACAGGCTCAGCCAGCTTCCCATGAACCCGGTATGGCCGGTCACGAACACCTTTTTGCCGCGCCAGAACGATGGATCCGGCATACGAGACACCTCCGTCCGCCGCTTGCCGGCGTTTGCGTTATTTTTTGCGGCAGACGGCGACCGCGTACGCCGGCTTCGCGTTCTTCATGCGGCCGAGCGGCGCCGGGGCGAAGTACCTCGCGTGCTCCGGATGCATGCCCGGAATGTCGGTCGGAACCGGCCCGAGGGCTGCGGCGACGTCCGCCCATTGGGGCGCCACGGCTCCGTTCGGGCCGACGAACGACTGCCCGTACACGCCTTCGAGGTCGTAGAGCAGCGTCAGCTCCCCGACGAATTCGTTCAGCGAGTATTCGAAGCAGTGATACGGATTGAACACCTTGCCGCCGAACGGGACGCCCGGGTTGGTTACCTCGCGGTTCGGAGTGGACACGATCAGGCGGCCGCCGGGCTTCAGGACGCGGGCGGCTTCGCGCAGCCACTGCGCGCCGTCGGGCACGTGCTCGATCGTCTCGAACGTGACGACGACGTCGAACGATTCGTTCGGGAACGGGAGCCGAAGGACGTCGCCGACCCGGAACGAGATTCCCGGGGCCGCGTAATCCCGGTTCGCGAGCCGCACCGATTCGGCGTCGATGTCGACGCCTTCGACCTCCGCGGCTCCCGCGTCCTTCAGCATGCGGGTGCCGAAGCCCGATCCGCTCGCGGCATCGAGCACCCGCTTGCCGACGCAGTACGGCTGCGCCAGCCGGTAGCGGTAGACGTGCTCCGCATAGACGTCGGGATGGCTGCCGAGCACGGCGTTGTTGAGAATCAGACGCTCGCCCGTGAAGACGGCGTCGTTCTGGGGCGCCGGGAGGTCCGCGAGAATCGGCGGCGGCGCGGCCGGGGACTCCCCCGGAGCGACTCCGGCGCCGGCCGGCCCGTCTCCCGTATCCGCGTCCGCCCCCTTCTTCCCGCCCGCTTCGGACGTCGGGGCGGCGTCCGCGGCCGGCGGCGTCTTCTTGCGCAGGAAGTTCAGCGGCAACGCGTTCTCCTCCTCCTGTCTCCGGACGGCCCTCGCGACGAAATACAGCACCGCGAAGTCGTCCTTCCGGTCGCGGCCCGCGATCTTCGTCAGCGCCTCGACCGCCTCCTCATCGATCTCCCCCGCCAGCTTCTCGACGGCGACGTCGGTATAGCCGTGCTCCTCGAGCCGCCGCTTCGTCTCGGCCTCCGACAGCATCGATCCCGGCTTCAGCCGGCTGACCGGGGACAGGAACGCCTTCACGTGGGCCGCGTTCAGCCGGTTCGGCACCGTCGCCACGACGACCCCTCCCGGGCGCAGCAGCGTCTCTAGCGCGGACATCGCCTCGGAAGGCAGCGCGGTCGGGAAGACGTCGTGCAGCAGCACGGCGTCGTAGCCGTCCCCTTCTTCGTCCCACAGCGAGGGATCCGCTGCCGTCCAGACTCTCTCGGCGATGCCGCGGGCGATTCCCGCGGCGGCGTCGTTCGCCTCGAAGCCGAACAGCCGGAAGTCCGGGTGCCGGTTGCGCAGCTCGAGCAGGGTTCCCCCGCAGCCGCAGCTGATCTCCAGCACCTTGAGGCCCTTCTTGCCCTTCACGGCCGGCTCCAGCGAGTCCAGCACGTCCGTCCGGATGTTGGTGGCGATCGCCGGATGGAACCCCCACTTGCGCTGGAACACGATCGCGTTGTCGTGCATCAGCTTGCGGTGCAGCTCCTGGCGGTCCCGGAACGTCGCGCTTCCTTCGTGGTGAACGAACGTATCCTTGCACAGCAGCAGGCGGTATCCGAACCGCCGCGCGCGCAGGCACCAGTCGTCGTCCTCGTAGTTGCCGATGCCGTAAGCCTCGTCCAGAGGGCCTACGGCCTCCCAGGCGCGGCGGGAGACGAGCAGGCAGAAGCCGATCAGCTTCAGCCTCTCTTCCCACAGGGAAGGGGTCGATACGTTGTAAGCCTCCGCGAACCTCTCCAGCTCTTCCGGAGTCCGGTACGTCGCCTCCACCGTCTGCCCGTATCCCGCGTAGTTCGTGACCGGCCCGACGGCGGCGACGTCGTCCCCGCTGTCCAGCGCCCGCGTCAGCTGCTCGAGCCAGCGGGGCGTGACCGCCGTATCGTTGTTGAGAAGCAGGATGCGGTCCCCCGAAGCGGCCGCCGCTCCCGCGTTGCACCCTCTGGCGTACCCCGCGTTGGTTCCCGTCTCGACGAGCCGGACGTCGGGCTGCTCCTTCAGCCACTTCGCCGTGCCGTCCGCCGAAGCGTTGTCGACGACGATCAGCTCGTAGCTGCCCTCGGCCGTATGCCGGCGAATGCTCTCGATGCAGCGCTTGGTGACGGCGAGCTGATTGTGCGTCACGATGACGATGCTCGTGGTCAACCCGGCCCTCCCCCTTCCCCCATGGCTTCCAGAAGCTTGGCCCGGTTGGAGAGCAGGTTCGGGTCGCGGGGCAAAAATTCCAGCGCCTTCTCGTTGTGCTCGTAGGCTCTCTCCAGCTCTCCGAGCAGTCCGTAGCAGATGCACAGCTGCAGATGCGGCAGCCAGGTCCAGCAGATAAGGTTCAGAATGCCGAAGTGGTGCAGCGGCTTCTCCAGCCGGAGGGCGAGTTCGTACCAGAAGATCGCCTTCCGGATCTCCCCGCGGTCCTGGTAGCAGTAGCCGATCGCGCAGCAGAAGTCGGCGCGCGGAATGTCGTATTCCATCGTCCGGACGAGGCTACGCAGCTTGCCTTCCATGTCGCCGAGATGGTGGCGGCATTCCGCCAGCTTCGAGCAGGCGAGCAGATGGTCCTCGAAATATTCGACGGGCTGGCTCAGGAACTTCTCGTAAATCTCGGCCGCTTCCGCATATCTCTGCGAATCGGCCAGCTCGTTGCCGTAGTACAGCAGGTTGCGGCCGAACAAGCCTCCGTCCCGCTCCATCATTCTCTGGAAGATGTCGAGGTTCCGCGCGGAATGGCTTCCCTTGCGGTCGTGGGTCACCGCGATGTCGGTCAAATAAACGTTGCCGTTCACTTCCAGATATTCGTGGATCGGATTATGCCACCGGTAACCCCGGCTGCGCTTGACGAGCCGGTTCCGCCGGGACATCGCGGCCGGATTGCCCTCCGCGTCGAGCAGCAAGTGATATTCCATCGCCACCGAATCGACCGCCGGGTCGAGCGTCTCCTTCAGCGACGCGAACAGCTTCCGGTCTCTCTCCCGCAGCCGGTCGTCGGCGTCCAGCCACAGGATGTAGTCCTGGGTCGCGAGCGAGAACGAATAGTTGCGGGCGGCCGCGAAATCGTAAATCCATTCGAAATCGTAAATGCGATCGGTGTAACGGGAAGCGATCTCCTTCGTCCCGTCGGTCGACCCGGTATCCACGATCACGATCTCGTCCACCAGGTCGCGGACCGAGTCGAGACATCGGGCCAGCACCTCTTCCTCGTTCTTGACGATCATGCACAAGCTGACGGTGATCACGGCGCTCCTCCTTCGCCCTTAGACAATAAACTCTGTCCCAGTCTATGCCGCGCGGGAACGTTCCGATTGGACAGGTGCACCGTGCCGTCCGCCTTGCGACGCGACAAAAAGCCGGCGGAGAACCCCGAAGGTTCCCCGCCGGCTTGGCGCGAAAAAAAATCGTATTCCCGTTATCGCGATTACGGCGCGCCTTGCGACGCGATTCCCCAGAACACTTCGGGACCGGTACGCACCCCGCTCAGCACGATCAGAGGGCCGCCGAAAATAAACGCCGAGTAAATCGTTTCTGCCGCGGCGGGCGCAAGCAGGTCTTGCGCGGTGAAGGTGTAGATATCCGAGAATAACGACACGCGAACGCCCAACGTGGCGGTGTAGATAACGTTGGCCGGGCTGTAGGTCGTCGTGCCGCGGAGGATTTGGATGGTGAACGTGTTGCCGACGATCGGGTCGCTGATGCCCACCATGCCGGTGAGAGTAATGACTTTGTTGGCGACGTTGTCCGTCTGCAGGCCGATAACGCCGAACAGCACGGGAGTCGTCGTCAGGGGGGTGTTGGGAGCGCCGGTGATGCTGGAGTTCATCGAGCTCCGCAAATCCAAAAATCTGCCCACCGTGTTCACCTCCTTCTGCGTGAAGATGATACATCGTATGTCCTTCCTCGTCCCGTCGATTGGACAATCCTCTAGGTCAATCGCTCATTTTTGCGGGGGAAGATGCGGTATAATGAAGCCAAACGGAAGGAATGGCCGTCCTTCGGAAGGAGAGAAGCGGGATGTGCGGAAGGTATACGATTACGGTGACGCTCGAGGAGCTGCTGGCCCGGTACGAAGCCGAGAACATGTCCGCCGAGTACCAGCCGCGCTACAATATCGCCCCGGGGCAGATGGTGCCGGCCGTGATCGCGGGCGCCGAGGGACGCAGGCTGGGGATGCTGAGATGGGGGCTCGTCCCGCCTTGGGCGGACGACCCGAAGATCGGCAATCGCATGATCAACGCGCGCGCCGAGACGCTGGAGGAGCGGCCCGCTTACCGGAACGCGTACCGGACCAAGCGGTGCCTGATCCCGGCCGACGGCTTCTACGAATGGAAGAAGATCGCGGGCGGGCCGAGCCGGCCGTTCCGCATCACGCTTCGCGGGGGCGGGCTGTTCAGCCTCGCCGGCTTGTACGAGACGTGGACGTCGCCGGACGGCGACCGGCTGCACACGTGCGCCGTTCTGACGACGGAGCCGAACCGGCTCATGGCGGACATTCACGACCGGATGCCGGTCATTCTGAGGAAGGAAGACGAGGACCTGTGGCTCGACCGCCGGGTGCGGGAGCCGGCGAAGCTCGCCGGGCTTCTCGCGCCGTATCCGGCGGAAGAGATGGAAGCGTACGAGGTCGGGCGGCTCGTCGGCAACGTGGCGAACGACGTGCCGGCGTGCCTGGAGAAGGCGAACGGGTAGAGAAAAAAGCGCTCCGGACGGAGCGCTAACGGAACATCGCCCACAGCTTCAGCAGGTGGAACGTGTTCTTCGGATCGATCCTCTGCGCGATGACGAAGCTGACGATCTGCTCTTCCTGAATATCGGTCAGCGGCTCGTTCAGAATGCGCGAGGCCGACTTCACCCACTTTCGGACTTTGACGCGGTCTTGAAGATCGTATTTGGTCGCCCCGTCGAGCAGCTGCTTGAACTTCTCCTTGGTCGACGGATTCTTGAGCTTGAATTTGACGCGCTCGACGAGATCCGGCCTGATGCCGAATTTCTGCCAGCTCATTAGCGTCCCACGTCCCTTCGGCATAATCTCGATTATCCTATGCCGGACCGGGACGGATGATGACCCCCAAATCAATCGAGCGGCTCGCCCTCGAGCGTCGTTTCCCGCCGCAGATAACTTCGCAGCCCCTCGTATCCGGGGGACGTCCAGAACTCCGGCCGCGCCGTCAGCTCGGCGGCGTCGTCCCTCGCCTGCTCCAGCACGGCGAAATCCTCCATCAGGTTGGCGACCTTGAACTCCGGCACCCCGCTCTGCTTCGTGCCGAAGAATTCCCCGGGCCCGCGCAGCTCCAGGTCGCGTCTGGCGATCTCGAAGCCGTCGTCGGTATCCGTCATCGCCTTCATCCGCTCCTGCCCGTTCTCCGTCTTCGGATCCGCGATCAGGACGCAGTACGATTGAAGGTCGCTCCGGCCTACCCTTCCCCGCAGCTGGTGCAGCTGGGACAGCCCGAACCGCTCGGCGTCCATGACGATCATCAGCGTCGCGTTCGGCACGTCCACCCCGACCTCGATAACCGTCGTGGAGACGAGAACGGTCGTCTTGCCGGCCGCGAAGTCGCCCATCGCCTCGTCCTTCTCCGCGGGCGTCATCCGCCCGTGCAGCAGCCCGATCGCAAGCTCCGGCATCGCCAGCCTCAGCTCGGCGTGAAGATCGATGGCGTTCTGCACGTCGAGCTTCTCGGATTCCTCGATGAGCGGGCAGATGAAGAACGTCTGGTGGCCGAGCTCCGCCTCCCGCCGGATGAACCCGAGCACCCGGTCCATCATCTCGTGCTTCACCCAATACGTCTTGATCGGCTTGCGCCCCTTCGGCCGCTCCTGGATCGTGGAGACGTCCATGTCTCCGAACACCGTGATCGCGAGCGTCCGCGGAATCGGCGTCGCCGTCATGGACAGCACGTCCGGGTTCAGCCCCTTCTTGCGCAGGATGCTCCGCTGGTTCACCCCGAACCGGTGCTGCTCGTCCGTCACGACGAGCCCGAGCCGCCGGAAGACGACGTCGTCCTGGATAAGCGCGTGGGTGCCGATCACGATGTCGATCAGCCCCATCTGCAGCGCGGCCAGGACGTCCTTCCGCTTGCGGTCGGTCAGGCTGCCGGTCAGCAGCCCCACCTGAATGCCGTACGGCTCGAACAGCTTGCCGAGCGAACGGGCGTGCTGCTCGGCGAGAATCTCCGTCGGCACCATAAGCGCTCCCTGGTAGCCGGCCCTTACGGTCATGTACAGCGCGACCGCGGACACGACCGTCTTGCCCGAGCCGACGTCGCCCTGGAGCAGGCGGTTCATCGAATACGGTCTTTTCATATCGTACGTAATCTCGTTGATGACCTGCTTCTGCGCGTCGGTCAGCTCGAACGGCAGCGCCGCCACAAAGGCGCGGACCTCCTCGCTGTTCACCGGGTGGGCGATGCCGTCCGGCTGCTTCCGGTTCGCCGCGCGGTAGGCCTGCAGCTTCAGCTCGAACAGGAACAGCTCCTCGTACACCATCCGGCGCCGGGCCTCCTGCCCCTCCTTCGTGTTCTCCGGCCGGTGCAGCCGCATGACCGCCTCGCGCCGCGGGATAAGCCCGTGCCGGTTCAGCAGCTCCGCCGGCAGCAGCTCGGGGATCATCGCGCCGTACTGGTTCAGCGCCTCGTCGATCTTCTTGCGCATCCAGGCCTGGGTCAGGCTGCCCCCGACCGAATAGACCGGCTGCAGCGTCCCCGTCTTGGCGCCCCCGCGGTCCGGGAATTCCGACTCCGCCACCGTCAGCTGCCTGCGGCGCTGATCCCACTTGCCCGTCATCGTGATCTCCCGGCCGAGCTCGAGCTGATCCTTCAGGAACGCCCGATTGAACCAGACGGCCGTAATCAGGAGGCCTTCCACGGTGACCCGGCACAGCAGCCGGGCCGTGCGGCCGTACCGCTGCAGGGAGGCCGCCGAAGAGATCGTGCCCTGCACCGTGATCTTATCCCCGTCCTTCACCTCGTGAAGCGCGCGGATCCGGTAATCCTCGTACCGGAACGGATAATAGTCGATCAGATCCCCGACCGATGAAATGCCCAAGGCGTGAAGCTCCCCCGCCTTCTGGGTGCTCACGCCTCGGAGTTTCTCTACGGGGATAGCGAACAAGTCTGTCGTCATGCGCTATCAACCTCTCCATGCTGCCTATCGCCGCGCCGCCGGGGAGAAGAAGATCCCCACCGTGCCGGGGCCGGCATGCGTGCCGATGACGGGGCCGATCTCCGAACGGTTGTATTCGCGAACCTGGAACCGCTCCTTCAGTACGGCGATCAATTCGTCCGCCATCTCGGTCCGGCCGGGCGTCACGACGGCCGACATGTCGACGGGGCCTGAGCCGAAGTCCGCTTCCAGCAGCTCGACGATGCGGGCGTACGCCCGCTTCTGCCCTCTCACCTTGTCCAGCGCGTTGACATAGCCTTCGTCGTCGATGGTCAGAATCGGCTTGATGTTCAGCAGCGTGCCGAACAGAGCCGACGCCCGGCCGATGCGGCCGCCCTTGTGCAAGTATTCGAGCGTGTCCACGAGAAAATAAAGCTTCGTCTCCCGCTTCAGGCGCCCGATCCGCTCCAGAATCTCGTCCCGGCCGACGCCCTGGCGGGCCAGCTCGGCGGCCAGGACGACCATCATGCCGTAGCCGTAGGACGCCGACTTGGAGTCGACGACCGTCACGTCGCCTTCGCCTTCCAGCATCGACTGGGCCAGCAAGGCCGACTGGTACGTGCCGCTCATGGCCGAGGACAGATGAATCGAGATGACGGCTCGTCCTTCGTCCGTATGACGTTTAAAAATCTCGTAAAAGTCCGAAGGAGACGGCTGGGACGTCTTCGGCAGCGTCGCCGATTGGCGCAGCTTCTCGTAAAATTCCGCCGGCTGCAGCGTCACGTTGTCGAGGTATTCCTCGCCGCCGATATGAACGCGCAGGGGCACCATCTCGATGCCGAGCCTCTCCCGGACTTCCCGGGGAATATCGGCGGTGCTGTCCGTCACGATCGCGATCGAACTCATGGGCATGCCTCCGTTCTCTATTCGTCCGGATGCCCGGATCAATTCTGTTCCACCATGAACCAATACGGGTACAGCGGCTGTCCGCCTTCATGCACCTCGACTTCGGCCTCCGGATACTTCTCGTCCAGCCAGGCGAGCAGCGCTCCCGTGCAGGCCGGATCGGCCCCTTCCCCCGTCAGGATCATGACGAGCTCGTCCCCGGCCTCCATCATCTTGGCCAGCAAGGTCCGGGCGGCTTCCTCGACGCCGTCCTCGGCGGCGACGATCGCCTTGTTCAGGATGCCGATATATTGGCCGTCCTTGATGTCCAGGCCGTCGATGCGCGTATCCCGGACCGCCTTCGTCAGCTGCCCCGTCGACACCCGCTCGATCGCCTTCAGCATGCGCTCCGCGTTGGCCTCGGCCGAATCCTCCTCGCGGAAGGCGAGCAGCGCCGCCATCCCTTGCGGAATGCTGGTCGAAGGGATGACCGTCGCCGGGCGCTCCGCCAGCTCCGCCGCCTGCTTGGCGGCCATCTGGATGTTCGGGTTGTTCGGCAGGATGAACACGTGCTCCACCGCCAGCGTCCCGATCGCCTTCACCAGGTCCTCGGTGCTCGGGTTCATGCTCTGCCCGCCGGAGATAACCGCGTCGACCCCGAGGCTGCGCAGCAGCTCCTCGTTGCCCTTGCCGACGCTCACCGCGACGATCCCGAACGGCGCCATCTCGTACGCGTACGGATTGGCCGGCGCCGGCTCCCGGATCGAAGCCGCAGACGCGGCCGGCTCTTCGGCTTGGGCTACGGCCGCGGGCAATCCCGAAGCGGCCTCGAGGCCGAGGGATTCTCCCTCGTACGGCTTCGGAAGCACGGCCGCCGGGCCGGCTCCCGGCTTCTCGCGAAGCAGCTCGCGGTGCTGGTCCTGCATGTTCAGGATGCGCAGCTCGGTCAATTCGCCGTAGACGATCGCGGCGTTCAGCACGTCGCCGGGACGCCGGGAGTGCACGTGCACCTTCACGATATCCCCGTCGTCGATCAGGATGACCGAATCGCCGTCCTTCTCGAGCGTCCTGCGGAAGGCGGCTTCCGGGAAGGGAGCCTTGCCCGCGAGGGAATCCCGGCGAATGAAGAACTCCATGTCGTACGGGAACCGGATCGATTCGGTCGCGAGCCGCGACTGGGCCGAACGGCCGGCGTTCGAATCCGCCGCGGAAGCGGCCGGAACGGGCGAAGCCGCGGCCGAAGCGGCGTTAGCGGCGGACGGGGCGGCTCCGGGAGACGGCCGGGAAGCCGGGGTCTCGTAGGGCGAATAGCCCCCCGCGCCCGCGCCGATTCCCTCCGCCGAAGCCAGGTAGTCCGCGAAGCCTTCATATATATAAACGAGCCCCTGGCCGCCGGAATCGACGACCCCGACCTGCTTCAGCACCGGCAGCATCTCCGGCGTGCGGGAGAGCGTCTCGGCGGCCTTGGCGAGCACTTCGTTCATCCATTCGGCGAGATCCGCCGTGCGCCGCGAAGCGGCCGTGCCCTGGCGGGCGGCCTCCCGGGCGACGGTCAGAATCGTTCCTTCGACGGGCTTCGCCACTGACTTGTAAGCGGTGTCAACTCCTTGTTGCAGAGCCGCCGCGAATGCGGGAACGGTCAGTTCGCGCAGACCGGCCACGGAACGGGAGAAGCCTCTGAACAGCTGGGACAGGATGACGCCGGAATTGCCGCGGGCGCCCATGAGCAGCCCCTTGGCCAGCACCTCCGCGGCGCGGCCGACTTCGTCCGTCGGTTTATGGTTCAATTCGGCCGCTCCGGCCGACATGGTCATGTTCATGTTCGTTCCCGTATCGCCGTCCGGCACCGGGAACACGTTCAATTCGTTGACGCGGTCCTGGTGCTTCGCCAGTCGATCCGCTCCGGCCATCACCATGGCCGTCCATTCCGCCGCGTTCAAGCTGCGTTTGCTCAAATGGTATTCCCCTTCCGAAGGTACGATCGGTTAATGTCGGTTCTTGGATGAGATCCGGTCGTTGCCTACCGTGTCACGCGTACGCCCTGAACATAAATATTGACGAAGTCGACGCGAAGTCCTACGACTTCCTCCAGCACGTACTTCACCTTGGACTGGATATTGTGGGCGACTTCGGATATCTTGGTTCCGTAGCTGACGACGACGTACAGATCCAGATGGGTCTGTTCGCCTTCCCGGCGCACTTCCACGCCCCTGGACAGGTTCTCCCGCCCGAGCAGCTCGGCGATTCCGTCCTTCAATTGCTTGCGGGAAGCCATGCCGACCAGTCCATAACAATCCACTGCCGCCGAACCGGCAATTACCGCGACCACTTGATCCGATATGTCGATTCTCCCGTTCTCCGTCGCCAGTTGCATGGGCATGGAAATTCACTCCTTTATGCTGGTATTATGGACCATACCTCATTGTACTATAAAAAATCGGCGGATTGAAGCCGAAATCCCGGATTGCAACCCTATTAGGCGTATGCTATGATAGTAAAAGTGTCTGCAAGGTCTCGGTAGGGAGGTGGATTTAATGGCTCGCAAATGTTACATCACGGGGAAGAAGCCCGGTTCCGGCAATCACGTATCTCACGCCAACAACCATAACCGCCGTTCTTGGGGGGTCAACGTGCAGAAGGTGCGCATTCTGGTGAACGGCAAACCGAAGCGCGTGTACGTCAGCACCCGCGCCCTGAAATCCGGCAAAGTGACCCGCGTATAAGAAGCATCGCGCCCCTGCGGCCCGGACGATCGGATACGATCCCGTCCGAACGCGGATGCGGCTTCGCGCATGACAAAAGCACCTGGGCTTCCAGGTGCTTTTTGTTATCCGTGCAAGCGTCTTCCCGGCAGAGCCGGAGCCTCCGGGAACCGCGGGTTCCATGGAGGCTTCAGTTCTTCTGGAACGTGTTCAGGATCGCCTTGACAAACCCGCCCAGAAATTTAGGAAGCTTGATCGTATAAAACTTCATCCTCACACCCTCCTCCGGTCCCTTGGCGGCCCCGCCGAATACGCGCGAACGCGACGTTTACCGCCTGGCGCGCGCCGATGATTCATGTGTATGCGGGAGCGGCTTTGTCCTATACCGGAGGAAGGGCCGGTTATCGAATTTGGGCGCTCGCCCTCAAGGTCGAGATGGCGGAAGAGCGGTCGGGATGGCCGAAAATGTAGTTGCCCGCCACGAGCGCGTTCGCGCCCGCTTGGGCGACGAGCGCCGCCGTCTCCCCGTTGATGCCTCCGTCGACCTCGATGTGCGTGCCGCTCCGGCCGCGCCGGTCCAGCTCGTCGCGCAGGGCGCGGATCTTGCCCTGCATCGCCGGGATGAACGACTGGCCGCCGAAGCCGGGATTGACCGTCATGATCAGGACGAGATCGAGATCGTCCAGCACGTAGTCGAGAACGGACAGCGGCGTGTGCGGGTTCAGCGCGACGCCGGCCTTCAGACCGAGCTCGCGGATCGCGTGCACGGTCCGGTGCAGGTGGACGCACGCCTCGGCGTGCACCGTGATCCGGTCCGCTCCGGCCTTGACCAGATCCGCGAACAGATTCTCCGGCGAATGCACCATGAGATGAACGTCGAACGGCAGCTTCGTGTACGGCCGGATGGCCGCCACGATCGGCGGCCCGAACGTCAGGTTCGGCACGTACTGCCCGTCCATGATATCGATATGAATCCAATCGGCTCCATGCTTCTCCGCGTCGCGGACTTCCTCTCCGAGCCGGGCGAAATCCGCGGACAGGATGGAAGGTGCGATGATCGTCATTCTGCTAATACCTCCGTCGATTCTCTTTCCATTCCGCCATGAACCCCGCGTAATGGTCGTAGCGGCTCGCGGCGATGGCGCCGCTCTCCTTGGCCGCCAGCACCGCGCAGCCGGGCTCGTGGATGTGGGTGCATCCGCGGAATTTGCAGCCGGCCGACAGCTCCCGGAACTCCCGGAAGCAGTCGCCGATCTGCTCGATGCCGAGCTCCGCGAAGTCGAGCTGGCTGAAGCCGGGCGTGTCGGCGACGTAGCCGCCGTGTTCCAGCCGGATCAGCTCGACGTGGCGGGTCGTGTGCTTCCCTCGGCCGAGCTTGTCGCTGATCTCGTTCGTCGCCAGCTCCAGGCCGGGGACGAGCGCGTTGACGAGCGAAGACTTCCCGACGCCCGATTGCCCGGCGAACACGCTGATATGACGGCTGAGGCGTTCCCTCAGCGCGTCCAGCCCCTCCCGCTTCTTCGAGCTGGTCGCGATCGTCTCGTACCCGATCGAAGCGTACAGAGCGCGGGCGGCTTCGACGTCCGCGCGAACCCGATCCCCGTCCTCGGCGTCATCCAGCGCGTCCATCTTCGTCAGAACGATCAGGGCGTCGAGCCCCGCATGCTCGGTGTGGACGAGGAACTTGTCGAGCAGCTGCAGGTTCAGCTCCGGCCGCAGCACCGAGAACACGAGCACGGCCAGATCGGCGTTGGCGACCGGGGGCCGGACGAGCTCCGTCGAGCGGGGCAGGATCCGGTCCACCGTCCCTTCGCCGTTCTCCGTCTCGCCGTAGTCGACCCGGTCCCCGACGAGGGGGGACTCCCCTCTTTTCTTGAAGATCCCCCGGGCCCGGCATTGAATCGGCCGTCCCTCTTCGTTCATGACGTAATAGTAGCCGCTGAGCGCTTTGTAGATCAGGCCTTCGGGCATTCCAAATCTCCTTTGGTCATTGCGGGTTCTCCGATTCGCCGTGGCCGTTGTCGCCGCCGTTCCCGTCGGCTCCGCCTTCCGGATTGCCGCCTTCGCCTTCGACCGTTCCGTCGCCGGAAGGCGGCTCCGAGGAAGCGGGCGGTTCGGGTTCGACGGACGCCGGCACATCCTCGTAAGGAACGGGAACCTCGCTGTAGAATTGATCGTCCCGGTATACCGTAATCTTCCCGGCCTTGGTCGGGGAGAGGACAAGCGTGAGCCGGACGGTCTTGGTCTCCTTGATCTTCATCGTCTTATACTCGATGTTGTCGCCCCGGGCGTCGGAGTACTTGATCACGATCGTGCTCGTAACTCCCTCCGTGGCCGGAGACACCGTCACGTCGTATGGCCTCTCCTTCGCTTCCTCCGGATAACCGCTGCTGACCCACAGCTTCACTTCGGAGCCGACGTCGATCGGTTCGTCCGGCTTAGCCGGGTATTGCTCGAACACCAGCCCCTTCGTCGAGTAGCTGGGCTCGTTATTCACCTCAACAAGCTTCAAATTGTTTCTCTCGATCTCGGCCTTGGCTTCCTCAAGCGTCATTCCCATCAGGTTCGGCATCTTGATCGACTGGGGGCCCTTGCTGACGGTGAGCGTGACGGTCGCCTTCTTCGGATCGAAGTCCGTCTCCGCCTTCGGCTCCTGGTCGAGAACCGTTCCGATCTCGCTGACGTCGTTGATCTCGTTTTTGTGAATGCGGCTCTCGTCCACCCCGATATTCTTCAGCATCTCGACCGCGTCGTCGTACGACTGCTCGGTGACCTTCGGCATCGGGCTCAGCTGGACGCCCGAGCTGACGGTCAGGGTGATCGTGGCCCCTTCCTTGACGGCCATGTCCTGCTTATCCTGCTTGATGACGCGATCCTTCTCCACCGTGTCGCTCGGCTCCACGGGCGGGGGTTCGACGACGTGAAGACCGACCTTCTCCAGCTCCGCCTTGGCGTCTGCGAACGGCATCCCGACGACGGTCGGAATCTCCACGTCCTTCGGGCTAAGCTGCCCCTTGAGCGCCATGACCGCCCAGATCAGAATGCCGATCAGCACGACCGCGATGACCGCGAACACGGTCGGCAGCACCCAGCGGCGCTTCGGCTCCTCCTCGTTCTCCGCCTCGTCCCGCCGCTTCGGCTGCTGCCCCTCGCCGGCCTTCGCGATCGTCTCCTGGCCGGACAGCCGCATATCCGGCTTAAGCGCCGGAATGACCCTT
Organism: Cohnella xylanilytica; assembly: GCF_014212175.1. Lineage (GTDB taxonomy): Bacteria > Bacillota > Bacilli > Paenibacillales > Paenibacillaceae > Cohnella > Cohnella xylanilytica. The sequence goes on along the minus strand of NZ_JACJVR010000064.1, from coordinate 128,068 downwards.
GTCCGCTCCTCCTCGTCGTCGTCCATGTCGCTTGCGAACTGGACCCGGGGCTCGTGCAGACGCTGGGGCTGCAGGCACGTCTCCAGATCGGCCAGCATCGACTTGGCGGACGAATAACGCTCCTGCTGGTTTTTGCGCATCGCCCGAAGAATGACGTTCTCCACGCTCTGCGGGATATGCGGGTTGACGAGACGCGGCTCCTCGAACGGCTCCTGGAGATGCTTCAGCGCCACGCTGATCGGGCTCTCGCCGAGGAACGGCAGCCGGCCCGTCAGCATCTGATAGAGAACGATGCCGAGAGAATAAATGTCGGACTTCTCGCCCGTCGTCACGCCCTTGGCGTGCTCCGGGGAGAAGTAGTGCACCGAGCCGACGACCGAACCCGTCTGCGTGATCGTCGACGACGTGACCGCCCTCGCGATGCCGAAGTCGGTCACTTTGACCCGGCCGTTCTTGCCGATCAGGATGTTGTGCGGCTTGATGTCGCGATGGATGATCTGATTATGATGGGCGTGGTCGAGCGCGTCGCATATTTGGGAAGCGATCCGGACCGCCTCTTCGACTTGAAGGGGGGCCCTCTCGCGAATGATCTCGTTCAGGTTGTTGCCGTCCACGTACTCCATGACGATATAATGCGCGTCGTCTTCCTGCCCGACGTCGTAGATGCTGACGATGTTCGGATGGGAGAGCGAGGCGGCCGCCTGCGCTTCGCGGCGGAACCGCCGGATGAATTCCTCGTCGTGCATGAACTGCTGGCGCAGCACCTTGACGGCGACGAACCGGTTCAGCAGAATGTCTCTCGCCTTGTACACGAGAGCCATGCCGCCGCCGCCGACGCGGGCCAGCAGTTCGTACCGCCCTCCGAGCGTATGACCGATCATGCCGTCCCCCCTCCCGCGGCGTCTGCATCCTTATCGTAATCGATGAGTGCTACCGTTACGTTGTCGTCGCCGCCGGCGAGCAGGGCCAGCGCGATCAGCCGGTCCGCCGTCTGCTCCAGGTCGGTATCCGGGTCCCCCAGCGTCTGCGCGATGAGACGGTCCTCGACGAGGCTGCTGAGTCCGTCGCTGCACAGCAGCAGCCGGTCGCCCGGACGCCAGTCGATCAGCTTCAGGTCCGGCTCGACTTCCTTGTCGGTCCCGAGCGCCCGCGTCAGCACGTTGCGGCGGGGATGATGGGCCGCCTCCTCGGGGCTGAGCTGGCCGGACTTGGCGAGCTCGTTGACGAGCGTATGGTCTTCGGTCAGCTGCTCCATCTCCCCGGCCCGCAGCCGGTAGGCGCGGCTGTCCCCGATGTGGCCGATCAGTCCCCGGCTGTCGTCCAGCAGGGCCAGAACGACGGTCGTTCCCATGTTCGAGTACTGCTCGTTGGCCGAAGCCGTCTCGTAGACGGTGGCGTTCGCCTTGCGGACCAGCTCGCGGAGCTTGGTCCTTCCTCCCGCTTCGTCGCCGAGGTCTTCCCGCCAAGCGGACAGCGACCGGGACAGGCTCTCCACCGCCAGTCCGCTCGCCACTTCCCCGGCCTTATGGCCGCCCATCCCGTCGGCCACGACCGCGGCGGTGAGGCCGCTCGCGGTCGTGCCGATCCAGGCCAGGTCTTCGTTCAGTTGCCTTACTCTTCCCACATGACTTCGCATGGCCGTTCTCACCAACAGGTCACCTCGCCTGCGCTTCCATATGTTTCGCCCGCAGCTGCCCGCAGGCGGCCGCGATGTCGTGCCCTTGCTCCCGGCGAATGGTCGCGTTGATCTTCTTGCGTTCGAGAATGCGATGGAACTCGAAAATGTCGTCGCGCGGAGTGCGCACGTAATCGCGTTCGGGAACGTAATTGACCGGGATCAGGTTGACGTGGCACAGCATTCCCTTCAGCACGTCCGCCAGCTCCTCCGCGTGCTCCGGGCGGTCGTTGACGCCGCCGATGAGCGCGTACTCGAACGTGATGCGCCGGCCCGTCTTCTCGATGTAGTACCGGCACGCGTCCATCACTTCGGAGAACGGGAACCGCCGGTTGACCGGCATCAGCTTCGACCGCAGCTCGTCGTTCGGCGCGTGGATCGAGATCGCCAGGTTGATCTGGGTGTTCTCGTCCGCGAAGCGGATGATGTTCGGCACGATGCCGCTCGTCGACACCGTGATGTGGCGCTGGCCGATGTTGAGCCCCTTCGGGTGCGTCATCAGGCGCAGGAACGTCATCGTGTTGTCGAAGTTCTCGAACGGCTCCCCGGAGCCCATGATGACGATGCTCGATACCCGCTCCCCATCGGCGTCGAGAAGCCTCTGCGACTGGACGACCTGGGCGACGATCTCGCCGGCCGTCAGGTTGCGCTTCAGCCCGCCGAGCGTCGAAGCGCAGAACGTGCAGCCGATGCGGCAGCCGACCTGCGTCGTGACGCAGACGCTGTTGCCGTAGTTGTGCCGCATGATGACCGTCTCGATCGCGTGGTTGTCGTGCAGGCCGAACAGGAACTTGACCGTTCCGTCCTTGGATTGCAGCTTCGTGATCTCGGTCAGCGTCACGAAGGCGAATTGCTCGGCGAGCTTGTCGCGGAGCGGCTTCGGAAGGTTCGACATCTCGTCGAACGAGCCGACCCTCTTCACGTACAGCCAATCGAATATTTGCCCGGCGCGGAAGGCCGGCTCGCCGTTCTCCTTGACCCACTCCTGAAGCTGTTCGAGCGAGTAATCGTAAATGAAAGGTTTGTCGGGTTTGTAATTCAGCTTGTTGTCCAAACCTTTGATTTCTTGCTTTTCCATTGAGGTCACCACCGTTCGATCTATTTTACCATAACGCGCTTGGAGCAGGAAGAAGGCCGGGGTCGGGGGGCTTGCCCGGACCGAAGGGGGACCGCCGGCTCGTCCATCGTCCGGATTCGGGACCGCCCCGCCCGGGCGCCCGAACCGATGTCCCGGCGCGCGTCCGGGAAGCGAGCCCGCATGTCCCGGCTTAGGTGGCCGGCTGCTCCCGCCGCTTCATCCGGGCGATGAAGAACCCGTCGCTGCCGAATTGATGCGGAAGCAGCTGCGCCATCCCCGCGAACGGCTCCGGCAGCGCGTTCTCCTCCCGCAAGGCGGCTAAGATCTCCTCCGGCCAATCGGGGTCGAGCGCAAAGTCCGGACGGCTCCCGAGAAAATGCCGCACCGCCTCCTCGTTCTCCTCCGGCGCGATCGTGCACGTGCTGTACACGAGGGTGCCGCCCGGCCGAACGAGCTTGCCCGCCTGTTCGAGCAGGCGGCGCTGAAGAGCGGCCAGGCTCGCGACATCCTCTTCGGTCTTGTTCCATTTGATCTCCGGCTTGCGCCGAATGACGCCGAAGCCGGAGCAAGGAGCGTCGAGCAGCACGACGTCCATCGAGCCGGGCGGATGCTTGTCCGGCAGCTCGGCCGCGTCGCCCACCGTCGTCCGGACGCAGGCGAGCCCGAGCCGCTCGGCCTGCTGCGCGATGAGCGCCTCCTTGTGCGGATGGACGTCGTTGGCGATCACTTCGCCCCGGTCCTCCATCAGCTCCGCGAGATGGGTCGACTTGCCTCCCGGCGCGGCGCAGCAATCGAGCACGCGCATGCCCGGCCGCGGCGCGGCGACGGCGGCGACGAGCATCGAGCTCTCGTCCTGCACGGTGAGGCGGCCGTCCCGATACCACGGCGTCGCCGCCAGGCTGCCGGCCCGGGTGGCGACGATGCCCGCCGGCGCCAGCCGCGACGGCCGCGCGTAGATGCCCTCCGCGGCCATCGCCTCGAGCAGCTCCCCGCGCTTCGCGCGCAGCGGGTTGACGCGGGCCGAGGCGTGCGGCGGCTCGTTGCCCGCCGCGCAGATCGACTCCGCCGCCTCGGGGCCGTAGGCGGCGATGAACCGCTCGACGAGCCAGCGCGGATGGCTGTGCTCGAGAGCGATGCGCTCCGCCGCGTCCAGCCCGGCGGGCAGCGGCGGGGCGACCCCTTCGCGGAGCAGACCGCGAAGGACGCCGTTGACGAGCCCGGCGATGCCGGCGTGGCCGCGCTTCTTGGCGATGCGCACGGCCTCGTCGGTGACGGCGTGCGCCGGGACGCGATCGAGCCAGCGCAGCTGGTAATAGCTCATGCGCAGCAGGCTGCGCACCCACGGCTCGACCTTGCGCGGCCAGCCCTTCACCCGGGCTCCCAGCACGTAGTCGATCGTGTTCAGCCGCTGGATCGTGCCGTAGACGATCTCCGTCGCCAGCGCGGCGTCCTGCCGGGACAGCTCCGCCTCCGTCAGGACTCGGTTGAGCTCGAGGCCGCTGTACGCCCCCTCCGAGTCCACCCGCTCCAGCACGCGCAGCGCGGCTTCGCGCGGACCGGCGGGGCGGCGGCCTTTCTTGGGCGCGCCTGCTCGGGCACCTGCGCCTGCTTGGGGGCCTGCTTGAGCACCTGCGCCTGCTTGGGGGCCTGCATGGGCTCCCTCTCTCGCCGCGTTGCTCCCCGGCTTGTTGGAGCCCGGCCTCCCTTGGCCATGGCTGCGGGAATTCAGCCGCGGTTTGTCGCTCCCTCTCGCTCCCGGACGTTCCCGGGAAGACCGAGAGCCTTCTTGACGATTCAACGTGATTGTCCTCCGATCCCTTGCCTTGTTCTCTGTCGTCCCGCTTACTGTAAGTATGGCCAATGACGGCAAGGTTCCGGCATTTCCCGGACTCCCTGCCTATCCGTCGCTAAGACGGCCTATGTACATCGACAGCCTCTTCTAATGCGCCCGCCTGCAGGCCAATCCGCCGGATCTCTGCCAAACTGCCTCAGCCACGGAGTCACTTTCGGCCATTCCGCCGAATATCCGCCAATCTACCTCAGTCACTGAGTCACTTTAGATCAATCCGCCGAATATCCGCTAAACTACCTCAGCCACCGAGTCACTTTAGACCAATCCGCCGAATATCCGCCAAACTGCCTCAGGCCCTGAGCCACTTGAGGCGATCCGGCTCCCGGCGGCCAAACGAAAATACGGCGCCCGACTAACCGAGCACCGTACCTGGAGCGAGCCTCGCCCCTCTCGCATACTCCGCCGCGGGCAGCGCCTTCTTGCCCGCCGGCTGCACTTCCGTCAGCACGAGGCTGCCGTCGCCCGTGCGGACGCGGATGCCGAACGCCCCCGTCTCCAGCACGGAGCCGGGCGCCGCGGCCTCCCATTCCGCGCGAAGCGAAGCGTCCGAAGCGTCGGGCGCCTTCGTCCCCCACACCTTGAACACTTCCCCCGCCAGGAACGTGAACGCCCCGGCCATCGGGTGCAGCCCCCGCACCCGGTTGAACAGCTCGCGCGACGAACGCTCCCAATGCAGCCGCTCGTCGTCGCGAGTCAAATTCGGCGCGTACGTCGCCAGCGAATCGTCCTGCGGCACGCGAGGCGCCGTGCCGTCCGCCAAGCGCGGCAGCCACTCGAGCAGCAGCTCCGCCCCCGCCTCGCTCAGCTTCGCGAACATCGTGCCCGACGTATCCTCGTCGGTTATCGGCACTTCCACGCGGGCGATCATGTCGCCCGTGTCGAGCCCTTCCGCCATGTACATCAGCGTCACGCCCGTCACGCTCTCGCCGTCGATGATCGAGCGCTGGATCGGCGCTCCCCCGCGGTACCGCGGCAGCAGCGAACCGTGCACGTTGACGCAGCCGAGGCGCGGCAGCTCGAGCACCGACTTGGGCAGAATCTGCCCGTAGGCCGCCGTGACGATCAGGTCCGGCGCGTACTCCGCGACGGCCGCGACCGCTTCCGGCGCCCGCATCCGCTCCGGCTGAAGCACCGGCAGCCCGCGCTCGAGCGCGAACGCCTTGACCGGCGGAGGCGTCAGCTCCCGCTTCCGCCCCTTCGGCCGGTCCGGCTGCGTGACGACGGCCGCCACCTCATATCCCTTTTCCAACAATCCCTTCAAAGAAGGAACGGCGAAATCCGGCGTCCCCATGAACACGATCCGCATCTTATTCCCCGTCCTGTTCCGGCGCCGCCTTGCGTTCGTAGACCGATTCCGCGAGGTCGATGAACAGCACGCCGTCCAAATGATCGACCTCGTGCTGGAACGCGCGGGCGAGCAAGTCCGTCCCGGTGTACTCGACCGGGTTGCCGTGGCGGTCCTGTCCCCGGATCGTCACCTTCTGCGCGCGGCGGACGTCGCCCTGGAGCCCCGGAATGCTCAGGCACCCTTCCGGACCAAGCTGCTCGCCTTCCTTCGAGACGATCTCGGGGTTGACGAGCTCGATCAAGCCATGCTCTTCGTCCGCGTCCACGACGATGACCCGCTTCGAGATGCCGACCTGGGGCGCGGCGAGGCCGACGCCGTCCGCGTCGTACATCGTGTCCGCCATGTCGTCGAGCAGCTTATGCAAATTGGCGTTGAACTTGGTGACTTCCTTCGCCCGCTCCCGCAGAACGTCGTCCGGATGCTTAACGATTAAACGAATGGCCATGAGTTCATCATCCTTTGCCGGGATAGTCGATTTACAGCATCATCTGCGGATCGACGTCCACGCCGACCGTTACGCCCGAGCGCTTCGTCGTCTCCGCCAGTTCCTGCAGCGTCTTCGCGACCCAGCCGGGCGCGTCGACGTCTCCCCGATATTTTACCATACATTGAAAACGGTAGCGATCTTTCAGCCTCGGAATAGGCGAAGGAACCGGTCCGAGCACCTCCAGCGCGTGCGGAGCCCCGCCCGCGAACGAGCCGGTCAGCCCGGCGGCCGACGCCTTCTCGCGCATCTTCGCCGCGAACGACTCGCCGAGCGCGATCAGAAGCGGCATCTGCTCGTGCGACAGCGTCAGCGAGATGAGCCGGCCGAACGGCGGATAGCCGAGCACCCGCCGATGGCGAAGCTCCTGGGCCGTGAACCCGGCGTAGTCGTGACGCTCCACCATGGCGACGGAGGGATGCTCCGGCTCGTACGTCTGGATGACGACTTCCCCCGGCAATTCGTGCCTCCCGGCCCGGCCGGCCACCTGCGTGAGCAGCTGGAACGTCCGCTCGGGGGCGCGGAAGTCCGGCAGCTTAAGCGCGGAATCCGCGGCGAGCACCCCGACGAGGGTCACATGGGGAAAATCGAGCCCTTTGGCCACCATCTGCGTGCCGAGCAGCACGTCGGCGCGCCGCTCGCGGAATTGCGTCAGCCACTTCTCGTGCGAGCCCTTCTCCGTCGTCGTGTCCACGTCCATGCGAATGACGCGGATGCCGGGGAAGGCGAGCGCCAGCGCCTCCTCCACCTTCTGCGTCCCGGTCCCGAAGAAGCGGATGTGCGGGCTCTGGCACGAAGGGCATTCCGTCGGCTCCCGCTCCGCGTACCCGCAATAATGGCAGCGCAGGTTCTGCGAGCCGCGGTGGTACGTCAGCGCGATGTCGCAATGCGGGCACTGCGCCGTGTAGCCGCAGGAGCGGCACATGACGAACGTCGAGTAGCCGCGCCGGTTGAGCAGAAGGACGGCCTGCTCCTCCCGGTCGAGCCTCGCCTGCAGCGCGTCCGCGAGAGCGCGGCTGAACATCGCCCGGTTGCCGAGCTTCAGCTCCTCGCGCATGTCGACGATCGTCACGCCCGGCAGCGGCCGGTCGGCCACCCGCTCCGGCAGCGGCACGTACACCGGCCGGAACGCGGCGTCCCGGTTGCCCGGCGCGCCGGACTCGATCGTCGCGGCGGCGTACGTCTCCAGCGACGGCGTCGCCGAGCCGAGGACGACCGCGGCGCCGTGCTGTCTCGCCCGCTCCACGGCGACGTCCCGCGCGTGGTACTTCGGGCTCTCCTCCTGCTTGTAGGACGACTCGTGCTCCTCGTCGATGACGATGAGCCCGATCCGGCCGAACGGGGCGAAAATCGCGGATCTCGCGCCGACGGCGACCTGGGCCCGGCCGTCGCGGATTTTGCGCCATTCGTCGTAGCGTTCCCCGTTCGACAGGCGGCTGTGCAGGACGGCGACGCGCTCGCCGAACCGGCTCTTGAACCGCTCGACCATCTGCGGGGTGAGCGAGATCTCCGGCACGAGCACGATCGCTTCCTTGCCCTGCTCGAGGCAGCGCTGGATCGCCTGCAAATAAATCTCCGTCTTGCCGCTTCCGGTCACGCCGTGAAGCAGGAACACCTCGTGGCGCCCCTCCCCGACGGCCGCGGCGATCGGCCCGAAGGCGGCCGCCTGCGCGGGCGTCAGCTTCATCGGCGCGGAGGCCGGGAATTCGCGGCCCTCGTACGGGTCGCGGTCCTCGGTCACCGCCCGCAGCTCGACGAAGCCCTTGTCCGCCAGCGCCTTGATCGTTCCGGTCGTCGTGCCGACCGCTTCGGCCAGCTGCTGCTGGGCGATCGGCTCCGGATGCGCCAGCAAATATTCGATCGTCTCCCGCTGCTTCGCCGCCCGACGCGGGATCGCCTCCAGCGCGGCCCGCAGCCGCTCCGGAGAAGGCGCGAACACGGTCAGCACCGTCCGCACGGACAGCCGGTCCTCCACCTTCTGCAGCTCCTCGAGCTTGCCGGCCTTGAGCAGCCGCTGAATCGCGCCGGCCTGGTCCGGGAACTGCCGAAGCAGAGTCGACAGCTTCAGCGGCGACTGGCGCTCCAGCGCGGCGATCAGCTCCCCGTCGAAGAGGCGGTCCGCTTCCGTCCACTCGGCGCCGCGGGCGATCGCGATGTATTTCTCCGTCTTGCCCTTGAGGGCGGCGGGCAGCATCGCCTGCAGGGCGACCGTCAGCGGGCACAGCCAGCGCCGGCTCATCCATTCGCCCAGCTCGACCAATTCGGCGGAGAGGGGCGGAACGGCGTCCAGCACGTCCGCGAGCTCCTTGAGCCGCGAGCGGTCCACTTCCGCGTCGTCCTTCGTCGCGACGACGATGCCCTGCAGCGTGCGTCCGCCGAACGGGACGGCCACCCGGCTGCCCGGCTCCACCCAGCCTTCGAGACGGGCGGGAATGAGATAGTCGAACGGCCGGTCCGTCTCCCGGCTCGGCACGTCGACGATGACTCGCGCCACGCTCATCGGCCGGGCTCCTCCCAGCCGGCCCGCTCGCGGACGAGCTTCCAGAGCCGCTCGGCCACGGCCCTCTTCGATTGCAGCGGCAGCGCTTCGATTAGCCCTTCGGCCCCGTAGACGCTGACGATGTTCGTGTCGGCGCCGAAGCCCGCCCCTTCGCGGGAGACGTCGTTGGCGACGATCAGGTCGCAGCGCTTGCGGGCGAGCTTATCCAGCGCGTTGCGCTCCACGTCGTCCGTCTCGGCGGCGAAGCCGACGACGAACGGGAGCGGGGAGCGCGCCGCGCCGCTTGCCTCGGCTTCCCGCTTCCAGTCCCCGATCGCCTGCAGAATGTCGGGCGTCCTCTCGAGCTCCAGCGTCAGCCGGTCCGGTCCCTTCTTCATCTTCGAGCCGTGCCGGACGGACGGCCGGTAGTCGGCGACCGCCGCCGCCTTGACGACGGCGTCGGCCTCGGGCAGCCTCGCCAGGACGGCCGCGCGCATCTCCTCCGCGGATTCCGCCTTGACGATGCGCACGCCCGCGGGAGGAGGCCCGTCGGTCCGCGCGCAGACGAGCGTGACGTCCGCCCCTTGGTCGCGGGCGGCCTCGGCGAGCGCGAAGCCCATTTTGCCGGAGGAGTCGTTCGTGATGTAGCGGACCGGATCGAGCCGCTCGACCGTCCCTCCCGCCGTGATCAGCACCCGCTTCCCGGCCAGCGGCTTCTTGCCGCTCAGCAGCTCGACGATCGCCAGGACGATCTCGTCCGGCTCCGCCAGGCGCCCCTTGCCGACGTAGCCGCAAGCGAGCTGGCCCGTTCCCGATTCGACGAACCGGACCCCGCGGTCCGCGAGCAGCGCCAGGTTGGCGACGACCGCCGGATGCTCCAGCATGTGGACGTTCATCGCCGGAGCGACGAGCACCGGCGCGGTCGTCGCGAGCAGCGTCGTGCTCAGCATGTCGTCGGCGATGCCGTGCGCCATCTTGGCGATAACGTTCGCCGTCGCCGGAGCGACGACGACGAGATCGGCGGAATCGGCCAGGTCGATGTGCTGCACCCGGGCGGCGTCGTGCTCGTCGAACACGTCGGTCGCCACCGGATGCCGGGACAGCGTCTGCAGCGTCAGCGGCGCGATGAACTTCGTCGCCCCCTCCGTCATGATCACCCTTACCTCGGCGCCCAGCGACACGAGCCGGCTGCACAGCGTCGCCGCCTTATAGGCCGCGATGCCCCCGGTGATGCCGAGCACGACGGTGCGTCCTGCCAGCGATTGGCCCATACGGTCCCCTCCCGTTACGTAGAATGGCCGCGGAACCGGCGTCCCGCGGTAGATCGAATCTATGAAGCCTATCCCTTCTCGTTCGCCGCGAATCTGGAAGAATCGGCCCGCCTTAGGAGCGGAGAAAAAAAACAACCGCGCGGGTTGTCCTTTTCGTCTCGTCTTATGAAGGCCGGCGAGGCCGTTCTTCGGCCGCCGCTTAGCTTCCTTGTTCCGTCTTCAGCGCTTCGACGGTGATGAAGTCGTTGTAAATCTCCTCGAGCGCGAAGCCGACGACCTTGTGCGACTTCGGCGTCGTCAGCTGCGAAGGCTTGCCGTCGCGGAGCCCTCTCGCCCTCTTGGACGCCGCTACCACGAGCGTATACTTGCTGTCTACCTTACGTACCAGTTCGTCAATCGATGGGTATAGCATAGACTCACCTCTCCGATCCGTTATGGGCCGTCGTCAAGCTCTTCAGCTCGTCGAACAGCTCGTGCAAAAATCTCTCCCGCTTGCAGTGCTCCGCCGTGATGATCGCCTGGATGCGCTCGCAGGCGCTCTCGATCTCGTCGTTGACGACCGCGTAGTCGTAGCGGCTGAGCAGGTTCATCTCCTCGACGGCGACGGACAGCCGATGGTCGATCTTGTCCTGGGACTCGGTACCCCGTCCGACGATCCGCTGCTTCAGCTCGCCCAAGGAAGGCGGCAGCAGGAAGACGAACACGCCTTCGGGAAACTTCTCTTTGACCTTGAGAGCCCCCTGCACTTCGATCTCGAGAATGATATCTTTGCCCTCGGCAAGCGTCTTCTCGACGAATTCCCGCGGCGTCCCGTAATAGTTGCCGACGTATTCCGCATGCTCAAGCAAGGCGTCGCGGGCGATCATGTCCTGGAACTGCTCGCGCGTCTTGAAGAAGTAGTTGACGCCTTCCTGCTCGCCGCTCCTCGGAGCGCGAGTGGTGGCGGATACGGAATAGACGAGGCCCGGCATCTTGCGCCTCAGCGCCGCGCAGACCGTTCCCTTGCCGACCCCGGACGGGCCGGATAACACGATTAGCAAACCCTTGTTCATGGACTTCCCCGATTCATTCGTCATTGTCGTCGTCTTTGGTCGATAGACGGTGGGCGACCGTTTCCGGTTGGACGGCGGACAGGATAACATGATCGCTGTCGGTAATGATGACGGCTCGCGTGCGGCGGCCGTAGGTGGCGTCGATCAGCATGTGCCGGTCGCGCGCTTCCTGGATGATTCTCTTAATCGGCGCCGATTCCGGACTGACGATCGAAATAATGCGATTCGCCGAAACGATGTTGCCAAAACCGATGTTGATCAGTTTGATCGCCATGCAACTCTTCCCTCCGGTCATTCCTCGCAAGCAGCCCCGGGGCAACCAACCACGCTCCCATTGTTACCGAAAGCGGCCCCCCGCATACTGCGGGACGTAGATACAGATAGAACGACGGCTTCGCAAGCTGCCGGACCGGAGTCCGATTCGCAAGCCATATTGATTCATTTTACTTGAAAAAGCTAGGCCGGACAAGAGGGACGGGCGCGTTGTCCCCTCGAAATTCGGATGCCGCCCCTCTCTATCGATCCCGCGCGCGAAAAAACCCGGCCGAAGCCGGGCATCGCGAGCGATATGCTCTTGCGCTCTATACCTTTACGCCGGGTCTTCGGGGATTATGCCGGCTTACGCGTCGACCTCGCCCGCGAAGACGGTCGCGGCCGGGCCGGTCATGTACACGCGGTTGTCGTCCTCGTTCCATTCGATGAACAGGTCGCCGCCCGCGAGCGAGATCGTCGCCTTCCGGTCCGTGAACCCGTTCAGAACCGACGAGACGAGCGTCGCGCACGCGCCCGTGCCGCAAGCGAGCGTCGGGCCCGCCCCGCGCTCCCATACGCGCATGTCGACGCGGTCGCGCGAGCTTACCGTTGCGAACTCGACGTTGATCTTGCGCGGGAACAGCGGGTGCGTCTCCAGCTTCGGCCCCCACTTCGCCAGGTCGAAGCCGACGGCGTCGTCGACGTAGATGACCGCGTGCGGGTTGCCCATCGAGACGGCCGTGAAGGCGAACTCGCGCCCGTCCACTTCGACCTTGTGCCCGATGACCGGGTTTGCGTCGATCGTCGTCGGCACGTCCAAGCCGTTCAGAATCGGCTGGCCCATGTCGACGCGCACCTTGAGCGCCTTGCCGCCTTCTACCGTCAGCTGCAGCGGCTGCACGCCGGCGCCGATCGTCTCGATCGTCAGCTCCGCGCGGTCGGTCAAGCCGTTGTCGTAGACGTACTTGGCCACGCAGCGGATCGCGTTGCCGCATTGCTCCGCCTCGGAGCCGTCGGAGTTGATGATGCGCATCTTGAAGTCGGCCCGCTCCGACGGAAGAATGTACACCAGGCCGTCCGCGCCGATGCCGAAGTAGCGGTTGCACAGCTTGACCGCGAGCTCCGGCGCGTTCGCCGGAAGCTCCTTCTCTCCGTAGACGACGATGAAGTCGTTGCCGAGTCCGTGCATTTTCGTAAATTGCATAGGGTTCGCCCTCCCTCATTCTACTCTCTCGGTCGTTCTCTCGATCCTATCATAACGCACGCGGAGTCGGACGGGTAATATAGCAACTTCTTAATTGTTTGCACTATTTCGCATGTGACGGCCTGCGGCGGGACGAGGTGGATAGAATTTGCAGACGAGGGAATGATACGGCTAACCGGCTTGCAAATCCACTTCCCAGAAAGGGTTGGCGATCGCGATGGCTAACGGCAAACCTAACGAACCCCAGGACGAATCGAAACGCCGGTTCCTGAAATACGCCGGCACCGCCGTCGGCGGACTCGTCGTCGGCGGCGTTGTCGGCGGACTGATCGGCGCGAACAGCAAGGCGGGCAACGAGGCGTCTCCGGCTCCGTCCCCTTCCGGCTCGACGCCGGCCGCTCCGTCCGACCGGGACTTCAACCAGGCGCTCATGTACTTCAACCAGGACCAGTTCCAGACGGCGGAAGCCGCCGCGGAGCGGATCTTCCCCGCCGACGATCTCGGCCCCGGAGCCAAGGAGCTCGGCGTGGCGTTCTTCATCGACCACCAGATGGCGAGCGCCTACGGCATGAACGCGCGGGATTACATGTCGCCGCCGTTCCACCCCGGAGAGGCGTACCAAGGGTATCAGCTGACGTTCAAGCGGCAGGAGCTGATGGCGCTCGGACTGGACGCCCTGAACGAGTACAGCCAGGACAAGTTCAAGAGCAAATTCGCCAAGCTCACGCCGGAAAACCAGGACGCCGTGCTGACCGCGTTCGAGACGAACGAGGTCCATCTGAAGGGCGTGCCCGCCGGGACTTTCTTCAACATGCTTCGCGCCCTGACGATCGAAGGCGTCTACGCCGATCCGCTGTACGGCGGCAACAAGAACATGGGCGGCTGGAAGATGCGGAGCTATCCCGGCAATCAAATGAGCTATTTCGACGTGATCGAGAAGGAAGGGCTCGTCAAGCTCGAGCCGCTCAGCTTGCACGATCATCTGACATCCTGACAAGGAGGGCGTTACGGAGATGGCTACCAAATTACCGAAGACGGACGTCGTCGTCGTCGGCATGGGCTGGGTGGGCGGCGTCATCGCGGCCGAACTGACCAAGGCCGGCCACAGCGTCGTCGGGCTGGAACGGGGCAAGATGCGCACGACCTCCGACTACTATCACGTCCACGACGAGCTGCGTTACGCGAACCGCTACGAGCTGATGCAGGATTTGTCGAAGGAGACGGTCACGTACCGCAACAACGAGAAGATCGCCGCGCTGCCGATGCGCTCGTACGGCTCCTTCCTGCTCGGCGACGGGCTGGGAGGCGCCGGCGTTCACTGGAACGGCCAATATTTCCGCTTCCTTCCGTACGACTTCCAGATCCGGACGAAGACGGTCGAGCGGTACGGCAAGTCCAAGATCCCGGACGGAATGACGCTGCACGACTGGGGCATCACGTACGACGAGCTGGAGCCGTACTTCGTCAAGTGGGAGCAGATGGCCGGCATCTCCGGCGACCCGACGACGACCGAGCACGTCGGCAAGATGTCCAAGCCGTTCCCGACGGCTCCGATGAAGGAGACGCCCGGGATGAAGCTGTTCGTCGAGGCCGCCAAGAAGCTCGGCTACCATCCGTACCGGATGCCTTCGGCCAACCTGTCGGTCAATTACAAGAACCCGGACGGCATCGAGCGGGCCGCCTGCCAATATTGCGGGTTCTGCGAGCGGTTCGGCTGCGAATACGGCGCGAAGGCCGATCCGTGCGTCACCGTCATCCCGGTCGCGCAGAACACCGGCAAGCTGGACCTGCGCACGTATGCCAACGTGACCGAGATCGTTCACGACGGCAAGAAGGCGTCCGGCGTCCGGTACGTGCACATGCCGACGGGCGAGGAATACATCCAGCCGGCCGAAGTCGTCGTCATGGCCAGCTACGTGTTCAACAACGTCCGGACGCTGCTGCTGTCCAAGCTCGGCAAGCCCTACGACCCGAAGACGCAGTCCGGCGTCGTCGGCAAAAACTACTGCTATCAAGTGAACGGGGCCAGCACCGCCGCTTTTTACGAGGACAAGGAATTCAGCACGTTCATGGGCGCCGGCGCGCTCGGAGCGGTGCTCGACGACTTCAACGGCGACAACTTCGACCATACGGACCTGAAGTTCCTTCACGGGGCGAATATCAGCTTCACGCAGACGGGCCTTCGCCCGATCGAGTACAATCCGACCCCTGCCGGAACGCCCGCATGGGGCGCGGCATTCAAGCAGGCGTCGATCAAATACGCCAACCGGGTGCTGAAGGTGTCCGCCCAAGGCTCCTGCATGCCTTGGCGGCACCATTACCTCGACCTGGATCCGACGTACAAGGATTCGCTGGGACGCCCGCTCGTCCGCATGACGTTCGACTTCGAAGACCAGGACAAGGAGCTCGTCAAGTTTTTGGCGGCGAAGACGAAGGAGATCGCCGACCAGATGGGCGCCGCGAAGACGGAGATGAACGACAAGCTGTCTACCTACAACATCGTGCCGTACCAATCGACGCATAACACGGGCGGCACGATCATGGGGTCCGATCCCGGGGATTCCGTCGTCAACAGCTATCTGCAGATGTGGGACGCGGAGAACGTCTTCGTCTGCGGGGCGTCCGTCTTCGGGCACAACAGCGGATACAATCCGACGGCGACGGTCGGGGCCCTCTCGTACCGGGCGGCGGAAGGCGTGCTGAAGTATCTGCAGAAGGGCGGTTCCCTCGCGTGAGCGGCGGGGAAGGCTCGGCGGCGCCGGTCGAGTGGCTCAAGCATCTGGCCGAGCTGCGCAAGCGGCTCATCTTCGTCGGGCTGTGGTTCCTGGCGTCGCTGGCCGCCGGCTTCTGGGCCTCCCCGCGGCTGCTCGGCTTCCTGAAGCGGCATACGGGCGATATCCGGATCGATTGGAGCGTCTTCTCCCTGTCCGACGGGCTGATCGTCTATATGAAGTGCGCGGTTCTGATCGGCGGCGTGCTGACGCTGCCGTTCGCCCTGTATCACGTCTGGGCGTTCGCGAGACCCGGGCTGACGGAGAAGGAGGCGAGGACGACGCTGCTGTTCGTGCCGGCCTCGTTCTTGCTCTTCCTCTGCGGGATCGCGTTCGGGTATACGGTCGGGCTGCCGATGATGATCCGCTTCATGATGCGGCTGAACGAGAGCATCGGAGCGGAGGAGGTATACGGAATCCGCCACTACGTGACGTTTATTCTGAGCTTCCTCTTCCCGATGGGGATCGCCTTCGAGATGCCGCTCGCGCTGCTGTTCCTGACCCGGCTCGGCCTGCTGTCGCCGGCTTCGGTCAAGCGGGCGCGCAAGTACGCTTACGTCGGCCTGGCCGTCGTCGGCTCGTGCATCTCTCCCCCGGACTTCGTCTCGCACCTGGCGGTGACGCTGCCGCTCATTCTGTTGTTCGAGCTCGGGGCGTTCGTCTCGACGCGGTATTACCGGCGCAGGGAGCGGCTGTCGGCCCAGACGGCCTAGCCGCGGATAAGAGGGGCGCCCGCCGTTCATCCACTCCCGCCGCCTCGGCGCACGCCCGCGAACAACGATAAGTAAAGCCGCTCCCGAATAGGAGCGGCCGCGAAGGAGGTGATCCCATGTTCAACAACATCGGCGTATCCGGCTTGATCATTATTCTCGCGATCGCGCTGATCGTCTTCGGGCCGGCGAAGCTCCCGCTGCTGGGCCGGGCGTTCGGCGACACGCTGCGGGAGTTCCGCAATTCCACGAAGGGAATCGCGGACGACCGGGCGGACGAAGAGCCTGCGAGAATCGAAGCGAGAATCGAAGAGATCAACGGGCGATAGGACGGGCGCGATTGCCGCCGCTGCTGCCGTACGAGATGCGGTTCGTCGTGCGGCGGCGCCGGCGGGACGAGCCCCACACGCTGCCGATGCCCATCAGGAAGGTCGGAATGCCGGCCGCGACGAAGACGAGCGCCCAATCCCGCAGGGTGAGCGGAACGGTCTTGAACACGGGCTGCAGCGGTTCGACGTACAGGACGGCGAGCAGCAGAAGCAGCGACGACAGCACGGCCAGCACCAGGAACTTGTTCTCGAAGAACCGCCGGTGGAAAATCGAGCGGGAGCTGCGGCAGTCGAACACGTGGATGAGCTGGGCGAGCACGAGCGTGGCGAACGCGACCGACTGCGCGTGAACGAGCTGGGCGCCTTCTCCCTTCAGCCCGCCGAGCGTCAGCACGAACGCGGCCAGCGTGCACAGGCCGATCAGAACGCCGCGGCTGATAATCTTCCACCCGAGCCGGCGGGCGAAGATGTTCTCCTTGGCGGAACGGGGCTTCTGGCGCATCAGGTCGCTCTCCGCCTGGTCGACGCCGAGGGCCATCGCCGGAAGGCCGTCCGTCACCAGGTTCACCCACAGAATCTGGATCGGAACGAGCGGCAGCGGCATGGCCAGCAGCATGGCGAAGAACATGACGAGAATCTCCCCGACGTTGGAGGCGAGCAAGTAGCGGATGAACTTGCGGATGTTCTCGTAGATGCCCCGCCCTTCCTCCACCGCCGCGACGATCGACGCGAAGTTGTCGTCGGCCAGCACGAGCGACGACGCCTCCTTCGTCACGTCGGTGCCGGTGATGCCCATGGCGATGCCGATGTCGGCCGCCTTGACCGCCGGAGCGTCGTTGACGCCGTCGCCGGTCATCGCCACGACGTGCCCCTTCCTCTGAAGGGATTGCACGATGCGCAGCTTATGCTCCGGAGAGACGCGGGCGTACACGTATACGTCGTCGGCCAGCTTGTCGAGCTCTCCGTCGTCCATCGCCGACAGGTCCGCCCCGCTGAGCACGCGCCCGCCCTTCGGCAGAATGCCGAGCTCGCGGGCGATCGCCTCGGCGGTCGTGCGGTGGTCGCCGGTGATCATGACCGTCTTGATGCCCGCCTGCCGGCACTTGACGATGGCGTCGAACACCTCGCGGCGCGGCGGATCGATCATGCCGGCGAGGCCGACGAAGATGAGGCCGTTCTCGGCCTGGTCCTCGGACTCGCACGACTCGTGGGAGCGAACGTCGCGGTAGGCGAAGCCCAGCACGCGCAGCGCGTCCTGCGCCATCGCTTCGTTCGCCTGCAGCACCTTCGTCTTGAGCGTTCCGGTGAACGGCACGACGTTCCCTTCCCAGAGCACGTACGCGCACCGGTCGACGAGCAGGTCGGGCGCGCCCTTCGTGCAGATCAGCTTGCCGCCCTGATGGGAGACGAGCACGGACATCCGCTTGCGCTCCGCGTCGAACGGGAATTCCTTGACGCGCGGGTACAGCGCTTCGAGCGACGGGCGCGACGCGCCCGACTTGCCGGCCAGCACGAGCAGCGCGCCTTCGGTCGGATCGCCTTTGACGTTCCATCCGGAGGAGGCCGCGGCTTCGGATTCTTTGGCCGTCTTCTTTTTGCGGGCGTCTTCCCCTCTCTCGTCCTGGGCCAGCTCGGCGTTGTTGCACAGCGCCGCGATCTGCGTCAGCCGGCGGAGACCCGCGTCGCTCTTCGCCTCGACCGCGCGGCCGTTCGCCAGGAACTGCCCGATCGGCTCGTAGCCTTCGCCCGTGACGTCCAGCCGCCTGCCCCCGACCCACAGCCGGGTGACGGTCATCTTGTTCTGGGTCAGCGTCCCCGTCTTATCCGAGCAGATGACGGACGCGCAGCCGAGCGTCTCGACGGACGGAAGCTTCCTCACGATCGCCCGCCGCTTGATCATCCGCTGGACGCCGAGCGCGAGAGCGATCGTGACGATGGCCGGTAGCCCTTCCGGGATCGCCGCCACCGCCAGGCTGACGCCCGCGAGGAACATGCCGTAGACCGGCTGCCCGTGCAGCACCCCGGCGAGCACGACGACGACGGTCAGCGCCAGCGCCAGGACGATCAGGATCTTGCCCAGCTGCTCCAGCCGCCGCTGCAGAGGCGTCTCCGCTTCCTCCGTCTGCTGGATGAGCCCGGCGATTTTGCCCATCTCCGTGCCCATTCCCGTCATGACGACGATGCCCTTGGCCGTGCCCCGGGTGACCATCGTCCCGAGATAGCCGCAGTTCTTCCGGTCGCCGAGCGGAAGCTCGGGAGAGTCGATCGGCGCAGCCGTCTTGACGACCGGCACGGACTCCCCGGTCAGCGCCGCCTCCTCGATCGTGCACTGGTTGCTCTCGATCAGCCGCAGGTCGGCCGGCACGCGGTCCCCGCTCTCGAGCAGGACGAGGTCGCCCGGCACGAGCTCCTTCGCCGGCACGACGACCATCGAGCCTCCCCGGATCGTCTTGGCCGACGGAGCCGACAGCTCCTTGAGCGCCTTCAGCGACTTCTCGGCCCGGTATTCCTGGAAGAAGCCCAGCACCCCGTTCAGCACGATGATGGCGATGATCGTGAGCGCGTCGAGCATCTCCCCGAGCAAGCCCGAGATGACGGTCGCCCCCGCCAGCACGAGCACCATGAAATCTTTGAACTGATTAATGAACAGCTTGATGGGCGACTCGCCTTGCCGTTCCGACAATTCGTTCGGTCCGCGGTCGCGCAGCCGGCGCGCCGCCTCCTCCGGGCTTAACCCTCCCTTGGCGTCCGTGCCAAGCGCCGACGCCAATTCGTTCTCGGTTAACTGGTGCCAAGCCTTCCCTTCCACGACGGTCATCCCCTCCCGCAAATCGCCGTCCGCCGTCGGCAGGACAGCCGTTCTCCCCTATGTGTATTCAGACAAGCCGGGAAATATCCCCCCTCGTCCGAATCGGCCGAATCGGCCGGCCCTTTCCCTTTGACGGCAACTGTGGCATCATAGGAGAACGGAAATCGTTCCGAATTTCGCCTATTACCGGGAGTAACCACAAGATGTCGCTGGACGGAATCGTAACCCGCGCGCTCGTTCATGAGCTTCAAGCTCTGAAGGGCGCCCGCATTCATAAAATTTATCAGCCGACGGAGAACGAGATCGTTCTTCACGTACGGGGCCAGGGGTTCGGCCGGAAGCTGCTGCTGTCGGCCCATCCTTCGCTGCCCCGCATTCACTATACGGAGCAGCCGTGGACCAATCCGATGGAGCCTCCGATGTTCTGTATGCTGCTGCGCAAGCATTGCGAGGGCGGCATCATCGAGGAGATCCGCCAGGACGGCATGGAGCGGATCGTCTGGATCGACATTCGGCACCGCGACGAGCTCGGGGACTTGTCGATCAAGCGGCTCGCGCTCGAGATCATGGGGCGGCACAGCAACCTGATCCTGCTCGATCCGGCGTCCGGCACGATCCTGGACAGCATCCGCCACGTCACGCCGGCCATCAGCAGCTATCGCGTCGTCATGCCGGGGACGGCCTACGTGCCGCCTCCGCCGCAGGGCAAGTCGAATCCGCTGGACGTCGTCGGGGAAGCGGCGTTCGCCGCGGAGCTGGAGAAGGCGCTGCAGGGCTCAGGAGGCAGAGCGGAGCGGAAAGGTAACGGCAGCGGGGACCGCGACGGAGGAGTCGCAGGAAGCGGTGGCGGCGCCGGAAGCGGTGGCGAAGGCGGTGAAGGCGGCGGCAGGACGGACCTCTCGCCTAAGGAGCTGGCCGGCGCGCTCGTCGGCGCGTTCTCGGGAGTCAGCCCGCTGCTGGCCAAGGAGATCGTCCATCGGGCGGGCGGCGAGGCGGCTTCCCTGTGGCCGGCGTTCCGCGGTCTAATGGCCGAATTCGCCGGCCACCGCTACGAGCCGACCATGATCGAGACGCCGGACGGGCGGACTTCCTTCTCGGCGGTGCGGCTCACCCATCTGCAAGGGACCGAGCGCTCGTTCGGGACGATGAACGAGTGCCTGGACGTCTATTACGGGGACAAGGCGGAGAGGGATCTCGTCCGGCAGCGGACGACCGATCTGGCGCGCCTGCTCGCGAACGAGACGGCGAAGAACGAGAAGAAGCTGGAGAAGCTGCGCGAGACGCTGCTCGAGGCCGACGAGGCGGACCGCTTCCGGCGGCTCGGCGAGCTGCTGACGGCTCACCTGCATCAGGTGAAGCGGGGCGACGCCTCGGCCGAGGTCGTCGATTATTACGAGGAAGAGCAGCCGACGGTCGCGATCCCGCTCGACCCGCTGCTGACGCCGACGGAGAACGCGCAGAAGTACTTCCGCAAGTACAACAAGCTCAAGAACAGCCGAGCGGTCGTCACCGAGCAGATCGAAGGCGCCGAAGAGGAGATCCGCTACCTGGAGTCGGTGCTGCAGGGGCTCGAGACGGCGACTCCGGCCGACATCGAGGAGATCCGCGAGGAGCTGACCGAACAGGGTTACATCCGGTTCCGGGGTTCCAGGAAGGGCGCGAACGGGAAGAAGAGAAAGGGCGACCGACCCGCGATTCTCTGCTACACGTCGAGCGAGGGCGTTCCGATCTACGTGGGCAAGAACAATACGCAGAACGATTATGTCACGAACCGGCTCGGCCAGCCGACGGACACGTGGCTGCACACGAAGGACATCCCCGGCTCGCACGTGCTCATCCGCGGCGCCGACTTCGGCGAAGCGACGCTGCACGAGGCCGCCATGATCGCCGCCTACTACAGCAAGGCGAAGGAGTCCAGCGGCGTGCCGGTCGACTACACGCGCATCCGCCTCGTCCGCAAGCCGAGCGGCGCCAAGCCCGGCTTCGTCATCTACGAGGGGCAGAAGACGCTGTACGTCACCCCGGACGAAGCGCTCGTCCGTTCGCTGCCGAGCGCGGTGAAGCAGGTATAAGGGATGGAAAAAGCCTCGCGGCCGGCCGCGAGGCTTTATGGTCTATTCGTCGGCGGCCCGGGCCGCCGGTAGGACGAGCCTTCACCCGCGCGCGCTCCTCCGCCGGAGCTCCGCCAGAACCGAGACGTCCACGGTCCGATTGCCGATCGCGCCGTGATAGATCTTGCCCTTGCGGGCGCCGTGGAAGTCGGAGCCTCCGGTCGCCAGCTTGCCGTGCTTCTCGGCCAGCTCCCGGAAGTACCGCTCCGCCTCGGGACCGTGGTCCGAATGATACGCCTCCAGCCCGTCGGCCCCGTCCAGCAGGAACTTCTCGGCGAGCGCGTCGTTGCGGTACAGGCCGGGATGGGCGACGATCGCCGTCCCTCCGGCCTCGCGGATCCACCCGAACACCTCCAGCGGCGAGATGCGCGGCGGCGGATCGACGTAACCCGGCTTGCCTTTGGCCAAGTAGCGGTCGAACGCCTCCTGGGTCGTCGCGACGACTCCCCGGCGGACGAGCGCTTCCGCGATGTGCGGCCGGCCGATAGTCTCGTCCATGCCCGGCTCGCGGCCGGCCGCCTCGGCGACCTCCGCCATCGTCAGCGGAATGCCCAGCTCGTTCAGCCGCGCGACGATTCCTTCGTTGCGGGCGTCGCGCACGTTCCGCTGGGAGACGAGCCGGCGCAGCAGCGTCGGATCCTCGACGTCGATATAGTAGCCGAGCACGTGGATCTCGGTTCCCTCGTACGAGGTGCTGATCTCCACGCCCGGCACGACTTCGACGCCGCAGCGCCGGCCGGCCTCCTTCGCCTCCGCGATGCCGGCCACCGTGTCGTGGTCGGTGATCGCGATGGCGGCGAGGCCCGCTTCCTTCGCCATCTTGACGTTGTCCGCCGGCCGGTGAACGCCGTCCGACGCCGTCGTATGCGTATGCAAATCAGCTCGATTCATTCGTCAGTCCCCTTAAGTATTCTAGTAGCACGGCGGCATGCAGCGGCAAATCGGACGTCTTCGGCCGCACGGCGTAAAATTGCCGGCGGAAGCGGACCCCTTCGATCCGAACCGGCTTCAGGATGCCGAGAGCCGATTCGTTCTTGATCGACCATACCGACAGGAAGCTGAGGCCGAGCCCGGCTTCGACCGCCGACTTGACCGCTCCGTTGCTGCCGAAGTCGCTGACGATGCGAAGCTGGTCTTCCTTCACCCCGTGCCGCTCCATCTCCTCCACCATGACCTGCCTCGTCCCCGAGCCGCTCTCCCGAAGGACGAGCGGTTCTTTGGCGACCTCGGCTATCGTCACCTCTTCGCGGGAAGCGAACGGGTGGCTCACGGGAACGATCAGGACGAGCTCGTCGTTCATGACGGGCTCGGTGAGAACCCCGGGATCGTCCGTCGGAGCTTCGACCAAGCCGAAGACGAGCCCGTGGTGGGCGATCTCCTCGACGATCTCGCTCGTGTTCATCACCCGCATGCTGACCGAGATGTCGGGGTAACGCTTCAGGAACGGGCCGAGCAGGCGGGGCAGCACGTATTCGCCGATCGTCAGGCTGGCGGCGAACTTCAGCTGGCCCTTCAAGTCTTCCACATATTTGGCCATGACCGCGTCGGTCTCCCGCATCAGCTCGACGGCCTTGCGCGCCTGAGGCAGCAGGCAGCGTCCCGCTTCGGTCAATTCCAGCTTCTTCGTCGACCGAAGCAGAAGCTTGACGCCGAATCTCTCCTCCAGCGCCTGGATTTGCATCGTGACGGCGGGCTGGGTCATGTGCAGCGCCTGCGCCGCCGAAGAGAAGCTGCCCCGGTCCGCGACCGTGTAGAAGATATGGAGCTGGTGAACGTTAAGCGACATCTGTCTTCTTCACGCCTTTCCCGGTCGATAAACTGATTCCCATTATACCATAAGATGGAGACGTTCCCGCGCGGAAAAGCATAACGCCCACGGCCCCCATAATGGGGGAGCCGAATCAGGAATCGTCGGAGCCGGCCGGGCAGCTCCCCGCTCCGGCCGCCGTTCGTCCGTAGCATCCCCCGAATCCGGCTTCTACCGGCGCAGCCCGTTCAATCGTCTTCGGCCTTCATCGTCGTCTGCTGTCCCGGATCTCATTCGGCCTTCCGCCGCCCGTCCCCGCCTTCGCGCCCGATCCCCGCCGCCCCGCCGGCAACGCAAAAAGGCATGCCCTCAAGGCATGCCCGGCGCTTCTTGCTATCTTCTCTTGCGATTGTTCTTGATCAAGGTCATTCTCCTGGAATGGCGCAGCCAGGAATAGTACGTCTTCAAGTCCCTAAGCTCCATCGTCTCGGACATGCGGCCCAGGAAGGTCACGACGATCATCTTGTGCAGCGGATTGCCCAGCAGGTCCACTTCCTTCTCGGAGACCGCGAATTCCGCGACGAAGACGAGATCGTCGTCGATCGTGTACACGTCTTGCTCGTGCCGATAGTAAGAGACGATTCGGCCTTCCTTCAGGCATTGCCACAGATACTGGGCAATATCGGAGTAACCGGTCTTCACGGCCTCGACCCGGTCGGTCCAACGGGCGCGCGCGTGATTGGTGATAATGATGTCGACGATCTTCTTGTCGCCCAAGGCGACATGGAAAGGTTCGTATGTACCCCAACGCTCGGTCTGCTTGTCTTTCACCGGGTTACCCCCTTCCTGAATGTAAGCCTTAAGGACTAGATATCGGGCACAAAAATAGGAAGTTAAGTACATTCTAACCCACGTATTCTCGAAGATTCAACAAAAAATTAAAACCGATCCAAGGTTGGAAGAAAAAGGGCGGACGCTCTGCTCTCCTCGAGCTCGATCGCGGTCAGCAGCTCCTTCAACGCCTTCTCCAGCCGGGTAAACGGAACGATCCATCTCTCGGTCGAGAGCCCGCCGTTCGCGGCCGAGATCGCCGCCTCCAGCGATTCCGCCGCCGCGAATACCGCCCGCGCCGACAGATTGCCCGCGACACCCTTCAGCGTATGGAGAAGCTTGGCCGCCGCATCCCCTTCTCCTCCTTCCAGCTTGCCGCGGAGAACATCGGCGAAGCCGTCGTACTCCTGGCCGAACGTCCGGAGCATGTGCCTGAGAATCGACTCCTTGCCGTTCACCCGGTCGAGCGCGTCCTCCCAATCGATCTGGCGGGCGTGCCGCAGCCACCGGTCGACGACTTCGAACAGGACGTCGGCGCGAATCGGCTTCGTGACGACGTCGTTCATTCCCGCGTTCAAGCATTTGACGCGGTCCTCCATAATGACGTTGGCCGTCATGGCGACGATCGGCAGCTGCCAGCCCGACCGCCGGGCGCGGATCGCGCGGGACGCCTCGATCCCGTCCATCTCGGGCATGTGAAGATCCATCAGAACGAGATCCCAATGGTCCCGGCGGAGCAGCTCCAACGCCTCGCGGCCGTTCGACGCGATGCCGGTCTCGTACCCCCGGCTGTGGAGCAGCTCGCACGCGACCTGTTGATTGATCGTATGATCTTCCGCGAGAAGTATGCGCGGCTTGTCCGGCCGCGAGCTTTTTTTCTTGGCCTTCCGCGGAGCTTCGGGGCTCCCGTGCTCCCGCTCCTGCCGGATGCTCTCGATCAGGTTGCGAAGCGCCCGGCGGTTCACCGGCTTGATCAGCATCCGGTCGGGCCGGGCCGATCCTTCCATGCGGAGCCACTCGCTCTGGCCGTAAGGCGTCGTCATCGCGATCGTCAGCGCCGGCCGAGCCGCTTCCTGCAGCTTCCGCCACGTCTCTTCCCCGTACATGTCGGGCATCTCCATGTTGCAGATGACGAAGTCGAACCTCTTCTCGGCCTCCGGCCCGCCGAGCAGCGCCAAGGCGCTCTTCCACGAATCGGCGAAGACGGCTTCCGCGTTGCAGGAAGCGAGCATCCCGCGCAGCGTGTTCTGCATCAAGCCCGGCCTCTCGATGCACAGTACGGAGGAACGGGGAACGTCCCCCGCGGGAATCGCGGGACGGGGCGCCGCTTCGCCCGTGGCGACGGGGAAGCTGAGCGAGAAGAAGAACCGGCTTCCCTGCCCCGGCTCGCTCTCCGCTTCGAGCCTTCCCCCCATCAGCGACACGAGCTCGTCGGCGATGACGAGGCCGAGGCCGGTTCCGCCGTACTTGCGGCTCGTCGACCCGTCCGCCTGGGAGAACGGCTGGAACAGATGGGCCATCTGCTCCTCGGAGATGCCGATTCCCGTGTCCGCCACCGAGAACTCCAGCTTCACCCGTCCGGCGGAAGCTTCCGGCATCCGGACGCGGAAGTGCACGTGGCCCCGGTTCGTGAACTTGATGGCGTTGTTCGCGAGGTTGAGAAGAATCTGCTCCAGCCGCAGCGGGTCTCCGATCAGACGCTGGGGAAGCGAATCCGGCACGTCGAAGATCATCTCCAGCTGCTTCTTGCTCAGGAAGATGCTCAGCGTGTCCCCGAGCTTCCGGAACAGCTCCTCCGGCTCGAACGCCACCTGCTCCAGCTCGAACTTGCCCGCCTCGATCTTGGAGAAGTCCAGGATGTCGTTGACGATGCCGAGCAGCACCTCGGAGGAGGTGACGATCTTCTGCAGGTAATCCCGCTGCGCTTCGGTCAATTCGGTCCTCTGCAGGAGCTGCGACAAGCCGACGATCCCGTTGATCGGAGTCCGGATCTCGTGGCTCATCCGGGCGAGGAACACGCTTTTGGCCATGTTCGCCTCTTCCGCGCTCTGCTTCGCCCTCGTCAGCTCGGCCTGGATCTCCTTCTGCTTCGTGATGTCCCGGAACAAACCGACGTACCCCGTGACCCTTCCGTGCTTGTCCACGATCTTGCTGACGTTGAGGAACACGGGGATCGGTTCCCTGTTCTTGCGGATATAGATCCGTTCCTCGGAATACGACATCCGGCCCGCGAGCATGGCGCGGAAGTATTCCAGGCCGGGTCGGACCGTCCGGCCGAGCTTGCCGGACAGCCGCTTCGCCTTCGCCTCGAGCTCCTCCATCGAAGAGAAATGCAAGGGCGTCATCTTCCCGACGACTTCATCCGCGGAATAGCCGAGCATCCGCTGCGCCGTGTCGTTGAACTGCGTGATCCGATAATCCCTGTCCGTCACGATGATGCCGTAGTCGTTCTGGTTCGTGACCGCTTGCAGCGGCTCGAACAGATTCCTCAGCTGCTCGACCATGCCGTTCACGGACGACGCGAGCGCTCCAATCTCGTCGTTCATGCCGGGCTTCAACGGCTCGGCGTGGAAGTACCCGGCGGCGACCGCCTCCGTCGTCTTCAGAATCTCGCGGATCCGCTTGAACGGGGGCGTGATCAGCAGCAGGAACAGCACGGCGAGCGCCAGCTCCATCGCCAGGCAGATCGCGATCGTGCGCAGCAGCAGCTGGTGCAGCGGCTTGTACAGCTTGTCCGTCGGCACGACGAGAACGAGGCTCCATTCCGTTCCGGGGACGGCGGACGCGAACAATCGGCTTCCTTCCCTGGCGATCGTCGTCTCCTTGCGGCTCGCGAGGGCCCGGACGATCGTCCGGTTGTCCTCCGGGGTCAGCCGGGTCGCCGTGTAAGTCGAATAGAGAGCGTTGCCGGTCCGGTCCAGCAAGGCGAATTCGTTCGGAACCCGTTCGTTCTCGGAGAGCCTCAGAACCGTCTGCGACAAGCTGCCGCCGATCTGGCCGATCGGAACCGAAGCGACGAGCACGCCGGAGACGAGCCGGGTCCGGTCGTATACGGGAAGGAGGATGTACGCCGAGTCTTCGTCCGGGAAGGCCTCCAGCTGATAAGCGTGCCGGATGACGCTCGCGCCCTGAAGCGCCGACGCGAAGGCGGGTTCGTTCCGGATGCTCGCGGCGGTTCCGTTCGTCATCCGAAGGCGCCCTTCCCGGTCGCTGAAGCCGAGCGCGCGGAAGGTCCCCTGCAGCAGCCATTCCTGCTGCAGGGCGGTCATGAATCTCTCCTCCGAGCCTCTCTCGAACGGAATCCGGTCTCGAAGCGACGCCGCCTGGCGGATCAGATCGTCCACCCGCACCGCGACGGAATCGGAGCCCGTCCGCACCGACAGGCTCGCGTTGTCGAGCAAGGAAGCTTTGATCGTCGACTGCGCCGACCGGTAATAGATCAAGCCGCAGACGACCAGCGTGAAGCCGGTCGTTAGTAGAAGCAGAAGCCAGGTCCGCAGGCGCAGCGATTGGAACAACCGTCTCTCTCCTCTCCGCGATGCAATTCCCTTTAAGCCCGATTCGCCCCGGCAATGACAAAAACCTCCTTCGCGCCCAAAAAATCCGTTCGGATTCCGGCAGGAAGGAGATTCGATGAAGCCGCCGTCCGTCCCGTCCTCCGCGGGCGGCGGATGCGCGGCGGCGTTATTCCAGCGCGAGCTTGTAGCCGACTCCCCATACCGTCTTGATGTACTGGGGCTCCTTCGGGTTCTTCTCCAGCTTCTTGCGCAGATTGGTAATGTGGACGTCGATGGCGCGGTCGTTGACGTACGAATCGATGCCGCGAAGCGTATTGATCAGCTCGTCCCGCGTGAACACCCGTCCGGGGAATTCGAACAGCAGCTTGATCAGCTCGAATTCGGAGAACGTCGTCTCCACCGGCTGGCCGTCCACCGTCACCGTTCTCTTCTGCAGGTCCAGTCCGATTCCGTGCGCGGCGTCCGGATCGGCGGCCGCCGCGGCCGTCTCGGCGGGGGCGGCGAGCGAAGGCTTGTACCGGCGCACGGCGGCCCCGATCCTCGCCTTGAGCTCCTGCATGCTGAACGGCTTGCACATATAATCGTCCGCGCCGGCGTTAAGGGCGCGGACGCGTTCGTTCACCTTCGTGTTCATGGAGATGACGATGATCGGCGTATCGAATCGCCGGCGCACGGTCTCGCACAGATCGATTCCGTCCATGTCCGGCAGCATGAGGTCCAGCAGGATCACGTCGGGCCCGAAGGCGTCGACCGCTTCGAGGCCGTCGCGTCCGGTCTCCACCCTGCGCACGGAGAACTCTTCGTCGGTCAAGTACATGGAGATCATCTCTCCGATGATCTTCTCATCTTCGATGACGAGAATCTTGGTCAATGTAGGCGCACCTCGAATCGAAGCGAATTGTTTTGATTCTTAAAAATGCGTTAACATTTTACCTGAAGCTCATTATAATTGGATCGGAAAATGATGTCTATATTGCGCTTTCTATGTATATATCGGTCGAATGTCGCGAAATTGTTAAAGAAATATGAAGAAAAAATTCGTTCAAGCCGCGTTCGGAGAGCCCGTCGGACCGGGCGCGCGGACAAAAAAATTCCCTTCCCGCCGATGGGGAAGGGAGTCGAACAAGCGGCCGGTCCCGATTACAATCCGTAAAACCGGGTCTTGTCCGGAACGTTGCGCTCGTATTCCGTCTTGATCTCGTTGCGATATGAACGCTCGATCTTCTTGACGTAAGGAAGCCGCTGAAGATGGCGAAGCGTCTCTTCGGAAGCGCTGGCGTCGACGTACAGCACCGCGTAATGCATCTTGCGCGAGAGGTAATGCAGCGTTCCGTATTTATCGAGCCCTCTCGCGGCCTTCCAATCGCTGTACCAGACGATGTAACCGGTCCGTTCGCCGAACTTGCCGGCGATCGTATTGTCTTGCTCCGCGGGAGCTTCGGCGCCTGCCGGCTCCACCACTTCATCCATCATCCGCATCCTCCTCCGCCGCAAGAACAGCTGCCTCCGCT
This sequence comes from Cohnella xylanilytica, assembly GCF_014212175.1. Taxonomy (GTDB): domain Bacteria; phylum Bacillota; class Bacilli; order Paenibacillales; family Paenibacillaceae; genus Cohnella; species Cohnella xylanilytica. The sequence continues at coordinate 99,036 of NZ_JACJVR010000064.1, read as the reverse complement.
GCCGCAGCCCTTCGGATTCGGATTGTTGTCCGGAACCTTGATGCTGTCGGACACCGCGCGGGCGATCACGAGAGACACCTCGTGCAGCAGGAGGTCGACGGCTTGCTCGGCTTCCTTGTACTGCTTGACCGGTCCGATCGCTTCCAGCCGGGCTTCCAGTTCGTACACCCGGTCGAGCGCTTCGTTGTAATCGGGATGGAACCGGCCGAACCGTTCGCATTCCGCGAACCGTTCCTTGGCCTTGGCGAAGTCGCGGGCCAAGGCGTGGACGTCGGCGTCGCGACTCACCTTGTCCTTGTAATAAACGTATTCCGCGGCCAGCGCGGATTGCTTGATCATCTCTCCCAGCTCGTAGGCGCGGGACAGCAGCGTCGCGAAGTCGGCGGGCTCATCTTCCGACGCGCGGCTCGGCACCGCTGCCTCGGGCTGGTTCTCGGTAACTCCGATCAACGGGTTCACCCCACCTTTCGGCTAGTGTGCTCCCCAATATCATACCACAAACGTCGACCGTGCGGTCAATGATTTGTCCAAGTCCCGTCCGGCCCCGGCCCGGAGGGCGCCGGAAGCTCGATCATCATCTCCGCGAAGAGGTCGGCGGACCACTCTTGGCGCGGGAAGCGGACCGGCCCGGTCTCCCCGTCGGGCCGGATCCAGCCGGTCGCCGCCCAGCCCCGTTCGGTCGGCGTCACCTTCTCCGGAACGAAGCGGACCCAATCGTTCTCCCGCCGAAGCTTCAGCCCGGTCCGCCAGGCGATGGCCCGCTCCACCAGCTCGCGCCGGGTCGAGACGTGGTAGCTTCTCGGCTCCTTCAGCCAAGCGGCGGGAACGTCCCCGAGTCCCGGGAACAGCTCCTCTTCCTTCGGCGGCGAGCGATCCTCCTCGTAGAAGGACGAAGCGGGCCGCCGCTGCACCCAGCCCGGGTCGGCCGGCCTTCCCCCGCGTTCCGGAGAACCTCCGTCCGGGACGCCGGGTTCGGCCCTGTCTTTGGCCTCCGGCTTGCCGCCCGCCGTCCGCGCGCCGGCCGCGGGGACGGCCGCGGCGGGATAGCCGAGCTCGCCGAGACGCCGGACCAGCGCTTCCGCGCAGCCGGGCCTGACGACGAAGACGCGCTCCGAGAGCCGCTCCTCCAGCAGGCCCGACGCCGTCTCGTCCCGCGCGACGAGCTGGGCCGCCTCCTCGTCGGCGAGCCGCAGCAGCGTCGCTTCCGCGACCGAAGCCTTGCCGAGCCGCGAGAACCAGTCCGCCAAGGCGCGCCTCGCCGGCTCGGGAAGCGGGCTGCCCGACTCTTGCGCGAGCCAATCGGCTAGCGAAGAGAACGTCCAGCCGGCTTCGCTCGCCCGGCGGCACGATTCGCGGGTCAGCCGGTACGCGAAGACGACATCGGCGGCCGTCCGCTCGGCGACGCCCTCGAGTATCCACCGCGCGTCGAAGCCCGCTTCCGGCGGCACGAGAATTTCGAGATCGGGCTGAACGTAGATCGTGCCTTCGCCGGGAGCCGCCTCCGCGGCCGCGCTTCCTCTTCGAAGGCCCGGAGGCCTGGGATCGATCGTCCAGCGCAGCATTCTCTCTCCCGCTCCCGGCGGATCCGATACGACGGCTCTCTCCAGCCAGCCGCAGGCCGCCATCAGGCCGAGCCATCTCTCCCAGGCTTCGTCTTCGCCTTCCGCGGCCGAATCCGCGCTCCCGCGAACCTCGCTCTCCTTGTACCAGAGGCCAGGCGTCAAGCCGCGCAGCGCCGTCGCGGCTCTATGCAGCTTCGCGTCCCGCCCCGCGTACCGCAGCGTCGCAAGCTCCAGCAGCCCGGCGTCGACCTCGGGACGGGTCTTGCCCGCCCAGGCCGCGGGCGGCCGGTCGGACACCACGATACGCCCCGGCTCCCTCGCGAGCGCCCCGACGCAGAGGCCGATATCGAGCGCGAGCGCGACGTTCGGCGGCGCCGGCTGCTCGCGCGCGGTCACAATGCCGGAGGACTCGACCTCCTCGCCCGTCAGCCGCATGGCGGACACGAGCTTGTCGGCCCGCGCCTTATGGGGAACCCCCTTCGCCGTCAGCGGGAAGCCGTGGCGCCTCATGGCCGACCAGACCGTCAGCAGCTCCAGCGACAAGGGGAGGCGGGAGCCGGCCGAGAGAGGCTCCGCGTCCGCCTCCCCTTCGAACGGCAGCGGCTTCGCTCCCGGAGGGTCCAGCGTCAGCTGCCAGATTCCGGCCTTCTCGGCGGGCACGTAGAGCAGCCGGTCTCCCCACGCCTTCCGGACGGCCAGCAGAACGCCGTCCCGGCGCATCCGGGCCAGCGCTACCCGGATCTCCGCCCCGGTCCAGGCTTCGTCGGCCGCGAAGCCGAGCTCGGCTTCGTCCTCGCCGAACGGGAGTCCCGCGTATCTTCGGACAATCCACCGAAGCAGCCTTCGCTCGAGCCGGCTCGCCCCGCCGGCCCAATAACGGCACGCGGCGGCCTCGTCCAGTTCGATCTCGAGCGTCCCGTCCTCCGCCGGCTTCGCCCGAAGCTCGGCCGCCGGCCCCGAACCCGCCTCATACTCCGGCAGACTGCCGGAAGTTCCCGCACGCTCCCTCTTCACGCTTCCGCCCCTCCGATCGGCGAAGCCTCCGGCTCGAACCGGTCGACCTCGTACGGATAGCCTTGCTCCAGCAGGAACCGCTGCCGCTTGCGGGCGAATTCGACTTCGTCCGTCCCTTCGCTGACAAGCGAATAGAAGTACGCTTGCGAGCCGTCGCGCTTCGGCCGCAGAATGCGGCCCAGCCGCTGGGCCTCCTCCTGCCTCGAGCCGTAGCTGCCCGAGATCTGGATGGCGACCGAGGCGTCCGGAAGATCCACCGCGAAGTTGGCCACCTTCGAGACCGCCAGGACGCCGAGCTCTCCCCGGTTGAACCGGTCGTACAGCCGCTGCCGGTCCGCCTGGGGCATCGTGCCGGTTATGACGGGCAGATCGAGCCGCTTGGCGAGGAAGCGGAGCTGGTCCAGATAATGCCCGATGATCAGCGTCTGCTGCTTCCGGTGCCGCTCGAGAAGCCGTTCGACCGCTTCGAGCTTCCGCGGATTCTCGCCCGCGATCCGCTGCCGGGAGCGCTTCGGCGCGGATTGATAGAGAGAAGCCGACTCCTCGGCGAGCGGAACGCGGACTTCCCGGCACGAGGCCTTGGCGATCCAGCCCTCCTTCTCCAGGTTCAGCCAAGGCGCGTCGTACTTCTTCGGGCCGATGAGGGCGAACACGTCGTTCTCGCGGCCGTCCTCGCGGACGAGCGTCGCCGTCAGGCCGAGCCTCCTCGTCGCCTGAAGGTCGGCGGTCATGCGGAAGACGGGCGCGGGCAGCAGATGAACCTCGTCGTAGACGATCAGCCCCCAGTTCCGGTCGACGAACAGCTTCCAGTGCGGGTAAGCGCCGTCCTTCGATTTGCGGTGGGTCAGTATCTGATAGGTCGCCACCGTGACCGGCCGCACCTCCTTCCTGTCCCCCGTATAGACGCCGACGTCCCGCTCGCTCAGCGTCGTATGCCGCAGCAGCTCCCGGATCCACTGGGAGACGGAAGTGGCGTTCGGCGTCAAAATCAACGTCTCGCAGCGCAGCCGGGCCAGCGCCCCCATCCCGACCCACGTCTTGCCCGCCCCGCAGGGCAGGACGACGACCCCGCTTCCTTCGCCGCGGACGTCTCCGCGCTCCGGAGCGAACGCTTCTACCGCTTCGGCCTGGTAGTCGCGAAGGGCGACGGCTTCGCCGGCCTCGGTCGTCCGCCGCAGTTCGACGGCGAGCGCTTCCCCCGCCCGGTAGCCCGCTTCGTCGACGACGGGATAGCCCCGCGCCGCCAGCTCGCGCTTGACCCAGCCCCGGGCCTCCGGCCTCACGCGCACGCTCGCGGCGAGCGGCGGTTCGAGCCAGCATGGCCGCAGGGCTTGAACCGCCGCGATCTCGCGCAGCAGCCCCGGGTCGTCCGAGCGGAGGACGAGCCCTTCCTCCTGAACGAGCCGAAGCTTGCCGTACCGGTCCATCGAACGCCGGATCTCGCCTTCCAGGGCGGCCGGCACGCCGTAGCGCGCCAGCGACCTCAGCTTCCGCAGGACGCCGTCGGCCGTCCAGCCGGCCGCGGCCGCGTTCCAGAGCGTGACCGGGGTGACGCGGTAGGTATGCCATTCTCCCGGCCGCTTCCGCAGCTCCGCGACTTCCCGCAGGACGTCCCGGGCCTCCTCGTACCGCGGATGACGCTCGCTGAGCAGCATCGTGCCGTCGGATTGGATCAGCAGCGGCTGCGAATGAACGATGCTCATGGGATCTTCCTTCTCCTTCCGGCGCGCCGCCGCGGCCTTCCGGGCCGGCTCGGGCCCGGCCGATCGGGAGCGGCGCTTGAAGAATATCGCTATCTGGTCCCATGATGTCCAATTCGCCGCCCGTTCAGCCGCCCGCCGCCCGAACGGCGAAGAAGCCCGGCTCCGCCGCTGGCGGAACCGGGCTCCGGTTCGATTCGGATTCAGTGCGTATAAGACGGTTCGCGGTGCTCCTGCTCGGAGATGGCGCTGAGCGCTTCCCCGGCTTCGCTGACGAAGATCTCTCTCATCGCGAGGTCGCCGATGGAGACGACCCCCAGCAGCTCGCCGCCGCGGACGACCGGCAGCCGGCGGATCTGGCGGGCCGCCATCAGCTGGCCGGCTTCGTCCACGGACAGGTCGGGCGAGATCGTCTCTACCTCTTCAGTGAGCACGGTCATGACCGATTCCGAACCCGGATGCTTCTCCGCGTAGCCGCGGATGACCAGGTCGCGGTCGGTAATGACGCCGATCAGCTTGCTGCCTTCCACGACGGGGAGGAAGCCGATGTCGTGCTTCTTCATCAGAACGGCGCATTCGTAAATGTTGTCTTGCGGCTTCACCGTCACGCAGTCGGTGGTCATGATGTCGGACACTTTGCGCATGCTGTTCATCTCCTCCTTGTTCACGCACGCCTTAGCGTGGCCGAAAAGCAAGGAGATCATGCGCGGCCCTCATGCCCTCACGCTCGCGGGCCGGCGTCCTCGGCGGAATCGTCCGCCACTCCGACGAGCAGCTTCGCCGCGGTCAGCATCGCCTTCTCGTCGATGTCGAACCGGGGATGGTGGTGGGGCGCGGAGGAGCCGTCCTCCGCCCCGGCTCCGACGAAGAAGAAGCAGCCCGGCCGCTCGCGCAAATAATAGGAGAAATCCTCTCCGGCCATAATCCCGTCGCAGCGCCGGACGTCGCCGGGCTCCAGGATGGACGACGCCACCCGGAAGAAGCGCTCCGCTTCGGCCGCGTCGTTCACGACCGGAGGGTAGCCCTCGTAATACGCGACCTTCGCTTCGGCTCCGTGCATCGCGCCTACGTGGCGGGCGACCTCTTCGATCCGCTGCCGGATATGCGCCCGGGCTTCGGGCGTGAACGTGCGCACCGTGCCGGCCAGCGTACACCTCTCGGCGATGACGTTCCGCGCCGAGCCGGCGTTCAGCATGCCGACCGACACGACCGCGGATTCGAGCGGGTCGACGTTCCGCGACACGATCGTCTGCAAGGCGACGACCAGATGGGCGCCCGCGACGAGCGCGTCGACGCTCTGGTGGGGCAGCCCCCCGTGCCCGCCTCTTCCGACGATCTCCACCTCGAATTCGTCCGGCGAAGCCATGAACGGGCCGGGCCGGGTCGCCGCCGCTCCGCTCGGGAAGGGCGTCCAGAGATGGACGCCGTACACCGCGTCCACGCCGTCCAGCGCCCCGTCCGCGATCATGCCGACGGCGCCTCCGGGCAGCGTCTCCTCGGCCGGCTGGAACAGGAACACCCGCGTCCCCGCCGTCTCCTCGCGATGAAGGCTGTAATATCTCGCCACGGCCAGCAGCTCGGCCGTATGGCCGTCATGGCCGCAAGCATGCATGACGCCGGGCACGGACGAAGCGTACTCGGACGTCTTCTCGTCCTGAATCGGCAGCGCGTCGATGTCGGCCCTAAGGGCGATCGTCCTCCCCGGCCGGCCGCCCGTCAGCCGGGCGACGAGGCCGGTGCCGGCTACGCCTCTGCGGACCTCGAGCCCCCACGCCTCCAGCTTCTCCGCGATCCAGGCCGATGTCCGGTGCTCCCGGAACGACAGCTCCGGATGGCGGTGCAGATAACGCCGCCATTCGACCATGTCGCCGAACAGCGAGTGCAGTGTCTCTTCTCTCATCGGCACGTCTCCGCTCCTCTCCCGCTATCGCTCTTGATGCCTCCTATTGTAGCAGAAAGCGAGTCCCTTCGTAATCCCGCGGCAATCCCGCGATAATCGCGTGCGAAAATGTCGACGAACGTTCGCAGATTCCAAGCAAGGCAGGCTTGCAGAAGCACGGTAAACCGTCTATGATGGAGGGTGAACAGAGGCTTGTTTGCATTTTCCAAAGGAGGAACTTTGATGATTCTCGAGAATACGGGTCTGAACGGTTTGAAGAGCGATCTTGCGCATCTGGACGAATCCAGCGAGAAGCTGGGCTTCGTTCGTTGGCAATGGGAATATACCCGCGCGACGTACGACCTGAAGCTGGAAGACCGCGCGAGCAACAACGACTACTACCTGCGGATCAGCACGCGGGCCGTGGAGGGCAAGCTGGAGAATCCCGACGCCATCCTGCAGATTGAATCCGTCTACATCGGCCGCGCCACGTTCCCGCACGGCCTCGATTACGAATCGCCGATTCCGCAGCCGATTCTTAACGCCGCCACCCAGCGGGCCCAAGAACTGAAGACGCTGCTCGGCTGACGGGAACCGGGGGACAACCAATGAAGACCCCTGCGAGCGGCGGGCGCGGAACGCCGGACTTTCTGCTGCTCATTCTGACGCTTCTGCTGGTCGGCTTCGGCTTGATCATGGTCTTCAGCGCCAGCTCCAGCATGACCGTCGTCTCCCCGAAGTACGGGAACGACGCGCTCTACTTCACGAAGAGACAATTGATGTTCGCGGGACTCGGAACGTTCATGATGCTTATTCTCATGAACGTTTCTTATATGAAGTACAAGAAATGGTTCGCTCCGTTCCTCTTCATTATGCTGATCACGCTTATGATCCTTCCGTTCATCGCCGCGGAACGCAACGGGGCGCGCAGCTGGATCGGAGTCGGCAGCCTCGGCATTCAGCCGACCGAATTCGCGAAGATCGCGGTGATTCTGTACTTGGCCGCGATCATCACGAAGAAGGACGACAAGTTCCGCGAATTCAAGCGCGGCCTGCTGCCGGTCATGATCGTCATCGGACTCATCGCCGGCCTCATCATGCTGCAGCCCGACCTCGGGTCTTGCGTGATTCTGCTTCTGGTCGCCACCGCCATGGTCGTCGCCGGCGGAGCCAACCTGAAGCACGTGCTCATGTCCGCCGGGGTTATCGGGGGAATCGGGGCGCTGTGCTTCAGCATCTACATGCTCGCCAAGCCGGGCTTCGACGGCGGCTACCGGATGGCCCGCTTCACCGCCTTCCTCGATCCGATGGCGGACAAGGACGGCGCCGGGTACCAGCTGCTTCGCTCGCTCGAAGCGTTCGGCCACGGCGGCTTCGCGGGCGTCGGCCTCGGCAACAGCGTGCAGAAGCTGTTTTACTTGCCTTATGCCTACAACGACTTCATCTTCGCCATTATGGCGGAGGAGCTCGGCTTCATCGGCACGACGCTGTTCCTCCTCTTCCTCCTGCTCTTCCTGTGGAGGGCGCTGATCGTCTCCTTGCGATGCCCCGACGTCTTCGGAACGCTCGTCGGCGTCGGCATGGTGTCCCTGATCGCACTCCAGGCGCTGATCAACGTCGGAGGCGTCAGCGGGGCGATTCCGATGACGGGGGTGACGCTTCCGTTCATCAGCTACGGGGGCTCGTCCTTGCTCTCGCTCATGATGGGCATGGGCGTGCTGCTGAGCATCTCTCGCGAGTACAATCGCGACGGACGCGACAGCTCCCCGGCGCGCGAACGCCGGGAGACCGCGCGCAGAAGATAGGGCTTCGGCGGAAGCCCGAATAACGGGAGAGCCCCCTTCGGCGTTGTGCCGAAGGGGGCTCTCCCGTTCTGTTCTTCTCGCTCTATTTGACCCGATGAGCTTCCTCGATCTCCGCCTCGTCCTTGAAGGCGACGCCTTCAACCTTGACGTTGACCTCGACCACGCGAAGGCCGGTCATATTCTCTACCGCCTCGCGAACGTTCTCCTGAAGGCGCAGGCCGACCTCCTGGATCGGAATGCCGTACTGGACGACGATCCTCAGATCGATCGCCGCCTCCACTTGCCCGACTTCGACGGACACGCCTCTCTGGGCGTTGCGGCCGCTCAGCCTCTTGGCGAGGCCTTCGGAGATTCCGCCCGACATCGCGGCGACTCCCGGCGTCTCCAACGCCGCCAAGCCGGCTATTGTGGCGACGACATCATCGGAAATACGGATTAACCCTTGCTGCAGCTCTTCGGTCATCGGCGGCTCACACTCCCGGAAACATGATCATTCCTATTGTACTGGAAGTACACGCCAGAAGGCAACATCGCGCGCCGGCGCCAGGGCCTGGCGGCGCATTTACTTCATGCGATCTTTCCGATATAGTTAGAACAGTTGACGCAGGTTCCAAGCTCATCCATCGTACAAGAGGTGTCGTATCGTTGAAAAAGCTGTTTTTCCCCCTTCTGATCGCGTTCTTCGCTCTTAGCGCCGTCGCGCACTACGCGCACTGGAACGCCACCGTGCAATTCATCCTCTCGGCCGTAGCCGTCGTGTTCGTCGCCGGCTTCCTCGGCAAGGCGACCGAGTCCGTCGCCCACTACGCGGGACAGAGGCTCGGAGGCTTCCTGAACGCCACGTTCGGCAACGCGGCGGAGCTGATCATCGCGATTTTCCTCGTCAAGGAAGGCCTGTTCGACATGGTCAAGGCGAGCCTCACCGGCTCGATCATCGGCAACCTGCTGCTCGTGCTCGGAGCGAGCGCGTTCGCGGGCGGCCTGAAGTTCAAGGAGCAGAAGTTCAACATCCACCTGGCCGGCCAGAACGCCTCGCTGATGCTGCTCGGCGTCATCGCGCTGTTCATCCCGGCGGTGTTCGTGAAGACGGAGCATCTGTCGACCCATGACACGATGTCGATCAGCGTGACGGTCGCCGCCGTCCTGATCATCGCGTACGCGGGATGGCTCGTCTATTCGATGATCACGCACAAGAGCCTGCTGGAAGACAACGAAGAGACGAAGCCCGACCACGGCGAGGAAGCGAGCTGGTCGAAGGGCAAGTCGATCCTCTATCTCGTCATCGCGACAGTGATGGTCGCCTTCGTCAGCGAGTGGCTCGTCGGCACCCTGGAAGTGTTCACCCACAAGTTCGGCTTGTCCGAGCTGTTCGTCGGCGCGTTCATCGTCGCCATCGTCGGCAACGCCGCCGAGCACAGCGCGGCCATCATGCTCGCCATGAAGAACAAGATCGGCGCCGCCGTCGAGATCGCGGTCGGAAGCAGCCTGCAGATCGCTCTGTTCGTCGCTCCCGTCCTCGTCTTCGTCAGCCTGTTCTTCAACCAGCATATGGACATTCTGTTCTCGACGATCGAGCTTGCGGCCATCGCCGTCGCCGTGCTGATCGCCACCTCCATCTCGAGGGACGGGGCGACGACGTGGTACGAAGGCAAGCTGCTCCTTCTCGTCTACGTCGTGCTGGGAGTCGCGTTCTACTTCGTCTAAGCGCGGGAAGAAGCGAGCCTATGAGAAGAAGCCTTGGAAAGGCCGTCCGGCCGATCCAAGGCTTCTTCTCTATTCTTCTCGCTGTCCGCGCAGGCCGTCCCGGCCGAGGCTCTCCGGAACTCCGGCCGAACAAAGCGGCCCCGGCGCGGAGCGGCGCCGGGGTCCGATCGTGCATGTATCGGGAGGGACTACTCTTCCCTCTGAGCCATCGCTTCGTATAGCAACGCAAGATTGCGTTCCAACTGCATGACGAGAAGCTTGCCCGCGCCTTCGTCTACGAGTCCCGCGCGCACCGCAAAGTCGACCGCCCGGGAGAAGCCGTACATCTGAGTGTCCAGCACTTCCTCATAAAGCGGGCATTTGCGGGTCGCCAGATTCTCCATTTGAATGGCGATCAGTTTCTCGATCTTGTCCGCATCTTCCTGCAGCAGGCGAAGCGCCTTCTGATTCAGGTGCACCATGACATCCGATGAAGCCATTCCAACTCCCCCTGTGCCCTTACTTGCCAATCCATCCTAATCCTATCCCTTTCATATTAGACGAAATCCGCTTCTAGCACAAGGACAGGAACCGGGAAAAACGGACCGGACAAGCAAAATCCTTCGGCGACCTTAGAGAAGCCGGTTCGGAACGACAAAAAGCCCGGATCGGAAGGATCCGGACCTTGATTAACAGAGATGCCGCGGTCAGCTCCTGGCCTTGGTCCCCAACCGGCGCCACAGGATCGCTCCCAGCGCCAGAATCGCCGCTCCGGCGAGGAGGTAAGCGAAGTCGCGGTTCACGACCCCCGTCACCTCCCGCCAATGCTCTCCCAGGAGAGTGCCGATCAATTGGAACGAGCTCGTCCACAAGAGCGCCCCGAGAGCCGCGTACAGCACGAACGAACGGTAGGAACGCTTGCCGACGCCGGCGAGCAGCGCCGTGGCGTGCCGGAGGCCCGGCACGAAATACCCGACGAGGATGATCGCCTGGCCCCACTTGGCGAACAGCCTCTCGTGACGGTCCATCCGGGCGGCCGTGAAGCCGAGACGGCGTCCGTACTTCTGAAGCAAGGAGAGACCGAGCGTCCGGCCGATCCAATAGCTGGCCGACATCCCGACGACGCTGCCGCCGATGGCCGCCAGCATCGTCCATCCGAGCCGCATGCCGCCCTGGGACACGAGGTAGCCCGCCGCGGTCAGCAGCACCTCGTCCGGCACCGGAAGGCCGACGATGCCGAGCGACATCGCCCCGAACAAACCCCAATAGCGATAATGGAACACGAGCTCCAGAAGCGGGTCGGTGACGTTCACGTGAACTCTCTCCTTGCTGTCAGAAGACCCCCGTCCGGGCTCGGACGGGGGCGTTCGGATCGCGTTGTATGTCTATAAATCCGCTAGCGACTCGCAGAATTCGTCAGTCTACGATCGTGACGTTCAGGTTGTGCTTCGCGAATACGGTGGACAGCTCCTTCTTCGCCTCGTCGGCGTCGGGGCCGTGCACGTGCAATTCGTAAGCGTGTCCGCCCACCAGCGTCGTGAACAACCCGAGGATGCTCTTCACATCGATATACTTGTTCTCGGCTTGAAGTACAATGGAAGAACGGAATTTGTTGGCTGTCTGCGACAGTTCCACGATGGCTGCGTTGTTGGACATGGAAATCCCTCCAAATGATAGGGTGGTCAACTACTTCCCTCATCATACCTTGACGCCCCCCCGTCATGCAAGGGGGAAAACGCTTTATTTAAGCGCATCGGGATTTAACCCCAGCAGCTCGGGCACGACGAACAGGCCGTCCTTGCGAATGAGGACGTCGTCGAAGTAAATCTCCCCGCCGCCGTAGTCCGGCCGCTGAATCTGCACCAGGTCCCAGTGGATGGACGAACGGTTGCCGTTGTCGCAATCCTCGTAGGCCTGGCCGGGGGTGAAGTGGAGGCTTCCCGCGATTTTCTCGTCGAACAGAATGTCCTTCATCGGATGCAGGATATACGGGTTGAAGCCGAGGCTGAACTCCCCGATATAGCGGGCGCCCTCGTCGCTGTCGAGCACCTGGTTGATCCGGTCCGGGTCGTTGGCGGTCGCTTCCACGATCTTGCCGTTCTCGAAGCGGAACTTGACGTTCTCGAACGTGAAGCCGTTGTAGACGCTCGGCGTATTGTAGGCGATCGTTCCGTTGACGGAATCGCGGACCGGGCAGGAGTATACCTCTCCGTCCGGAATGTTCCGTTCGCCGGAGCACTTCTTCGCGCCGATTCCCTTGATGGAGAACGTCAGATCCGTCCCCGGGGCGACGATGCGCACCTTGTCGGTCCGCTTCATGAGCTCCTGAAGAGGGTCCATCGCCCGGTCCATCTTCTCGTAATCGAGGTTGCAGACGTCGAAGTAGAAGTCTTCGAACGCTTCCGTGCTCATGTTGGCCAGCTGCGCCATCGAGGGGTTCGGGTAGCGGAGAATGACCCACTTCGTCTTCTTGACCCGCTGCTCCATATGGACGGGGTGACGATGCACGCGGTCGTACAGCTTCATCTTGTCCGATGGGACGTCGGCCAGCTCGTTGGCGTTCTCTCCGGAGCGGATACCTATGTAGCCTTGCATTCTCTGCATCCGGTTGAGGTCGTAGGCCGCCCAAGTCTCCATCTGCTCCAGCGTCGCGTGCTTCAGCAGCGTTCTCGTGACGGAGCGGTCCTCGATCTCGACGTACGGACGTCCCCCGCGCTTGGCCACCTCCTCGATCAGGCATTGGAGCAGCTCGCGCTCGGAGCCGATCATCTCGATCAGCACGTTGTCTCCCGGTTGAACCTTAACGGAATAGCCGGCCAGGTTGGCGGCGAGTCTCTGCAGACGCGGATCGCGCATGCGCGTTTCCTCCTTTGAAGCTTGATTGATCTTCATGCGTTATAGAGCGGGCCTTGCCGTCCGATCGGGACGCCGGAGCGCGCTATGAACCCATTGTATCACCGGAGCCGCCCTTGCGGAAAATCGTGACGGAAGTTCTTCTCTCCCGGCGTTCCTTCCCGTCGGCCTCGTACCGGAGCTCGGTCTCCTCCCGCAGCTCCTTCGGGAACCACGTGCGCTTGTCCGCGATCCACGTGAAGACGGTGGACGCTTCGAGGGAGGCGAGCCGCTCTTCGAGCTCCGCCTCCGAGCGGCCGAGCGCGCGGAACGCCTTCGCACGCGGATTCCGATCGTTCTCCCGGCTCGGATCGATCCGGGCGTTCAAGCTTCTCCGCGCTTCCTCCATCTGTCTTCGCAGCGGCTCCGCGATCGCGCGCCGCGCCGCTTCCGGACGGACCGCAATCCGGAACGCGACGGTATCCCGCGAGGGCGGCGGCGCGTACGCGATCTCGGAGGCCTGCAGCTGGGCCGCCTCCGCGAGCGCCAGCGGATGATGGCCTTGTCCGCCGCCCGCCCCGCCGGGCCCGTCCCACTGGAGAACGATCGGCCGGTGGCCGGACACGAGGCCGCGGTAGCTCGCTCCGCCCAAGGCCGCTCCGTCCGCGCCGAACGCCGCCCATTCGCCGGCGTACGAATAGCCGTCGCGGCCGGACAAGGCCGACGCCGACAGCGCGAACGCCTTCTCCGGGGGCATTCGCGAAGGGGCCAGGCATCCGGGCGAGAGAACAAGCCCCGCGAGGGCGGCCGCGGCCATTCCCCATCGAAGGAGCGTCCGTCCGAGCATCTCTCCCCCTCCTTTTCCCCCGTCATCGCATGCCTCCCTATCGTCTCCCCCCGTCCGCCCGTTATTCCGCTCCCCGCCTGGCGAAGACGAAAAAACCCCGTTCCCGGGAACGAGGCTTCTTGGCGTATATTCGATGCGGACTTATCCGACCGCGACCGTGTTGCGGCCCTTGTGCTTGGCGTCGTACAGCGCCATATCCGCCCGGTAGAACAGCGATTCGACGCTGACCTTGTCGTCGGCGGCCGTCCATTCGGACAACCCGCAGCTGACCGTGACCTTCGGGCTTGTCTCCTCCTCGACGCGCTTGCGGATTCTCTCCGCGACCCTCATCGTCTGCTCCAGGCTGAGCTTCGGCAAGTAGATCGCCAGCTCCTCTCCGCCCCAGCGCGCGGCGATATCGGTATCGCGGATGGCGGAGCGGATGATGGTGCTCACCTGGATGAGAATCGCGTCGCCGATCTGATGGCCGAACGTGTCGTTCACCTTCTTGAAGTGGTCGATATCGACGAGAATAAGCGAGCCGTAGCCGTCCTTCTGCTGCTTGCGCTGGATTCTCTCGTTCAAGTAATGGCGGGCGAACAGTCCGGTCAAGTTGTCGGTGATGACCATCCGGCGCACTTCCGCGTGCAGCGACGAGTTCGACACCGCGAGTCCCAGATGGGCGGACAGCACCTGCAGCAGCTTGTAATTGTCGTAGGAGAAGTGGTTCGGCAGCTTGTGCGTGACCATGACGGCCCCGATCATCTCTCCGTTGAGCAGCAGCGGTGAAGCCAGCAGCGAACGCGATTGCGTCACGTCCATCAGATGGGAGCTTACGGGCGTCGCGGAGTGGTAGTCGGACAGAATGATCGGCTCCTTCGTCGTCAGCATGACGCCGCAGAATCCGTAGTCCTTGTCGAACTTCTCGTTCGTCATCTCCGGAGCGTTGGTCGACATGACGATGAAGTGGCCGTTCAGCGGATCGAGTTGAAGGATGAAGCAGTAGTCGGCCTTGAAAATGTGAAGCAGCTCCGCCGTCGCGAACTGCATCGTGTCGGAGAGCCGGAGGCTGCTGTTGAGCCGGTGCGTCAACTCGTTAATGAGGCGGAGCTCGCCGATGAGCGTATTGGCCTGCTCGTGCAGCTTCGCCTTCTCGAACGCGGTGCCCGCCCCTCCCGTCAGCATCGTGACGAACCGCAGGTCGACGTCGTCGAAGTCCTTCGCGGACACGTCCAGCAGCAGCACGCCGTAGACGCCCTGCTTCCCGGTCAGCGGCAGCGCGATCCGGCGGCGGGTTCCCTCGTATTCTTCCCGCATCTCGCCTTCCATGAACGCCTTCCAGCAGATGTCCATCTCCTGCTGGTGGAAGGCGAGCGGCTTCACCTTCTCGTTGGAGCTGCTGTAATCCTGGGACAGGAACAGATCCGTCCGGCACATCGGGTACACCTGCTCCAGAATGTTGAACACTTCCGCCAGGACGTTCTCGACGTCGATGTGGTCGTTCAGCCTTCTTAAGACGTCGAACAGCAGGTCGCGCCGGCGCTCTTCCCGCGCCGTCAGATGCGACGCCTGCAGCAGGTCCTTGACGAACAGCAGCTCGAAGCGCCGGTACAGGCAGCTCCGGAAGTGGAGGGCCGCCGCCTGGAGCAGCTTCAGCTCGCCCGCCTGGGCCGTGCCGGCCGGCAGCAGGCAGGCGAGCGCCGCGCAGGGGATTCCCGACGTGCGGGTGAAGACGGGCACCGCGATCGAGTCGAACGACCGAATGGACGGCGAGACGTGCTCGTCCGCCCGGACGAGCGTCGGACGGCATGTCCCGAGCGCGATGCTCGCCGCCGTCGGACCGAGCGTCTCCTCGCCCCAATGCCACGGAACGATCGCCTTGTCGTCGGCGCCCGTCCCGGCGACGGCCACGGTCGTGCCGTCGGGATGCAGGAGCAGAATCGGATAATCGGGCGTCCAAGGGAACCCTTCGGTCTGCTCCTGCCAATCTATGAAGCTTCCGTGAAGAAGCGAATGCGTATAGGGCATGTCGGCTTCGGCCAGATCCTGCCGTTGTACCCACAGCGGAAGTTCGTTCGGAGTGCGGGGTGATTGATCGTTTGCCTGATTTTGTCGAAACGAGCCTTGCCAATCGTCTTGAAGTGCCATCCCCCGTCCCTCCTTGCCGGACTCGCGCTGATTCTTTTAACTTAACTATACAATGAAACCAGGAATTTTGCACTATATCATAAGGAAAATACAGGGACTTGCGGCCGAATCGACCGCCGTTATTTTATTTTAAAAATGCAAACGGTTACCATGCGGTTCATTCTTGACTTCGCGGCCTGGGATCGTATAATATAACTTGTTGAATATTGGGCAAACGGTTTGTGTCACCCTCACGGAAGAATCCACCGGCGGGCTGCGGCTGAACATCCCTGCCGGGACCGGGGAAGACGGACAAGTCTCTCCTCGGTGCGGAATCGACCGGCGCAACGATACCCCATTTTCAAAATCTTATTTTGAAAAAGGAGTCTGCACACTCATGGCACGTTATACAGGACCCAAGTTTAAACTGAGCCGCCGTCTCGGCATCTCCCTGAGCGGGACCGGCAAAGATCTGAAGCGCCCGTTCCCTCCGGGACAACACGGCGCGAACCAACGCCGCAAGGTTAGCGGCTACGGCCTTCAATTGCTGGAGAAGCAGAAGCTTCGCCACATGTACGGCCTGAACGAGAAGCAATTCCGCAACCTGTTCGACCGCGCTTCCAAGCTCAAAGGTAAAGCCGGCGAGAACTTCATGTTCCTGCTCGAGAGCCGCTTGGACAACCTCGTGTACCGTCTCGGCTGGGCGAACTCCCGTCCGGGCGCGCGCCAATTGGTCTCGCACGGTCACGTGACGGTTAACGGCCAGAAGGTCAACATCGCGTCCTACACCGTTCAACCGGGCGACGTGATCGGCCTGCGCGAGCGCAGCCGCGGCCTGAAGGCGATCAAGGAAGCCCTCGAAGGCCGTCATCACCTGCCTTCCTACCTGGACTTCAACGCGACTTCGATGGAAGGCAAGTACGTCCGTCTGCCTAGCCGCGACGAGCTGTCCCAAGACATCGAAGAACAACAAATCGTCGAATTCTACAGCCGCTAATCGGCTGCCCCGAGCAAGATCGAAGAACGCCTTCGCCGTCTCCGGACGCCGGAGGCGTTTTTTTTTCTGCGTAATTCGGGCTCCGGGTCGCTTGTCCTTGCGGAGATCGCGACACGCGGAGCTTTTATCTTTTGGCCCGGTCCCCGTTTCGATTGGGGGAGGCGCTAGCGAATCGAGGAGACGCTATTTGCTGAAAAGGGTGGTTTTCCATTCCGACGAATCGTATAGAGGCTATTTCGTGCTGAAAGCCCCTTTTTCCCCGGTTTTCCCAAATAAGATCGCCGGGGTTCGTTAGAGCTTCAAAATAGGCTTCCTAACGCTAAATAGCGTCTCTTGAGTTCGATAGAGAACGGGCTATGAACCGGAAGCGAAAGGGTCTTTCGTCGTTTTTATGCCTCCGAGAATAGCGGCCCTTGGCAGGGCTAGAAGCAAGAACCCCGAATCGCGTTCGCGCTCCGGGATTCTTCTCGGCTACGCCTCTGCCGGCGATGCTCGCCGACGGAGGCTTCGACAGGCTCTAATTCTTGCACCTAGTCCTAGCTCTTGCTCTTGCTCTTGCTCTTGCTCTAATTCTTGCTCTAGTTCTTGCTCTTGTCCGAGCTCCTGCTCTTGTTCCTATTCGGCCGCAGGCGGCAACGGCTTCGTCGGAGCCGCCGGCGACGGAACCGCCGCCGGCTTGTCGGCCGCGTCCGGCAGCGCCTTCCGCGTCAGCCCCTGCACCAGCTTGTTGATGTCGATGCCCGACACGCTCTTCAGCATCTCCGGCGCGGTCGCCATCAGCGAAGTCACGTAGTTGCTCACCCGCGCGGCGCCTTCCCCATGTCCCGTATCGACGACCGTCAGCTTGTCGATGGACGAGATCGGCTCCGCGACCTTGCCGGCGAGCTCCGGCAGCATCTTCACGATAATGTCGAGCACGGCGGCTTCGCCGAACTTCTCGAACGCCTCCGCCAGCTTCTCCTTCGCTTCGGCTTCCGCCAAGCCCCGCAGCCGGATGACCTCGGCTTCGGCCGTCCCCTTGGCCCGCTGCGCCTCCGCTTCGGCCAAGCCGTTCAACCGCTTCTGCTCGGCGCTTGCCTTCGCTTCCGCTTCGATCTTGTACTGCAGCGCGTCCGCCTCGCGCAGCCTGCGCGCCTTGTCGGCTTCCGCCGCCTGCTCGACGGCGTAGCGGTCCGCGTCCGCCTTCTTCTTCACTTCCGCGTCGTACTGCTTCTCGCGGCGCAGAATCTCCTTCGCCTCCAGGTCGATCTCCCGCTCCTTGCGGACGAGCTCGACCTTCATCTGCTCCTCGACGACGCTCTGCTTGGAGCGGGCTTCCTGGATGGCGTACGCCTGGTCGGCTTCCGCCTTCGCCTGATCCTGCTCCTTCTTGAAGGACGCGACCTTCAGCTCCTTCTCCTTCGTCGCTTCGGCGATATTCGTGTCGCGCAGCAGCTCGGCCTTCTGGCCTTCTTCCTCGGCCTGCGCCTTCTGAATGCGCGAATCCCGCACCGCCTGCGCCTCCGCGATGTCCGCGTCCCGCTTGACCGCCGCGATCCTCGGCTTGCCGAGCGCCTCCAGGTAGCCGTGCTTGTCGCGGACGTCCTTGATCGTGAACGACACGATCTGCAGGCCCATCTTCTTCAGGTCCCTCGCGGCGACCCCTTGCACTTCCTGGGCGAACTTGTCGCGGTTGCGGTACACTTCCTCGACCGTCATCGTGCCGAGGATGGCCCGAAGATGCCCTTCGAGCACTTCCTGCGCTTCGCCCTTGAGCGATTCCGTCGGCTTGCCCATGAATTGCTCCGCCGCCGTCGCGACGTCTTCGACCGAGCCGCCGATCTTGATGATCGCCACCGCGTCGGTCATGACCGGCACGCCCTGCTCCGTATACACCTCGGGCGTGGTGACATCGAGCTTATGGGATAAGAGCGACAGGAACTGCGCCTGTTGGAAGATCGGCAGGATGAAGGCGCCGCCCCCGCGCACGATTTTGATTCTCCTGCCCGATTCGTCGATCGCCACGTTCTTGCTTCCGAGGAACGAGCCCGTCACGATCATCGCTTCGTCGGGCGACACCGTCTTGTACCTCGCCCAGAAGGCGAGGCCGAGGACGAGCAGCACCGCCACCACCAAGATCGGTATGTACAGATAATCCGGGAAATTCTCCATGCGCGTTACCCCTTCCATCTAATAGTTGGTTATGAAGTTCTGTCGCGCGGGACCAAGCTTCCGTCAATCCATCCGGGAGACGTACAGCGTCCCTTCCTTCACTTCGACGACGACGACCGGCGTGCCGGCCGGAACCTCTTCCCCGTCGAAGCTCGCGGCCACGTGGTTGACGTTGCCGGCTCCGACCCGGACGAGCACTTCCCCGCAGCCGGACGCCGGTATCGGCGTCAGCACTTCCGCGCGCTTGCCCGCAAGCTCCGACATCGAGTAGCCCGTCGAATTCTCGCTGCCTCGCATCGGGCGTACGTAAAGGAAGTACACGCCCGTGCCGATGACCGCGGCCGTCGCGGCCGAGGCGGCGTAAACGCCGGGGCCCGGCAGTCCCGAATATCGATGCAGCAGCAGGCCGGTTCCCCCGAATACCGTCACCGCGCCCGACAGCACGACGGGCTGGAACAGATGATGGACGTCGATCGAGAGCCATCCGAAGAGGCCGTCGGCCGCTCCGCCCAGACTGTCGCCGAAGACGAGCGTGACGACGGCCGTCAAGGCTCCGAACGCGAGGCAACACCAGAACACCGCTTCCATAGGCCATCACTCCTCCATCTCGCGGATTGGCGTTCCTTCCCTTCATTATACGACCTGGCGAAGGATAAAGTTTCTAATTGTATCTTGCAAATATGGCTTATGCAAGTTGAGGGAGATCCTGGAATCGGAAGGATAAGAAGGATAAGAGGATATGAGGATATGAGGATATGAGGGTATGAGGGTATGAGGGTATGAGGGTATGAGGGTATGAGGGTATGAGGGTAAGAGGGTAAGAGGGTAAGAGGAATCAGAGCAATCCTGCGGAGAGGTCGGCTCCGGCAGGCTGCCAGTTCCGATCGCCGCACATCCGGCGCCGAGCCGCAGAACGAAAAAAACCGCCTCCGAACGAACGTCCGCCGGCTGGCGGGCATTCGTCGGGGCGGGTTGCGCCCGGTTCCTATTCTTGTTCCGTATTCTTGATCCCCTCGCTCGGGTGCCGGCCCGGGCTTAGCGGATCGCGATGCGGGCGAACTTCCTCTTGCCGACCTGAATGACGTCCCCGTTCTTCGGGGAGATCTCCCCGTTCGGGTCGGTCAGCTTCTCTTCGTTCAGGCGAACGGCGCCTTGCTGGATGCTGCGGCGCGCTTCGCTGACCGAAGGCTGCAGGCCGAGCAGCGTCAGCAGCTTCGTGATGCGGATCGAGCCGTCCGACAGCTCCGATTCCGGCAGCCCGAGCTCCTCGATGTCTTCCGGCAGAGCGCGCTTCTGGAAGACGGTGACGAAGTGCTCTTCCGCCGCCGCCGCAGCCTCTTCGCCGTGGTACATGCGGACGAACGTGCGGGCGAGCCTCATCTTCGCGTCGCGCGGATGGACGGAGCCGTCCTCGAGGCCCGCGCGCAGGGCAGCCAATTCTTCGTTCGTGATGTCGGTCGCCAGCTCGTAATATTTAAGCATCAGTTCGTCGGGAATGCTCATCGACTTGCCGTAGATCTGGTTCGGCTCCTCGTCGATTCCGATATAATTGCCGAGACTCTTGCTCATCTTGTTCACGCCGTCGAGACCCTCGAGCAGAGGCAGCATGATGGCCGCCTGAGCCGTCTTCCCGTATTCGCGCTGCAAGGTGCGGCCCATGAGCAGATTGAACTTCTGGTCCGTTCCCCCGAGCTCGACGTCGCTCTCGAGCGCGACCGAATCGTACCCTTGCATAAGCGGATAGAAAAATTCGTGAACGCTGATCGGTAGACCCGATTGGAAACGCTTCGTGAAGTCGTCCCTCTCCATCATCCGGGCCACGGTGATCTTGGCGGCGAGCTGGACGACGTCCGCGAAGTTGAGCGGCGACAGCCATTCCGAATTATAATAGACGGTCGTAAGTTCGGGATCGAGAATCTTGAAAATCTGCTTCTTGTACGTCTCGGCGTTGCGCTTCACGTCCTCCTCGGACAGCTGCTTGCGCGTCTCCGACTTGCCCGTCGGATCGCCGATCCGGCCGGTGAAGTCGCCGATGATCAGCTGCACGCGGTGTCCCAGGGACTGGAACTGGCGCAGCTTGTGCAGCACGACCGTATGTCCGACGTGGATGTCCGGCGCCGAAGGGTCCAGTCCCAGCTTGACCTTCAGCGGACGCCCGGAGACGACCGATTCGGCCACCTTGGCGGCGAGCTCCTCTTCCGGCACGATGTCCGCCGCGCCGCGCTTGATCACTTCCAGCTGACGCTGCACCTCGCGCTGCTGATCCGGCGTCAATGTTCGTTTATCCTCTGCCATGTCCGTTCCTTGCCCCCGCATTCCTTCGCAATTTCTCTCTTTATAGCACAACGCTTCGAAGGAAGTCAAACCATGCCAAATGTGCTATAATAGTTCTGTTTGTTGAAGGAGGCCATTTATGAACGAGACGAAACAAACTCCTCCCCCGCGCGAAGGCGCAGGCTCGGGCTGGTGGATGGCGGCCCGCATTTTCCTGTACACCATCCTGTGGCTCGTGCTGTTCGGCGTGCTGACGGGACTGGTCGCGGCCGGAGCCGTCGGAGGGTACATCGCGGCGTTGGTCAAGGACGACCCTATTCGCCCAAGGGCGCTCATCGAGCAGAAGATCAACGAGAACGCGATCACCGGCTTCGTTTATTTCCGCGACAATACGCTGGTCGGCCAGCTCCGCACCGAGGAAGACCGGCAGCCGGTCACTTACAATCAAATTCCGAAGGTCGTCATCGACGCCGTCGTGTCCATCGAGGACCGGAACTTCTTCAATCATATCGGCGTCGACGCGAACGGCTTGCTGCGCGCCGTCAAGCAGCAGCTGCTGAACGAAGACGTCCAGACCGGCGGAAGCACGCTGACGCAGCAGCTGGCTCGCCAAGTGTTCCTCACTCTGGACAAGACGACGAGCCGCAAGGCGAAGGAGATCTTCCTGTCGCTCCGTCTGGAGAGATTCCTGGGCAAAGAAGAAATCATTACCGCTTATTTGAACAAAATCAATTACGGCAACGGCTCGTCCGGCTACAATCTGTACGGCATCAAGGCGGCGGCCAAGGGCATCTTCGGCCGGGACCTCAGCCAGCTGAACCTGGCGCAGGCGGCCTACCTGGCGGGACTTCCCCAGCGTCCTTCCGCCTATTCCGCCTTCACGAGCAAAGGGGAGTTCAACGAGAAGAACTTCAACCGCGCGCTCGCGAGACAGAAGCTGGTGCTGGACAAGATGCTGGAGTACGGCAAGATCACGCAGGCCCAGTACGACGAGGCGCGCGCCTTCGACTTGTACGCTTCGCTCGCCAAGCCGACCCAGAAGGCGTACAACACGTATCCTTACCTGATGCTCGAAGCCGAGCGCCAAGCCGCGCAGCTGCTCGTGCTGAAGGAGAACCCGGATCTCAAGAAGGAAGATCTCGGCAAGAAGGAGAACGCGGCGCTCGTCGAAGACGCCCGGGAGCAGCTTCTGAGAGGCGGCTACAAGGTCAAGACGACGATCGACAAGACCGTGTACGACCTGATGCGCAAGGTCGCCGAGAACCCGGACAACTTCACGCCCGACGACAAGGTCAAGGGCGTGGAACAGACGGCGGCCGTCATGCTCGACCAGAAGACGGGAGCGATTCTCGGCATGATCGAGGGCCGCGACTTCCACATCGAGCAGATGAACTTCGCGACACAGATGACCCGTCAGCCCGGGTCGGCGATGAAGCCGATCGCCGCTTACCTGCCCGCGCTGGAGAAGGGATTGATCCAGCCGGCCAGCGTCATCGACGACGCGCCGATCGTTCTGAACAACGGCGGCTCCGGCAAGCACATCCCGAAGAACGTCAACAACAAGTATGCCGGACTCGTGACCGCCCGGTACGCGCTCAACAATTCGCTTAACCTGCCTGCCCTGAAGATTTTCCTCGACAAGGTCACGATCAAGGAAGCGTGGGCCTTCACCAAGGAGATGGGCATCACGACTCTCGTCGACAAGGATTATCAGGCGCAGACGGGCGTCATCGGCGGTCTCACGTACGGAACGAGCGTGGAAGAGCTCACCAACGCGTACGGAGCGATCGCCAACAAGGGCGTGTTCAACGACGCTTACCTGATCGAGGAGATCCGCGATTCGAACAACGAGATCGTCTACAAGCACGAGGCCCAGCCGAAGCGGATCGTCTCGGAGCAGTCCGCCTACCTGATGACGGATATGCTGCGCACGGTCATTACGGACGGCTCGGGCAAATCGCTCAAGACGCTGTTCGACAAGTACGGCAAGATCCCGATCGTCGGCAAGACGGGGACGACTCAGAACTACTCCGACGTCTGGTTCGAAGGCTATACTCCGGACATCACCCTCGGGGTGTGGGTCGGCTACGAGACGCAGAAGTATTCGCTGTCCACGGACGGACGCAACCGCGCCCGCCAAATCTGGGCCAAGGTGATGAACTCGGTCACCGACGCCAAGCCGGAGCTGTTCCCGACGAAGCAGTTCGAGAAGCCGGACGGCCTCGTCACGAAGACGGTATCCAGCGTAAGCGGCAAGCTGCCGACCGAGCTGACGAGACAGGCGGGACGGCTGACGACCGACCTGTTCAACAAGAAGTTCATTCCGACCGAAGAGGACGACGCGCTCGTCAAGGTCAAGTACATCACCTACAACGGCGTCAACTATCTGCCGCATCCGGAGACGCCGGAGGATCTGCTCCGCGAGTCGATCATGATCAAGCGCGAGAAGCCGATCGACGAGCTGATGGAAGAGATCCAGGCGGCGCTGCCGAAGACGTCGCCGAGCAGCCGCAAGTCGCTCTCGTTCTATCTGCCGAAGGACGCGAAGGACAGCGCTCCTTCCAAGACGGACCCGCGCGCGGACGACGGCCGCAAGCCGAGCGCCCCGGGCAACGTCATGGCGGAGACGCTCGCCGGCGGCAAAGCCCGCATCACGTTCTCTCCGAGCCCGGAGGCGGACGTCGCCGGGTACCGGCTCTACCGTTCGGTGAACGGAGGCTCGTTCGAGAAGGTCGAAGCTTCCGTGTTCGCGGGGGATGAATCCAAATTCGTCAATTACATCTCCGCGGCGAATTCGTATCAGTATTACGTGACCGCCGTGGACGTCGCCGGCAACGAATCCGACCGGAGCGCCGTCGTCGGCGCGGGCGGGGATTCGGGTACGGATCCGGTCGATCCGAACCTCCCGCTCCCGGGCGACAACGGAAGCGGCGGCGGACAGGAGACGAATCCGGGCGGCGGATCGTCGCCGAACCCGTCTCCGGATCCGGGCAGCGCCCAGACCCCGCCTACCGCTCCGACCGGTCTTCAGGGATCGGGGAGCGAGATGGGCGTAACGCTCACCTGGAATTCCAATGCGGAGACGGAAGGCGTCAGCAAGTACGAGGTTTGGTTCAGTTCCTCCGACGGCGGCAAATACAAGCTGCTCGGATCGACGCAGACGCCGAAGTTCGAGTACGTGACGCTGCATCCGGCCGGCTCGTACCGCATCACCGCCGTCAACGCGTACGGCTCATCCGATCCGTCCGGATCGGTCGTCATTCCATAACGGAACACGCAACAAGCCGCTGTTCCCGCGCGATCTTCTGCCGGGGACAGCGGCTCTTGTATGTATCCGGACGGACAACTTGCTGTGAACAGAGGGGCTCCCCCGCGGTCGCTTCGACCTGCGAGAGAGCCCCTTCTTCCTAAGGAAAATGGATAATCGCTTAATCTTCGATGGTGGACAGGTCGCCCGTCGGCAGGTTCAGCTCCCAGGCCTTGAGTACCCTCCGCATGATCTTGCCGCTTCTCGTCTTCGGCAGCTTGTCGCGGAATTCGATCTCGCGCGGCGCCGCATGGGCGGACAAGCCGACCTTGACGAACTTGGCGATGTCGGCCTTCAGCTCCTCGGAAGGCTCGAAGCCTTCGCGAAGCGAGATGAACGCCTTGATGATCTCGCCGCGCAGCGGGTCCGGCTTGCCGATGACGCCCGCTTCGGCGACCGCCGGATGCTCGACGAGCTTGCTCTCGACCTCGAACGGTCCGACGCGCTCGCCCGACGTATTGATAACGTCGTCGATTCGGCCTTGGAACCAGAAGTAGCCTTCATCGTCCTTGTACGCCGAGTCTCCCGAGACGTACCAGCCCGGGATCCGGAAGTATTCCTCGTACTTCGCCGGGTTGTTCCAGATCTTGCGCATCATGGACGGCCACGGCGTCCGGATGGCGAGGTTGCCCATCCGGAACGGCGGCAGCTCGTTGCCCTGATCGTCGATGATCGCCGCCTGGACGCCCGGTACCGGCTTGCCCATCGAGCCCGGCTTGATCTCCATGCTCGGGTAGTTGCAGATGAGCTGCCCGCCCGTCTCCGTCATCCACCACGTGTCGTGGATACGCTGTCCGTAAACCTTCAGTCCCCAGCGGACGACCTCCGGGTTCAGCGGCTCCCCGACGCTGAGGACGTGGCGCACGCTCGACAGGTCGAACGGCTTCACGGCATCGTCTCCGGCGCCCATCAGCATCCGGAACGCCGTCGGCGCGCTGTACCAGACCGTGACCTTGTACCGCTCCAGCGTCGAATACCAATCCTGCGGGCTGAACCGGCCGCCGCGCACGACGTTCGTGACGCCGTTCAGCCACGGGGCGAACACCCCGTAGGAGGTGCCGGTAACCCAGCCCGGGTCGGCGGTGCACCAGTAGACGTCGCCCTCCCGCAGGTCGAGCACGACGCGGCCCGTATAATAATGTTGAATCATCGCGTTCTGAACGTGGAACACGCCCTTGGGCTTGCCCGTCGAACCGGAAGTATAATGAAGAATGAGTCCGTCCTCGCGGCCCAGCCACTCGATCTCCGCTTCCTCCGACGCTTCGGCCAGCTCCTTGCGGAAGTCCACGATGCCGTCGCCCTCCTGCACGTCGTCGCCGAACACGATCAGATGCTTCAGCTCCGGCAGCTCGTCGCGGGCGATCCGGGGCAGCAGCGCCGGGGTCGTGACGATGGCGACCGCGCCGCTGTCCTGCAGCCGGTCCTTGACGGCCGTCTCCATGAACGCTTCGAACAGAGGCCCGACGACGGCGCCGACCTTGAGCGTTCCGAGCAAGCCGATATACAATTCGGGGGTTCGCGGCATGAAAATAAACACGCGATCGCCCTTGCCGATTCCGAGCTTGCGAAGCACGTTGGCGAAGCGGTTGGAGGCCTTCGCCAGATCGGCGTACGTGTAGCTCTCCTCGCGCTGATTGTCGCTGTAATGAAGCGCGATGCGGTCGCCCTTCCCGTTCTCCACGTGCCGGTCGATCGCCTCGTACGCCATGTTGACCTTGCCCGTCTTCGCCCAGGAGAAGTGGGCTTCGATGTCCTCCGGACGGAAATTCTTCACCGCTTCCTCATAAGAACCGAGGTTGGAACTCGTTGCCGTTACGGCTACTTTCTCATCGTGTTGCAGTGTCATTACCATCACCATCCCGTTAGAGTACGATAATCCCCGAATCGTATGCGCTTACAATCGGCATTTCGGTATGCGCTATTGCCATTATAGCACAGCGGGAACGCATTGAGCATTCCGAAGGACGGGGAATATCCGCCGATAGGGGACAGAATTGGCGAACGTTCCGCCGATATCGCCGGTTTGTCCCCTTTTCGGACTCCAATAAAGCGCTCGCATGGTGTATAATGACAGCATCCCAGAAGGAGAGATCGGACATGGAGCACGTGAAGCGCTACCAACGGCATATCCGGCCCGGCCGCGGCGGCCCCATCGTCGTGGAAGGCCCCGTTCCGCCCGACCGGCTCGAGCGATACCGGATGCATCCTTCGCTCGACGCCTTCCGCCGCCCCGCCGAACAGCATGCCGCTCTCGTCGAGATCGCCGGCTTGCCGGAAGGCCGGATCATCGCCGCGGTCGACGGCGAGGTTATCGTCGGCTACGTCACCTTCCATTATCCCGACGAACTCGAGAGGTGGTCGGAAGGCGGCATGGACGACCTGATCGAGCTCGGCGCCATCGAGGTGGCGGACGACTACCGCGGGCTCGGCCTCGCCAAGGCGCTCGTCGCGACGGCGTTCGAAGACGGGCAGCTGGATAACGCCATCGTCTACACGACCGAATATTATTGGCATTGGGACCTCGAAGGCAGCGGGCTGAACGTCTGGCAATACCGGGAGATGATGGAGAAGCTGATGAAGTCCGTCGGCATGGTCTGGTTCGCGACGGACGACCCGGAGATCTGCGCCCATCCGGCCAACTGCCTGATGGTCCGGATCGGGAAGGACGTCCCCCTCGCCTCCGCCGAGAAGTTCGACCGCGTCCGGTTCCGGCAGCGGTTCATGTATTGAATTCGATCGTTACCCGCGCGAAAGGAAGAGATTGCCTTGACTTCATCCGCCCACGGCCCGGTATGGATCGACTGTTCCAGGTCCGGAAGCTACCGGTTCCATGAAGATCATCCGTTCCACCCGGTGCGCCTGCTGCTCGCCGAAGATCTGCTGAGGGCCTGCGGCGCGCTTAGCGACGATCAGATCGCCCCTTGCCGGGCGGACGGCGTCGAGGAGGCGCTCGAATGGATCCACCGGGCGGACTACCTGAACGTCGTGAAGGAGCTCAGCGAGCCGTCCCCGTCTCCCGGCGCGGTCGGGCAAGCGCTCCGCTACGGCCTCGAGCAGGACGGGGACACCCCTTACTTCCCGGGCATGCACGAAGCCGCGGCCGCCGTCGTGGAAGGCTCGCTCGCGGCGGCCGAAGCCGTCATGAGCGGCCGGGCTCCGCACGCGCTGCATCTCGGCGGCGGGCTGCACCACGCTTTTCCCGACCGGAGCTCGGGCTTCTGCGTCTACAACGACGCCGCGGCCGCCATCTCGTGGATGAACCGGCGCTACGGCGCCAAGGTGCTCTACATCGACACGGACGTCCATCACGGCGATGGGGTGCAATGGTGCTTCTACGCCGATCCGGAAGCGTTTACGTTCTCGATCCACGAGACGGGCAAATATCTGTTCCCGGGCACCGGCTTCGCGAACGAACGCGGCACGAGCTCGGGCTACGGGACATGCCTGAACGTGCCGGTCGAGCCCTATACGGAGGACGAGTCGTGGCTCGAATGCTTCTCCGATTCCTTGTCCCGCATCGTCCGCTCGTTCAAGCCGGACGTCATCGTCAGCCAGCACGGCTGCGACGCGCACGCCTTCGACCCGCTCGCCCACGTTCACTGCAGCATGCGGATCTACCGGGAGATGCCGAAGCTCATTCACAAGCTCGCTCACGATTACGCGGATGGCCGTTGGGTCGCGCTCGGCGGCGGAGGCTACGACCATTGGAACGTCGTGCCGCGCGCCTGGGGGCTGCTCTGGCTCGAGATGACCGGCCATCCGCTGCTGAAGGCGATCGACGCGTCGCCCGACGGGGGACCGCTGCCGGCCGATTGGACGAAGATCGTCTCAAGCCGCCGCCCGGCGGAGCTGCCTCGCACGTGGCTGGACGATACGGGCGCCTGGGAGCCGATGCCCCGCCGCCAGATCATCACGGCCAAAAACCGCGAAGTGCTGGAGATCGCTCTCCAGCACTTGGGGTAACGCCGTCCCTATGTACGAACTGCGAACCGCCGTTCAGCTCCCGCTCGATTCCGTCGAGACCCCTTCCAGCGCTTCGGCGAGGTTGTCCTCCGACACGACGCGGATGCCGTGTCTTCGCAGAAGCGCGGTCGTGACGCCGACGCCTTCCTTCTTCCGGGCCGCAAATTCGCCGTCGTAGATCAAGGAGCTGCCGCAAGACGGGCTGAATTCCTTGAGGACGACGACGGTCGCCCCTCTCTCCCTCGCCATGTCGAGCGTCCGGAAGGCGCCTTCGACGTATTGGGCCGTCACGTCGCGGCCCGAACGCTCGACGACCTTCGCTCTCCCGTCGAGCACGTCATCCCCGTCTCCTCCGACGATCTCGGCAGGCTCCCGGGGAGTCGCGAAGCCTCCGAGCAGCTCGGGACATACGGTCTCCGCCCGGTTCTCCGCTATCAAGCTCCGAATCCGTTCGTCCAGGCAGCCGGTTCCGTTATACCGGACCTGCAGCCCCGCCAGGCATGAGCTGACCAGAATCATCGACTTGTCCCCCTTATCGTTAAGAATCGCCTCTTCCCGCCGACGGCAACGACAAAAGGCCGCTTCGGCGGCCTTTGACGGTTAGGTTGCGGATATCGCCGCCATTCAGCGTCGCCAAAATAGCTTCGATCATCCGGCAACGCCGATTCGGCAACAGCTATCACGGGTCAAGATACGGCATTGCCGCTGCCGAACTGCCATTACAGCTTCCGCAGCATCTCGTTCACGATCGCGTACGAGCGATTCGACGCTTCCACCGTGAATTCCGCGAAGTTCACGGAAGCGGAGCCGTCGGCCTTGTCCGACATCGAGCGGATGACGACGTAAGGAACCTCGTTCATCGCGCAAGCTTGCGCGACGGCCGCTCCTTCCATCTCCGTGCACGCGCCGCCGAACGTCTCGTGCAGCTCCCGCACCTTGTCCCGGTCGGCGATGAACTGGTCGCCCGACAGGATCTTGCCCTTCTTGCAGCGGCCCGGAGCCGCCTTCTCCCCTGCCTCGACGGCGATCGCCACGAGCTCCGGGTCCGCCGGCCAGTCGGACACCTCCTGGAACGGGATAACCCCTCTCGCGAACCCGAGAGGCGTCACGTCCATATCGTGCTGCTGGCAGCTCGTCGAGATGACGATGTCGCCGATGTTCAGTTCCGGATCGAGCGCCCCGGCCACTCCCGTGAAGATCACTTTGTTCGCGTTGAACCGGTCGATGAGCACCTGCGTGTAGACGGCCGCGTTCACCTTGCCGACGCCGCACTTGCAGATGACGACGGGCTTCCCGTGCAGCGTTCCCGTATGGAAGCGAATGCCGGAGCGGTTCATCTCCACGGCGTCGCACAACCCGCTCAGCAACAGATCGACTTCCTCTTGCATCGCTCCGATAATGCCGATCATTGTCTAATTCCTCCTCCTACATCCAGAAAATGCCCTGGCGCGGGCCGATACGTTCCCGCGCAGGGCATCTGTTTGCGTGCAGTCGACGATCGCGCTTAGAC
The DNA here is from genome assembly GCF_014212175.1 of Cohnella xylanilytica. GTDB lineage: Bacteria > Bacillota > Bacilli > Paenibacillales > Paenibacillaceae > Cohnella > Cohnella xylanilytica. Next base: position 69,406 of record NZ_JACJVR010000064.1, on the reverse strand, counting down.
CGAAGCGACCGATTGGCGCACGATCAATTCGTGAGGGAGCACGACCTTGGCCTGCTCGACCGTCTCCTTCTTCATCAGCTTCGTCAGAAGCCGCATCGACACGGCGCCGATGTCGTACATCGGCTGAGCCACGGTCGTCAGCTGCGGCCGGACCATCGAGGCCATCCGGATGTTGTCGACGCTGATGACGGACACGTCTTCGGGGACGCGAAGGCCGGCGTCTTGAATGGCGTGGATCGCCCCGATCGCCATCTCGTCCGTCGCGGCGAAGATCGCCGACGGACGCTTGGGCAGGCCGAGGAAATACTGGGCGGCTTCCATGCCCGATTCGTACTTGTAATTGCCGACCCGGACGTACTGCTCGTCCACCGGGAGGCCGGCCGCTTCCAGCGCGCGCTTGTACCCCTGGTAACGGGCGTAGCCGTTCGCCGGATCCTGGAGCGTTCCGCTGATCATCGCGATCGCGCGGTGGCCTTCGGACAGCAGACGGTTGACCGCGTCGAAGGCGGCTCCTTCATGGTCGATGTCGACGGAAGGCATCGTTCCCTTCTCGTCGGTCGTCGCGCACAGCACGATCGGCACGTTGGAGGTGCTGAACGCCTGAAGATGCTCGTCCGTTACGGCGCCGCCCATGAACAGGAGCCCGTCCACCTGCTTCTCGAGCAGCGTGTTGATGACCCGGATCTCCTTCTCCTTCCGCTTGTCGGCGTTGCAGAGAATGATATTGTAATGGTACATGTTCGCGATGTCTTCGATTCCGCGGGCGACTTCGGCGAAGATCGCGTTCGCGATATCGGGAATGACGACCCCTACGGTCGTCGTCTTCTTGCTCGCCAGCCCGCGAGCGACCGCATTCGGCCGGTAACCGAGACGTTCGATCGCTTCGTACACTTTCTTGCGGGTCTGCGGCTTCACGTTCGGATTGTTATTGACAACCCGCGATACCGTCGCCATCGACACGCCGGCTTCACGAGCCACATCATAAATGGTTACCGTCACGTCACTCGCTCCAATGTCATGAACAACCTAGTCTGTAGCCGGCTCGTCCATGGGATAATAAGGTAATGATATTACAAAACAGTCGGATTCGCAACGTTTACGTCGGTTCATTCGGGCCGGTTCGCGCGATGCCCGACGGCCCTCGGCCGCCGATGCCGCCTCTTAGGCTTCGGTCCGGCTTCCTCCCGGTTCCCCGAGACGCTCGCTGAGGAACGGATACGTGATTCGCCAATGGGATTCGTCCCACACCGCTTGGCCGTCCTTCACCAGAATCGCCTGCGGCGACTTGTGCGTGACGCCCAGCGTCTCGGCGATGGCATTGCTGACGGGGCGCTCCTCGATGACCCGCACGAGCGCGAAGCCGACCTCGTCGGAAGCGTCCGATACGTAGTTCATCAGCTCTTCGTGGGCGCCCGCGCTGACGGAGCACTGCGTGCTGTGCTTGAACACGAGCACCGGCTTCTCCGCGGACTGCCGAAGCGTCTCCTGCCAATCCTCCAATGTCGACAATTGCCGGATAACCGCCACTACGATTCCCTCCTTGAAAATAATTCTGCTTATTTTCATGGTATCAGAAATAAGCCGGAAGCGCAAAAAGAAACGGGGCGAAATTCGCCCCGTCGGCCTTGTGCTCCCGGCTCAGGATATGTATTGAGCGCTTAATTGCGACAATCGGCTCTTCAGCTCCGCCATCCAGGCTTCGTCGCCGACCGAAGACGCGATCAGCATGAGATCGAGCAGCTCGTTCGTTCTCTCTTCGGCGATGGAGGCCACCGACACCGCCTGAAGCGGCTTCTTGCGCGCGAGCGCTTCCCGAAGAACCCCGGCCCATTCGTGGACCTCGTCGAACGGGATATGCTGCGGCTTCGGGTCGGAGCCCAGCCGGCCGACGAGCCGTCCCAAGTCCTCTTTGACGCCGGGGAACACCTCGTTGCGGGGGCATTGCTCGCAGGAATAGACGGGAACGTTGGTTATGCTCACTTTACGCGCGTGGATGACGGTGCGCAAAATCAACTTCATGGCGTGACCGCAGGTGCAGCGTTTCAACAACGGGGTTCTCTCCTTGACCGACATAGAATGGACAGAAGGAAGCCGAACGCGGGCCCGCTTCCTTGACCATTGTATTCGCCCAAGGAACTCAAGATTCCTTCTTTAGGAGCCGCTGTAATTTTTGGAACTTGCGAGAAGCCGGGCCCTTCTCCAGAGCCAGATCGCCGCGACGGCGACGGCCGCCCCGATCCCGTCGTGCAGCAGGTCGCCCCAGTCCGGGGAACGGCCCGGAACGTAGGATTGGTGCCATTCGTCGGTGGCGCCGTACGCGACGGACAGGACGAGGACGAGCAGGCAGCGCCAGGCGTTCATCCGCCCGAAGCCGAACCCGATCGCGAACGCGACGGCCAGCGCGAAATAAGCGACGTAGTGGACGGGGTCGAACGTCTCGAGCCCCGGGAACAGCTTCCGCGCCCACGGCAGCCAGCCGTCGAGCTCCCCTCCCGTGCGGGCGGACAAGGCGAAGATGATGGCCATGCAGGCGACGGCCGGAAGCCAGCGCAGAACGATGCGGAAGGACGCGCGGTTCGCTTCCATATTCGGTTAACGCCTCCTTCGATGTCGGGATGAATGAATGCCGCGATTTTGATAGAATGAGAACGGACGTGATTCCGCTAATAGAGCAAGGAGGCTGCCGCATGACGCGAGCCAAGACGGTCGTCTGCCTGGTGGACGACGAATTCGAAGATTTGGAACTGTGGTACCCCGTCTACCGGGCCCGCGAGGAAGGCGCGACGGTGGTGTACGCGGGACCCGAGAAGGGCCGGAAGCATATCGGCAAATACGGCGTTCCCGCCGTCGCGGACATCGGCTACGACGTGCTGGACGCGAACGCGTTCGACGGCCTGCTCGTGCCGGGGGGCTGGGCGCCCGACAAGATCCGCCGCGACGCGAACGTGCTGAAGTTCGTCCGCGAGATGAACGCGGCCGGGAAGCCGATCGGCCAGATCTGCCATGCCGGATGGGTGCTCGTCTCGGCGAAGATTCTGTCCGGCCGGAAGGTGACCTCCATGCCGGGCATCCGCGACGACATGGAGAACGCGGGAGCCGAATGGTTCGACGAGCCCGTCGTCGTCGACGGCAATCTGATCTCCGCAAGGCGGCCGCCGGATCTTCCGGAGTACGCCAAGGCGTTCTGCGACGCGTTGTACGGCCGGCGCTAAGGCGCCGGTCGAAGAAGAGGGACGGCTCCCGGCGATAGGCGCCGGCGCGAGCCGCCCCTCTTCTCCTTTATGAGGCCGAGACGGGGCGCCCGGACGGCTACACCCCCGGCCGCACGTTCCCCGCCGCGAGCGTCGCCTCGGCATGGAACCTCTCCAGCCGGTCGCGGATCTCCTTCGCGGTGCGCAGCTTGAAGATCTCCTCCATCAACGCGCGGCTCTCCCGGGCGTACGTGCGCAGCATCGTCTCCTTGACGGGCAGGATCGCCTGCGCCGACAAGCTCAGCTCGTGGATGCCGAGCCCGAGCCAGATCGGCATCGCGCGGACGTCCCCGGCGAGCTCGCCGCAGACGTTGACCTGGATGCCGCGGCGCTTCGCCGCCTGGACGACCGCGCGCAGCATGCGCAGCACGGCCGGGTGATACGGCTCGTACAAGTAGCTGATCTGCTCGTTCATCCGGTCCACGGCGAGCGTGAACTGAACGAGATCGTTCGTTCCGATGCTGAAGAAGGCGACTTCTTCGGCCAGCAGCTCGGCGACCGCCACCGCGGCCGGCACTTCGATCATGATGCCGGTCGGCACGTCCTTCCGGAAGGGGACGCCTTCGGCTTCGAGCTCTCCCATGGCCTCGGCGAGCACGCCGTTCGCTTCCCTCACTTCCTCCACCGACGCGATCAGAGGATACATGATCTGCACGTTGCCGTACGCGGAAGCCCTCAGAATCGCGCGCAGCTGGACCTTGAACAGATCCTTGCGGCTCAAGCTGAAGCGGATGGCCCGGAAGCCGAGGAACGGGTTCTCCTCTTCCGGCAGCTCGTGGTAGTCGAGCTGCTTGTCTCCGCCGATATCGAGCGTTCGGATGATGAGGGGTTTGCCTTGCAGCTTTTCCGCGGCCATCCGGTACACTTCGTACTGCTCCTCCTCGGTCGGGAACCGGCTCCGGTCCATGTACAGGAACTCGGTCCGGAACAGGCCGACGCCTTGGGCGCCGCTGCCGAGCGCCGCGTCGAGCTCCTTGACGGAGCTGATGTTCGCCGCCAGCTCGAGCGTCTCGCCGTCCGGCGTGACGGAAGGAACCTGGGCGAGCTGCTGCAGGCGGGCGCGGGATTCCAGGTGCCGCTTGCGCATCTCCGAATACCGCATGATCGTCTCGGCGTTCGGCTCGACGTGAAGCAGCCCCGCTCCCCCGTCGATGATGAGCAGGTCTCCGGTCTCGATCGGCTCCTGCAGCTTGTTCTCGACCCCCATGACAAGCGGAATGCCGAACGCCCGGGCCATGATCGCCGAATGGGAGGACGGGCTTCCGACCATCGTCACGATGCCCAGCACGACGTCCGGCTTCAGGTGAATGAGCTGGGAAGGCGTCAGCTCCCGGACGACCAGGATGAACGGCTGCGTATCCGACGGCAGCATGATCTCCGGGGCGCCGAGCAGATGCTTCAGCAGCCGGTTGCCGACGTCCTTGATGTCGAGCGCGCGCTCCTTCATGTATTCGTCGTCCAGCAGGTCGAACATCGTGACGAAGTGGTCGATCGCTTCCTTGACCGCCACCTCCGCCGCCTTGTACTGCCGTTGGATGATCCCCTTGATCTCGTTCATGAACACCGGATCGTCGAGAATCGCGAGGTGCGCTTCGAAGATGCCGGATTCCTCGGAGCCGACCGTCTCGTCCATCTCCGTCTTCATCTCTTGGATCTCCGTCTTCGAGCGCTTGATGCCTTCGTACAGCCGGTCGAATTCGAGAGCGAGATCGCCCACCCCGACCTTGTGCTCGGGCAGCTCCCATTCCCAGTTCGGAAGGACGAACGCTTTGCCGATCGCGATGCCTTCCGATGCGCCCAACCCTTGGATCATGATGCTCCCCCCTTATTCTCTCTCTCTTTGACGACGACCGACATGACCGCCGCCTGCCCCTTCTTCACGGACGCGAACGGCGCGAAGCGCCAGGAACGCACGATGTCCGAATTGGTGATGACCATCGGGGTCGCGATCGACTTCGCCCCCGCCTTCAGCTTAGGCAGGTGGAAGCGAATGAGCGGCTGTCCCGGGCTCACCTCGTCGCCCTCCTGCACGAGCGCCGTGAAGACGTCCTTCAGCTGGGACGTGTCGATGCCGATATGCAGCAGCACCTCGAGACCTTCCTTCGTCCCGATTCCGACCGCGTGCTTGGACGGATACAGATGGATGATCTTGCCGGCCACCGGCGCGACCAGCTCTCCCTTGTCGGGCAGGAACGCGACGCCGCGGCCGACGAGCCGCTGCGCGAAGATCGGGTCGTCGACGTCCTCGAGCGGGATCATGCGGCCTTGCATGGGCGCATGGAATTGAACCTGATGGACGTCCTGCTGCATCAGCTTCGCGATCTCTTCGCGGATCAGGTCCGAGTACGTGCCGAACACGACCTGGACGTGGCCGCTGCCGAGATGGATGACGCCCGCCGCCCCGAGGTGGCGCAGCGACTTGGCGTCGATGCGGCGGTCTTCCGCCAGCGTCAGCCTCAGCCTCGTGATGCAGGCGTCGAGCCGGACGATGTTCTCCTTGCCGCCGAGCGCCTGCAGAATAAGCGGCGCGCGGTAAGGAACGTCGCCCGCCCAGTCGTCCAGCCGGGTCGCATCCTCGCGTCCCGGCGTCGACAGCTGGAACTTGCGGATGGTGAGCCGGAACAGGACGTAATAGAACGCCCCGACCGCAAGGCCGAGCGGGATAATCATCCAGCCCTTCTGGGACAAGGGAAGGTTGATCAAGTATTCGAGAGCGCCGGCGGAGAAGCTGAACCCGTCCCGAATGCCCAGCTCGTACGTGAGCCACATGACGCCCCCGGAGATCAGGGCGTGAACGAGGAACAGGTACGGCGCGACGAACAGGAACGCGAACTCGACCGGCTCCGTCACCCCGGTCAGGAAGGCGGTCAGCGCGGCGACGCGGAACTGCTTCGCGATCTTCGGCTTCAGGTCTTCCCGCGCCTCGTGGATGATGGCGTAGGCGATCGCCGGCAGGGCGAACATGATGATCGGATACAAGCCGGCCATATAGGCTCCCGCCGTCGGATCGCCCGCGAAGAAGCGCGGCAGATCGCCGAAGAAGACGTCGCCGGAAGGCGAGCGGTACTCCCCGACCTGGAACCAGAACAGATGGTTGAGCAGGTGGTGAAGCCCGAACGCGACCAGCACCCGGTGCAGGAATCCGTACAGGAACACGCCGAACCCGCCGGCGGATCCGATGACGTTGCCGGACTCGGCGATCCAGGAGACGAGCGTCTGTCCGACTTGGATCATGAGCCAAGAGAACAAGAGGGAGAAGCCCGCCATGAAGATCGGCACGAACCGCGAGCCGCCGAAGAACTGAAGCCACTCCGGAAGCTTGAGCGCCTTGAACCGCTCGTTGGCGAGCGCGGACGCGATGCCGATGACGGCTCCGGCGAACATGGAAGGCTGAACTCCGTTCGGATCATACGTATGCGTGACGGTACTAAAAATGATCATTCCGGTCAAGGCGGCCATTCCCGCGAACACGGATTGGTTGGCCATGCTGAGCGCGATTCCGACCGCGAATACGTAGGGGACATATTGGAAAATCGAGATGCCCGCCGCGTGCAGAAGCTCGGGGGCCGTCGGCCAGCCCAGCGATTCCCACGGCAAGCGGGAGAGCATGATGAGTATGGCGGCCGCGGGCAGCACCGTCATCGGTAGCATGAGTGCCCGGCCAAGCCGTTGGAGATAGCCCAACCCGAACATGAGCCTGTAACGCCCCCCTTTCTCTCGATGTTAAGTCTTCCGGGCTCTTCTTGTCAAAACAAAACGGAACCCGCCGCCCGAAGCCCGAGCTCCGGGACCGCCGCAGGCTCCGGCAGAAGACGTTTATTTCCGCTTGTTCGCGCTGCCGGTCCCGTCTGACGCGCCTGCAAGACGGTTTTGTCCGCTTGTTGGCGCCCCCACGCCCATCTGACGACCCTGCAAGACGGTTTTTTCCGCTTGTTGGCGCTCCCGCGCCAGTCAAACGCTCCCGTAAGACGGGTTCTTCCGCTTGTTCGCGCGATTCTCGTCTAAGGCGCTCTCTTTATTCTCTCCCGTCTCCGCCCTTGACCGCGTGGAATACGGCAAAATCGAAATACCGGAACACGCAATCGGCCTCGCGGAAGCCCGCTTCCTTCAGCCAGGCCACCTGATCGCCCGCCTTGGCGTTGATGTCCTGCTTCCTTCTCTCCCTGGACGCCTCGATCGCCGCCCGCTCCAGGCCGCTGCTCTCGATGCTCGCGTCCCAACGGGCCCGGTACAAGCGATCGTAATAAGGCGATTCGCCGGCGACCTGGTCGGCGTTGACGAAGACGCCGCCGTCCTTCAACGCGCCGTGGACGCGGGCGAACAGCGATCGCTTCGCTTCATGGGTCAGATGGTGAATGGACAGCGACGAGACGATAAAATCGAACTTCTCCTCGAAGGCGCAGCTCGAATAATCCCCTTCGACGTACCGGAACGTCCCCGGCGCGCCCTCGAATCTTCGGCGGGCTTGGTCCAGCATGCTCGCGCTGAAGTCGATCAGCGTGAAGCGGGCGTCCGGAACCTTCGCCGCGACGAACGCCGTCAGCAGCCCGGTTCCCGCTCCCAGATCGAGGATCGCGGGGCTCGGCCTCTTCGCTTCCACCAGCGAGACGGCGATCCCGTAGAAGTCGTCGAAGCAGGGAATGAGCTGCCTCCTCTGCTTGTCGTATTCTTGCGCGACCTCGTCGAACAGTCTCTTCACCTTGTCGTTCATAACCCCATCTCCCCTTCCGCCCGGCTTCCTGCCTTGCTCCAGCCGGGACTTCCTGTAAGGAGATTGTATACCGCTTCTCCCATCGGTTGAAATATATAAAACCAACAACCTCTATAGTCCATCTCTATAAGCGATCCGATAAAGGCGGGCGAGAGAAGCACGGGTTTGCGTTTTGAAAATGCGGAAAAATAACGGAGTATCTCCCGGAAGAGTTTACGTCCGGCCTTTCGAAGCCCTTTGCAACCGCCAAAACCGAATATCGGCAAAGAGCTGAGAACAGACGGCCGCAGGGAGATACCCCGCCTTGAATTTTTTGCGCGTTTACAATCGCCTTAACCTTGCCGCTTGCCTTCCGGAAGCAGGATCGAATCCTCCACCTTGATGCAGCGGTCCATTATGACCTCCAGGCCGCCCTCCTGCGCGATGCGGGCCGTCTCGTCGTTGGCGATGCCGAGCTGCAGCCACAGCACCTTCGCCCCGATCGCGACCGCGTCCTCGGCGATCGGAGGCGTATGCTCCGGCCTGCGGAACACGTTGACGATATCCACCGGCTCGGGAATGTCCTTGAGCGACGGATAGCTCTTCTCCCCGAGCACGCTCTCGGCGTTCGGGTTCACCGGGATGATGCGGTAGCCCTTCTTCTGCATCGCTTCGGACACCATGTGCGACGTCTTCGACGGATCTTCCGACAAGCCGACGACCGCGATCGTGTTCGCCGCCAGCAGAATCTCCTTGATCCGTTCCCTCGTCGGGTTCTCGAATGCCATTCCCATCAGCCTCCCGTTTATTCAGATGCGGCTGCCGCCGATTCGGCTCGAGCCCGCCTCGGGCGGCGGCTATGCGACGGCGCCCGCGCGCGGGGCGGGGACGCCGGTATCGCCTTTTACTTTACCCATTCCACCTGCGCGCCAAGCGCCTTCAGGTGGTCGAAGTAGTTCGGGTAGGACTTCGCCACGTGGTGAGCGTCCCGGATGCGCAGCGGCCGCTTCGACCGAAGGCCGACGACCGTCAGCGCCATGATGACGCGGTGGTCGAAGTGCGCGTCGATCTCCACGCCGCCTTCGAGCCCTTCCGGACGGCCGTGCACGATGATCTCGTCCTTCTTCTCCTCGACGTTCGCTCCCGCCTTGCGAAGCTCGGCCAGATAGTCGGTGATCCGGTCGCATTCCTTGTAGCGCAGGTTCTCGACGTTGTAGAAGCGGGAGGTTCCTTCCGCGAACACGGCGGCCGCGACCATCGCGAGCACGCCGTCCGTGAACTCGTCGCCGTCGAACTCGCCGGCGGTCAGCTTGCCGTTCCCTTTCACATGCACGACTCCGTTCTCGTGGGTGAGCGGGACGCCCATGGCGCGCAGAACGTCGACGACGGCGCGCTCGCCCTGCTTGCTGTTCTCGAGCAGGCGATGGACGGTGACGTCGGAATCGGTGACCGCCGCCGCCGCCAGAATGGCCGCGGAGCCCGGGTAGTCGCCTTGCACCGTGTACGTCTGCGCCTTGTACTTCTGCCGCCCCGGCACGCGGTAATGCATCAGGTCGGCGGACGCCTCCACGACGATGCCGGCCTGCTCCAGCACCTCGAGCGTCTGGCCGACGACGACCTTGGACTTGAGGTCGTTCAGCACCTCGATCTCGCTGTCTTCCTCCAGCAGCGGAGCGAGGAACAGGAGGGCGCTCAGGTACTGCGAGCTGACGCTGCCGGACACTTGAATCTTGCCCCCGCGCGGATTGCCGCCGCGGATCGTGATCGGCAGGCGGCCGTTCTGGTGCTCGACCTCCACGCCCATGCTCTGAAGAGCCGCAATCAAGTCGTCGTGGGGGCGCTTGCCGAGCGATAGGGGGTACGTATTGACGAAGGTGACCTCCGGAAGCAGCGACGCCACCGCCATCAGGAAGCGCAGAACGGCTCCCGCGTTGCCGACGTTCAGCTCCTTGGCCGGGAACGGATGGCGGCCGAAGCCGGTTATGACGATTTTCTCGTCGTCCTCTTCCACGACGGCGCCCAAGTCGCGGATGCAGCGCCGAAGGGCGTCGCTGTCCTCGCTGTGAGCCGGGTAACGGATCGTGCTCGTTCCTTCGGCCAAGGCGGCGACGAGCAGATAGCGGGTCGTGTAGTTCTTGGAGGATAACGCCTGAATCTCCCCTTGCAGCCTGCCGGTCGGGGTTACGATCATGTCCATGTCGGATAACGCTCCTTATGTGATAGGTATTAAATTACAGGTTCCGTCCCAATAGCCAGCCGAGGGCGTACAGCAGCCAGCCGCCTCCGTAGGTCAGGGCCGCGTAGACGGACAGCGTCCGGTACCGGCGCTCTCCCGCCATCGAGGCCTTCTGCACGTTCAGCGTCGAGTAGGTCGTCAATCCGCCCAGAATGCCCGTCCCGAGAAAAGCGTACAAAGCCGGCCGGTCCGTTCGCCACTCGAGCCCGTACAGAACGCCGATCGCGAGCGAGCCCGCCCAGTTGACGGCCAGCGTCGCGTAGTGCGGCTTCGCGTCGCGCACGGCGGCGAACCGGCCCGCCCCGTATCTGGCGAGGGCGCCGATCGATCCTCCGAGGCCGACGAGCGCCGCCGTCGCCCAATGGTTCATGCTCGCCCTCCCCTTCCGACGGAGAGCCCGACCGCCGCCAGCAGCCAGCCGAACAGCCCGCTGGCGAGGGCGTAAGCGGCCGCGGAGCCGTACGCGTGATGGCGGACGAGCTCGCCCAACTGGGCGTTGAACGCGCTGAACGTCGTGAACGCTCCGAGGAAGCCGGTGCCGGCCGCTTCCTTCCACCAGGCCGAGACGAGCTTGCGGGAGGCGAGCCCGAACAGCAGGCCCAGCAGCAGCGAGCCGCCGAGATTGATGGCCAGCGTCGCCCAAGGGAACGAAGCGCCTCCCCCGTCCGGCAGCGCCAAGGTCAGCCCGTAGCGGGAGACCGCCCCCAGGAAGCCGGCGACGGCGATCGCGACGGCGATTCCCATCTTCGTCATTCCCTTCTCCGCGCCCATTTGACAGCCTGTCGGGCGGTTCTATATGATCGTTATTGTAAGGGAAGCGAGGAGCCTTCCGCTTCGCGCGGGGGGCCCCTCCTCCATGAACCGAAAGGAGTCCTTCCATGAGTTACGAGACGACTACGGTCGAGCAATTGAGAGCCCGGCTCGAAGCCGGCGAGAAGCCGTACATGATCGACGTCCGCGAGGACGAGGAAGTCGCCTACGGCATGATCGAAGGCGCCGTCCACATTCCGATGGGCCAGATCCCGGACCGGCTGGACGAGATTCCCCGCGACCGCGAAGTCATCTTCATCTGCCGCAGCGGCGGCCGCAGCGGCCGAGTGTGCGAATACTTGGCGCAGCAGGGCTTCGGCCAACCCGTCAACATGCTCGGCGGCATGCTCGCTTGGGCCGAAGCTTAAGCCGAGCCGTTCACAGCCAGCGCAGCAGCAGCTCGGCCACGTCTTCCGGCGCGAGCCGGGACGTGTCGACCGTCGCGTGCGCGAAGTCGTAAGCGCGGCGGCGGGTGGCGAGCAGCGCGTCGATGCGGGCCTCCGCGTCGCCGGCCAACAGAGGCCGGCCGGCGGCGTCTCCGCCGGCGGCGACCCGGGCGAGCAGGCTCCGCTTGTCCGCCGTCAGCGCGACGACCCACCCGCGCGCCAGCATGCGGCGGCGGTTCTCCTCGCGGAGAACGGCCCCGCCTCCGGTGGCGACGACGAGCCGGCTTCCGGAGAGCACGTCGGCGAGCGCCCGGCTCTCTAAGTCCCGGAAGGCCGTCTCCCCGTCTTCGGCGAAGATGTCGGGGATGCTCTTGCCCGCGCGCCGCACGATCTCTTCGTCGGTATCGATCCGGCTCCAGCCCAGACGCTCCGCCAAGAGCCGGCTTACCGTCGACTTGCCCGTCCCCATGAATCCGACGATGACGATATTGTTCGTTGTGCCCATTCCTGTCACGGCTGTCTTCCCCATTTCCCCAACATAGCTCCACCTATCATAGCACAATGCGCACCAGGTATAAATCCGGGTCTTCTGCCGTAAGGATGGTAGTGAGTTCGGACATCCCGTCCACGAATAAAGCAAAGGTGATGCCTAGCATGGACTACGAGCCGACCCGGCGGACGGCTTCCGCCCAGGCCCAGCCCGATACGCTGCGCCGACTGCTCGACCCGGACCATCCTCTCCGCAGGGAGGACGTTATCTGGGCGCTTGACTATATCAAAAGCAAAATGGCCGAAGGAGCGCCCGAATGGACGGGGCTCGATCGGCCGCGGCTGCTTGCTCTCTTCGCCAATTACGCGGGGCTGGCGATGCACCTGCTCAAGCGTCCGGGCCTATGCGGCGAGGACGCCGAGCAGCTGCGCGCCATGCTGGTGAACGCGCTCCCCCGGGATTAGGATCAGGATTCCATCCAGTTGTGGTGGAACGTGCCTTCCTTGTCGAGGCGCTTGAACGTGTGGGCGCCGAAGTAGTCGCGTTGCGCTTGCAGCAGGTTGGCCGGCAGGCGCTCGGAGCGGTAGCTGTCGTAATACGCGAGCGCGCTCGCGAACGAAGGCACCGGAACGCCGTAGCGGACCGCCGTGGCGACGACTTCGCGCCATGCGTCTTGGTAGCTCTCGACGACGTTCTTGAAATACTCGTCGAGCAGCAGGTTGCGCAGGCCCGGATCGCGGTCGTACGCGTCCTTGATGTTCTGCAGGAAGCGGGCGCGGATGATGCAGCCGCCGCGGAAGATCATCGCGATGTTGCCGTACTGCAGGTCCCAGTTGTACTCCTCGGAAGCCGCGCGCATCTGCGCGAAGCCTTGCGCGTAGGAGCAGATCTTGCTCGCGAACAGCGCCTTGCGCACGCTCTCGATGAACGCCGCCTTGTCGCCTTGGAACGGAGCGGTCTTCGGGCCCTTCAGCACCTTGCTGGCGGCGACGCGCTCTTCCTTCATGGCGGACAGGAAGCGGGAGAAGACGGATTCGGTGATGATGGACAGCGGGACGCCCAGGTCGAGCGCGCTCTGGCTCGTCCACTTGCCGGTGCCCTTCTGGCCGGCGGCGTCGAGGATGACGTCGACCATCGGCTTGCCGGTCTCCGGATCCTTCTTGGAGAAGATATCCGTCGTGATCTCGATCAGGTAGCTGTCGAGCTCGCCCTTATTCCATTCGCCGAAAATCTCGTGCAGCTCGTCCGTGGAGACGCCGAGCACGTCCTTCAGCAGCTGGTAGGCTTCGCAGATCAGCTGCATGTCGCCGTACTCGATGCCGTTGTGAACCATCTTGACGTAGTGGCCGGCGCCGTCCGGACCGATGTACGTGCAGCAAGGGTCGCCGTTCACCTTCGCGGAGATGCCCGTCAGGATCGGCTCGACCAGCTTGTACGCTTCGAGCGGGCCGCCCGGCATGATGGAAGGGCCCTTGAGCGCGCCTTCTTCGCCGCCGGATACGCCCGTGCCGATGAAGTGGAAGCCCTGCTCCGTCAGCTCCTTGCTGCGGCGCTGCGTGTCCGGGAAGTAAGCGTTGCCGCCGTCGATGATGATGTCGCCCTTGTCCAGGTGCGGGGTCAGCGACTGGATCGTGGCGTCCGTGCCGGAGCCGGCTTGGACCATGATCAGGATCTTGCGGGGCTTCTCGAGCGAAGCGACGAACTCTTCGACGGAGTAGGTCGGAACGAGGTTCTTGCCCTTGCCGTCCGTGTTCATCAGATCGTCCGTCTTCTCGCGGGAACGGTTGTAGACGGCTACCGTGAATCCGCGGCTCTCAATGTTCAAGGCGAGGTTGCGTCCCATGACGGCCATGCCGACGACGCCGATGTTTGCTTTAGACATGATTCGCTCCATCCTTTTGGTACAAAATTTTCACAATATGCCTATTGTACTCTTTTTGCCCCCGGATGAAAACCTTCTTCATCGAAACTTCATGATTCGGTCCCGCCCTTCCTCGCGCCTGTCTTCGCCCCTCATCCCCGGTCCCGCGTTCGTCCCTAGCCTTCCGGCTCTCCCTTCCCCCCGGCGCCGGCGTCCGTTATAATCGTTATCGCAACGACACGAGAGAGGAACGTGATCCGACAGTGAGATCCATCGCCGTATTCTGCGGCTCGAGCGAAGGCGCTTCGAGCGTTTACAAGGAGAGCGCCCAGGCGCTCGGACGGGAGCTGGCGAGCCGCGGCATCGCCCTCGTGTACGGGGGAGCGTGCGTCGGCATTATGGGAGCGGTCGCGGACGCCGTGCTGGAAGCGGGCGGACAAGCGATCGGGGTGCTTCCGGGCTTCCTGCGCAGCCGGGAGATCTCCCACAAGGGGCTGACGGAGCTGATCATCGTCGAGACGATGCACGAGCGCAAGGCGAAGATGGCGGAGCTCGCCGACGGGTTCGTCGCGCTGCCGGGCGGGCCGGGCACGCTGGAGGAGTTTTTCGAGATTTTCACCTGGTCGCAGTTGGGACTCCACCGGAAGCCGTGCGGGCTGCTCAACGCGAACCGCTATTACGACTCGCTCGTCGAGATGTTCCGCCATATGGCCAAGGAACGGTTCATGAGCGAGGCATATCTCGAGTCCCTGCTCGTGAGGGATGAGCCCGCCGCCTTGCTGGACCGGTTCGCGACGTACGAAGCGCCGGGGATCAAGACTTATTGACGCGGTGAAAAAAAAGAGGCGGTCCCCTGAAGGATAAAAACCTTCGAGGAACCGCCTCTCGCGTCTTCCGGCCCTACTCTACCACCGGAAGCCGACGCTCTGCAGGAAAGCGCGGGCGAGCGTCACGTGTCCCGCCATGTTCGGGTGGACGCGATCCCACGCCAGCGCAGCCGGATACAGATGCTCCAGCACCTTATCGAACGCGGCCTGCGTATCGACGAACAGCGTGCCGTGGCGCTCCGCGATCTGGCGGACGATGTCGCCGTACCGGTCCATCGTCGCCCGCATCTTGTCCTGGCGGTTCGGCTCCAGGTAGAAGGGCGTCATCAGGACGATGCCCTTCACGTGCATCTTCGTCTTCGCCACAAGCTCGTCGAGCGTGGCTTCGTACTCTTCCGGATACACGTGGGATTCCTTGATGGTCGGCTGATCGAATTGGCGCCAGACGTCGTTCGTTCCGATCATGACCGACAGCCAGTCGGGCTTCAGGTCGAGCACGTCGGTCTGCCAGCGCGCGGCCAAATCCCGCACCGTGTTGCCGCTGATCCCCATATTGGCGATCCGGATCGCCAGTTCCGGATAACACGTCGTCAGCAAGCCGTCGACGATGGAGACGTACCCTCTGCCGTACGGATCGAACAGTCCTTCGCCGACCGGCCGCTTGCGGTCGCAATCCGTGATCGAGTCCCCGATCATGACGAGCTTGTCGTTTTTCTCCAGCTTCATCCGTTCATTCTCCCCTTCCCCTGCGTCGCTTCATAGGGCAACAATTCCATTATAGCGATTAAGTAAGCGCGTTCAACCTTTACGAATGCGGGCTTCCCCCTTACAATCAATTGAGAATAATTCTCGATGGCATCCGCCGAAAAGGAAGTGGACCCGATGGCGACCGAACCGACGGACGTCCAAGCGCTGAGCGCCTGCATCTATCGATTAAGCGCCCTGCATGCATGGTCGCGGTTCCCGGAAGAGATCCGGCACCGCGATACGCTTCATACGATCCTTATCGTGCTCGCGGGCCGAGGCATCGCGAACATCGACGGCTACCGCTGCGAGCTGGGGGCCGGAAAGGCGTATCTCATTCCCCCGTCCGCGTTCTACCAATTCCACCCGGACCCGGAGGAGCCCGTCGATTGCCGGCTGCTCGAATTCGCCGTCTGGCGGGAGCAGGAAGGACGAATCGCCCGCCCCGCCGTCTTGGGCCCGGCTGCCGGATTGACGATCGCCCACCTGCCTCCGATTCTGTCTCTGCTCGAAGAGATGGAGACGAAGCTGGCGGGCGAAGGCTTCGACCGGATGAGGGCCGACATCGCGTTCCAGGAGCTGCTCGTCTCCTTGTTCGAGCAATGGACGATCGACTCGAAGCCGGCCCCCGAGAGGACGATTCGAACGATCGTCGAGTACATGGAACGCAACTACAGCCGTCCGCTGACCCGCGACCTTCTCGCCCGAATGGCCGGCATGAGCGCGGATTATTTCAATCGCGCGTTCAAGAAGACGACGGGACGGACGCCGATGGACTATCTGACCGACATTCGGATCCGGCACGCGGAGAAGGCGCTCGCGCTGTCGGACGACGGCTATCGTTCCATCGCCCAGAGCGTCGGGTTTAACGACGAGTTCTACTTCAGCCGCAAGTTCAAGAAGGCGACCGGCCTGTCCCCTTCCGCCTACGCCGGGACCCGGAAGGGCAGCCGAAAAATCGCGGCGCTGCAGCATCATCTGACCGGGCATCTGCTCGCTCTCGGCATCGCTCCGCACGGCGCCCTGATCAACGGCTATTATCCGCTGGGGGAGCCGCTCAAGGAGACGCGGGCCGTCGGGAGTTATTATCCCGAGCTGGACAAGCTGGTCGGCGCGCGCCCGGACTTGATTCTGACCTACGACTATTGGGACGAGGAGACGGAGCCCAAGGCGAAGCTGTTCGACAAGATCGCGCCGACGGTGACGATTCCGTTCTACGACGATTGGCGGGAGCAGCTCGGCCGGATCGCCAAGGCGACGGGCAAGGAGCGGGAAGCCTCGCTCTGGCTCGAGCGGTACGAGCGCAAAGCTCTTCGGGTCCGGTCGCGAATCCGGGACCGGGTCGGAGACGATTCGCTGCTCGTCGTCGGCCTCGGCAACGGGCGAATGTGCGTCTTCGGCCGCCGGACCGTCGGCGCCGTCGCCTACGGAGACTTGGGCATCCGCGCGCCGGAGGGGATCGGGGACATCGAGGAGTACGCCGAGATCGAGCCCGAAGACTTGTTCGCTTACGATGCGGACCGTCTTCTGTTCGTCAGCTTCCGCAACGACGGCTCCGCCGAGACGAAGGCCGCGATCGCGGGGCTATTGCGGCGGCTGCGCGAAGATCCCAGGTGGCCGCGGCTGAGAGCGGCGCGGAGCGGCCGCGTTTATTCGCTGCTGGACGACCAGCATCTTTATACGCTCTATACCTCCTATTCCCACGAGCTGCTGCTGGACAAGCTGCCGGAGCTTTTCGAAGGGGTAAGAAAGCCGCCGGGCGGGAATCGCGAATGGAGATAACCGGCATTCCGAGGGGAGATCGCGACGGAACGACTTCGGAGGAAAGGTCGGAATTGTCCAAAGAACGGTCGCTTACGGCCATGGGCAAAGCGGCGCGTTCCCCTATAATCAGTTATTGAGAATGAATCTCAATTACAAGAACGAAGGGAATTGAACCATGCGCCGACTTGCCTTACGCCAACGAATGATCCGTCCTCTGCCGATCGCTCTCCTTGCGCTTCTCCTCGTCCTAGCCGGCTGCGGCCGCGACGAAGCCTCGACTTCCGGCGGCTCGCCCGCCGCGGCATCCGATGCCCGACCCGAAGCCGAAGTCTCCTCTTCCTCTTCCTCCTCCGGTTCCGTCTCCGACCCGGAAGTCCGCATCGTCAAACACGCCATGGGCGAGACGAAGCTCGCGGGGACGCCGAAGCGGATCGTCTCCCTGTACCAAGGCGCGAACGACGTCTCCGTCGCCCTCGGGATCAAGCCCGTCGGCATCGTCGAATCGTGGATCCAGAAGCCCGTGTACGACTACTTGAAGAAGGATCTGGGCGACGTGCCGCAGCTCGGGACGGAGGATCAGCCGAATCTCGAAGCCGTCTACGAGCTCAAGCCGGACGTGATCTTCGCGACGAAGCTTCGCCATGAGAAGATTTACGACCAGCTCTCCAAGATCGCGCCGACGGTTATGATCGATCAGGTGTACGACTGGAAGGACACGGTCCGTCTCTTCGGCGAGACGCTGAACGCGACGGACAAGACGGACGCTCTCATGGCGGAATGGAACAAGCGGGTCGCGGACTTCAAGGCGAAGATGCGAGACCGCCTTCCGATCGAAGCGACGGTCGCGAATTTCCGGGCCGACCATGTCCGAATCTACTACAACGGCTACGCCAACGACATTCTGAAGGAAGTCGGCTTCGGCCAGCCCGCTTCGCAGAGGGATCAGACGGTCTGGGGAGTGCAGCTCACCTCCAAGGAAGCGATCCCCGATCTGAATGCCGACGTCATCTTCCGGTTCGACTGGGAAGACGAGAACGGCGGCGCGGAGAAAATGTACGGGGAATGGTCGAAGCACCCGCTCTGGCAGACGCTGGACGCGGTGAAGAACGATCAAGTCTATCGGGTCGACGACGTGGCCTGGAACTTCGCCGGAGGTTATCTGTCGGCCCTTGACATGTTGGACGAATTGAGCTCGTTCTACCCGTGAGCGGCCTGCCGAACCGCTATCGGCTGCCCGTCCTCTGCGGCTCGCTCGCGCTGGCGATGGTCGCCTTCGGCGCGAGCCTTCTGCTGGGACGGACGCCCGTCGGCTGGAGCGATCTGACGAACGCTTTATCCGATTACGATCCGGGCGTCGCCGAGCAGGTCATCGTTCGCACCGAACGGTTGTCCCGAGGCCTCATCGCGGTCGTCGTCGGCGCCAGCCTGTCCGTCGCCGGCGCCTTGATGCAGGCGTTATCCCGCAATCCGCTGGCATCGACCGACCTGTTCGGCATCAACGCCGGAGCCGTCTTCTTCGTGGTCCTGGCGGCATCGCTCCTGGGCTTGGACTCGCTGACCGGACTGATGGGCTTCGCCTTCGCCGGCGCGACGATCGCGGCCGCGGCCGTCTACGGCTTCGGTTCGCTCGGACGGGGCGGCTTGACGCCGATGAAGCTCGTCTTCGCCGGAGCGGCCGTCGCGGCGCTGTTCGTCTCGGCTACGCAGGCCGTTCTCGTGCTGAACTCGGCCGGCATCCAGGACGTGCTGTTCTGGCTGGCCGGTTCGGTCGGCGGAAGATCGCTGGACAGCTTGGCCATGGCGCTGCCGCTCCTGCTCGGCGCCGGGGCGGCGGCGCTGCTGCTCGGCCGGCAGATTAACGTATACGCATCCGGAGAAGAGGCCGCGCGCGGTCTCGGCCAGAATACGACGGCTATCAAAGCCGCGATGGGAGCGCTGGTCGTCCTTCTCGCGGGAAGCTCGGTCTCGGTCGTCGGCGCCGTCGGGTTCGTCGGTCTTGTCGTCCCCCATCTCGCCCGCTCCGTCGCGGGGCAGGACTACCGCTGGATTCTCCCGTTCTCCGCCGTATGGGGAGCGGCGCTGCTGCTGCTCGCGGACGCGGCCTCCCGGCTCGTCCTCATGCCCGGAGAGGTTCCGATCGGCGTGCTGACCGCGTTCATGGGCGTTCCGTTCTTCATCCATCTCGCCAGAAAAGGAGCGAACCGGCCATGAGAATCGCGAGCCGCCGACGCGCTTCGCGCAATCTGTTGCGGCTCGCCGTCGCCGCGCTCCTCGCCGCCGCGTTCGGGGCGGGTCTCGGACGGACGCTCGTCGCTCCCTGGGACGTCTGGTTCGCGGTTCTCGGCGCCGGCTCCGGGGAACGCGACTTCGTCGTGCTGACGCTGCGGCTGCCCCGCGTTCTGGCCGCCCTGCTCGCGGGAGCGGCTCTCGGGATGGCCGGTGCCATTCTGCAAGGCGTCATCCGCAATCCGCTCGCGTCCCCGGAAGTCGTCGGCATCACGGGGGGCGCGGCGGCGGCGGCCGTCGCGTTCCTCTCCTTCGCGGCGGGAACGGTCGGCCTGGCCTGGATGCCGCTTGCGGCGATACTCGGCGCGTTCGTCGTCTCCATGATCGTCTACGCGCTCTCCTGGCGAAGCGGCGTCACGCCGCAGCGGCTCGTCTTTATCGGCATCGGCCTGTCGGCGGCGGCAAGCTCGGCGACGGTCTTCATGATCGTCGCAAGCCCTATCGTCACCGCCAGCGAAGCCTACATCTGGCTGACGGGCAGCGTGTACGGGGCGACGTGGAGCGATTCCGCTACCGTCGGTCTCGCCATCCTTGGCGGGCTTCCGGTCGCCTTATACTTGGCCGGAAGCGCGGACGCGCAATCGCTGGGCGACGATGCCGCGATCGGCCTCGGCGTCCGCGTGCAGCGCCACCGCTTCTGTCTGCTGCTGATCGCCGTCCTGTTCGCGGGTGTCGCCGTCTCCGCCGCCGGCACCGTCGGCTTCGTCGGGCTCGTCGCCCCCCATCTCGCCCGATTGCTCGTCGGAGGACGGTTCCGCAACGTTCTGCTCGGTTCGGCGATGACGGGAGCGCTGCTAGTCTTCGCCGCGGATCTTATCGCGAGGGTCGGCTTTTACCCCGTTGACGTCCCGGTCGGCGTGTTCACCGCCGGCGTCGGCGCTCCGTTTTTCCTCTACCTGTTCTACAGGAACCGCGACCGCCTCTGAGCCGACTCAAAAAGGCGCCCCGAAGGGCGCCTTGACGGCGTATGACCGATGCTAGAATCTTGCGATGCGAACCCGGGCTACAGCTCCAACAGCAGCATCTCGACGCGCATGCCTTCCAGACGCTTCTTGCTCGCCTCGGCTTCCTCGGTACGTCCGTTCTGCAGCGCCTCGTGGAGAACCGCGAGCTCGTAATCGATTTCAAGACGGAGGACACCCGCGCGATGCTCGGCTCGCTTCGATCTGAAGGCCTGCACCATGTCTTCTACCGTAATCTGGGGACGCTTCTGGAATATGATCCGATGTTCCATGCCCGACACCTCCACGAGACGTATAATTTCGCCAAACATGATGTTCTCGATGAGCACCTGACGATCCCGGAATCTCTTGACGACGGCGTGGCCCCGCGAATCGTTGATAAGCTTCTCGATCCATTGCGCCAGCTTCTCGTCCTTGACGACGTAATCTCCGATCATCTTGTAGCGGCTCTGCGTTCGCTGGAACTTCAGCTTCAGCAGCTTGCGGCCGGTCCGGACGGAGATCAGGAACTGCTGCTCGCTCTCGTTCCAGTACAGGGAGTACCCTTCGGAGATGAGCTCCCGGATCAAATTCTGAATCTGCCTGCGATCGAAGCGAAGCTCCAAGTTGCAGTATTCAACCTCATGGCTCCGGTTCACGGCCATCCCCCCTCCTGCCGCTTACGCACGGTTCGAGTTGTTGACCGAATGTTCTGACTTTTTGTTCTTACCTTTATCTTATACTCCATCTTATGTTCTGGCAACTTGGTTTCTTGACTATTTTCCAGTATAGTGAGGGAAAGCTTTGACGAATGTACCCCTTGTTAGAAGGAAGGCCCAGCCCGGGCCTATCCGTTAAAGGGGGAAGAACGATATCTTCACGAGGTGAACTTCAAGGATGCCAACCGTCGCCAACACCGAATTCACTGGATTCGCCGGATTCGCGGATACCGACTTCGACGCCATGAGCGTTCCCGGTCTCGAGGGCCGGATGGAAGCGATCATCGGACAAGTCCGTCCGAAGCTCCACGCGCTCGGAGACGCCCTGACTCCCGTCGTCGCCCGGCTGACCGGCGAGACCGCGTTCCCCCACGTCGCCAAGCACGCGCGCCGTTCGGTGAACCCGCCGGACGACACCTGGGTCGCCTGGTCTCCGAGCGCCCGCGGCTACAAGGCGTTCCCGCACTTCCAGATCGGGCTGTGGTCCACGCACTTGTTCATCCAATTCGCCATCATCTACGAATGCCCGAACAAAACCGCCTTCGCCGATCGCGCGACCCGCGAGCTCGCGTCGATTCGCTCCGCCGTGCCGCCGCATTACGTCTGGTCCAAGGACCACATGGTGCCGACCGGGTCGGTTCACGGCGACTTGACGGACGAGGAGCTGGGGGAGCTGTTCCGCCGCCTCGGCGCCGTTAAGGCCGCCGAGCTGACGTGCGGCATTCACGTCCGCCGCGGGGATCCGCTGCTCGCGAGCGGCGATGCGCTGCTTCGCGAGGCGGAGGCCGTGTTCGAGACGCTGCTGCCGCTGTACAAGATGGCGCAGGCATAAGGAGCGCGGATGCGCTTGTTGCGGCGCGGCGAGCGGCGGGCGGCAGGCTGGGCGGCGCGGATGTGCGCTGCGCTTCGTGGCTGCTGGCCGTGCCGTGCCGGGAGGGCTGGGCCTTTTGTTGGCCCGTCTGTCGCGCCGCCCAGGCCCAACAAGACGGGTTTTTCCGCTTGTCGGCCCTTCTGTCGCACCGCCCCGGCTCAACAAGACGGTTTTTTCCGCTTGTTGGCCCTTCAGTCGCGCCTCCCGGGCCCAATAAGACGGTTTTTTCCGCTTGTTGGCCCTTCTGGCGCGCCTCCCGGCCCAACAAGACGGTTTTTTCCGCTTGTTGATGGCGAGCGCGTGCCGGCGAACAACGGAAGCCGATTCTCAGAGCGAGAAGAACGAACCGAGGTCGCTTGGCAACTCATCGTTACCCGAGTTTACCCGGCATTTGACCTATTTGAATCACCGCTCCTCCCTCCCAGGCGGACGCGATTAAACAACAACGGCTCCAGCGATAGGCTGGAGCCGTTGTTGTTTGGGGCGGAAAAGAAGCGCGGGACACGAGAAAGCGCGGCATGCCCTCTGCAACTTCCATTTTGGAGGTTACAGCTCGCTCCCTCTTGGCCCGACAAGCATGGAGCCCGGAGCAAATCTCCCGCTCTCTCATCCGCCCGTTACGCCGCGACCGAGCGCTGAGCTTCCCTCCGCTGGCGGCGGGACTTGCGGAAGAACAGCAGCTCATAGATGCAAGGCACGATGACGAGCGTCAGCAAGGTCGAGACGACCAAGCCGCCGATGACGACGATCGCGAGGCTCTGCGAGACGATGCTGCCGCTCTCCGTCGAGCCGAACACGAGCGGGAGCATGGCGCATACGGTCGCCACCGCCGTCATCAGAATCGGACGCATCCGCGTGCCGGCCGCTTCCAGCAGCGCCTCGCGGATCGTCATCCGCTCCTCGTTCTGCTTGACGCGGTCGATGAGCACGATCGCGTTCGTCACAACGATGCCGATGAGCATGACGACCCCGAAGATCGCCGTGAAGTCCGGCGTAACGCCAGATATAATCAGCCCGAGCACCGCCCCGATCGGCACGAACAGAATCGAAGCGAGAATGGCGATCGGCGCCCGAAGCGTCTTGAACGTGACGACCATGATCAGGTACACGATGGCGATCGAGACGATCATCATGACGAACAGGTCCGCGAAATCCGCCGATTGGTCGGCCGACGCGCCGCCGACGTACAGCTTCACGCCTTCCGGCGTCTGAACGTCCTTCATCGCCTTCGAGATCTCGCTGCCTACGATGGACAGCTGGCTCGGCTCCACGGTGGCGGATACGCGAACGTAGCTCTTGCCGTCCTTGTGATAGAACTTCGTCGGCTTCTCCGCCTTGACCCACTGGGCGACGCTCGACACCGGCTTCGGCCCCGCGTCGGTCATGACCGTTAGGCTCGACAGGTCGCTCGCGGTCTTCGGCTGAAGCACCGGCTGCACAACGACGCTCAGCGTCTGGCCTTGCGAATTCAGCGTGCCGATCGGAACCGGATTCAGCATGCCTTGCAATTGCGTCGCGATGTCCGATGCCTTCGCCTGCGAAGCGTCCACTTCGAGCGTGTAGACCGTCTTCTTCTCTTCCTGGTTGCTCTCGACTTTGAGCACGTCCTGGATCGGCTTGATCTTCGCCATCACTTCCTCGGCGGTCGCCGTCAATCGCTCCGGATCGTCGCCGGACACGTCGACGTATACTTGTGTGGAATTGCCGTCGCCGAAGAACGAGCCGGGACCGGCGGCCAATTCGGCGCCCGGGAATTGCGGGCGTTCGGCCTTGACGGCGTCGATGATCTTGTCGGCGTCGGCGCCTTTTTTCATCTGAACCGTGTAGGTGACGAGCGTCGGCGACTTGACGCTTCCGTACTTGGCCGCGTCCGCGCTGTTGCCCATGTCCATCATGACCCAGTCCGCGCCCTCCTGCTTAAGCAGCACGGCCTCCAGCTTCTTCCCGTTCTCGAACACTTCCTCGACCGGCGTGTCCGGCTTGTATTCGAGCGAGACGCTGATGCTGGACGCGCTGGAAGAGTCGATAGCGCCCTTCGGCATGGTCATATAAGTCGCCAGGGAACCGGCCAGCAGGACGAACGCGACGAGAATCGGCACCCACTTGTGGCGAAGGTTCCAATGCAGGAACGACGCGAACCGCTCGGACGGCTTGTGCTCCTTGATGCTCGAGGTCTTGAGCACGCCCGCGCTCATGAGCGGAATGACGGTCAAGGCGACGAGCAGCGACGACAGCAGCGAATAGGTGACCGTCAGGGCGAACGGCAGCAGGAACGATTGCAGCGATCCGCGCAGAAGCCCCATCGGCAGGAACACGGCCACCGTCGTCAGCGTCGAAGCGGTGATCGCCCGCGACACTTCCTTCGTGGCGTCGACGACGAGCTCGACCGAGAACTTTTCCTTTTGCAGCCTGCGGAAAATGTTCTCAATGACGACGATGCTGTCGTCCACGAGCCGGCCGACGGCGACGGCGACGCCGCCGAGCGTCAGAATGTTGAGCGTGATGCCCGACAGATCCAGCAGGTATAGCGTCAGGCCCAGCGAGAGCGGGATCGACACGATGGTGACGAGCGTCGCCCGGACGTTGCGCATGAACAGCAGGATGACGATCGTCGCGAACAGGGCGCCCATCAGCACTTCCCGGAGCATGCTGTTGACGGAGTCCACGATCTGCTCGGACGTGCTCATCAAGAGCTTAAGCGACGCGTCCTTGTTCTCTTCGTTCAGCTTCTCGATCGCTTCCTCCACGCCCTTGCCGACGCCGACCGCGTTGGCGTTCGCCGCCTTCGAGATGACGAGCGTCAGCGCGTCCTTGCCGTCGATGCGGCTGATGCTCTCCTGGTCGTTCAGCAGCTTCACCTCGGCGACTTCGCCCAGCGCGACCCCCGCGGCGACCGGCAGCTTCTTGAGCGATTCGACGTCCGTAAGACCCGATGCCGCCACGTTCAAGTTGACGATCGCTCCGTCCAGGGACGTCTGTCCGACGGAGGCGGAGGCGTCGCGGCCTTGCAGCACGCCGTACAGCGCTTGAAGCGGCACGCCCTTGGCGGCCAGCTTGGCCGGATCGGCGGCGACGCTGACGCTCGGCTTCGATTTGCCGGCCAGCTGCACTTCGCCCGCTCCGTCGATCGAACGGAACGCGTCGATCGCCTGCCGCTCGACCTGTTCCTTGCGGGCGTCGGACGTCCCCTCCTGGAACGTCAGCGATACGAACGAGATCGGAATCATCGAAGTATTGAATTGGACGACATATGGAGGAGACACTCTCTCCGGAAGAGCCACCGCGTTCACCGCGCGCTCGACCTCGGCCTTCGCTTCCTTCATGCTCGTCTTCGAATCGAAGTTCAGATTCACTTGGGAGAAGCCGTCCCCCGAGGTGGAGAACGTGTTCGTCTTCCCCTTCACTCCCGCGACGGCCTGCTCCAGCGGGTTCGTCACCAGGCTCTCCATCGTCGCGGCGTCGTAGCCCTGGCCGATGACGCTCACCGTCACCTGCGGGTTATCGGCCTCCGGCAGGAACTCCATCGGCAGCTTCCAATAACTGAAGATGCCGAGACCCAGCACCATCACGACGAGGATGGCGATGGCCGCTTTGTTGCGGAACGCTCCTTGAATAATCGTCTTCAACTCGATCTTTCCCCTTCCGCTCCACGGGTTTCGTTTGTCTATGCATTCCTAATGTTACCGAGGAGCGTCGGGGGCGAGAAACGGCTGCGGACCGTTTTTGAACCCCGACTTAGGACCGAGGCCGATTCGGGCGCGGGTCTCGGTTCGGGACGAGAGCTGTCGGCCAAAAAAAAGCGGCGGAGCCGGGAGGAGAACCCTCCGAAGCTCCGCCGCGCGCGCGACGCTGCCGTTAAACCGATCGGCGTGAACGTCTTCTTCCAGGAAGATCATGTCTCCGGGCCGTCATCCCTGCACGCGGCCGAAGGCGCGGTCCGCGCTGCGGAACCGGGCGAGCAGGCCGAGCGCGGCAAGCGACAGCGCGCCGGACACGATGAACGGCAGCGCGTCGTACACGCCGAGCAGGAGCGATCCGAGCAGCGGGCCGACGATCCGGCCGAGGCTGTCCATCGAGGAGCTGAGCCCCGAAGCGACTCCTTGCTCCACCGTCGTTTTCTGCGTGATCAGGGAAGTGACGCACGGCCGGATGAGCGAGTTGCCGATGCCGAAGATGCACAGATAGACGGTGGCGGTCACCCAGTGATTCGCCGTCAGCAACAGGAAGAAGCCGGCCGCCGAGATGACGAGGCCCGCGGCGATGTAGCCGCCCTCCTGCCCCTTCTTGACCCGCCGCCGCACGACGCCGCCCTGCACGAGAGCGCCGGCCAGCCCGCAGAAGAAGAACATGTAGCCGACGTTGCGCGGAGTGGCGTCGAACCGCTCCATTCCGTACAGCTGCATCGTCGCTTCCAGAATGGCGAGCGAGAACGTGACGAAGAACGCCAGGACGTACAGGTTCTTGAGCGGCCCCTGGAACGCCGTCCAGCGCGATACCTTCGGCCGGGCGGCGACTTCGGCGCGCTTCTCGGGAGGCAGCGACTCGGACAGCTTCAGCCAGGCGGCGAAAAACGTGACGAGGGCGAGCCCCGCGGCCGCGAAGAACGGAGCCGCGAGCGAGATCCGGCTCAGCTCCCCGCCGACGAACGGCCCGAACGTGAAGCCGAGGCCGATGCTCATGCCGACGACGGCCATGCCCTTCGTTCTCTCTTCGTTCGTGGTAATGTCCGCGACGTAGGCGACGATGCACGCGGTTACCGCGCCGGAGAACAACCCGCCCAGCAGCCGCGAGACGTACATCAGCACGAGATTGTCGACCGCAAGGCCGAACAGCAGGAAGCTGAGGCAGAAGCCGAGCACGCCGATCATGATGACCGGCCGTCTCCCGATGCGTCCGGACAAGCTGCCCCAGAAGGGCGATAAAAGAAAGGAAACGAGAGAATATAAGCTCAGCATCAACCCCGTATGGAGCTTGGCCGATCCCGGATCGATGTCGGTGACCGCTTGGGGCAATACCGGAATGATGATGCCGAATCCGATAAAAGTCGTAATAAGCATGAGCGCGACGATAACCAGCTTGCTTCGCACGGCGATTACTCTCCTCTGGAGCCTAATGTGTGTCCGTTCCATAAAATATGGTAGCACAGTCGACAGCGGGTTCCAAATCTCGATTCATGACGTTTTGGTGACATCGGGGCCGCCCTGCGGGAGAACCGGCATCCCGCCGCGTTCCGCCGCAGCCCGCCTTCGGCCGGGCCAGTTGCAATCCCCCCCATTTTTGCTATACTCATGCTTGTTCAGTCAACCGTAGGTTTACGGCATGGAAAGGCAGGCGCTAATCATTGGATCATTCCCGCACTCCCCTGTTCGACGCCCTGTTGCGTCACGCGGAGCAGAATCCGGTTCAATTCCACATTCCCGGCCATAAGAAGGGCGCGGGAATGGACCCGACGTTCCGAGAATTCGTCGGGCAGAACGTCCTTGACATCGACTTGATCAACATCGCTCCTCTCGACGACCTGCATCAGCCGGTCGGGGTGATCCTGGAAGCGCAGCGGCTGGCGGCCGACGCCTTCGGCGCGGACGCGACCTTCTTCTCCGTCCAGGGCACCAGCAGCGCCATCATGACGATGATCCTTACGGTATGCGGTCAAGGCGACAAAATCATCGTTCCGCGGAACGTCCATAAATCGATCCTGTCCGCCATTATTTTCTCGGGAGCCCGTCCGGTCTTCCTGTCTCCGGTGCGGGATCGCAATCTCGGCATCGACCACGGCATCACGACCCGCTCCGTGCGGCGCGCGCTCGAGCGGCACCCGGACGCGGCCGCCGTGCTCGTCATCAACCCGACCTACTTCGGCGTCTGCGCGAACCTGAAGGAGATCGTCGACCTCGTCCACGAATACGACATCCCGGTTCTCGTCGACGAAGCGCACGGCGCCTTGATCCACTTCTCCGACCAGCTTCCGATGTCGGCCATGCAGGCCGGGGCGGACATGGCGGCCACGAGCCTTCACAAGCTGGGCGGCTCGATGACCCAGAGCTCGATTCTCAACATCCGTTCGGGACTCGTCAACATTCAGCGCGCCCAGACGATCTTCAGCATGCTGACGACGACTTCGACGTCCTATCCGCTGCTCGCTTCGCTCGACACGGCGCGGCGCAATCTGGCGCTGCACGGCCGCGAGCTCGCGGCGAGGGCGGTCGACCTGGCCCAGCGGGCCCGCGAGGCGATCAACCGCATCGAGGGGCTGTACTGCTTCGGCGAGGACCTGCTCGGCGAAGAGGCGACCCACGACTACGACCCGACGAAGCTCACGATACACGTCCGCCACCTGGGGATGACGGGCTACGACGCGGAGAACTGGCTGCGCGAGCATTACAAGCTCGAAGTCGAATTGAGCGACATGTACAACATTCTCTGCCTCGTCACCCCGGGCGACAACGAAGAGACCGTGGGCATTCTCGTCGACGCGCTGACGCGGATGGCCGACGAATTCCTTCATACGAGGGAAGTGAAGGAGCTCGTGGTCAAAATTCCGGAGATCCCGCACCTGTCCCTGACGCCGCGGGACGCGTTCTACGGCGAGACGGAGATCGTGCCGCTCGAGGAATCGGCCGGCCGGATCATCGCTGAGTTCATCTACGTCTATCCGCCGGGCATTCCGATTCTGCTCCCCGGGGAAGTCATCTCCCAGGACAACATCGACTACATCGTCGACCATCTGGACGTCGGCCTGCCGGTCAAGGGACCCGAGGACCGCAGCGTCCGCCAGATCAAGGTGATCGTCGAAGAGACGGCGATCTCCTGACATCCCGTCTTCCCGTCCGCTCTTCGTCTCGTCCTCCCTACCGTTCCCGCCGTCCGTTCTCACCGACGCGCGAACTCGGCAAGCCCCCGCCTCCGGCTACCGGCCGGACCGCGGGGGCTCTTTGATGCCATCGTGTTAGACTCCGTCGCTCGGCTCCTCCTCGGACTGCCCAGTCGGGTCCGTCGATTCCCTCCCCGCTGCCGCGCCACGCATCGCCGCACTCCTTGCACCCGCCATCTCTGCCGCTCCGCCGCCGCACTCTTCGCCTCTACCGCTACTCTGCTGCTGCGGATCCCTTCTCCTCTGCCGATTCCGCCCCGGGAGGACCCGCGGAACTCGTTGCCAACGCCCCCCGGAAATGCTATCATTTGCCTTGGGAGAGGGGGTGGCAACCGATTGAGTCAAAGCGCTTACATCTCGCTTGTCCAAGGATCCTCCGCGGATCGGGTTACGCTTGACGACGTGAAGGAACGTCTCCGCCATTACCGGGAACAGACCTCTCTGACCGGTCGCCAGCTGGATTGGGATTACGCCGAAGCGGCGTTCCCCTACACCGTCGAGAGCAAGCCCGGCGAAGAAGACCGCTGGTTCTACCTCAAGGGCAAATCGCCGCTATACCGCTTCATCCTGTTCGGGACGGGCGTCCGATCCGACGGGGAGCGCGACATCCCGTACGTCCAAGTCGTTCTGCCGGACGGAGCCACGCACGGCGACAAGTCCAAAGCCAACGAGTATTGCAAGTGGCTCGGGAAGCAATGGCAGGCCGAAGTGAAGATGTTCAACGGCCGGACGATCTACTACAATCCTCGCAAATAGTCCCGTTCCGCAGCGAACGGCGAAGGGCTGCCCCGATTCCGCCCGGCGGATTCGTATGGCAGCCCTTCGGTTGGTCCGCGGTCTCGGCCGGCGGCGCGAACGCAAGTCAGTCCGCTTCCTGCGCGACCAATTCCTCGTAGACCTTCATGACGCGTTCCCATTCTTCGTCGTCTTCGATATTCACAAGGACTTCGTCTTCCCCGTCTTCTTCGATGCGGAAGATGACTCCGTCGTCTTCGGGATCGTTGCGGTCGAGCAGCACCGCGTACGCTTGGTCGCCGCTCTCGAAAGTATACACAAGCACCATCTCGTGTTCGTTGCCCTCTTCGTCCGTTACGACGAATACGGCTTCTTCATCGTGCTCGTGGTTGCAATTCTCGTCATGAACATGATCGCTCATGGTGAACCTCCGTTCGGTCGGTTAAATTTGCCTTCTCCCGTATCGTAACATTTCGCCGACATCCGGTCAAACGAAGCGCCCCGCCCGTAGGACGGGCGGAGCGCCGGCTCGAAGGCCGCCCGCTGCAGGTTACTTGGAGACGATCGTCTTCTCGGAGACGACCTGCAAGGGCGAATTGTCGGAAGGCTTCATCCAGAAGCGAATCGTGTACTTGCCGCTGTATTTGAACTCGTAGGAGAGGTCTTCGGACGTGAACCAGAAGTTGTCCTTGTCGGTCGGGAAATCCGCGTCCTTGCTCGTCCGTCCGTCGATCCAGGTCTCGTCGCCGTACGGGTCGGCGATCGTCACCTTGAAGCTGGAGATGCTCGTCTGCAGATTGTCGATCTGGGCGAAGACGCGGAAGCTGTTCTTGCCCTTCTGGACCGAACCGAACGGCTTGTTGCCCGTCATCAGGAACATATGAACGTTCGGCTTGTATATCGTCACCTTCTTGGCGCTGTCGTCCCAGGAGACGAACCCTTGCACGACGTCGCCCAGCGAACGGACGCCGACGTAGGCCTTCCCGTCCACGATCGTTCCGGCGTCGTCCAATTCCTGCTTGTTCAGGATGATCTTGACCTTCTGCGATACCGTATCCGCCGCGAAGATGGCCGATCCGCCTACGAGAGTAAGCGCCACGGTCAATACGACAAGCTTGCGGATCTTCATTCGGCATTACCTCCGTCATCCGACTGATTCCTGTTCGTAAATGGTTATACCAGCCACGGAAGGAAAAGTTGCGGACAGGAGGAAAAAAACTAGCCCAGCGCCTTGACCGCGGCCTTCGGAAGCGTCAGGACGCACGGAACCCCGTTGCCCACGGCCCCGGGCTCGGACATTCTCGCCAAATAAGCCAGCCCCCGGGCGCAAGGCGTCTTGCACACCGCGCACACGTCGGAAGTGACGATCTTCATCTGAGGCCGCTGGCTGTCCGAGGAGATCGTCTTTTTCTTCCCCGCCTTGGAGGACTTGCCCGCCGGTTTGTTCATCTCTCATACCCCGCAATCGATTGGCTTCCATTCGCGATAAGGTATGCGGGAAGGACGGAAGAAGTGATTCAACCGCCAGCCGCTTGAGGGACGGTTATTCCGCGGCTTTTGCATCGAGGCAAAATATGGTACATTAGTAGGAGCTTTCTGTGTCGAACGAGCCGGGACTGACGAGCGGGCGGAGGTTGTCGATGGAGATCCAGATGATAGGAACGGGCAGCGCATTCGCGAAGGCCTTCTACAACAACAATGCTCTAATCTATGCCGAAGGCAAGACCCTGCTGATCGATTGCGGAACGACGGCTCCCGTCGCCCTGCACCGCATGGGGATAAGCTTGACCGAGATCGACGCCATACTGATCACCCATATCCACGCCGACCACGTCGGCGGCCTCGAGGAGCTTGCCTACCGGTACAAGTTCGTTCATAAGATTCGCCCGCTGTTCTACATAGCGGATACGCTTGTCGATACTCTGTGGGAAAATTCCCTCAAGGGGGGGCTTGAGCAGGACGGCATCCTCTCCTTGAACGAATACTTCGACGTCCGCCCGCTCCGAGAAGGCGCGGCGACGGAATTGCTCCCCGGCTTGACCGCGGAGCTGCTGCCGACCCGTCATATTCCGAAGAAGCTCAGCTATTCCGTTCTGCTGAACGGCACCTTCTTCTATACGGCGGATATGGTGTTCGACGGCGAGCTTCTGCGGCGCCTCGTCGACGAGCGCGGCGTCCGGACGATCTTCCATGACTGCCAGCTTCAAGCGCCGGGCGTCGTGCACGCCTGTCTCCCCGAGCTGCTCACGCTGCCCGACGACCTGCAGGAGAAGATCCGGCTCATGCATTACGGCGACGACCAGCCCGAATACGTCGGGCGCACGGGGAAGATGAGCTTCGTGGAGCAGCAGAAGCGGTATGTTCTATAGCGCGGCGGGTTGGCCAAATCGGCCCGGATCCTATATAATAGAAGGAACGACATCGAAAGGCGGCTGTAACCGTTGGTCACCACCTATATTATCGCAGGCATCATCGCCGTCGTTATTATCTTGCTGTGCGTTTGGGTAACGGGCAAGGCATATTCCCGCAAGTGGGAAGAATAGAAGAAGCTCCGTCGGACGACGGAGCTTCTTCTATAGGAAGGGGGCGCGAACGCGGACGGCGTTACCATCCCCGCGACAGGTCGGAACCGATCTCCGACGTGCGGCGGGAATAGACGTCCCCAACGACGCCCCCCGTTCCGGTTCCGACGCCGCGTCCGTAGACGTTGGCCGTCACCGTTCGATCTTCGAGGACGGGCTCGGCTTGGCCGCAGCCGCCGATCGCAGCCGTGGCCGCGACGACGAGAGCCCAAGCCGCGAACGCGGCAAGCGCCCGGGGGCGGAGTTTCGACAGGGGAGAATGCATGGGCACCTTTTCCTTTGAATGGTCGAATCGGCATGCAGTTCCAGTGTCCCCCGCTTCCCCGGAATTATTCCGAGCTTCTTCCGTACGCTAATGCTGGTTCTTCTTCCCTCCCCCTTGCTCCTCCCAATTCGCGTCGACGCGCCATACGAACCTTTTGTCGTGCTCCATCGTGTCCTTGCGGACCAGATTCGCCACCGCCGCCATGACGAATCCGATGAGCGCGAACAAGCCGATCAGCCACAGCACTAGCCAAGCGCCTTCGTCCATCGAAGTCTCCTCCCGCTCGAACGCTATTGTTCATGTTTACGCCCTCCGCCCGCCAAACATCCCTCCATCGAAGCGTCCTGCCCAAAAAAATTTGGCGTCAAATGTGCAAAAAGGAATTCGCGTAACGGGTTGACTTCTCGTCCGCGGCTTGGTATTATTCTAAATGTCTTCGCGACATGATCTGATAGCTCAGCTGGGAGAGCACTACCTTGACAGGGTAGGGGTCACAGGTTCGATCCCTGTTCAGATCACCATATCCGCTAACGACAGGAGCCCAATCACCCGATTGGGCTCTTTTTACATTTCGCCGGGCGAATTTTTTGAATCGAGGGGTGGGACATTAAGCTCGCCAAGCAAAATTCAGACGAAGAGAGGGACGAATCAGGTGAAAAAAGTAGCGCTGCTTTTCTTGATGATATCCTGCATCGCGCTCGTCATGTCGTTGACCGCCTTCGCCAACACGACGACCCACGGCATGACAGGCACGAGCACGACCGGGACGGGCACGACCGGCACCGGCACGTCGACTTACGGAACGACCGGAACGGGTACCTCGACCTACGGCACTACCGGCACGTACGGCACCTACGGTGCGACCGGTACCGGCACGTACGGCGCGCCTGGCGCCGGAACGTACGGCACGACGGGCAACGGCGCGTACGGCGCTTACGGAACGGGCACGA
This sequence comes from Cohnella xylanilytica, assembly GCF_014212175.1. Lineage (GTDB taxonomy): Bacteria > Bacillota > Bacilli > Paenibacillales > Paenibacillaceae > Cohnella > Cohnella xylanilytica. Next base: position 36,127 of record NZ_JACJVR010000064.1, on the reverse strand, counting down.
CCGGCACCGGCATGACCACCTACAGCACGACCGGCACCGGCGCCACGAACTACGGCACGAACGGTTACGTCGGCACGAACACCCGTACGAATGCGGTTCGCGCCAACAACTACAGACCTTACGCGACGAACAGAGGCTCCAACTGGGGATGGCTCGGCCTGCTTGGGCTGATCGGCTTGGCCGGCCTTCGCAGCCGCGACCGCGAACGCACCTGATCGTCTCCGCGAAGATCGCTCATCCTGCCTGCTTGGCGGCGGTGGGCGATCTTTTTGCGCGCGAGCGTATACTTCCTTCTCCGGATACCCACAATGGTGGTTGAAGGAGTGAGAATGGCCATGAGACGAACAGTCAACCCTAATTTCTTCAAACGCCTGGCCGCCGCCGCCGGAATCGTCGTCGCTTCGATCGGCTTCGCCCTCTCTTCCGCCCCGGCTGCACAAGCCGCTCTCGCGGAGGAGCATCCCCACCGCCATGGGCAGCCAAGCTGGTTCGCCGCCGACGAAGACGGCAAGCCCGGCAACGCCCCCCTGCTCTCGCTGCTGAAGCTCGACGCGAACACGCTGGAGAGCTGCCTAAGGGCCGGCAAGTCGCTGGCGGAGATCGCCGAGGAGCAGGGCGTCAAGAAGCAGCAGGTCATCGACTTGCTGGTCGCCCAACAGCGCAAGAAAATCGACGAGGCGGTCAAAGCCGGCAAAGTGTCGAAGCAGCAGGCCGACGAGTGGAAAAACGGGCTTCCGGAGAGGACCCGCAAAATGGTCGAGAGCAAGTTCGGCCGCGAACACGGTCACGGCCGCGGGAAAATGGGATTCCGCGGGGGCAAATACTTGGAGGAGACGGCGCAAGTTCTCGGCATTAGCCAGAGAGCTCTTCTCGAGGAGCTGAAGAAGGGCAAATCGATCGCCCAGATCGGCAAGGAGAAGGGAATCGCCGAAGAGACTCTCGTCTCCAAGCTTCTCGAGCTCGAAAAAGCGAGAATCCAAGACCGCATCCACCGCGTGTGGGGCAAAGCCAATCAGGTGAAGCAAAACGGATAACAGCCGCTTCAAAAAAAATCGATCGCACCCCTTTACAACCCTCTCTCCATCCGCTATAATAGGTCAAGTCGATAGGAAATGACGACATGATCTGATAGCTCAGCTGGGAGAGCACTACCTTGACAGGGTAGGGGTCACAGGTTCGATCCCTGTTCAGATCACCATAACCTCTCCAATCCACCCCGCCGGGAACGGCGGGGGTTTGATTTTTTGCAACCTTTTCCGCGGCTGGCGCGTCTTGGGGGTATCCGACTTGTCAGCGAGACTGACGAGACGATATCCAAGGAGGATGATTACGATGAGACGTACGACCAAATCCATAGCCGCCCTGCTGATTGTCGCCAGCTCTTGCGTGGCGATCAGCGGCTCCGCCTTCGCCTTCAACGACATCAAGAACGATCCCGGAGCGGCGCACATTCTCGACCTCAAGAAGCGCGGCATCATCCAAGGCGTCGGCAACGACTTGTTCAAGCCGGGGGCGAAGGTGAACGGAGCGACCGCGGTCACGCTGATCGTCAAGGGGCTCAAACTCAACATCGACGATATCCGGTTCTTCAAGAAGCCGGAAGCGAGCGACTTCTTCACCAAGGTCAAGAACGATGCGCCTTATGCCGGCGAATTCATAATCGCCCAGTTGAACGGGCTCGACATTCCGCGGGACATCGACCCTTCGAAGAACGTCACCCGCGAGCAGTTCGCCCATTGGCTGTTCAAGGGCATCCTGGCCAAGGGCGACTTCGCCTTCACCGAACAATTCATCCAGTATACGGACGCGGACGCCGCTACGCCCGCCTACTCGGACAGCATCCAGAAGCTGCTGGTGTCGGGAATCGCGGATCTGGACAAGAAGGGCGCCTTCCGCCCGCAGGATGTAATCACTCGCAGCGAAGCGGCCGTTCTGGTCGACAAGGCCATCGAATTCGTCGAGAAGACGCCGCCGATCGTCGAGGTCCCGGAGAATCCCGAGAGCACGATTCTGACCGACGTCAAGCTGGCTTCGGCCGCGTTCGCCGACGGCGTCTCCAAGGTGACGGTGTCGGCCACCGCGCCGCATCCGGGCTACGGCATCGAGATCTCGAGCATCTCCTTCTCCGGAGGCCAAGCGACGATCAACTACCGGGTCGTCATGCCCGACCCGGCCGCCCTGTACCCGCAGGTGATCGCCGACGTTCATGCCGACGCCTATATCCCGTCTTCCTATAAAGCGGTGCTCGGCAAGGTAGAGCCCTCTCTTCCGGCGAAGAGCGAAGGCGACGCAGCTTCCGGCTCTTCTTCCGGGGCGGCCGCCGGAGGCTCGACCGGCTTCCCGATCAACGAATAACCCTTCTGACGCGCGAAGGCCCGCCGCCGGCTGTTCATCAGCCGGCGACGGGCCTCTTCTTGTTCAACGACGCCCGCGTTCTCCCGCCGCCGCCGTCTCTCCGAAGACGTCGAGTTCCGGAACGCACCAATCGATCTCCGGCTGGCCGATCGACCTCAGGAAGGCGTTCGCCCGCGAGAACGGACGGCTTCCGAAGAAGCCGTTGTGCGCGGACAGCGGACTCGGGTGGGCCGACGCGATCACCAGATGCTTCTTCTTGTCGATGAAGGCCGCCTTCTCCTGGGCGTTCCTGCCCCATAGAATAAACGCCAGAGGCCTCTCTCGCTCGTTCAGAGCGGCGATAACGGCCGTCGTGAACGTCTCCCACCCCAGCTTCCGGTGAGAGTTGGGAAGCCCTTCCCGCACGGTCAGAACGGCGTTCAGAAGCAGCACGCCCTGCCTCGCCCAATGCTCCAGATAGCCGTGGTTCGGAATCGGGCACCCGAGATCGTCCTTCAGCTCCTTGTAGATGTTCTGAAGCGAAGGCGGCGTCCGCACGCCCGGCAGGACGGAGAAGCTGAGCCCGTGCGCCTGGCCGGCCCCATGATAGGGGTCTTGTCCGAGAATGACGACGTTCGCGTCTTCGTAGGAAGTCAGGTGCAGCGCTTCGAAAATATGGTTCATATCCGGGTAAATCGTTCTCTCCCGGTATTCGGCCGCGAGTTGCTGGCGCAATCGCTGATAATAGGGCTGGGCCATCTCCCGTTCGAGAATGGGTCCCCAGCCGTTCTTGAAGATGGCTGGCATGGCGTAACCTCCGCGGATGAATAAAGGTTTACAAATTCCGATATAGGTATCATTATAACAATCAGGCATCGCCTGTTCCTAGCGCAATTCCATGAAGGAGGAATTCATCCGTGTCATCCGTCTACTGGTTTGAAGACCGATTCGTCGCCAAAGAGGAGGTTCTCGTCTCTCCGGACGACCGCGGCTATTATTTCGGCGACGGCGTCTATGAAGTGTTCCGCGTCTACGGGGGCAAGCTGTTCGAGCCCGGCGCGCATTTCGAGCGGCTCGCGCGGACGGCGGACGGCATTCGCCTTCCTCTTCCCTATAGCATCGAACGGATCGGGCGGAAGCTCGAGGAGCTGGTCGAAGCCAACGCCCTCCGCGAAGGAACCGTCTACCTTCAGATTACCCGGGGTTCGGCCCCGCGAAGCCACCCCTTCCCGCCGGACGCGAAGCCCGTCGCTCTCGCCTACTGCACCGAAGTGCCCCGTCCCGTCGCGGCGATGGAGGCCGGCATCGCGCTCGCGGCCGTTCCCGACATCCGCTGGCTGCACTGCGATTACAAGACGCTTAACCTGCTGCCCAACGTGCTGGCCAAGCAGCAGGCGCTCGACGCGGGCGCGAGCGACGCCGTCCTGCACCGCGACGGCATCGTGACGGAATGCAGCGCCTCGAACGTCATGATCGTTCGCGGCGGCACCGTCATCACCCACCCGGCGAACAATCTTATCCTGCACGGCGTCACCCGCGGGGTCGTGCTGCGTCTGGCCCGCGCGGCGGAGATCGCCGTCGAGGAGCGCCCCTTCACGCTCGAGGAGCTGTACGGCGCCGACGAAGCGTTCATCACGGGGACGACGGTCGAAGTCACTCCCGTCGTCGCCGTGGATGGACGAGCCGTCGGAGGCGGGGCGCCCGGCCCCGTCACCCGGCGGCTGCAGCGGGAGTTCGCCGCGGCGATCGGGCTCTGACCGCTCGATCGCGTAGAGGAGCTGGCTCGCCAGCTTCGCTAAGGCGCAGGAAGGGCCGCCCGGATCGATAGCCGCCGCGGATCGGAGGCGAATCGCCGGGCGGCCCTTGACTTCGCGGGTCGCTTGCTCACTTCACATCAATCATCCGTCTCGATGCTGAAGACGACGAAGCGGTTCAGATTGTCGCGCTCTTTCTCCGCTTTCTCGATAACCCTGTATTCCTCGGTTTTGGGGTCCTGAATGACAAAGTAGGAACGGTCGTTGTCGCGGTACAGCCTCTTGGCCAAGTCGATGGCGTATTGTTTCGTCATGTCATCCCCTCTTCTCCTCGTGCGGAACTCAAGAAATCCAAGGATAGAAGTTCAACGCGCGACCCGTTTTTTCCTGCTTCGCCCGCTCGTCCCTCCGCCATTCCCCCCGCTCCAAATGTTGGAAAACCAATCCGGCTTCGAGCTTACGCCCGAAGCTTATGCTCCAGAGCTTCCTTTTCAAAGCTTCCGTTTCAAAACTTCAGCCCAACGCCTCTGTCCCATAGCCTTTCTTCCATAGCCTTTGTTCCATAGCCTCTGTCCCATAGCTTCCGTTCCATAACCTCTGTTCCAGCGCTACTGCTCCTCGTCCGCCGCCACCGAGTCCCGAATCTGTTCGAACGGAACGGGTTTGTACTCCCAGTGCTCCACGCTGACGTTGAAGTAGCTCTTCCCCTCGTACTTCTGCCCGTGTATATGGCCGTGAACGTTGACGTAAGGCATATGCTTGTTCATGTACATCGGCTCATGGGATAGGAAGAAGAAGCCCTGGTACACGATCGGATGCTCGCTGACCTCGTCGAAGCCGGCGTCCAGCCACCAGCCTCGCGACCGGCCGCGGTCGTGGTTGCCGAGAATAAGCACCTTGTAGCCATGAAGCCGCTCCACGATCGCCCTCGTCTTGTCTCGGTTCAGGAACGAGAAGTCTCCCAGGTGGAACACCTTGTCCTCCTTGGCGACGACGGAGTTCCAGCTCTCGATCATGGCGGCGTTCATCTCCTCGACGCCGGAGAACGGTCTCGATTCGAAGTCGATAATGTTCTTGTGGCCGAAGTGGTGATCCGATGTAAAAAAGGTTCGCGACACGGTCTATCTCCTCCTCTGTCCCCGCTTGTCTCGCGGAACGCTTGTCTCCAACATAACCGGTCTTGCCGGTAAACGAAAGCGCCCCGCTTCTGTGGGAAGCGAGGCGCGTTGGAATTTGATGATTAGGTCAAGGTAAAGCTTGTGGTGCCGAGGACGGGAATCGAACCCGTACGGTGGTCACCCACCGCAGGATTTTAAGTCCTGTGCGTCTGCCAGTTCCGCCACCCCGGCTTGGTCGTTCGACACTAGCTTGTCCTCATGTGGTGGGCCCTGAGGGACTCGAACCCCCGACCAATCGGTTATGAGCCGACAGCTCTAACCAACTGAGCTAAGGGCCCTCGTTAGGTCTCACGAGGAGAAGATTGGTTGCGGGGGCAGGATTTGAACCTGCGGCCTTCGGGTTATGAGCCCGACGAGCTACCGGGCTGCTCCACCCCGCGTCGTTGTTCACGTGTCGTTCAATGGCGACAAGAATTAATATACAATAAAGACTAGCCATACGTCAAGGAAAAATATCGAAATTCATGCAAGCATTTTGACGCGGAACGATATTCGCCCGGCTACGGCGAAGCGTCGAACTAGCTCCGCTCTCCCGTCTCTCCGTCCGGCTTCGGCGCGGACTCCGCTTCCGCCTTCGCCATCTCCGCCAGCTTCTGCAGCAGAATATGCTGGGGCATATGCATCAGGTGCTCCAGCGGCACGTTCAGGTGCTTGGCCAGCTTGACGGCCGTATCGGCCGATAAAGGCATTCTTCTCATGGTCATCCGCTCCTTCTACAACGACCTTACCACAAGGAAGCGGCGATGCCAAGGCCCGCGGCTCTCGGAATAGCCGCCGCCGGACCTTGGCATCGCTTTACGGAATATATCGTACGCCGTACTTGCCTTTGCGGGAACGGTACACTTCGATCTCGTGCGGCATGTCGATTCCGAACAGCCAACCGTCGTGCTCCATTCGTCTGACGAGACAGCCCGCTTGAAATTTGCTGTCGTATAGCCTGGACCAATACACCCATTTCATCGCGATGTCCCTCCGGATCGTGGGTTTACGGTCCTTAGGATTTACGCTCGCCGCCCCGATTAATCGCGCTCCCGGCGTTGGGAATTATTCCGGGAACGCTTGCGCTTGCCGGCGAACGGCCGCGGGAGACGGCCGTCACGTCTGGAGGACCGTCAGCCGACGATTTCGCCGGATGCCCGCATGAGCGCCCGCTTCTGCGGAGACATGTCGCCGGCATCCATGTACGGAGACATGTCGAATTCGCCCTTCGGATTCGTCTTGATCTTCTGCAGCATGTCCGTCCCCTTCGTCTGCCACTCTTGCAGGGCTTCCTTGACGGACAGCTTGCCTTCGATCGCCTTCTGGAACGTGATGTCCGCCAATTGGCTGACATAGCTCAAGTTCGGCCGCTCGCGGTTGAGCTTGTCGTCGGCTTCGTTAAATTCGTACGGCATCGGCTTGAGCGCGTAGAAGGCCTGGATATTGAACGAAGCGCCGCCCGGCGGCTGAATGAACTCCTGCAGCGCGCTCAGCTCGTAATTGCTGCGAGCCTTGAACTTCGCCGTGTCTTTGCTGTTCATGAACTTGATGAACTCCCACGCGTCTTTCGGATTTTGCGCTTTGGCGTTAATGCCGGTCAGTTGGCCCAGATACATGCTCGAGCCGACGTTCGGCATCTCCGACAGAACCGGGTACGTGACGACGTCCCAATCGATCTTCTCGTAGCCCTTCATCTTATCCACGTTCTGATTGAACGTGTTCAGATCGTTGACCAGGTTGTAGCTTCCGATGACCATCGCCACCTTGTTCGAGAAGAACGGCCGGTCTTGGTACGGATTATACCTGTAGCTGCCGTCCGCCGGCTGCTCCTGCTGCGTATCTTCCGGATGCGGGATGACATGGTCTACATAGAGCTGTACGGGGTCCTTCCAGACCTTCTCCCATTGCGGGGTGTCGACCGTCATCTTCTCCGCTTTGTCGTCGTACATTTTGAGCTTCAGCGGGGTAGCGATGCTGGCGATGTTCCAGAAGTTGAGCCCGCCTCCCCAATCGGTGAACGACAGCCCGTAGACCGCGTCTTTGCCGGTTCCCGTCTTGAGCCTTCGGGCCAGATTATAGACGTCGTCCCACGTCATGTTGTCCTTGGGAAGCTCGACCCCGGCTTTTTGGAACAGCTTCTTGTTGTAGAACAGAGCCGACGACGAGAAGGTCGGAGTGAGCGCGTACAGCTGGCCGTTGCCTTGCTCCCGGATGCTCTCGATCAGATTGGGCACATAGGCTTCCAGGTCGATCTTGTCTTCCTTGATGAGCGGCTCGAGGGACTGGAGCAGGTTCTCCTGGGCGAGCTGTCCGAGCATGCCGTTGTCGAGCATGACGACGTCGACTGGGTTCTGTCCGGTCAGCAGCTCCTTCATTTTCGCGAGCGGATCGGGCTGCTCCCGCTTCTTGCTCTCCTCGTACGACTCGAACATCTGGTCCGAATAATCGATGGAATAGACGAGTTCGATGTCGATATTCTTGTGCCCCAGCTCGAACATGTCGGTATACTGCTGACGGAACCACGACTCGTTGTCCTTGCTTCCGTACAGCATTCCGATTCGCAGAGTCCGGCGGTTGTTCGGATCGTCCGGATCCTCCTTGCTGCACGCCGCGGCGAGCGGGACCAGCATCGACAGCGCGACGAGCGCGGACAGGGAACGGACGTTTCGTTTATGGGTGAGACGCAACAGAAATTTCCTCCTTAGGCCAGAACGAACGCCGCTGCGTTCAGCATGGGTGTCTGCCCGAGCGGCGTCGCGTACCATTATGGGTTATGAAAAAGAATAAATATCAAGCGGCTAAACTCCCGGTTAGTCCAGCGGCCTTACGACGCCGCCTCCGCCCCCGCCGCCGTAGACGTCGTCGAACACGCCTTGCATCTCGCCCTTCGGGTTCAGCTTGATCTTCTGCAGCAGATCGTTGCCCTTCGTCTCGAATTCCGCCAACGCTTCCTTGACCGTCTTCTGGCCTTGGATTACCTTGTTGTACTGGATCTCGGCCAACTGCGAGATGTAGCGCAGGTTCGGGCGCTCTTGCTCCAGCTTCTGCTCGGCGTAGCTGTTCGAGTTGTACATCGGCTTGATCGAAGTGAACGCGTCGATGTTGTAGCTCATGCCGTCCTTCACTTTGACGAACTCCTTCAGAGTCGGCATCTCGTAGCTGCTGCGGGACCGGAGTTTGCCCCATTCCTTGCCGTTCATGAACTTGACGAATTCCCAGGCGTCGTCCGGGTTCTGCGCCTTCGCGTTGATCGTCGCGAGCGAGCTGAGGTAAATATAATTGCTGACGCCCGGGGCTTCCGCGAACGTCGGAACCGGCAGAACGTCCCAATCGAGCTGCTCCATGCCTTTGAACTTCTGATAGTTCTTGTTGTACGTCTCGATGTCGTTGATCATGTTGTAATTGCCGATGACCATCGCGACCTTGCCGTTGAAGAACGGCTGCTGAATATAGGGATTATACCGGTTCTGGTCTTCTTCCGACATCTGAACCTGCAGATCCTCGTTGCTCGGGAAGACGTGATCCTTGTACAGCTGGGTGATCGTCGTCCAGACCTTCTCCCACTGCGGGGTGTTGACGGTCATCTTCTCGGCTTTGGCATCGTACATCTTGAGCTGCAGCGGCGCCATGTAGTTCTGGACGTCGTAATAGCCGTTGCTGTAGCCCCATTGGTTAAACGTGAAGCCGAACTTCGCGTCCTTGCCCTCTCCGGTCTTCAGCCGGCGCGCCAGGTTGAACAGATCGTCCCACGTCAGCGGCGCGGTCGGAACGTCGACGCCGGCTTTGGCGAACGCCTTCTTGTTATAGAACAAGGCGGAAGGCGTATAGGTCGGGGCGAGCGCGTACAGCTGGTTGTCGCCCTGCTCCTTGATTCCTTCGATGACGGCCGGAACGTAATCGTTGACGTCGATCTTGTCTTCCTTGAGCAGCGGGTCGAGCTGCTTGAGCAGGTTCTCCTGCACGAGATTGCCGAGCATCGCCGTGTCTTGCAGGATCATGACGTCGACGGGGTTCGCCCCGGTCATAATCGCCTTCACCTTCTCGATCGGGTCGGGCTGCGGCTGATCCGGCTTCTGTTCCTCGAACTGGTTCTCGGTGTAGTCGATCGCCGGAACGATCTCGATATCGATGTTGTTGTGCGAGAACTCGAACAGGTCGGTGAATTGCTGGCGCAGGTACTGCTCTTCCTGCGCGCTGCCGTACATGACCCCGACGCGAAGCGTGCGGCGGTTGTTCGGGTCTTCCTCGTTCTTGCCGCTGCAAGCGGCGAGCGTCGGAACGAGAATCGTTACGGCCATGGCGGCCGTCGTCCATTTGCGGACCTGGGTGATACGGGTTGTCATGCGGTTTCCCCCTCCAAAGGTTTCGGTGCCCGAATCAAAATCTTCTCTCCGTCGAATTCCATGCTCGCCTTGTCTTTGATCTCGAGCGCCTGCAGGAACTCCTTCGGAATTTGCAGTCTTCCCACCCGGTCGACGACGACGTAGGCTTCGTGAACCTCGTCCAGCGCGCTTCCGCCGTGCAGCGAAGGGGCGTGGTCGAGATTCGGGTTCCTCTTGATGAATTCGGTGCTCGTCAGGCCGTCCCGGATGGCGACGACGCGGTCCACCTTGCCGGCCAGCGACAAGTCGTGGGTGACGATGACGACCGTCAGGCCGAGCTCCCGGTTGAACCGGCGGAAAATATCCATGATGATGTCCGACGTCCGGGAATCGACGGACCCGGTCGGTTCGTCCGCGAGCAGCATCTTCGGCTTGTTCGCGAGCGAGATCGCGATGGCGACCCGCTGCTGCTCGCCCCCCGACAGCTGCGTCAGCTTGTTGTGCATCCGCTCCTTCAGGCCGACCCACTCGAGCAGCTGCTTCGCGTAAGGGCGGTCCACCTTGCCCGAGAACATCATCGGCATCTCGACATTCTCGAGCGCGGTCAGGAACGGCAGCAGGTTGCGGGCGTTGTTCTGCCAGATGAATCCGACCGTGTCCCGCTTGTACTTGACGAGGTCGTCGTCGGTTACCTTGAGCAGATCCCAAGGGCCGACGCGAACCTGACCGGCGGACGGGCGGTCGAGACCGCCCAGGATGTTCAGCAGCGTCGACTTGCCGCTGCCGCTGTTGCCGATGATGGCCATCATCTCTCCGTCGTTCACCGTCAGGTTCAATCCCTGGAGCGCCACGACTTCCAGATCGTCCGTCTTGTAAATCTTCACGAGTCCTTCGCAATGGATCATGGCGTTAACGCTCCTCTCCCAGCTTGACGGCTTGATGCACCTTCAGGCGGCGGATGTGCGACACGAGAAGGATGACGCCGATCAGCATCATGACTCCGACGACGATGTAGAGCTTCACGGAATCCGCGTTGTCGAACACGACGCGGAACGGAGGCACCTGGCCGGCGGCGTTGTCGGTCGTCTGCAGGAACGGCAGGAACAGCACGCTCGTCAGCTTGCCGATGCCGATGCCGAGACCGATCGACAGCCCCGCCGTGAACACCTGCTCCAGCAGAAGCATGCCGGTCAGCTGCTTGCGGGACAGCCCCATCGCCCGCAGGACGCCGATCTGCACGATCCGTCCCGACAGGTTGAAGAACCAGAACAGGATGTAGCCGGCGAGCGACACGACGGCCGAGACGAGGAAGCCCAAGCTCAGAATGCCGAACACGCCGCCGCGGGCCGGGTGCTTGCTCTGCACGATCAGCTCGTTGCGCGCGTCGCTGATCGACGCGATCTCGATGCCCTTCTTCTGCAGCGCGGGAATGATGTCCGGCGTCTTGGCGTCCGGCTTCATCTTCAGCCAGACGTCGTATTGCATAAGCGGGGCCTCATCGTAAATATAATCGAGATTGGCGACGATGAACGGCGACTCGTCGGGATATTGCGCCGGCCAGTACGGAAGCACGGCCGCCACGACGAACGTGACCGGCTCCTCGGAGAGCATCGCCTGAACCTGGTCTCCCGGCTTCAGGTTGAATTTCTTCGCCAGATTGGAGGAGACGAGGGCGAATTCCGGCGCCTTGCCCATGACGGCCAAATACTTGTACGGGTTGGCCGGGTACAGATCGTCCCGGAACCAGGCGACGCGGGCGAAGTCGACGTTGTCGATGCCGACGATCGTTCCCTGCCCCGCCGTCTTGCCGGAGATCGTGACGCTCGCCTTCGTCTGGAGGACGCGGGCGGCGTGCTCGACGCCCGGCAGCGTGCGGAACACCTCGAACGGCGGTTCGTTGTAGTTGATCTTCGTCGGTGTCGGACGGTTCGGTTGGCCTCCGCCTTGGCCCCCGCCCCCTTGGCCTCCGCCGCCTTGACCTTGACCGCCTCCGCCTTGGCCCTGTCCGCCTCCGGAGCCCGAGGGAGCCGTCACTTCCGGGCTGCCCTCCCACACCGTCTGCACGATGACGTCGGCTCCGTACTTGTACAGGATCCGCTCTTCCGAATTGAGCCCGATCGTCCGGGCTGCGGACGAGTTGTACACGCCAAGGCCGAGCGTCAGAACGAGCAGGATCATCAGCGGGTAGTACGAGCGGGACGAACGGGACAGCTGCGTCAAGGTCAGATACAGCGGTACCGGCAGAATCGCCTTCCACAGCTTATTGAGCAGCTTCAGAATAAGCGGGAACAGCCGCAGGAACAGCAGCCCGGCCGCGAAGATCGACAGCGCCGGCACGAAGAACAGGAACGGCTGCACGTTCAGCTGGTCGGTCGTCATGCCGGTCTTGAACGACACCATCTGCCGTTCGTTGAACAGATACCACCCGTAGGCGGCTACGCCGAGCAGGACGACGTCCAGGAACCAGCGCTGCCAGACCGGCCTTTGGTCCGTTCGAGCCATCTTCCGCTTGTAGTCGACGATCGACGTGCGGGTGAAGACGAGCGCCGGGATAACGGCCGCCCCGATGGCGACAAGCACGGCGACGACGCCGGCGATAATGCCGTCGGTACTGAAGCCGACCGGAATCGCCTTCCGGTTGACGAACTCGAGGAAGCCGTTCGCCGAACCGATGCTCTTGGCCATGAACCAGCCGATGAACGGACCGGTGAGCAGGGACACGATGCCGAGCAGTACGCCTTCCAGCAGGAAAATCATGAAGATCTGCCGCGTGCCGGCTCCCCGGCTCCGCATGACCGCGATGTCGGAGCGCTGCTTCTCCAGCGCCTGGCGGGCGTTCATCGTGATGAAGTAGAACACCATCGCGATCATCGGCGCCGCCAGCGTGAACAGCATCGTCTGCAGCTGGATGCTCTGGCTGCGGAATTCGCCGAGCATGCTCGCGAAGGAGATCTCCACCCGCGTATCCTTCAGAAGCTGATACGCCTCGATGTCGATCCGGTTCAGCGTCTTGCCGAGCGGCGTCAGCTGGCTCGTCTGGATCTCGCGAAGATCGTAGGCGGTATACCAGCTCGCCGTCTGCAGCGGAATCTTCATCTGGCCGATCAGATCGTCCAGCATCGCCGGCTCGGCGATGAACAGCGTGTTCATGAGGCTGTCGAGCCCCTGGTACCAGTACGCGCTCGCTTCGTCCTTCGGCTTGAACGAGCCGACGATCTCGACGCGAAGCGTCAGGTTCAGCCCTCCGTATATCGGGTACAGAAGGACGTCGCCTACGTGCAGGTCGTTGCGGAACATCGCTTCTTCCATCATGACGGCCTGAATCGTGCCGTCGGGGGCGACGCGGTCCGCGTACATCTTCCCGCCGGCCAGCTCGACCTGGTCGGCGAGCCCGCCGAACGAAGCGAGCGCCATCTTGCGGGATCGGCTCGCGTCGACCTTGTTCGGATCTTCCGGCGTCACTTCCGCGCTGCGGATCGTCAGGCTGCGCTGGGAAGCGTCCGCCGGGAAGCCGATCTTGGCCGGGACCTCTTCGGAGATGTACTTGTTGACGTTGTCGAAGGCGGTCCGGTCCGTCTTGCCGTCGGTCGACTGGTAGCGGATCAGCAGCGATCCGGCCGGCAGGCCTTCGCTGTTGTCCTTGAGCGATTGCGCGACGACGCGCTTCAGGGCGCCGTCCGCGTACATCGGAATGCTGGTGGTGAACGCCACCGCCACGAGCAGGCCGGCCAGCGTGCTGATCGTGAGCCAGCGGGTGTTCCACATCTTGCGGAATAGAAATCGGATCAGCGCGCTCATCGATTATCTACCTACGACTTTCTGCCCCGGGGTCAGTCCCTGCAACACTTCGGCGTCGGTGGACGTCTGCTGGCCGACCTCGATGTCGACCTCGCGCTTGCTGCCGTCCGCTTCCACGACTTGCACGTAGGTGCGGGCCCCGATCGTGCGCAGCGCGGAGAGCGGAATGACGACCGCGTTCTCCTTCCGGTTCACGATGACCTTGACGGTAAGCGGCGTGCCGCGGACGGCCGTCTTCGGAAGCTGCGGCACGTCGACGAGCAGATACTGCTCGGGACGCTCGATCTTCTGGCCGCCGTTGCCTTGTCCGCCGCCGTTCCCGTTGCCGTTGTTGTTGTCCGTCTGCGGCTGCGGGAGCGACCGGACCTTGCCCTTGACCTTGCCGGCGCTGTTGATGTCGACTTCCACCTCCATGCCGACCGCGACCTTCTCCAGGTCGTCCTTGGAGAGGTTCCCGGTGACGACCAGCTTCGTCGGATCGGCGATAATGCAGATCGGATCGTACTCCTTGACCGATGCGCCCTCTTGGACGCTTACGCTTACGACCGTGCCGCCGAACGGAGCCGTCAGCACCGCGTCGGCGATGTCCTGCTGCAGATCGACGATGTCCTGGCGCTGCTTCTCGAAGTTGATCTGCTTCTGCTCGAAGTCGATCGGATCCATCGTGTCCTTGTCGCGCAGCGTCTGCTTCATCTCCAGCTCCAGCTGGCGGAACGCGAGCTGCTGGCTGCGGAGCGTGTCCTTCATGTCCTCCACGTCGAGCTCCGCGATCGGCTGCCCGGCCTTCACGACGTCTCCGACTTGTATGTATAATTTCTTAATAAACTTGCCTTCCAGCCTCTTCGTCGTATAATACAGCGTCTTCTCCTGGGTCGACATGATCTTGCCCGAACCGGATACCGTCGTCTCCAGCGTCTTCGTCGACACTTCGTATTCCGGCTTCTTGGAGATCTGGGGCAATTGAATGGACGACAGATCCGCTTCTTCCGGCTCGTCGGGCAACAATCCGCAGCCGCTCACCGCGACGGACAGCGCGACGACCGCCAGCACCCCCGCCGTACGGGCGCGCCCCCCGTTCCCCGGGCTCCTTCCTTCTCTCTTAGACGAAAACGCCGTCCACCATCTCATAGACATGGTCCGCTACCTCCATAATCGTTGTATCGTGTGTCGTCATGCAGATCGAGATGTTCTCGGTCGCGACGATCTCGCGAAAGACCGCCATCACCTGAGCCGCCATCTGGGAGTCCAGCTCCGCCGTCGGCTCGTCGGCGAGAATGAGGCTCGGCCGGTGGGAGATCGCCTTGGCGATAGCCACGCGCTGCTGCTCCCCGCCCGACAGCTCGAACGGCCGGTGATGCATCCGCTTCGCCAGGCCGACCATCTCCAGGCACTCCGTCGCCCGGGCCTTCCACTGCGACCGGGGAACGCCCGCCATTCGCATCGTCAGCTCCACGTTCTCGTACGCGGACAGCAAGGGCATCAAGGCATATGCTTGGAAAATAAATCCGATATCCTTGCGCCGGATCTTCGTCCGGCGGTTATCGTCCCATTCGTGGAACGGCTGGCCCCGGAAATAAATCTGGCCTTGCGTAGGGACGTCCAAGCCTCCCATCAGGTTCATCAGCGTCGTCTTGCCGGAGCCCGATCGTCCCTTCAGCATGACCAGCTGCTGAGGCTTGAGCTCCAGGTCGATTCCCTTGAGCACCCGCAGCTTCTGGCTTCCGACGTCGAACGAACGCTCCACGCCCCGGACGACCAGCAGCGGCTCCATGCTCGCGGGGGAGCCCGCCGGGCCGCCGTCTCTCTCTTCGGCCTCCGGCTGGCCGCCCGGCTTCTCTTTAGATTTGCTTCGCTGCTTCCAAGCGAGCATCCGAATTCCCTCCCTCTGCCAATTGCCTTCCCCAATTATAACGATGCATTCCGGCAAAAAGTTACGCCTTTAGCATTTTTTTATGAGAATCCTGAGAAGGCTTAGGGCCCGTTTTTTCGACATCGCCCGACATCGCCTTCTCCGACCCCCGTTTTTTTTCCTTTCCTCTTTATAAGGAGGGCCCGTTTTGTGTATGATGAAGAAATAACATGATATACGCGAGAAAGGTTGGTCGGATTGGAGAGCAAATCGGCATCATCTAACAACTTCATCAAGACTATCGTGGCGGAAGACCTCGCCGCCGGCCGGGTGACCGAAGTCGTGACCCGCTTCCCGCCGGAGCCGAACGGCTACCTGCATATCGGGCACGCCAAGTCGATCTGCCTCAACTTCGAGCTGGCGGACGAATTCAAGGGGCGGACGAACCTGAGGTTCGACGACACGAACCCGGTCAAGGAAGACGTCGAATACGTCGAATCGATCAAGCGGGACGTGCAGTGGCTCGGGTTCGAATGGGACGGCCTGTTCTTCGCTTCCGATTATTTCGGCCAAATGTACGACAAGGCCCTCCTGCTTATCCGCAAGGGGCTCGCCTACGTCGACGACCAGAGCGTCGACCAGATCCGCGAGAACCGCGGCACGCTCACGGAGCCGGGCGTCGAGAGCCCGTACCGGAACCGCTCCGTCGAGGAGAATCTCGACCTGTTCGAGCGGATGCGCAAAGGCGAGTTCGCGAACGGCGAGAAGGTGCTGCGCGCCAAGATCGACATGGCTTCGCCGAACGTCAACCTGCGCGACCCGGTCATCTACCGGATCGTACACGCGCATCACCATAACACCGGAGACGCCTGGTGCATCTATCCGATGTACGCCTTCGCGCATCCGCTCGAGGACGCGATCGAAGGCGTCACCCACTCGATCTGCACCCTCGAGTTCGAGGATCAGCGCCCGTTCTACGATTGGGTCGTCGAGCACTGCGAGACGGAAGCGAAGCCGCGCCAATACGAGTTCAACCGGCTGAACCTGACGAACACCGTCATGAGCAAGCGGAAGCTGAAGCAGCTCGTCGACGAGAAGGTCGTGGACGGCTGGGACGATCCGCGCATGCCGACCATCTCCGGCCTTCGCCGCAAGGGCTATACGCCGGAGGCGATCCGCGCGTTCTGCCGCGAGATCGGCGTGGCGAAGAGCTACGGCGTCGTCGACGAGCGCATGCTGGAGCACTTCATCCGGGAAGACTTGAAGCTGAAGGCTCCGAGAACGATGGCCGTCCTTCGCCCGCTGAAGGTCGTCATCACGAACTATCCGGAAGGCGAGACGGAGTGGCTCGAAGCGGAGAACAATTCGGAGAACGAAGAGATGGGAACCCGCCGGATCCCGTTCTCCCGCGAGATCTACATCGAACAGGACGACTTCATGGAGGTGCCGCCTCCGAAGTACTTCCGCCTGTTCCCGGGCAACGAAGTTCGGCTGAAGCACGCCTACTTCATCAAGTGCGAGGAAGTCGTGAAGAACGACGCGGGCGAGGTCGTGGAGCTGCGCTGCACGTACGATCCCGAGACGAAGAGCGGATCGGGCTTCTCCGGGCGCAAGGTCAAGGGCACGATCCATTGGGTCGAAGCCTCGCAGGCGGTGCCCGCGACGTTCCGGCTGTACGAGCCGCTCATCCGCGACGAAGACGAGGGCGAGGATTCGTCGTTCCTCGAGCGCATCAATCCGAACTCGCTCGAGACGCTGGAAGGGTTCGTCGAGCCGGGCATGAAGGATGCGGCCGGGCAGGACAAGTTCCAGTTTTTCCGTCACGGCTACTTCAACGTCGACCCGAAGGACAGCGCCCCGGGACGGCCGGTGTTCAACCGCATCGTATCGCTGAAGAGCTCGTTCGAAGTCGGCAAGGCCTGAACTTTTATCCGGCTATCGACGTCTATATCATCGGCTCCTCTCCATTTACGGGGTGGAGCCTTGCTTTTACGCCCCGTGCATACCGGAAAGGAGAGAAAAAAGTTGAACTATCGCCCGATCGCCGGGCTCGGCCTGGCGCTGACCCTTCTTCTGTCCGGGTGCGCCCGTTCGGAATCGCCGCCCGTCTCATCCCCATCGCCGTCCCAACCGGCTTCTTCGCCGGCAGAGCCGAGCGTGACGCCCACCCAGCCGGCTTCTCCCGGCGCATCCTCGCCGGCTTCGCCGTCCCCTTCCGGCTCCAAGGAGCCTTCCGCGCCGACGGATCCCGTGAAGACCCGCATGGAGAAGATGACGCTCGAGGAGAAGGTCGGCCAGCTTATTCTCGCCGGCCTCGAAGGCAAGGAGCTCGACGCCGAGGCCAAGCGAATGATCCGGGATGACAAGGTCGGCGGCGTCATTCTATACTCGAACAACGTCTCCGACTTGAAGGGAACGGTCGCCCTCGTCAACGCGATCAAGCGGACGAACGCCGCGAATCCCGCCCCGATCTTCGTCAGCGTCGACCAGGAAGGAGGACGCGTCAGCCGCCTGCCTTCGGAATACGTCAAGTTCCCGGCCAACGCCGCCGTCGGCGCGACCGGGGACGCCGACCTGGCCGAAGCGATGGGCCAGCTGTTGGGACGGGCGCTGACGTCGTCCGGCTTCAACATGGACTTCGCCCCCGTGCTCGACGTGAACAGCAACCCCGACAATCCCGTCATCGGGGACCGCTCCTTCGGCAGCTCCGCCGATCTCGTGTCGAAGCTGGGGCTGGCGGAGCTGACGGGCCTGCGAAGCGAAGGCGTCATTCCCGTCGTCAAGCACTTCCCCGGCCACGGCGACACGTCGGTCGACTCCCACCTCGACCTGCCCGTCGTCGACAAGACGCCGGAGCAGCTGGCGAAGCTCGAATGGGTTCCGTTCCAGGCCGCCGTGAAGAACCATGCCGAGGCGGTCATGGTCGCCCACATTCTGTATCCCAAGATCGATCCCGACAAGCCGGGCTCCCTGTCGAAGCGCATCGTCGGGGACATCCTCCGCGGCGACATGGGCTACGACGGCGTCGTCATCACCGACGACCTGGGGATGGGCGCGATCGCCAAGCATTACCCGCTGGCGGAAGCTTCGGTCATGGCCATCGAGGCGGGCGCCGACATTCTTCTCGTCGGCCACGGATACGACAACGAGCGCACCGCCTTCGAATCGGTTCTGAAGAGCGTCAAGAGCGGGAAGATCTCCGAGGAACGCCTCGACGAGAGCGTCTACCGGATTCTGAGCTTGAAGAGCAAATACGAATTGCAAGACGCCAAATCGCCGGTTCCCGACCTGAAGGAACTGAACGCGGACATCCGGGATTGGCGCGAGAAAATCGGATAAACCCAAAAATCGCTCCTTGCGGGGCGGCCGCCTCGGCGCCGCCTCCCTCAAGGAGCGATTCTTTTTTTTCGATTGACCGATTGTGGAGATCATGCCGGGTTGAGCTTCTCTATTGGGCCTGGTTACCGTTTCGATTGGGGGGAGGAGGCTAACGAACCGAGGAGACGCTATTTCGGCCAAAATCGTGGATTTTGGATTCTAACGAATCGTATAGACGCTATTTCGTGCTGGAAGCCCGTTTTTCCCCCGGTTGGCCCTAAATAAGATCGCTGGGGTTCGTTAGGGGTTTCAAATTGGGCTTTTGACGCGAAATAGCGTCTCCTGAGTTCGTTAGAGAGATCGGGGCCTATGAACCGGAACCCTGTGATTCCATTCCGTTTCCGATTCCGGCTGCACCCATGTACGCGACTTCCATGTCTCCATATCCAAAAAATGCAGTTGGCGAAATAGTCTTTCGCCGTTTTTCTACGTCCGAGCGATTCGTATAACCTTATTCGAACTCGAAAGCCGAATACTTCGCCGCGTTCCGCATGGCGGGCCAGACGTCCGGCGTCTCGGCCCCGATGTACCAGTAGGCGAGACCCGCGACCCCGCGGTCGGCCGCCGCCAGGTTCTTGAGCGTCAGCGAGCGGCTGTCTTCGGTCCAGATCCGGTAGGAGGAGCCGCCCCGGGAGTAGGAGTACACGTACTGCCCGATCGTCTCGTTCCAGGAGCGGGTCCCGGACACGAGCGAGCGGATGACGTCCGTCTGCTCGATTAGGGACAGCTCCGCGGAGGAGACGGCGGGCGACACCGTCCACTTGCGGGTATACAGCGGCAGCGCGACGATCGTCTTCGAGGCCGGCACCGCGGCGAGCAGCTTGTCGACGCCTCTCGCAAGCCATGGCAGCGAGGAGACGGAGCCAGCGACGGGGTCGGTCGACCAATGCTCGTCGTAAGCCATCAGCACGATGTAGTCGGCTTGCTTCCCGAGCGCGGAGTAGTCGAACGCCGCCGTCCAGTCGTCGCCCTGGTCCGGGGAGACGTTCACCGAGAGAACGCGTCCGTTCGCGTGCAGCTTGGCCGCGAGCTCCGTCACGAACGCCGTCAGGCCGGAGCGGTCCTCGGGCAGCACGTTCTCGAAGTCCAGGTTCAAGCCGTCCAGCCCGTCGTCCAGGACTAAGGCGGCGAGCCGGTCCGCGACCGCCTTCCGGTTCGACGCGCTGCCGAGCAGCTGGTGGGTGACCTCCGCATCCGAACGGTTCCCGACCATCCCCCACACCCGCTTGCCGTGCGCGGATGCCCACCGGACGAGAGCCGGGTCCGTCGAATCGGAGACGGTGCGGGCCGATTCGAGGAAGTAATCCCGCGGAACGAGAGTGTCGACGGTCGAGCGGGCGATGCTGGCGATGAACTGCGACGTCGTCTGCCCGTATTGCCAGCCGAGCTGCAGGCCGGTCGCCGGCGCGGCCTCGAATTGGGCGGCCCAGCCGTCGCGGGAGGCGATCCGGTTGAGCACCGCGGCGGCCTCCGCCCGGGTCAGCGTGTCCAGCGGCCGGAAGCGGCCGTTGTCCCCTTGCATCAGGCCCGCCCTCGCGGCAGTTTGGATCGAAGCTTCCGCCCAATCGTCGATCCGATCGGCGTCTTCGTAGTCGGGGGCGTTCGCGCCCGAAGCGGAAGCCCGCTCGCCGTCCAGCCGCAGCGCGCGAACGAGAATCGTCGCCGCCTGTTCGCGCGTGACCGGCGAGCCGCCCCCGAACGAGGCCGCGGAGACGCCGCGCACGATGCCGAGCTGCGACGCCGCTTCCACCGCGGAATACGACCACGCCTTCGCCGGGACGTCCGGATAGGACGGGATGGCGGCGTCGACCGGCTCGAGCCCGAACAGCCGGACGACGAGAGCCGCAAATTCGGCTCTCGTCACCGCCCGCTCCGGCGAGAACGTCCGCTCTCCCGTTCCGCTTACGATCCCTCTCCCGTGCAACGCGACGATGTCCGCCAGAGCGAAGCTGCCCGAGATATCGTCGAACGGCAAGAAAGCCGATTGGACGGACGTCTTGGCGGCGGCGACGGAGTCGGTCGAAGCGTCGGACGCGGAAGAGACGGCGGAGGCCGCATATGTAACCGAAGCGGCGGAGGAAGCAGCAGAGAGAGTAGATTCTGCGTTCGCGAACGGAGCGGCGGCCGAAGCCGATCCCGCGGCCGCCTCGACCGAGACCGGGATGGAGATCGAGAGCGCGGCCGCCAGTGCCGCGAGCTTCGGCCGCAGCCTTCGATAAGGATTCAAGGCAGGCACCTCATTTCCGATGAGAAGAGAATTCTATTCTTCTATCCTATCAGAGAAGAGGGCCCCGCTTGGATCCTCAAATGTTGGCAAACTCGCGATAATCCCCGCGGAGCATCGCCGTCAGCATCCGGTAGAACAGCCGGTAGTCCGCTTCGAGGCACACCTCCGCGTTCGGAGCCGCGCCCGTCCAGGCCGGCGTATTCTCCGGAGCGGGCCGCGTGTCGACCGCGCTGAAGCCGCGGTTCGCCTCGCTCTGGCACTCGATCTCCACCCGGTAGCGGCCGGATCGGAGCATCAGCTCCGGTCGGATGCACATCGCGATCGTGACGGAATCGGGGTGGGTGACGCCTTCCAAGCCGTTCGCCCTATTGAATTCGAGCGCCTTCCGGTTCACCTGGTGATAGAATCGCGCGATCGGCGTATCGATGGCCCGCAGCGCCTCGAGATCCTTCCCGCCGACGAGCGCGTAGCGGCAGCAGACGTCCCAGCCGACCATCGTGATCGGGAAGCCGCCCTCGAAGACGATGCGCGCCGCCTCCGGGTCGACGTAGAAGTTGAACTCCGCCGTCGGCGTAATGTTGCCCCGGAAGTGGCAGGAACCGCCCATGACCCACAGCCGTTTGATTTTCCCCGCGATGGACGGGTCCAGCATATAGGCGACCGCGAGATTCGTCAGCGGCCCGTGGGCGACGATCTCCAGCTCCCCCGGATAGTCGTTGACCAGCCGGACGATCGCGTTCGCCGCGTGCTCCGCTTCGGCGCGGACGGACGGCGGCGGGAAGCCGGAATCGCCCATCCCGTCGGGACCGTGGACGTAGGCGGCTTGCACGAGCGGGCGCAGAAGCGGCCTGTCGCAGCCGGCATAGACCGGCACTTGACCGCTTCTCCCCGCCTTCTCCACCGTCGTCAGCGCGTTGACCGTGCACTGCGCGAGCGGAATGTTGCCCATGACGGTCGTAATGGCTTCCACCTTCACTCCCGGCCAGAGCAGGCCGAACAGCAAGGAAGTGACGTCGTCTCCCGCGGTGTCGGTATCGATAATCAATCGTTTGGTCGTCTGCAACAATGATCATGGCTCCTTCTCGAAGTGTCGTCTCTTCTCCATTATAAAGGAACGGGCGCTAGCCGCGCATCGAGACGGCGTTGCCGGAAGCGTAGCGCCGAAGCCCGGCCCGGAACAGCCACGCTCCCGCCAGGCACGTGCCGGCCGCCATTCCGGCCGCGCCGAGGACGAAGCCGGGCTCCAGGTTCCGGAGCAGCCCGATCGGCAAGTAGCTGATGAAGCCGGCCGGAACGATTGAGAACAGCGCGATCCGCGCCATGCCCCGGAAGATGTCGGCGGGGTACGTCGTCAAGGAGACGAAGCTGTTGAACGCCTGCTGGGCGATTCCTTCCGAATTGCCGAGGAAGAAGGCGCAGCAGCCCGCGATAAGCATGACTCCCATGAACAGCAGGCCGCTGATCGCCAGGCCCATAGCGAACTTCCCGAGTCCGGCGAGCGTATGCTCTCCCGCCCAGGCATAGATGACGACGCCGAACAGGAAGTCGCCGGCGGCCGTCACCGACATGCGGCTCGCGAGCGCGTTCAGCAGCACCGGCTTCGGCTGGGAGAGATAGACGTCGAGCTGGCCCGACGAGACGATCTGCGCCACGCGGTGGAAGTTGCCGAACAGCACGTTCGCCCAGCCGAAGCCTCCCGCCCCGACCGCCCACAGCATCATGACGTCACCGAGCTCCCAGCCGTGCACGACGGGGAAGCGGCCGAAGAACAGGCTCCAGAAAAACAGCCAGATCAAATTGTTGACGAACATCATGCCCGCCAGCAGCAGGAAGCTGAGCCGGTATTCCATCGCGGCCGCCAGGTTGACCTTCCAGGTCGTCAGCAGAAACCGGACGACGCCGATTCCCTTCGCGAAGGGGCTTCTCTTCCCCGCGTCCCGCGAGGCATCCGCTCCCGCGAACGTCTTATCCTCCGTTGACATGCAGCTTCCTCGCCCCTCTCCTGTACTGGTAGGCCACGAGCGCGCCCAGCGCGGCGATCCACGCCGCCTGGATGGCCGCGCTCGCCAGCAGAGACGACCCGTCCGGATGGACCGCGGCCTTCGCCGGCAAATAGAGCGACGCCTGGAACGGCAGCCACGCGCAGACGCGCTGCAGCCATTCCGGCATCAGATCGACCGGCAGCAGCATGCCGCCGATCGTGAATTGCAGCTTCTGCAGCACGAATTGCAGACCGCTCGTCTCTTCCACCCAGAACGCGCAGAGCGCGATCGCCGCGTTCAGCAGGAACGCCACCGTGATCGCCCCGAAGCTGAGGGAGAACAGGCCGAGCCAGCCGAAGCCGAAGTCCGGGGCGCCGACGGACGGCCAGGCGATCAAGCTGCCGACGGCGAGATGAAGGACGAAGCGGACCGCCGCTTCCGCCAGATAGGAGGAATAGTGGTACCCGACGTAAGACATAGGACGCAGCAGCCGGACGGCGATGTCTCCGTTCTTCACTTCCTCCTCGACCTTCGCCGCAAGAGGCGAGCCCGCCATCGTGAGCGCTTCGGTGAATACGAGATACCAGACGATCTGCTTGATCGTGAAGCCGCCGATGACGGCTTCGCGGTCCCCTTCGTAAGCGGCCGTCCACAGCTGGACGAAGACGAACAGAATCAGGAGCAGGAAGGAGCACCGCAGCGCGAAGTCCGCGCGGTACGCGAGCTGCTGCCGGATCGTGATCCGCGCCACCGCCGCCGCCTTACGCCGGCCGGCCGCCAACCGGGGGAGGAGCCTCCCGCCGCCGCTCATGCTCCCTCCTCCTTTTCCCCGCGCCTGCCGTAAATATGCTTGATCGTCTCCTCCAGCGGAGGGTCCTCGACCGTGATGTCCTCGATCCGCACCCGGCCGATCCAGCCGCCCAGCACGTCCTCGACGGCCGTCCGCCCGAGATCGACCTCGATCGTGAAGGTGCGCCCCTCCTTCCGGACCGCGTTCGTTCCTTCCGGCAGCGGCAGCTCGGATTCGCGCAGCTCGGAAGCCGTCGTCAGCCGGATCGTCTTGCGGTTCAGGACGTCCCGCTTCATCCGCTCGACCGGCTCGTCGAGCAGGAGTCCGCCGTGATGAATGACGACGACCCGGGAGCACAGCTCCTCGACGTCGGTCGGGTCGTGGGACGTCAGCACGACGGTCGTCCCTTCGCTGCGGTTGCTCTCGCGGATCAGCTCGCGGATGCGCTGCTTGACGACGACGTCGAGCCCGATCGTCGGTTCGTCGAGGAACAGCAGGCTGGGCCGGTGCAGGAAGACGGCGGCGATCTCGCAGCGCATCCTCTCCCCGAGCGACAGCTTGCGGACGGGGGTGCGCAGGTACGGGCCGAGCTCGAAGCGTTCGATCAGTTCCCGGCTGCGGCGGGCGTAATCCTCTCTCTTCAGCTCGTATACCCGGCCGATCAGCTCGAACGTATCGACGGGAGGCAAGTGGTACCACAGCTGCGACTTCTGTCCGAACACGGTGCCGATCCGGTACGCAAGCTCGCTTCTCTGCTTCCAAGGCGACAGGCCGAGCACCTCCGCCTCCCCGAACGACGGGTGGAGGATGCCCGTCAGCATCTTGATCGTCGTCGACTTGCCGGCCCCGTTCGGCCCGAGGAACGCGACCGTCTCCCCTTGCCCGACGGTCAGGTCGATTCCCCGCACCGCCGGCTTCTCCTCCCATTCCGGCCGCAGCAGGGAGCGCACGCTCCCCCGCAGTCCCGGTTCCTTCCGCTTCACCTTGAACGTCTTGCCCAGCCCTCTCGTCCGCAGCGCCAGCATGCCGGCCCCTCCCCTTCTCTCGACTGCGGGGCGGACGGCCGATGCGCCGACGACAAAAAAAGACCTTCGGCCAGTCCCCGCCCCGATGGCGGAACTTGCCGAAGGTCTTTTATCCCTACGGTGTAGCGCGGCCTATCGGCCGCTTGCCGGTCTCGCTCGGTTCGCCCGCCCGGGGAACGCCCCGGACGTCGGATCCCTAGAGACCCTTCCGTTTGATGTAACATATTACCAGCGAATCGCCGGCGTGGCAACCCCTTTTTTACGGCTTTACGGCTCGCCCACTCTCGTACGGACTTGTTCGCAGGCTCGGACTCGCCATCTTTGCGGAGATCATGCTGCGTAGAGCTTCTATATAGGCGATAGGCGGCTGGTTCCAGCATCGCTGGAAAAGGCGGCTAACGAATCGGGGAGACGCTATTTCGCCCAAAATCGCGGATTTTCGACTCTAACGAATCGTATGGACGCTATTTCGCGCTGAAAGCCCCTTTTTCCCCCGTTTAGCCTTAAATCAGATCGCTGGGGCTCGTTAGAGTTTCAAAATGGGCTTCGGACGCTAAATAGCGTCGCCTGAGTTCGTTGGAGCAAAAGGGGCCGGCCAATGAACCGGAACCATGTGATTCCGATGGCAACGATGAACTCGACTTCCGAATCTCCCTATTCCGAGAAGCCCGTAAGCGAGAGGGTCTGTCTGCCGTTTTTTCCGCGGATACGCTCTTCGGGAGCCGCTCATGCTCCGTCATGCGGTATAGAGGAGATCCTCCATAATCGTCAGAAGCCGGTGACGCATCCGCTTCAGCTTCTCGATCGACCGGTCCATCATGAGCTCCGCCCCGGGAAGCTTCTTCATCGCGGCCAGCGCCCGATGCGTCTCGTCCAGCTCCACGATCTCCTCGCTGAACGCCTTCTTCCGGTCGTAGATCCTGACCTTGGATAACAAGTCCGCCGTATTCGCCCACAGCTGTTCGAAGTCCGGTCTCATCGCGCTTCATCCTTTCCAATCGAGGTTCAAGGTAGTTCTTTATTACCCCTCCGATCGGATGCTTGAAACCGAACCATCCCCGATCCGGGCGGTCCGGGTCGGGGATTGGGCGTAAGGCTATCGATGGCGAAAAGGGGAAGGGATGAACCCTGCGAACTCCGAGGGCTCCCTCGGGTTAAGCTTAAACGCCGAATGCGGAAGGGTTCTCGCGCCACGATTGGAGAAGCGCGACGTCCTCCTCGCGGATCGCGCCCGTCTCCACGGCGGCCGAGATGAGCGCCGTATAGTTGGACAGCGTGTCCAGCGGAATGCTCTCCGCCGCGAACGCCTCCGTCGCCTTCGGGAACTGGTACGTGAAGATCGCGACGACGCCCTGCACCTCGCAGCCGGCTTCGCGGACGGCGACGGCGGCCTTCAGCGAGCTGCCGCCCGTGGAGATGAGGTCCTCGATCAGCACGACCTTCTGGCCGGGCTTGAAGTGCCCTTCGATCTGGTTCGTCTTGCCGTGGCCCTTGGCCTTGTCGCGCACGTACAGCATCGGCAGCCCGAGCTTCTGGGCGACCCAGGCGGCGTGCGGGATGCCGCCCGTGGCGATGCCGGCGACCGCTTCGCAGTCCGGATACTTGTCGCGGATGACGGCCGCGAAGCCTTCCGCGATCAAGTCGCGGATGTCCGGGTACGACATCGTCAGCCGGTTGTCGCAGTAGATCGGGGACTTCAGGCCGCTCGTCCACGTGAACGGCTCGTGCGGGCGCAGCGCGACGGCGCCGATGCTGAGCAGCCCTTTGGCGATGGCTTGCGGAAGCTGATCAAGCTGAACGTTGGCATTGGCGTTAGACATGTTATGAGCTCATCTCCTCGAAAATGGTGTGAAGGGCTTCGGCCGGGTCCGGGGCTCCGGTGATCGGACGGCCGATGACCAGGAAGTCGGTGCCGCCGCGAACGGCGTCGAGCGGCGTCGTGATGCGCGACTGGTCGCCGGCGTCCGCGCCGCGCGGGCGAATGCCCGGCGTCACGGTGAGGAACGCCGCGCCGCACGCCGCCTTGATCGCGGCGACTTCGAGCGGCGAAGCGACGACGCCGTCGAGCCCGGCTTGCTTCGCGAGCCGCGAATAGCGGACGACCGCCTCTTCCACGGTGCCGGCGATGCCGATCTCGTCGTTCAGCGTCGCCTGGTTCGTGCTCGTCAGCTGGGTGACGCCGATGACGAGCGGCTTCTCTCCCGCGGCGTCCCCGGCTTCGATCGCGTCCCGCACCCCTTGCACGGCCGCGCTCATCATCGCGGCGCCTCCGGCCGCGTGCACGTTGAACATGTCCACGCCGAGGCGGGCGATGCTGCGCGCGCCGCCGCGGACGGTGTTCGGGATGTCGTGCATCTTCACGTCCAGGAACACCTTGAAGCCGCGGGCCTTCAGCTCGCGCACGACGGATGGGCCGGCCGCGTAGTACAGCTCCATGCCGACCTTCGCCCAGCAGCCGGTTCCTTCGAGCCGCCCGGCGAGGCGCAGCGCCTCCTCCGCGTCGGGCTTGTCCAGCGCCACCATCACTTTGGCGGCGGCCTCGCTCCGTGTCAATCGGTTCATGATAAGACCTTGCTCCCTTCCCGGTTGGGCTTGTTCATACAGAAGCCCGATCCTCCGCGCCTGTCTGGCGGCGCGGGGACCGGGCGATTACGCGATTAAGCCTGGCCTTGCAGGACCGGCATCGGCTCGCTCGAGAAGCGCAGCGCCTGCAGCATGTGCAGCAGCGCGCTGACCGTATCGAGGGAGGTCAAGCAGACGACGCCGTTCTCGACCGCTTCGCGGCGGATGCGGAAGCCGTCGCGCTCCGGCGTCTTGCCCTTCGTCAGCGTGTTGACGACGAATTGCGCTTGGCCGGTGCGGATCAGGTCGAGGATGTTCGGCGAGCTCTCGCTCAGCTTGTTGACGCGTTTGACGCGCATGCCCGCCTTCTCCAGCGCGTCGGCCGTGCCGCCCGTGGCGAGCAGCTTGTAGCCGAGATTGTAGAAGCCGCGGAGAATCTCGATCGCTTCTTCCTTGTCCTTGTCGGCGATCGTGGCGATGATCGATCCCGATTGCGGGATTTTCATGCCGGAGCCGATCAGTCCCTTGAACAGAGCCTTCGCGAAGTGGCGGTCGCGGCCCATCACTTCGCCGGTCGACTTCATCTCCGGCGTCAGCGTCGGGTCGACGCGGCGCAGCTTGGCGAAGGAGAACACCGGCACCTTGACGGAGACGTATTCGTCTTCCGGCCAGAGGCCTTCCTTGTAGCCCAGGTCCGCCAGCTTGACGCCGAGGATCGCCTGGGTCGCCAGGTTCGCCATCGGCACGTTGGTGACCTTCGACAGGAACGGCACCGTCCGCGAGGAGCGCGGGTTGACTTCGATGACGTACACCTGCTCCTGCCAGACGACGAACTGGATGTTGACCAGACCGACCGTCTTCAGCTCCTTCGCGATGCGGGTCGTGATGTCGATCGCCTGGCGCTTGACGTCCTCGGACAGCGATTGCGGCGGGTAGACCGCGATCGAGTCGCCGGAGTGAACGCCCGCGCGTTCGACGTGCTCCATGATGCCCGGGATGAGAACCGTCTCCCCGTCGCAGATGGCGTCGACTTCGATCTCCTTGCCGAGCATGTAGCGGTCGATCAGGACCGGATGCTCCGGATTGATCTTCACGGCCACCTTCATGTAGCTAAGAAGCTCTTCGTCGGAGTAGACGATCTCCATCGCGCGTCCGCCGAGGACGTACGAAGGACGGACGAGAACCGGATAGCCGAGCTCGCGGGCGGTGCCGACCGCTTCCTCGACCGACGTGACGGTGCTGCCCTTCGGCTGCGGGATGTTCAGCTTGCGCAGCAGCGCTTCGAACTTCTTGCGGTCTTCCGCTTCGTCGATGCTGGCGAGCGACGTGCCGAGAATGCGCACCCCGGCCTTGGCGAGCGGACCCGCCAGGTTGATCGCCGTCTGGCCGCCGAACTGGACGATGACGCCGATCGGCTGCTCCTGCTCGATGACGTTCATGACGTCTTCGAAGAAGAGAGGCTCGAAGTAGAGGCGGTCCGACGTGTTGAAGTCGGTCGACACCGTCTCGGGGTTGTTGTTGATGATGACCGCTTCGTAGCCCGCGTTGCGCAGCGCCCAGACGGCGTGAACGGTCGAGTAGTCGAACTCG
Organism: Cohnella xylanilytica; assembly: GCF_014212175.1. Taxonomy (GTDB): domain Bacteria; phylum Bacillota; class Bacilli; order Paenibacillales; family Paenibacillaceae; genus Cohnella; species Cohnella xylanilytica. The sequence goes on along the minus strand of NZ_JACJVR010000064.1, from coordinate 7,359 downwards.
ATGCCCTGGCCGATCCGGATCGGGCCGGAGCCGAGCACGACGACCTTCTGCTTGTCGCTCGGCAGCACTTCGTTCTCGGTCTCGTAGGTCGAGTAGTAGTAAGGCGTCGACGCTTCGAACTCGGCGGCGCAGGTGTCGACCATCTTGTAGACCGGCTTGATGCCGAGCTGCAGGCGGTACGCGCGGACGTCCGCTTCGGCGATATGCTGCGCGCTCGCCCCTTGGCCTTCGCGGCGAAGCTCGGCGATCGCGCGGTCGGTGAAGCCCATCCGCTTCGCCTTCAGCAGCGTCTCCTGGGTGAGCCCCGGCTCGCGGCGCACGACGTCCTCGAACGCGACGATGCGCTCGATCTTGTCGAGGAACCACCAGTCGATCTTCGTCGTGTCCTGGATGAATTGCAGCGTCCAGCCGCGGCGGAACGCCTCGGCGATCAGGAACAGGCGCTCGTCGTCCGCCTTCGCGAGGCGGGCCTTCAGCGTCTCGTCGTCGATCTCGCCCGCTCCCTTGAGCAGGATGCGATGCGTGCCGATCTCGAGCGAGCGGACCGCCTTGTGGATCGATTCCTCGAACGTGCGGCCGATCGCCATGACTTCGCCGGTCGCCTTCATCTGCGTGCCGAGCTTGCGGTTCGCATCGGTGAATTTATCGAACGGCCAGCGCGGGATCTTGCTGACGATGTAGTCCAGCGTCGGCTCGAAGCAGGCGTACGTCTGGCCCGTAACCGGGTTGACGATCTCGTCGAGCGTGTAGCCGACCGCGATCTTCGCGGCCATCTTCGCGATCGGGTAGCCCGTCGCCTTGGACGCCAGCGCCGAAGAGCGGCTGACGCGCGGGTTGACTTCGATGACGTAGTATTGATAGCTGTGCGGGTCGAGCGCGAACTGCACGTTGCAGCCGCCTTCGATGTTCAGGGCGCGAATGATCTTCAGCGACGCGGAGCGCAGCATCTGGTATTCGCGGTCGGACAGCGTCTGGCTCGGCGCGACGACGATGCTGTCGCCCGTGTGGACGCCGACCGGGTCGAAGTTCTCCATGTTGCACACGACGATGCAGTTGTCGTTCGCGTCGCGCATGACTTCGTATTCGACTTCCTTCATGCCGGCGATCGACTTCTCGATCAGGCACTGGCCGATCGGGGAGTAGCGGATGCCGTTGGCGACCGTCTCGCGCAGCTCCTCCTCGTTCCCGACGATGCCGCCGCCCGTGCCGCCCAGCGTGTAGGCCGGACGGACGATGACCGGGTAGCCGATCTGGTTCGCGAATTCGACGGCCGCTTCGACGGTCGTGACGATCTCGCTCTCCGGCACCGGCTGCTCCAGCTCGCGCATCAGCTCGCGGAACAGGTCGCGGTCCTCGGCGCGTTCGATCGCGGTCAACTGCGTGCCGAGCAGCTTCACGCCTTCCTGCTCCAGCACGCCGGCACGCGCCAGCTCGACGGCCATGTTGAGGCCGGTCTGGCCGCCCAGCGTCGGCAGGAGGCCGTCCGGACGCTCCTGGCGGATGATCTGCGAGACGAATTCCAGGTTGATCGGCTCGATGTATACCTTGTCGGCCATGTTCGTGTCGGTCATGATCGTGGCCGGGTTGCTGTTGATGAGGACGACTTCGAGTCCTTCTTCCTTCAACGCTTGGCAAGCTTGCGTGCCCGCGTAGTCGAATTCCGCCGCTTGTCCGATGACGATCGGACCGGAGCCGATAACGAGAATTTTCTTGAGGTCTTTATTTCTGGGCATACTGCAGCTCTCCTCTCAGCGTCTGGGCCAATTGCGCTTGGCGCGGCCGTTCGGGGTTGTTGCGCTTGTGCTCGCGGATCATATCCAGGAAGCGGTCGAACAGGTAGCTGTTGTCGAACGGTCCCGGCGCCGCTTCGGGATGGTATTGAACGGTGAAGGCCGGATATTTCTTATGCTTGAGGCCTTCGATCGTCTTGTCGTTGTTGTTGATGTGCGTCACTTCGAGCTCCGTGCCTTGGATCGACTCGTCCTTGACCGTGTAGCCGTGGTTCTGCGAAGTGATGTAGCACCGGCCGGATTCGAGCTCCTTGACGGGATGGTTGCCGCCGCGGTGGCCGAACTTCAGCTTCTCCGTGTCCGCGCCGCAAGCGAGGGCGAACAGCTGGTGGCCGAGACAGATGCCGAAAATCGGGAATTCGCCGAGCAGCTCGCGGATCGTCTTCACCGCGTGGGGGACGTCCTTCGGGTCGCCCGGGCCGTTGGACAGCTGGATGCCGTCCGGGCTTAAGCGGCGAATCTCTTCGGCCGTCGTGTCGTGCGGGACGACGACGACGTCGCAGCCGCGCTCGGTCAGCTCGCGCAGAATGCCGCTCTTCGCGCCGTAGTCGATCAAGACGATGCGCTCGCGGTTGCCTGGGCTCGAGAACAGCGTCTTCGTCGAAGTGCGCGCCACCTGGTCGCGCAGCAGCGAGGAAGCGTCCAGCCGCTCCTTCAGCTCCTCGAGGCGTTCGTTGCCCGTCGTCAGAATCCCCTTCATCGTGCCGTGCCGGCGGAGAATCCGGGTGAGCATGCGGGTGTCGATGTCGCTGATGCCGACGATGCCGTACTCCTTGAGCAGGCTGCCCAGCGTGTACTGCGCGCGCCAGTTGCTCGGAATCTCTTCATGGCGGCGTACGACGAAGCCGTGTATATAAGGCCGGATCGACTCGAAGTCGTCGCGGTTAATGCCGTAGTTGCCGATCAGGGGGAAGGTCATCGTTACGATCTGCCCGCAGTACGAAGGGTCGGACAACACTTCCTGGTAGCCGGTGATGCCGGTGTTGAACACCACTTCTCCCGTCTGGGCGCCTTCGGCGCCGAATCCTTGACCCGTGAACAGAGTGCCGTCTTCCAGCAACAGTCTTGCTTGCATCCCGATTCCTCCTATTATGTGTGCTCGGCAGAACCTATCGTAAGCCGTTGGCGTCTATGCTGCTCAGTTGATGCCGTTCTCTTCGGTCCAGACGACCTTGCCGTCCACCATCGTCAGCGTCGGCCACCCGTACAGCTTCCATCCCGCGAACGGAGTGTTCCGGCCTTGGGAGAGGAACGTCTCGGGGTTCACTTCGCGCTCGTTCTCCAGGTCGATCAGGATGAGATCGGCCGGAGCGCCGGGCTCGAGCTTGCCCGTCGGAAGCCCGAACACGCGGGCCGGGTCGCTCGTCATGCGTCGCAGCAGGAAGCTTAGCGTCCAACGTCCCGTCTTGACGAACTTCGTGTAGAGCAGCGGGAACGCCGTCTCGAAGCCGACGATTCCGAACGGGGCGCGCTCCAGGCCTCTCGCCTTCTCTTCCGCGCTGTGCGGGGCGTGGTCGGTCACGATGATGTCGATCGTGCCTTCCTCGAGCGCCTGGATGCAGGCTTCCACGTCTCGCGGCGTCCGGAGCGGCGGGTTCATCTTCCAATTCGCGTCCGTCGTGCCCGGGATGTCCTCGTCGGACAGCACCAAGTGGTGCGGACACACTTCCGCGGTGACGTTCACGCCGACCGACTTGCCGAGCTTGATCAACCGGACCGACTGCTCCGTACTGACGTGGCAGACGTGGTAGTGAACGCCCGTCGCTTCCGATAGCAGGATGTCGCGGCCGACGTGGATCGCTTCGGACTCGTTCGGAATGCCCTTCAGCCCGTGCTTGCGGGAGAACGCGCCTTCGGTGACGGCCGCCCCTTCCACCAGCGAATCGTCTTCGCAGTGCGCGATGACCGGCATGCCGAGCGACTTCGCGAGCGCCATGGCGTTCTTCATCATCTGCGCGTTCTGGACGCCGACGCCGTCGTCGGTGAAGCCGATCGCTCCGGCTTCCTTGAGCGCCGCGAAGTCCGTCAGCTCGCGACCGAGCTCGTTCTTCGTGATCGCCGCGTACGGCAGCACCTTGACGACGCCTTCGGCCTCCGCTTTATCCAGCACGTACTTCACCGTCTCCGGCGTGTCGGTGACCGGCCGGGTGTTCGGCATGCAGGCGATCGTCGTGAAGCCGCCCTTCGCCGCCGAGCGGGTGCCGCTGGCGATCGTCTCCTTATATTCGAATCCGGGCTCCCTCAGATGAACGTGCATGTCGATGAAGCCCGGCGAGAGCAGCTTGCCCGTCGCGTCGATCACTTCGCAGCCTGCGGTATCCGGTACCGTATCGCCGTCCGCCCACTGCGCCACCTTGCCGTCTTGAACCTTCAGATGCTTGCGGACGATCTCGTCCTTGTCTCCGTCCACGAACAGGGCGTTCAGAATCCACGTTGTCAAAATGATGGTTCCTCCTCGTCTTCGTCGCGTTCTGTTCAAGCACCGGACGTCGTGCATCTTTATTCACTATATTGTATATGCACAAAGCCGATTTGTCACTACGCCGATAAAATATTCATGTATCGTGAATAAAAATTCACAGCTTTTCCATGATACGCGCCCGTTCTCTCAGGCTTCGGAACCGTGGGGGTGACTGAGGATGACCCCGTCGGTCCGGTCGATCTCCGCCAGCCTCACTTCGATCTTCTCCTGGCGCGAGGTCGGCACGTTCTTGCCGACGTAATCGGGCCGGATCGGCAGCTCCCGGTGGCCCCGGTCGACGAGCACCGCCAGCTGGATCGATTGCGGCCGCCCGCAGTCCATCAAGGCGTCGAGCGCCGCGCGGATCGTGCGTCCCGTGTACAGGACGTCGTCGAACAGAATGACTCGCTTGTCCTGAATCGGGAACGGCAGCTCTCCGGCCTGCCGCGCCGAGACGGCCTCTTGCGGGCGATCGTCCCGGTAACGCGTAATGTCCAGCTCGCCTACCGCGATCTCTTGGCCTTCGATGTCGCGAATCCGCTCGGCCACCCGGCGGGCCAGGTAGATGCCCCGGGTCCGGATGCCGACCAGCACGCAGCCTTCGATGCCTTTGTTCTTCTCGGCGATCTCGTGCGCGATTCGCGTCAGCGCCCGCCTGATCGCCGCCTCGTCCATGATGATCCGGGTATCCTGCACACAAAAAACCTCCCTGCGTCAGAGGCAAGGAGGTTGGCTTCAGATCTCATCCGAGGGCACGACCCGGCCGACCCTCGAGCGAACGAGGATAGGGCAGGAGAGAACCGAGCCGTCGGTTGACTATTCGCGCGCCGCCTTGCCAGTCTCACGGGACTGATTTAAAGGGACCGATTTATCATTTGGAATTATCGCATTTTCGACACGGTCTGTCAAGGCGCAACGAAGCCCCGCTCCGGAAAAATTCCGGGCGCGGGGCTTCGTCCTGCAGCCGGGGGATTAGAATTCGAATTCGACGTCGGACAGGCGGCGCTTGATCTCGTCGATGACGCGGATCTCCTCGGCCTCGCCGCTGGCGATGAACGTCACCGAGAAGCGCACGAAGCGGCCGGCGTCGTCCCACGGCACGGTGGAGATCAGCTTCTCGCGGATCAGGAACTGCGAGAACGCCTCGCCGGACTCGAACCGCTGTCCGCCCTTGATGCCCTTGGGCGCTTCGACGTACAGGAAGAAGGAGCCCTTCGGCTTCTCGGCCTTGAAGCCGAGTTCGTTCAGCGCGCCGACGAGGAGGTCGTGGCGGCGGGAATACTTGGCCGAGATCTTCTCCGTGATGGACGGATTCGCCAAGCCGTACGCGGCCGCCTTCTGGATGGCGATGAACTGGCCGGAATCGTTGTTGTCCTTGACGTCGCCGAACGCCTTGACGATCAGCGGGTTGCCGGCGATGAAGCCGATCCGCCAGCCGGTCATGTTGTAGGACTTGGACAGGGAGTGCAGCTCCACGCCGACGTCCTTCGCTCCCGGCACAGACAGGAAGCTGAGCGGCTTCACGCCGTCGAACGTCAGAGCCGCGTACGGAGCGTCGTGAACGACGACGACGTTGTACTTCTTCGCCCAAGCGACGACCTTCGCGAAGAACTCGGCCGTCGCCGCCGCTCCGGTCGGGTTGTTCGGGTAGTTCAGGTAGAGCAGCTTGGCGCGGTTGGCGATGTCTTCCGGAATGGCGTCCAGGTCCGGCAGGAAGTTGTTTTCCTTCGTCAGCTTGACGTTATACACTTCGCCGCCGAGGTACTTCGTGTGCGTGCCCATGACCGGGTAGCCCGGAACCGTCATGATCGTCACGTCGCCCGGGTTGATGAACACGCTGGGCAGCATGGCGAGGGCCGGCTTCGTGCCGATCGTGTGCAGCACTTCCGTCGCGGCGTCGATGCCGTCCACGGAGAACACTTCCTTCAAGTACTTGGCCGCGGCTTCCTTGAATTCGGGAATGCCGTTGTCGGCGTAGCCGCGGTTCTCCGGCTTGGCCGCTTCTTCGGCCAGCTTCGCGACGACGCCGGCGTCCGCCATCTCGTCCGGCTCGCCGACGCCCATGTCGATCAGCTCGACGTCCGGATGGGCTTGCTTGGCCGCCGCTTTGGCGCGTTTGATTTTCTCGAATTTATAGATGTTCGTATCTTTGCCGTAATTGGCGCCGCCGATGCGGTCCGCGAACTGCTGCTGGATGTACGTCTCTTGGTACTGCTCTACGCTCATGGATCTACACTCCTTATGGGGTTCGGATTCGATTGCGTTGTTCGTCCTTCCCGCCGCGTCTTCCTTTGCACGATTCCGACAAAAGAACGCACGGGTCTACGCTATTAAATATGCCGCAGCGACGCCCCGTCCGCCATGGACTATTCCGCCGAACATTTGCAGGATTTGCAACGGCCCGTCCGGGCGGGAGGCGCCTGCTTCGGCCCGGGGCGGCTAGAGCGTTTTCAGCTTCTTTATGGTGCCCTCGGCGCCCTCGTCGGCAACGGTTATGCGAGGCGTTCGAGGTTCTTAACGCGCCTTTGGTGCTTGCAGCTTCGGATCCCCGTCGTCTCCCCCCAAACTTCATGCCCCCAAAAAACGACGAAAGACCATTTCGCTAACAAACTTCTTGGGAGATGCGACACGGAGGTCTCGTTCATGATGTGCAATCGGATGACAGGTTTCCGGTTCATAAGCCCCTTTTGCTCCAACGAACTCAGGAGACGCTATTTAGCGTCAAAAGCTCTTTTTTTGAAACTCTTACGAACCCCAGCGATCTTATTTAGGGCCAAACGGGGGAAAAAGGGGCTTACGGCACGAAATAACATCTGTACGATTCGTTAGAATCGGAAATCCGCTATTTTGGACGAAAGAGCGTCTCCTCGGTTCGTTAGCCGCCTCCCCCAATCGAAATGGGAACCATGCAAAATCAAGAAGCTCTGCGCGACGCCATCTCCGCAAAGATAAGGATCTCTGGATGGTGCAGGATCTGAATGCAGGCGATTGAATGAGCGTGATTTTTCGAATCAAGTCGTCGAAATAACCCCAAATAGAAGAAATCTGTATGACTTTTCACATTAAAATAAAGCAACGCACCATCACAAGAGCAGCGGTGCTATGTCA
>NZ_JACJVR010000063.1 GCF_014212175.1 Cohnella xylanilytica | reverse complement strand
CCGCAGCGAAGCCGGACGCGAACGCCGGCGCGGGCGTCGCTCCGGCGGCGGAGGCTGCCGCCGACCGCAAGGAAGAGATCGGCATCGACGACTTCGCGAAGGTGGAGCTGCGCGTCGGGCAAGTCGTCGCCTGCGAGCCGATTCCGAAGGCGGATAAGCTGCTGAAGCTGCAGCTCGACCTCGGCTTCGAGACGAGGCAGGTCGTCTCCGGCATCGCGAAGTTCTACAAGCCGGAGGAGCTGGTCGGACGCAAGGTGATCTGCGTCGTCAACCTGAAGCCGGTCAAGCTGCGCGGCGAATGGTCGCACGGCATGATTCTGGCCGCATCGCAAGGCGATCGACTGACGCTCGCGACCGTCCCGGACGGAATGCCGAACGGCGCCATCGTCAAGTAACGTGCCAGAGATTCGATCTCCCGCCTCGCCGGGAGATCGATTTTTTTGTCCGTATCCGGCCATCCCTTCCTTTCCAATCCTCTTAGCGATGAGATATTATATAGTCGTAAAGGACTATAGCAAGGAGGCTTGCTCCGTTGGAAGTCGAGAAAGGGAGAAGCGGGAACCTATCCATCCGGACCAAAGTGCTGTTCGGCAATCTGATCGTCATGATCTGTCTCGGAATCGCCATCGTCGCGCTGGCGTTCCGCATCTCATCCTTGCAGCGCGAGATCGACTTCGTCAGCGGCCACGACCTGAGCGTGCACGAGACGATCGGCCGGCTGGAGAAGGACATGCTGGACATGGAGACCGGCATGCGGGGCTTCGTCATCACGGGCCGGGTCGAGTATCTGGAGCCTTACCGCGACGCTCTAGGGCGTTGGGAGACGGATTACGAGGATCTGAAGGACTTGACGTCGGACAACCCGTCCCAGCAGGCAAAGCTGGAGATGATCAGAAGCGACATCGAGGCGTGGCTGAAGACGGCGGGGAGCCAGGCGATCGCCTGGAAGGAAGAGGGCCGGACGGACAAGCTCGATTCGTTCTTCGCCAAGATGGAAGGCAAGTCGCGGATGGACCAGTTCCGCTCGAAGATCGACGAGTTCCGGGCCGCGGAGACCTCCCTTACCCAAGAGAGGGTTCGCGAGCTGAGAAGCGGGAACGATACGCTCGTCCTCGTCTTGTATGCGCTGTGGGCTGTCGTGGCGATCGTCTCCGTCGGGGTCGGCCTCATGATCTCCGGCACCTTGATCCGCGGCATCCGGCAGGTGGCGGCCGCGATCCGGACGATCGCGAAGGAGGATCGCGGGCCGGGCGCCCGGGTCGAGCTGAAGTCCCGCGACGAGATGCGGGAGCTGGCGGAGGCGACGAACGAGCTTCTGGCCAAGATCGAGAAGGACCATCTCGCGAAGGAGCGGATCGCGGAGGTGGCGACGCTGCTTCAAGGCCAGCAAGATCTCGAATTCGTCGCCCGCTCGTTCCTCGACAGGACGGCCCGAATATTCGGCATTCCTTATGCCGTTCTGTACCGGCTCGTCTCGTCCGACCAGCTGGAGAGAATCGCATCGTACGCGGCGGACGGCGAGGAGATCGGCCGCCGTTCGTTCCGTCTCGGCGAAGGCCTGGTCGGGCAGTGCGCGCGGGAGCACCGTCTGCTCGTCGTCTCCGATCTGCCCGACTCCTACGTCGCCGTGCGGTCCGGGATCGGTCAGGCGTCTCCCCGGGAGCTGGTCGTCGTGCCGCTCCTCTCCGAGGGCCAGGTCGTCGGCGTGCTGGAGATCGGGGCGTTCCGCCCGTTCGAGCCCGACGACCTGCGGATGCTCGAGACGCTCGCCGGCATCGTCGGCGTGTCGATGCAGTCGGTCGCGAGGCAGAACGAGATTCAGCAGCTGTACATAGAGGCGCAGGCCGCGAACGAGGAGCTTCAGGTACAGTCGGAGGAGCTGAACGCCCAATCGCTCGAGCTGCTCGGCATGAACGACGAATTGAAGCGGATCTCGAGCTTCAAGAGCGAATTCCTGGCGAATATGTCCCACGAGCTGCGCACTCCCTTGAACAGCATGCTGATCCTGTCGCAGATGCTGGCCGAGAACCGCGACAACCGGCTCAGCGAGGAAGACGTCCAGTACATCCGGACGATCCATTCCGCCGGCAGCGACTTGCTGAGCCTGATCAACGATATTCTCGACCTCTCGAAGGTGGAGGCCGGCAAGCTGGAGGTGGCGTTCGGACCGGTCGTTCTCCAGGACGTCCGCCAGGCGGTCGAAGACGAATTCAACGGAGTCGCCGCATCGAAGCGGCTCGAGTTCCGCGTCGCCGTCGAAGACGGAGTGCCGGAATGGTTCGAGACGGACGGCTTCCGGCTGCAGCAGATTATTCGGAATCTGCTGTCGAACGCGTTCAAGTTCACCGAAGCCGGCTCCGTGTCGCTCACGATCGGCAAGCGGATCTCCGACGTCTGGAAGACGGAAGAGCTGGCGTTCTCGGTCAAGGACACCGGCATCGGCATCCCGAAGGAGAAGTTCGAATACATCTTCGAATCGTTCACCCAGGCGGACGGCGGAACGGCGCGCAAATTCGGAGGCACCGGTCTCGGTCTCAAAATCTCGCGTCAGCTCGCGGAGCTGCTCGGAGGCCGGATCGAAGTGCGAAGCGAGCCCGGCGAAGGGAGCGAGTTCACCTTGTTCGTCCCGGTCCGGTTCCGGCTGTCCGCCGTCCGGGATATCGCAGCCGCCGGAAGCGGCGCGTCTGGTGCCGCCCGGACGACGGCGCTTCCCGACCGGGAAGCGACCGCCAGGCTGCAAGGGAAGAAGGCGCTGCTCGTCGACGACGACGCCCGGAACGTGTTCGCCCTCTCGAACCTGCTCGAATCGTTCAAGATGGAGATCGCCGTCGCGCATGACGGGCTGGAATGCCTCGAGCGGCTGAAGACGGAAGGTTGCGACCTGATTCTGATGGACGTCATGATGCCGGATATGGACGGCCTCGAGACGATCCGGGAGATCCGGCAGACGCTGGGCTTGGCCGTTCCGATCCTCGCGGTCACCGCGAAGGCGATGAAGGAGGATAAGGAGAAGTGCTTGCAGGCGGGGGCGAACGGGTACGTCAGCAAGCCGATCCAAGCCGCGGAGCTGATCCGCGCCATGCTGGAGAACCTTCCGGAATCCTGACCGGACGAACGAAAAACGGGCGGCTCTCAGGCCCTTCCGAAGACGAGCGCGTCTTCGGGAGCGGCCTTTTTTGTTTGGCTTCGCTATTGACAGCCGCCGAACCGCAGGAGTATACTCCAGAACGTAAATGCTACGATTAAGAGATGGGATGGAAGATTCGATGAGACGATGGACTTACCGGCTGGCGCTGTTCGCGGCGGCGCTGATCATCGCAGCCGGCTGCGATAACGGCAAGGCGGGCAACAACGATGCCGACGTGGCGGAGGGCAAGGTGAACGTCGTGACGACGTTTTATCCGCTCTACTACTTGGCCGCCGGGATCGGCGGAGAAAACGCGAACGTTACGAACCTGATCCCGGCGGGAGTGGAGCCTCACGACTGGACGCCGAAGAGCCGCGACCTGCAGACGGCATCCCGGGCTCAGCTGTTCGTTTACAACGGGGCGGGATTGGAAGGCTGGGTCGACGACTTCCTTCACGGGACGGGCTCGGGCGGAAGCTTGCGCACGGTCGAGGCCAGCCAAGGGATCGAGCTCATTCGCGGGAACCCGGAGGAGGCCGACGCGCATGAAGATCATGGCCATGAGGGCGATCTGGACGTCGATCCGCACACTTGGGTCAGCCCCAAGTCCATGCTGAAGATGGCGAGCAACGTCTTCGAAGCGTACGTCGACGCGGACCCCGCTCACAAGGACGCTTACGAGAGCCGGTATAACGAGCTCAAGGCGAAGCTGGAGGGGCTCGACCGGAAGATGACGGAAGGACTGGCGGACGTTCCGAAGCGCGACATCGTCGTCTCCCACCAGGCGTTCGGCTACCTGTGCCGCGATTACGGGCTGAAGCAAGTGGCTATCATGGGCTTGTCGCCGGACGCGGAGCCGCGGGCCCGGGATCTGCTCGACATCGCCAAGTTCGTCAAGGAGAACGGCGTGAAGACGATTTTCTTCGAGGAGCTCGTATCCGATCAGCTCGCCAAGACGCTGGCGGCGGAAGCGAACGTCGGCACCGACGTGCTGAACCCGCTCGAAGGACTCACCCCCGAACAAGAGAAGAACGGGGACGATTACGTGACGATTATGGAGAGGAATTTGCAAAACCTGCGGAAGGCATTACAATAAGAAGAAATGCAGGACGGACATCTAATCTTATGGCAAAGGAGGAAGGCGCGATGACGATCGGAAGCGCGGCGACCGCCGCTTGTCACCAGGAGATGGTCGCCCTGGAGGACGTCTCTTACTCGTTTGGCAGCCAGCAGGTGCTGAGCGGAGTCTCATTCCTCGCCCAAGAGAGAGACTTCATCGGACTGATCGGCTCGAACGGCGCGGGCAAGACGACGCTGCTGCGGCTCATCGTCGGCCTGCTCAAGCCGCAGCAAGGACAGATCCGCCTGTTCGGAACGCCGATCGAACGGTTCAAGGAATGGAACCGGATCGGCTACGTGCCGCAGCGGAACCACTTCAACCCGCTGTTCCCGGCGACGGTCCGGGAAGTGGTGCTCTCCGGCTTGTACGGACGGAGCAAGCTGTTCAAGCGGGTGACGAAGGAAGACGCGGCGCGCGGCGAAGACGCCATGAAGACGCTGAAGATCGCAGACCTCGCCGACAAGCGGATCGGAGCGCTGTCGGGAGGGCAGCAGCAGCGGGTGTTCCTCGCCCGGGCGCTCATCAACAACCCGAAGCTGCTTATCCTGGACGAACCAATGTCGGGCATCGATCCGGAGACGCAGGCGAACTTCTTCCACCTGCTGCGCCACATGCACCAGCACCATAACATTACGTTCCTCATGGTGTCGCACGACATGGAGATGGTCCGCTCCTATCTCGGGGAACGGCCGAAGACGGCGTCGGGCAAGCTGGCGTTCCACGTCCGGCACTCCCACGACCTCGAAGACTGCAGGGAGACCGACCTCCTGCACACCTTGCGGAAAGAAGGGTAATCTCGCTTTGGACATCCTGACGGCGGAATTTTTCCAGCGCGCGCTCATCGGCGGCGCTCTTATCGCGATTACGGCCCCGCTTATGGGGCTGTTCCTTGTCTTGCGGCGGCTCGCGATGATCGGGGACACGCTGTCCCACGTCAGCATCGCCGGCGTCGCCTTGGGCTTCCTGATCAACGTGTATCCGGTGGCGGTCGGCCTCGTCTTCGCGATCGTCGCCTCGTTCGGCATCGAAGCGCTCCGCAAGACGTACCGGAGCTTCGCGGAGCTGTCGATCGCCATCATCATGTCGGGCGGCGTCGCGCTCGCTTCGATTCTGTTCACGCTTGGCAAGGGCTTCAACCTGAACGTGAACTCGTACCTGTTCGGCAGCATCTATACGCTCGACTATACCGACCTGATCGTCATTGCGGCCGTGACCGTCGTCGTGCTGGCCGTCGTCCTGCTGCTGAAGAAGGAGCTATTCCTGCTCGCCTTCGACGAAGACGCCGCTTCGGTCAGCGGGCTGCCGGTTCGCTACTTCAATATCTTGATCAGCATTCTGACCGCTCTCGTCATCAGCGCTTCGATCAAGATCGTCGGAGCGCTGCTCGTCTCCGCACTGCTGACGATTCCGGCCGCTTGCGGGCTGGCGCTCGCCAGAAGCTTCCGCCAGGCGATCGTCCTGGTCGTCGTCGTCGCCGAAGCCGCCGTCTTGTTCGGCCTATGGGCGGCGGGCTTATGGAACCTGGCGCCGGGCGGAACGATCGTCCTGCTCTTGATCGCCATCCTGCTCGTCTCGTTGGCGACCCGGAAGTTGAGAGTGTAAGGGGGACTCCTAATATCATGAACGAGCTTAACGTCGGTATCGCCTTCGCGGGGGGACTCGCTTCCTTCATCTCCCCGTGCTGCCTGCCGCTGTACCCGTCCTATTTGTCTTACATAACCGGCATCTCGGTCAGCCAGCTGAAGACGGACACGAGCCGGGACGTCCGCTGGAAGACGATGTCGCACACATTCTTCTTCATCCTCGGCTTCTCGTTCGTCTTCTTCACCTTGAGTTATACGGCGAACGCCTTCGCTTCGACGTTCCGGGAATATCAGGACCCGATCCGCCAGATCTCGGCCGTGTTGATCATTCTGATGGGGCTGTTCCTGCTCGGGATCTTCCAGCCGCAGCTGCTTATGAAGGAGCGCAAGATGAACACGTCGTGGCGCCCGGCCGGGTACCTCGGCTCGTTCGTCTTCGGCATCGGCTTCTCGGCGGGCTGGTCGCCCTGCGTCGGCCCGATCCTGTCGTCCATCCTGGCGCTTGCCGCCAGCAATCCCGGCACGTGGGCCGAGCTGACGGCGGCGTATTCGCTCGGCTTCGGGGTGCCGTTCTTCGTGCTCGCCTTCTTCCTCGGGACGGCCCGTTGGATTCTTAAATATTCCGACAAGCTGATGAAGATCGGCGGCGCGCTCATGATTCTGATGGGCATTCTGCTGTTCACGGACCGGATGACGTACATCACGATCTGGCTGAACCGGATTACCCCGGAATGGCTGAAGTTCTAACCCGCATCGGTCACGTAAAATAATCGATGTTGGCCTTCGGGAACGTCTCGAAGATCCGCTCGGTCAAATATTCCCTTAACGCGTCTGCCTGCTCGTCCGGGTAGACGTATTTGTTTTGGCCCCAGCGGCCCCACTTTTTCTTCCGCTTCGCTTCGTCCATCTCCAGCTTCGTCTTCGGATACCGCTTCCCGATGACCGTCTTGGCCGTCTTGGTGAACCGGTGCTGAATCAGCTCGAACGTCAGATCGTTCGCCGCTTCCGGCGGCAGCGCCGCGCCCAGCTTCTCGAGAAGCTCCCCGTAGCCTTCTTGCCAGCCGTCGTACCAGATGATCGGCGCGATGATGAAGCCGAGAGGATAACCCGCCCGGGCGACCTTGCCGGCGGCTTCGATCCGCTCGGCGAACCGGGACGTCGCCGGCTCGAAGTTCTGGATGACGTAGTCGGAATTGACGCTGAACCGGATTCGAGTATGGCCCCGGTGGTCGAGACCGAGGAGCGAATCGACGTGGTGGAACTTCGTCACGAACCGAAGCCGGCCGTAAGGCTCGCCCGCCATGAACCGGATCGCCTCGGCGAGGGAGCCGGTCAGGTGCTCGAGGCCGACCGGGTCGGACGTGCAAGCCGCTTCGAAGCGGGTAATCTCCGGCGCCCGCTCGTCGATGTACCGCTTCGTTGCGCCGAGGATGTCGTCCATGTTCACGTAGACGCGGACGTAAGGCTTCGCGCCAAGCGTCGTTTGCAAGTAACAGTAATGGCAGTGCCCCATGCAGCCGGTCGAGAGCGGCATGGCGTATTCGGCGGAAGGCTTGGACGTATCGAACTTCAGCGTCTTGCGGACGCCGACGACAAGCGTTCGCTTCGCGATCTTATATTGCTCGAGCTCCGATTCGCCCGGAAGGTTCGTGATCCGGTTGTGGGACGTCGTCATCCGGTACGGGAGGTCCCGTTCCTTCACCCACTCGAGAATGCGCCGTCCGGCCGGATAATCGAGCGACGCCGGCTCGAAGTAGACGAGCTCCGGCACGAACATCGGGGTCTCCCTCGCCGCGCGGGAAGGTTCCGCGGTATAAGCGGGCATCCGTCATCGCCTCCTTGTCGGCGGTAGTTTGCGCCTTGCGGAGGCATGTCAACCGGGCTTCGGATTGCCAGATTAAGACTTGCTCCGGGACGGGCCTCGGTGTATGATACTAAGAGCTAATGACCGCCAGGAAAGGGGGATCCGCTTTGCCGACCCCGAGTATGGAAGATTATTTGGAGCGCATCTACCGGCTGATCGACGAGAAGGGCTACGCCCGCGTATCGGATATCGCCGAAGGCCTCGAAGTGCATCCCTCTTCCGTTACGAAGATGATTCAGAAGCTGGATAAGGACAACTATTTGATCTATGAGAAATACCGGGGCCTCGTTCTGACGAACAAGGGCAAGAAGATGGGCAAGCGGCTCGTCGACCGGCACCATCTGCTCGAGACGTTCCTCAAGACGATCGGGGTGCAGGAGGAGAACATCTACCGCGACGTCGAAGGCATCGAGCATCACCTGAGCTGGGACTCGATCACCTGCATCGAGACGCTCGTCGAGTATTTCCGACGGGACGAGAGCCGATCCGCGGAGATGCAGAAGATTCGGGCCGAGCTCGACAACGAATAACTAGCGAATAGGGCACGACCGCGAACGCTCGCCCAACCGGCGGGCGTTTCTTGACGTTTCCGACGGTGCAACTAAACTTCCGGATCGCGCAACCGATCTCCGAAATCTCCCGATCGCGCAGCCGCCGATCCCCGAGTTCTCCCGTTCGCGCAGCCGACGCCCGGGTCCGGCGGTGTCACCGAGGCGGGCGCCCGCATAGGCTGATCCCGACAGGGCTTACAGCGGAACGGGGGGCACGCGATGTTAATCAACGGAGTGTTCGAGGGCGGAGGAGTCAAGGGCATCTCGCTGGTCGGGGCCGTGCGCGCGGCGGAGCTAAACGGGGTAACGTTCCATAAAGTGGCGGGGACGTCTTCCGGAAGCATCGTGGCCGCCCTGCTGGCGACCGGCTATACCGCGGAAGAGATGAAGCGCATTATTCAGGCGACGCCGTTCGCGTCGTTCCTGAAGCGTTCTCCTTTTTTCAACATCCGGCTGATCGGCCCCGCGCTGCGTCTGTTGGTCAAGAAAGGGCTGTATTCCGGCGACGCGCTCGAGGATTGGATTCGCGGGCTGCTCGCGGCCAGGAACGTCTTCACCTTCTCGGATCTGCCGCCCGGCAAGCTGCGAATCATCGCCTCGGACATCACGAACGGCAAAATCCTCGTCCTGCCCGACGACATCGCGGAATACGGCATCGATCCCGGCCGGCTCGAGGTCGCGAAGGCGGTTCGCATGAGCACGAGCATCCCTTACTTTTTCGACCCCGTCGTTATCGTTCAGGCCAGCCGAGCAGGGCATTTCAAAAAACGAGCCCGGGCCGCCGCCGTCAAAGCCTCGTACGTCGTGGACGGGGGCCTTCTCAGCAACTTCCCGCTGTGGCTGTTCGACCGGGACGCCGAATCGGATGCCGGATCGGACGCCGAATCGGCCGTTCCCGTCGTCGGCTTCCAGATGGTCGGCCGCAACGACTTCAAGCCCCATCGGATCGGCGGCCCCGTCACGATGTTCCAGGCGATGTTCGAGACGATGCTCAGCGCCCACGACGAGAGATACATCGAGCAGCACAACCGGATCCGGACGATCAAGATTCCGACGCTCGGCGTCGGGACGACCCAATTCTCCATCGATTCCGAGACGAGCGAGAGCTTGTACCGTTCGGGGCTGGCCGCCGGGGAACGGTATTTCAAGCACTGCGACCGGAAGACGGGGCTGTGGCTCGGAGAAGGGCCGAGCGGGCCTCTTATCCGGTTCCGGTGACGAGAGGAGGAAAATATTTCTTTACCGCCGCTTCCAATCCGAATATAATGAGAACTAGTTTGCGTGGACGCGCTTCCTTGGATCCGTGTCATCCTTCGCTTAATCACATCATTGGAACGAGGTGCGGTATACGTCGTGATCTCCTTGTCCTCTCATCGGAAGCAACAGATCGATTATATCGGCATTACGGAACGGGATTTGGCGATTCTTCAGGCGAAGAAGGAGACGTTCGCCCGGATCGTCGACAAGCTCGTCGCCGAGCTGTACGAGCATATTACGGCCTCCCGGGAGCTGGCGGACATCATCTCCAGGCACAGCACCGTCGAGCGGCTGAAGGAGACCCAGCGGTGGTACTACTTGTCCATGACCGACGGGGTTCTCGACGAGGAGTATATCCGGAAGCGCCTGTTCGTCGGACAAGTTCATTCCCGGATCGGATTGACGACGAATTGGTACCTGGGAACGTATCTGAAATACTTGGACCTGTCCGCCTCCCATCTGAAGGAAGAGACGGACGATTGGCAGGAAGTCGTCCATGCCTTGACCAAGATGTTCAACTTGGATTCCCAGCTCGTTCTCGAAGCTTACGAGTCGAACGAGAAGCAGAAGATCCAGAAGCTGGCGGACAACCAGTCGAAGCTGCTCGCGGGAATCGGCGTCGCCGTCCAGGAGCTGATGGGGATGATCCGGCAGCTCGGCGACAACAGCGGGAAAATGGCGCATTCGACGCACCAGACCGCCGTTACGCAGGAAGAGTCTCACCGGCATTTGCTCGATCTCGGCGGGGAAGTGCAGGATATCCGCCAGCTCGGATCGCTCATGAAGGAGTTCTCCGACCAGTCCCACCTGCTCGGCTTGAACGCTTCGCTGGAAGCGGCCCGCGCCGGGGAAGAGGGGCTCGGCTTCCAGGTGGTCGCCGGCGAGATCCGCAAGCTCGCGGCGCAGTCGAAGGACGCGCTGCAGGCGATCGAGTCGAAGCTGAAGTCCATCTCGAGCGTACTCGCCCAAGTCCAGGAGAAGTCGCTCCAGACGTCGGTCTACGCGCAGGAGCAGGCGGTCGGGGCGCAAGAGCTGGCCGCCTTCGTGGAGATGATCGAGAACTTGACGAGAGAGCTGGAATCGCTTCAGACCATCGAAGAAGTGCCGCTCGCATGATCCGCGTTCCTCCCGAACGAACGCCAAAAAAAAACGCTCCGTCCAGGCCGCGAAGGCCGGGCGGAGCGTTCGTGCGTTCAGGCGCCGCGCTTGGGATCGGAACGATTCCAAACCCGTTCGAATCGGATCGTCAATGGTACGTCGGCGGTTCGTCGTCCCGCTTCTTGCTGCCTTCGATGACGCGGAACGGAGCCGGCTTGCGAGGGGCCTTGTCGGCGGGCCGGGCCTGGCGTCTCGACTGGCTCTTGGCGGCCGCCTGCCGGTATCGGGCCGCGTCGGAGGACGAAGTCCGGAAGCGGCTCGGCGGGAACTTGTAAAGGATGAACACGACGGCGATCAAGATGACCGGTATCAGCAGCTCGCGCGAGCCGTTCCGAATCTGGTACACGATGCCGATCAACAGAAGCGCGAACAAGACGATGGATACCGGGCCGATACGCTTGCGCATACGATCACTCCTTCATGGAATCTGTTCCGCACCCGCCTTGCTCTAGCATGCCGCGAAGCCTTAGGCCGGATTCAGCTCGCGGTCGAGCTCTCTCATCCGGTTGAAGGAAGCGATGGAGACGGCGACTTGGTCGTCGGTCGGTTCCTTGGTGGTGAGCAGCTGCAGCCACAGGCCCGGATAGCCGAGGAACCGCAGGACGGGAATGTCGCGCATGGCGTTCGTCCACTTGAGCACCTCGTAGGAGATGCCGATGACGACGGGCAGCAGCGCGATGCGGATCCAGATCCGCTCCCAGACGGTATCCCACGTGAAGATCGGGAACGAATAGAGGATGGCGCCGACGATGACGGTGAAAATAATAAAGCTGCTCCCGCACCGATAATGGAGGCGGCTGTGCTTCTGCACGTTCTCGACGGTCAGTTCCTCTCCCGCTTCGAAGCAGCTGATGACCTTGTGCTCCGCCCCGTGGTATTGGAAGAGCCGCTTGACGACCGGCGTCTTGGAGATCATCCATAGATAGAAGAGCAAGAGCCCGATCTTGATAACGCCTTCCAAAATGTTGTGCAAAACCTTATTGTCGAACGCCCGCCCGAAGATCTCGCTCTCCAGGAAGGCCGGCACGGAGACGAACACCAGCTTGCCGACGACGAAGCTCAGCACGCCGACGAGCGCGACGCCGAGAATCATCGACAGGCTCCACTTCTCCTTCGGCTTGTCTTGCGGCACGTCCCCGTCGGACGTCTCGTCTTCGGCGTAAGCTTCGGCGGAGAAGTTCAGATGCTGCGAGCCCTTCGCGGCGGATTCGACGATGCCGACGATGCCGCGAACGAACGGTATCTTCTTCAACCACTTCAGAATATTCGGATTCGACTGCCGCGGTACCTCGAAGAAAGCGATCTCCTGGTTCTTCCTGCGAACGGCCGTCACGTTCACGTGGCGTCCCGCGAACATGACGCCTTCGATTACGGCCTGTCCTCCGTAAGCCGCGTTTGGTTGTTGTGCCAAGCTTATCACCTTCTCAGTCGCATAAACTCTGGGACGCTCTTGCCCCAAGCTACCCTTATTTTACAGGATTCACGCGGCGGGCGCCACCGGAAACCCCTGAGCCCGCATCCAGCGGCGATTAATCGGAACGGGCGAGGCTCATACTAACTCGCATGCGATCGAAGAACGGAGGGATAGCCGTGCCGGGAGAAAAAGAGGAGTCCGCAGGCCGCCGCGGAAGCGACGGCGGCGAAGAAGGGGCGAAGAGAAGACGGGGGGAGTCGATCCATCCCGCCGCCTACTCGGCGATCGTCGGGTTTTTCGCCGGCGTCTTCCTCGGATTTATCCGCTGGTTCGCGACCGGCATCAACTTCACGAAGATCCCGCAAGCGTTCCTGGCCGACCCGTTCGTCCGCCGAAGCGCGCTGGGAAGCGCCGGGTGGCAGTGGATCGGCCTCGCGCTGTTCATCGCCATGTCCGTCGTCGCGGCCCTGATCTATTGGCTCGCGCTCGGCCGGCTTCGCGGGCCCTGGCCGGGCCTCTTCTTCGGAGCCGCCTGGTGGGCGCTGCTGCTCTTCGTCGTCGGCCCGCCGACGGGAGCCGTCGAAGCTCCCCGGCTGCTCGGCTGGAACAGCATCGTGACCGAGCTGTGCCTCTACTTGATCTGGGGGATGTTCATCGGCTACAGCATCGCGTTCGAATACCACGACGAAGCCGCCCGGGAGCCGCTCGTCAAGAGGCTGTCGGCCGCCGGCAAGCCGCAGCCCTCCCCGTGAACTGGTCGATCCGCCGCGCCCTGTGATACAATGATTTGGCGATCATTTCCGGAAGATGCGGCTCCTTAAGGCCGCGGAGCGGGAAGAGAAGGATCCATGGCGGAGGAGAACGGGACATGGCCAGCATTCTGGTATTGAACGGACCGAACCTGAACATGCTCGGCGTTCGCGAGCCCGGCGTGTACGGGGCGAAGACGCTGAAGGAGATCGAGGCCGAACTGGCGGCGGTCGCCGAGAAGCTGGGAGTCCGGCTGCGGTTTTATCAATCCAATCACGAAGGCGCGCTGCTCGACGAGATTCACGCCGCCTACGGACGGGACGACGGAATCCTGATCAATCCGGGCGCGTTCACCCATACGAGCTACGCGCTCCGGGACGGTCTGGCCGCGGTCGGCCTGCCGGTCGTGGAAGTGCATCTGTCCAACATTCACAAGCGCGAAGCGTTCCGGCACGTCTCCGTGACGGCGGCGGTATGCGTCGGACAGATCGCGGGCTTCGGGCCGCTCGGCTACGAGCTCGGGCTGATCGCCTTGTGCCGGCACCTCGAGGCGGCCGGAGCGAGGCCATAACCGAAGGAGGGGAAGGAACATGCCGAACGGCAGGGTTACGAAGCTGAGGGAAGCGCTCGCGAAGCTGGGCGGAGAAGCGATGCTGGTGACGAACGCCGTCAACCGCCGGTACTTGACCGGCTTCACCGGCTCGTCGGGCATCGTGCTCGTCTCCGCGGGCGAAGCGGCGCTGCTGACGGACTTCCGATACCGGGAGCAGGCTCCCCAGCAGGCGGCCGGATTCGACGTCGTCGAGCACGGAACGGATATGTTCGGGGACGCCGCGGCTCTGCTGCGGAAGTGGGGCGTATCGACGCTGTTGTTCGAGGAGAAGGACGTCAACTATGCGACATACCTGTCGCTGAAGGAGAAGCTGGGCGGGATCGAGCTGAAGACGTCCGGCGGGGCCGTCGAGAAGATCCGCATGATCAAGGACGAGCGGGAGCTTGCGATCATGCAGGAAGCGGTCGACGTGGCGGACCGCGCGTTCGAGCACATTCTATCGTTCATCAAGCCCGGCGTCCGCGAGACGGACATCGCGCTCGAGCTGGAGTTCTTCATGCGCAAGCAAGGCGCGACCGGCACGTCGTTCGACACGATCGTGGCGTCCGGCGAGCGTTCCGCGCTGCCCCACGGGGTGGCGAGCGAGAGGATCGTCGGTCATGACGAGTTCGTCAAGCTCGATTACGGGGCTTATTACAAGGGGTACTGCTCCGATATTACCCGTACCGTCTTCGTCGGAACGCCCACCGACAAGCATCGCGAGATTTACGGCATCGTTCTCGAGGCTCAGCTGCACGCGCTGAAGCACCTGCGGCCCGGGCTGTCGGGACGCGAAGGGGACGCCTTGACGAGAGACGTCATTACAAGGTATGGTTATGGTGAATATTTCGGCCATGGGACAGGTCACGGGCTCGGCATGGAGATCCACGAGGCGCCGCGGCTGTCCAGAACCGAAGAGACGATTTTAACCCCCGGCATGACGGTCACGGTCGAACCCGGCATTTATCTCCCCGGCTTCGGGGGCGTTCGCATCGAAGACGACGTCGTATTGACGGATGACGGGATTAAAATACTTACTCGTTCTCCGAAGGAACTCATCGTTCTGGATTAGGAGAGCCACGTTTCCACAGGAGGGAATTTTCGCAGTGATTTCCGTTAACGATCTGAAGACAGGCCTTACCATCGAAGTGGACGGAGACCTATGCTCCGTCGTCGACTTCCAGCACGTGAAGCCGGGCAAGGGAGCCGCGTTCGTGCGCACGAAGATGAAGAACTTGCGCAACGGCAACGTCATCGAGAAGACGTTCCGCGCGGGCGAGAACGTCGTCCGCGCCCACGTCGAGAACCGTCAGGTCCAATACCTGTACAACTCCGGCAGCGAGTATACGTTCATGGACAACGAGACGTACGACCAGTTCACGCTGGACAAGAAGCAGCTCGAGTGGGAGATCAACTTCCTGATCGAGAACATGAACGTGAACATCGCCAGCTACCAAGGCGAGATCATCGGCATCAACCTGCCGAACAGCGTCGACCTGAAGGTCGTCGAGACGGAGCCCGGCATCAAGGGCAACACCGCGACGGGCGCCACGAAGAACGCGAAGCTCGAGACCGGCCTGAACGTTCAGGTTCCGCTGTTCATCAACGAAGGCGACGTGCTGACGATCGATACCCGCGAAGGCAAGTACGTCTCCCGCGCTTAATCGACTCGCGACGGATCCTTGCGCGCACGAATAATCGTGCGAGCAAGGATTTTTTTCATATCTGGGCCCTTTGACTTGTGCTATAATATAATGCTGTATGCAGAAGTAATATCGGGGAGTGAAACCGCGTTGTCGTTAATCGTAATGAAATTCGGCGGCAGTTCCGTTGGAACGACGGAACGGATGCAACGCGTGGCGCAGCGTATCGTAGACAAGAAGCTGCAGGGCCACAAGGTGATCGTGGTCGTGTCCGCGATGGGAGACACGACGGACGATCTGATCGACAAGTCGTTGGAATTGAACGCGGAGCCGCCCGCGAGAGAGATGGATATGCTGCTTACGACGGGCGAACAGATCTCCGTGGCGCTGCTCGCCATGACTATTCATAAGCTCGGCCACCCGGCGAAGTCGTTCACCGGCTGGCAGGCGGGCATCGTGACCGAAGCGGTTCACGGCAAAGCCCGCATCTCGGAGATTACGCCGACCCGGCTGTTCTCCGCGCTGGATCAAGGCAACATCGTCATCGTCGCCGGCTTCCAGGGTATGACCGAAGACGGGGAGATCACGACGCTCGGCCGCGGCGGCTCGGACACGACGGCCGTCGCCCTGGCCGCGGCCGTCAAGGCGGACGTGTGCGAGATCTACACCGACGTGGACGGCGTCTATTCGACGGACCCGCGCGTCGTCAAGTGCGCCCGCAAGCTCGACGTCATCTCGTACGACGAGATGCTGGAGCTGGCGCACCTGGGCGCGGCGGTGCTGCACCCGCGCGCCGTCGAATACGCGAAGCACAACAAGGTGCATCTCGTCGTCCGTTCTAGCTTTACCGATAATGAAGGAACGCTCGTGAGGGAGGAAGCGGCAATGGAACAAGGAGTCGTCGTCAGCGGCATCGCATTCGACAAGAACGTGGCACGGATCAGCATTCTCGGGGTGGAGGACGTTCCGGGCGTGCTCGCCAACGTGTTCGGGGCGCTGGCCGAGGAAGGAATCGACGTCGACATCATCGTCCAGAGCGGCGTTCAGAACGGCAAGGCCGACTTCTCGTTCACCGTCTCGCTGTCCGACCGCGCGAAGGCGATGAACGTCATCGAGAATATCCGAAGCGCCGTCTCCTACGACGAGACCTCCTACGAGGAAGGCCTCGTCAAGGTATCCATCGTCGGAGCGGGCATGGTGTCGAACCCCGGCGTGGCCGCCAAGATGTTCGACGTCATCTCCAAGCAAGGCGTCTCCATCAAGATGGTCAGCACGTCGGAGATCAAGTGCTCCTGCGTCATCGCCGCCGAGCCGCTGCAGGACGTCGTCCGCGCCCTGCATACGGCCTACGGCCTCGACACGGCGGAAGCCGCCTTCGTCGGCGGCCCTCAGGATCGCCGTTAATCGCGGCCGGTCGCGAGCTTCGAATCAAGGGATCCCTTCCGTGTCGGGGGATCCCTTGTTCGCGTTTCCCGGCCGATCCCGCAGCGGGACGTTCGGCTAGCGGACGGTAACAACTTTTTTCGCGCCGGGAACGTCTAATGAATGGAATCCTAATCCATCAAACGCATCGATAAAGGAGATATTCATGAACAAACGCCGCCTTGCATTAGCCGTCTTCGCCAGCTTGTCCCTCGCTTCGATCTCGCCTGCGGCCGCTCTCGCCGATGAGAGCCTATTCCTGCCATCCGTTGCCGATCATGGCGGAATCGCGGGGTACGGCGCGAGCTCGCTCGTCAAAAGCGACGGGACCTATTGGACGTGGGGCGACGGCCGGTCGGCCCCTACCCAAATCGCCGGATTATCGGACGTCGAGACGGTTCTCGAAGGCAGTCTTGTCGTGAAGAAGGACGGATCCGTCTGGCACTGGGAGAAGACGGACTCCGCGGACGGGGCCAAGGTCGAGAAGGTCGAAGGGTTGACGAGGCCCGTCGCGGTTCGCTATACGTATTACGGCACGTTAGCCGTAGACGCCGAGGGGAACGTCTTCCGGGCCGAGATGAAGGATCGCGGGCCGGACATGACGCGCTTCGCCCCCGTGACCGGAATCGGAGACGTGGCCGATCTCACCTATTACTACGACGGCCGTAACCGCGACGGCCAAGCCCAATGGGTGTTCCTCAAGCGGGACGGCACGGTCTGGAAAAACGCGGACTACGCGTTCGACCGCTTCGTGCCGATCCCTTCCGCGGGCCCGGCTTCCTCCGTTCAATCGCAGCTGGTGCTCAAGAAGGACGGAACCGTGCTGGCCTGGCCGATCGACAATACGGGGACCGCTCCTTCGTGGAACGGCGACGCGGCGGTTCGCGTTCCGGGCTTAAGCGGAATCCGGTCGGTGTGGACGAATACGAACACGAACCTGGCGATCGACGCGGAAGGCAAGCTCTGGTTCTGGGGAGCGACGATCACGGGGTGGACGGATAGCACCGTGCTTCATAACCGGACGACGCCCGTCCAATTGAAGGGCCTCCCGCGCGTCAAGACGGCGTACGCGGTGGAACGGTCCCTCGTCGCGTTGAGCGAAGACGGGAAGCTGTACGCGACGTCCATCGAACGGTCCGACATGCCGGCCGCGCCGGAATTCAAGCTTCTCTCGGCCGACGTCGGCTCGGTTCTCGCATCGAAGCGGCACTTGATTTATCAGAAGACGGACGGAACTCTATGGGGATGGGGAGTCAACAAGGCAGGTCAGCTCGGCTACGGGGACCTGGAATTCGAACACCTGACGCCGGTTCCCGTCCAGCCGCCGGTCGCCGTCACGGTGAACGGGGAGACGGCACGGCTGTCGAACGGCGTCATCGTCCGCTCCGGGCAGACGTTCGTTCCGCTGCGCTCCGTGTTCGAGAAGCTGGGAGCCAAGATCTCGTGGGACGAGAACGGCAAAGTCGCCGCCGTCGAGCGGCAATCGGGCGCCGGTGGCTCCGCTTCGGGGGATACGATCATTCTCGTCGATTTCAAATCCTCTTCCATAACGCTGAACGGCAAGCCGGTGAAGCTGGCGAACGATCCGTTCGGCATCGGAGGGGTATCCTATCTGCCGCTTCGCTTCGTCAGCGAATCGTTGGGCTCGAAGGTCGATTGGAAGAAGGAAGAGAACCGCATCGATATCGAGATGAAGTAGCTTTTCTGCCGTTATGACGCGCAAGAACGCCCTCCGGGGCGTTCTTGTCGTTTTCGGGAGGCATGATCGTATTAACGATCCGTGAACAGCTGCAGGATTTTCAAAATAAACGCCGTGATCCCGGCCGCCATGAGCGGGCCGACGGGGATGCCGCGCAGCAGCACGATGCCGGCGATCGAGCCGATGACCAGGCCGACGATGAGCTGCGGATCGACCTTCAGCATCTCCAGGCCTTTGCCGTTCAGATAAGTGGCCGCCGCTCCTCCGATCAGAGCGACCCAGCCTGTCCAGCTCGTGAAGGCGCCGAGCACGTCCTTCACCTGAACCTTCCCGGACGCGAACGGAACGAGCACGGCCAGGGTAAGGAACAGGAGGCCGAATTCCAACCCCCGCCGTTCGATCGAGGGCAAGTAGCGCTCCAGGTGAATCAGCTTGACGATGAGCAGCAAGCAGGCGGCGGTCGTAATGATGGGAGATCGTCCGATCAGTCCGATGATGATAAGCGCGACAAGTACCAAATCCCCGTTCATGAGTGCCAGCCTCCCAGGTCGAAGCCGATTCCGGCGAGATGCGAAGGACGAATCCCCTCTATCTAACGATATGGAACGAGCCCTCCGCTTAGAACGATTGCGGAGGGCCGTTCGGGTTCGCGAGGCCGGCAGGTCCGGCACTCAGATCATATAATGCGAGACGACCCGGTGAAGGCTGAACGTGTCGGAACGAAGTCCCCGCCGCATCGCTTCGAGGGACATGACTTCCTGCGGAGCGATATTGCCGAGGTTCGCCTCCGGCCCGAGAATCGTAAGCAGCGCCACCTGCTGGTCCTTCTGGGGCGCCTCCCACATGAGCCGGTTCGCCTCGGGCACCGCTTGCTGCAGCAGACGCAGCTCGTCTTCGCGGCAGCTGCCCTTCTCGTCGTAGAGGCCGACGCCGACTCCGGATTCCCGCGCTTCCACCGTGACCAGCTCCGCCCCGCACGCGCAATCCGCGTCGATCGTCCGGCGAAGATCGTCCAGCACGATCCGGGAGCCGGGCGTTTTTTTGCCGTACTCGGTGAACGCCCTAAGTCCCCGCTGAGTCGCTTCCCGGATCAGATTGTCGCGCTTGCGGCGGCTGAGCTCGATCGTCCCGTCCGAGATTTCCACGCCGTCGAAGCCTAGCTCGAGCACGACGTTCCAGAAGTCCCTCTCGACGTCGAGCCGGACCGCCGCCTCCAGCAGGGTCCCTCCCGGAAAGACGGCGATCCCGTGCTTTTGCGCCAACGCGATTTTGTCTCGCAGAACGGGCATCGGGTACAAGGTCGACGTGCCGAACCCGAATTTGACGAAGTCGATCGAATCCCCGGACGCGGCCAACAGGTCGGCGAACGCCAGAGCCCCGAGCCCTTTGTCGATGACCATCGTCATGCCGGAGGACCGGGGTTTGCCCGCGCGGCGGTCGCTGGGGTCCTTAAGCGCTTGCGGCCAGCTTGTATCGGTATTGATCTCCATGCTGCTGCTCTCCTCGCGTGAAGGTTGAGCCTACCGTCCTTGGCGTCCGGTACGCTTGCAAAGGCAATATATGCGGTAAGCCGTAGGCGGGTGCCCTTCGAGCGGAAAGTGCGCTCCGAACGGAAAAAGGGAAAGTTGTCCGCCATGGGAGCATAGAGTAGGACATGGACAAACTTTGGCCCGAAAGGGGGTTGGCGCATGGACAAAACCGTATTCAGCATGGCCGTGCTGCGGATCGTATCCGGCAGTCTCGAGCTGACGGCCGCGATCGTCATGCTGAAGCTGAACGACGTGCAGAAGGCTCTCGTCGTCAATTCGATGCTCGCGCTCGTCGGCCCGCTGGTCTTGCTCACGACGACGACGATCGGCTTGGTCGGACTCTCGGACAAGCTCTCTCCCATGCGATTTTTGTGGGTGGCCGCCGGAGTATCCTGTCTGCTGATCGGGATCCTGCGGAAGTAGCGGGAGAAGTCCGATCTCGGCCAAGCAGGCATAAACGGGTCGTCCAAGCATACATATGAATCAGCTATAGACCTACGACTCGGGGAAAGGGGGGATCCCGATGCCGATCGCATTGTTCGAATGGCTGCCGGGCCGCATCCGGGAGCTGATGGCCAAGCTGCCGGAATCCGTGACGGGCCAGTTGGAGGAGATCCGGATCCGGGAGAACCGGCCGCTCGAGATCGGATACGGAGGCCGGTTCGCGTTTGTCGGCGGCGACGGTTCGGCGACGAGCGACCACCGGGCCGGCTACAGGCCGAACCGGGACGATTGTCGGGCTTTCCTGGAGAAAATCACGGATCATTCGCTATACGCGGTGGAGGAAGAGTTAAGAAGAGGCTACGTGACGGTCGCGGGAGGCCACCGGATCGGACTGGCCGGCCGGACCGTGCTGGAAGGCGGAGCGGTCCGGCATCTGCGGGACGTGTCCGGGTTCAACGTCCGGATCGCCAGAGCCCGCGTCGGCAGCTCGTCCAGGCTGCTTCCCGCGCTGCTGGACAGGGAGGCGAGGACGATCCGCCATACGCTGATCGTGTCGCCTCCGCAGCAGGGCAAGACGACGCTGCTTCGCGATCTGGCGAGAGCGATCAGCTCCGGGGAGTGGAATCATCCCGCCGCGATCGGGTGGGGAGGGCGCAAGGTCGGCATCGTCGACGAGCGCTCCGAGATCGCCGCCTGCGAGCGGGGCGTGCCGACATTCGACCTCGGCCCGCGCTGCGACGTGCTCGACGCCTGCCCGAAGGCGGAAGGGATGATGATGCTCGTCCGCTCCATGTCGCCCGAGGTCGTCGTCGTCGACGAGATCGGCCGGCCCGAGGACGCGGACGCCCTGAGGGAGGCGCTGCATTCCGGGGTCCGGGTGCTGGCTTCGGCGCACGCCTCCGATCTCGCGGACGTGTTCCGCCGTCCGGTTCTGTCGGAGCTCGTACGCGACGGGATGTTCGGCGCGTACGTCCTGCTGTCGCGGACGGGGGGCCGCGTCGAGCATCGGGTATTCGGCGCGAAGGAGGCGGAGGACGAAGCGAGGCGCCGCGGCGGCTTGCGCTCGTGGGCGACGCCGAGAGACGCGCCGGAGCCGTCCGCGAGGGCGGCGGAGGAAGCGCTCTTCGTTCCGCGGGGCATTCCGGAACCGGCGATCAAGGCGAGGCCGCTTCCCCTGATCCGGTCGCCGGACGGCGCGAGCGGCGAGGTGGGCGGCCATGATTAAGCTGATCGGAGCGGTTCTCGTCCTGTTCGCGGGAACGATGATCGGCTTCGCGCAGGCGGCCCGGTTCGCGGAGAGGCCGAAGCAGATCCGCTCCTTGCTGCACGCGCTGCAGCGGCTCGAGACCGAGATCGGCTACGGGCAGACGCCCCTCCCGGACGCCCTGCACCGGATGTCGCTCGCGATTCCGCCGCCTCTCTCGGCCATGTTCGCCGGCATCGCCGCCGAGCTCCGGTCCGGATCGGGCTCGACGGTCGGCGAGGTCTGGGAGAAGGCGCTGACGGCGGGCTGGGCATCGACTTCGATGCGGGCGGGGGAGAAGGAGGCGATGCTCCGTCTGGGAGCGACGCTCGGCGGCAGCGGCAAGGAGGATCAGCTGAAGCACGTCCGTCTGGCCGCGCTGCAGCTTCAGTCGGAAGAGGCGACGGCAAGAGAGGAGCAGCAAAGATACGAGAAGCTGTGCCGGAGCCTGGGGGTGCTGGGGGCCGCCCTGGTCGTCATCTTGATGGTGTAGTAGGGGGCCGATTCGATGAACATCGACGTCAGCACGATTTTCCAGATCGCCGGCATCGGCATTATCGTCGCCATGATCCACACCGTGCTCAAGCAGATGGGCAAGGAAGACATGGCGCATTGGGTTACCGTAATCGGATTCGTCGTCGTGTTGTTTATGGTCGTGCGCTTGCTCAACGACTTGTTCCAGGAGATCAAGACCATCTTTCTGTTCCAGTGACGACAGGATCGAAGGCGGCAGGTGAGTGCGGTGGAAATTCTCCAGATCGTCGGCATCGGGCTGCTCGCAACCGTGCTCATCCTGGTCGTCCGCGAGCAGAAGCCGATGTTCGCGTTCCTGATCTCCGCGTTCGTGGGAGTCGCGATCTTCCTCGCGCTGATCGGCAAGATCGACGGCGTCGTCTCGGTGGTGGAAGACTTGGCCGACCGCTCGGGCATCCCGTCGGTGTACCTGAAGACGATGCTCAAGATCATCGGCATCGCCTACGTCGCCGAATTCGGAGCCCAGATCGTCCGGGACGCCGGGATGGAGAGCGTCGCTTCCAAGATCGAGTTCGCGGGCAAGATTCTCATTCTCGTCATGGCGGTTCCCATTATCGGAGTCATTATCGAGACGGTACTGAATTTGCTGCCGGCCTGAAGCGCGGCCGGGGAAGGGAGGGGAGATGCGCTTGCGCCTCCTTCTTCCGACGGCTCGCGGATCGGGCTTGGCCCCTCTTATCCTGCTCCTGTCGGCCTTCTTGCTCTCCATGCTCCAGCTGCCTTCCGCGTTCGCCGAAGCGCCTGCCGCTTCATCGACGACGCGGGCGCAGCCTTCGGACCCGCAAGGCGCTTCCGAGCTGGCGGACGAACTGGCCAGGCAGCAGGCGGGCGATGTCGACCTAAGCCAGATCGAACAGTACTGGAACAAGCTGAGGGGAGAATACGGCGGCTACTTCCCGGACGGGAAGGCACCAAGCCTTAGGCAGCTGATGTTCCCCGACGGGGACAAGTGGGATGCGGGGGCGGCCGTCACGGGTTTGGCCCGGTTTTTCCTCCACGAGGTGCTGTACAGCGGCAAGCTGGTCGTGACGATCGTG
Organism: Cohnella xylanilytica; assembly: GCF_014212175.1. Taxonomy (GTDB): domain Bacteria; phylum Bacillota; class Bacilli; order Paenibacillales; family Paenibacillaceae; genus Cohnella; species Cohnella xylanilytica. Next base: position 45,894 of record NZ_JACJVR010000063.1, on the reverse strand, counting down.
CTGCTCGCGGTGTTCACGATGCTGCTCGAGACGATGCAGAATGCGTTCGAACGCAATACGGTGAGCAAGGTCGCCTACTCCATCGCCTACATGGTGCTGCTCGTCATCGCGGTGAACAGCTTCCGGTCGGCGACGCAGTACGCGGCCGAAGCGATCGGCAACATGGTCCAGTTCATGCTCGCCATGGTCCCCTTGCTTCTCACGCTGCTCGCCAGCACGGGCGGGGTGACGACGGTGGCGGTCCTTCACCCGCTGATCGTGTTCATGATCCACACGGTCGGCACTCTGATTCACTTGATCGTCTTCCCGCTGCTCTTCTTCTCGGCGGTGCTCCACTTGGTCAGCACGCTGTCGGAACGCTACAAGGTCACTCAGCTCGCCAACCTGCTGAGAACGATCGGAGTCGGGATGCTCGGGGTGCTGCTCACGCTGTTCCTGGGCGTGCTGTCCGTTCAAGGAGCGACCGGCGCCGTGGCGGACGGCATCGCGCTGAAGACGGCCAAGTTCGTGACCGGCAACTTCGTGCCCGTCGTCGGCAGAATGTTCTCCGACGCGGCGGACACCGTCCTGTCGGCGAGCCTGCTCGTCAAGAACGCGGTCGGCTTGGCGGGAGTCGTCATCCTGTTGTTCCTGTGCGCGTTCCCCGCGGTCAAGATTCTGACGCTGGCGCTTATCTACAACGTCTCGGCCGCGGTGCTGCAGCCGCTCGGGGACACGCCGATCGTTCAATGCCTGCAGACGATCGGGAAAACGCTGGTGTACGTGTTCGCCGCCCTCGCTTCGGTCGGGATGATGTTTTTCCTGGCGGTCACGATCATTCTGACGGCGGGCAACGCGTCGATCATGATGCGCTAGGCACGGGCTTAGGCTGGAGGAGGGAATTCGATGATGTCGGCTTTGTCGGGATGGCTGCAGCAGATCGTCGCGGTCGTCTTGCTCGCCTCTCTCGTCGACCTTCTGCTCCCCAACCGGACGATGCAGCGATACGTAAGGCTAGTCGCCGGGCTGCTCGTCCTTCTGACCGTGGCGTCCCCGGTTCTCCAGCTGTTCAAGGGCGACTTCGGCACCCGGCTGGCGTCCGGGCTCGAATCCGTTCGGCTGTCGCCGGGCGGGACGTCCTCCGAGACGAAGGCGGAGATGGAGCGGATCGAGGCGGAAGCCCGCAAGCTGGGCGAGGCGAGGAACGGCCAGGCCGTCAAGCTGGCGACCGCGGGGCTCGCCGCCCAGATCCGGAGCTCGATCGAAGAAGCGGGGCTCGGCCCCGTGCGGTCGGTCGACATCGAGGCGGAACCCGTCGCCGGCGGGCAAGGCGGCTCCGGTGCGGCCGCGAACGGAGGCTACGTCCTGTCGGAGGTCAAGCTCGTGCTGGCGGGAGAGGCTACGGACTCTTCCGCCGAAGAAGGCGGGAGAGCCATCGCCGACGTGGAGCCGATCGCCCCGGTGGACATCGCCGTCGACGCGGAAGCGTCCCGGGGGCAGCCGCCTTCGGACGTGCCGGCGGAAGCGTCTCCCGCCGACGAACCGGCGGCGGCCGACGCCGCCTTGGCGAGCCGGGTCGCCGCCCTCGTCTCGACCCGGTTCGGGATCGAGGCGGACCGGGTTCGGGTATGGGTGGAGGCGCCGGGCGAGACGGATAAGAGAGGGTAAGGAGGGAGTCCATGGCCAAGTGGCTGCAGCAGCTGGAGTCGTTCATCGGAGGAGGGCCCGGGGGACCGCGCCGCGTCAAGGCGTTCCGGTGGCTGGTGCTGATCGGGCTGATCGGCGCCGCCCTGCTGCTGATCTCCTCCTTCCTCAACGTCAAGACGATGGATCCGACCCGGGATCCGGGACTGTCCCCGCCGAGGGACGAAGACGCGCCGGATCAGCAGACGACGTTCCTGAACGGCGGCGGCGACGCCAAGGATCCGTTCGTGGACATCGAATCGTCGCTGGAGAGCAAGCTGAAGCAGATGCTCGAGAACGTCGTCGGCGTCGGGACGGCGGACGTCATGGTCAGCATCGACTCGACGGAAGAGACGGTCGTTCAGCTCAACGAGAAGATGACGCAGCAGATTACGGACGAGACCGACCGCAACGGAGCGAAGAGACATATAACCGAGGTCAACCGGGAAGGCCAGGTGGTGCTCTACGAAGTGTCGGGGGGACAATCTCCGATCGTCGTCAAGAAGGTGAAGCCCAAAGTTCGCGGCGTCCTCATCGTGGCGAAGGGAGCGGAGAACGGCACCGTGCACAAGCTGATCGCCGAAGCGGTCGCCCGGGGACTCGACGTGCCGATTCACCGGATCTCCGTCGTTCCGCGCAAGCAATGATCGAACATACCAACTCGATTCGGGAGGTTATGCGTTTATGAATAACAAGAGGCAAACGATTTGGCTGGTGTCCATGCTTAGCTTGATGGTCATTCTGTCCGCCTATTACTTGTTCACGGAAGACGTGACGCCGGCCAACCAGCAGGCGAACAACCAAGTGGAGGACACTTCCGGGACGGCCAAAAACAACGCGGACGGCTTCGAGATCACCGAAGTCGACGGAACGGCGGGGACCGCGACCGGAACGGACGGCCAGACGTCCGGCCAGGACGAAGGCGCCGCCGCGGCTACGGACGGGAAGTCCGGTACCGACAAGGAAGCGCAGGGCGGCGAATCGGACCAGACGGACGGCAAGCAAGCGGACGGCAAGCAGTCCGACGAAGCGACCGCGAGCGGAGACAAGGAGGATTCGGAGCATGCGAGCGCGACGGACGATTCCGCCAAGCCGGAGGACGAAGCCGTTCTTCAAGGGATCTCCAACCAGACCGGCGCCGCATACTTCGACGAGATCCAGCTGAAGCGGATGGAGAGCTACTCCAAGCGTGAGGAAGAGCTGAACAGCATCATCGCGGACACGAGCAAGCATACGCAAGAGGAGACCGCCGCCGCGTTCGAAGAGCTGAGCCGCATGGACGCGACCGAGCAGCGCATCTCGAGCCTCGAAGAGAAGCTACTCGCCGATTACGACAACGCCGTGGTCGAAGAAGAGAACAACACCTTCAAGGTCGTCGTCCAGGCCGACAAGCTCGACAAGACCCAGGCGGTCAACATCGTCGAGACGGCGATGAAGGAGCTCAACGTTACGCCGGACCGCGTCACCGTTCAATACATCGCCAATCCATAATCTTTCGGAAAAAGGGCCCGGGCAACCGGGCTCTTGCTTTTTCTCGTCTTTTGCCGCTCCGGCGTACACGTGCCTCTATCCCCTCCCGTCAGGAGGGGGGATTGGTTCTGCTGCCCCTATGCCACTATCCCTTCGCTTCAGGAACGTGTTCCGATATCGTCGCGCTATGCCGCTATCCCCTCGAGTCAGGTGGCGACCATCGGATTGCAGACTCCCATGCCGCTATCCCGTTGGATCAGGTAGCTCCAGTCAGATCGAGGGAGCGGATGCCTGTATCCCTTCGAGTCAGGGGTGATCATCGGATTGTCAGAGTCACAGGCCTCTATCCCTTCGGATCAGGTAGTGGCTAACGGGATCAAAGGGCACATGCCATTATCCCTTCGAGTCAGGGGTGGCCATCGGATTGCGGAGTCATAGACCACTATCCCTTCGGATCAGGTAGTGACATATCGGGCTCAAGGGGCACGCGCCATTATCCCTTCGAGTCAGGGTGGACCATCGGATTACGCAGCCTTAGACCACTATCCCTTCGGGTCAGGTAGCGACTATCGAGATCAAGGGCATATGCCTCTATCCCTTCGGATCAGGTAATGATCCGGAAATGAGGTACTCGAGCTAACATTGAAGGGATAAAGGACAAAGTTGCTTGTCTAGAGTGTGCCGGTCTGACAAGGGTCGGGAAAATGGCAGCGAGTATGACAGAGAGATGGGGATAGGAACGTTATCGCCGGGGGGAAGCGGGGCGGAGCATGAGCTTGTAATCGACTGAGTCGAAGGGATAAGAGACGCTCTTTTTCGGCAGGGAAGTGTAGGGCTGAACAGGGGGCTCGAAACGGACTGAGTCGGAGGGATAAGAGGCTAGTTGCGTACGGGGGTGCGTGGATCAGATATTGCAAGTGAAGATTAGCAGCCGGGGAGCCTGAGAGTAAGGGATAGGAGACGCTATCTCGCCAGGGGAATCGCAGGGGGAGCGGGGGCTCTAAACGGACTGAGTCGGAGGGATAAGGGACTAAGTTGCGTACGGGAGTGCGTGGATCAGATAGCGCGAGGGAAGATTGGAACCGGGGAGCCTGAGAGAAAGGGATAGCAGACGCTATTTTCGCCAGGGGAAGTGCAGGGCAAAGCGGGGCTTGTAATCGACTGAGTCGGAGGGATAAGAGCACTAAGTTGCGAATCGGGGGCGCGTCGGTCAGAAGTGCGAGGGAAGATTGGCAACCCGGGAAGCCTGAGAGAAAGGGATAGGAGACGCTATTTCGTCAGGGGAATCGTAGGGTGGAGCGGGAGCTCGGAACCAACTGTGGGAGCACGGGGCGGAGTTGGGGCTCGTATCGGCCTGAGTCGGAGGGATAAGGGACTAAGTTGCGAGTCGGGAGTGACGTCGGTAAGAAAGTCCGAGGGAAGATTGGCAGCCCGGGAAGCCTGAGAGAAGGGGATAAGAAGTCCGACGCACCGGAACTGCCAGGGCGGTATTAGAAGAGAGAGGCGAGCGGCGCTTCGATGCAAGAGATTTTTTTCGCGATTCGTCTATATTTGTCGATAGAAGTATGTTCGGTCGCGTCTATGGCAATGAGAAAAGACAGGAAGGCAAAGCGATATGTGGACGTACCCCGCACTTGTGTTATAATAGTTCCGTCATACGAGGCCAAGCATGATTTAACTTACATGGCCGAAGACGGGAACCCCCAATCCAAGGAGTGTCCGAAAATATGTTTAAATTGAGCGAAATCAAAGAACTGATCAAATTGGTGGATCAAACTTCCATTCACGAATTGGAGATCGAGAACGAAGGCGCGAGACTCGCGATCCGCAAGCCGGGCAAGACGGAAGTCGTCAACGTGCAGTCCGCCCCGATCTCGCATACTTACGTGCCGGCCCCGGCGGCGGCTCCCGCGCCTGCGGCCGCGCAAGCGCCTTCTTCCGCCGAACCGGCGGCCGCGGCGCCAGCCGCCGCCAGCCGCGCCGGGCTTCACGAGATCGTCTCCCCGATGGTGGGAACGTTCTATCGCGCTCCGTCTCCGGATGCGCCGGCCTTCGTCCACACGGGCGATAAGGTGACCGAGAAGACGGTCGTGTGCATTCTGGAAGCGATGAAGCTGATGAATCCTCTCGAGGCGGAAGTGAAGGGCGAGATCGTCGAGATTCTCGTCGAGAACGGCCAATTGGTCGAGTTCGGCCAGCCGCTGTTCCTCGTCAAGCCGGAATAACGGCCGATCCTGCGTTCGACAGGAAGCGCCGGCGACATCAAAGGGGGATTTCTTGCCTTGAAAATTCAAAAGATCTTGGTGGCCAACCGCGGCGAGATCGCCGTTCGCATCATTCGCGCCTGCCGCGAGCTCGGCATCTCGACCGTAGCGGTATTCTCCGAAGCGGACCGCGAATCTTTGCACGTCCGCCTGGCCGATGAAGCGTATTGCATCGGGCCGACGGCCTCCAAAGACAGCTACCTGAACCTGACGAACATTATGAGCGTCGCGACTCTGACCGAATGCGACGCCATTCATCCCGGATACGGCTTCCTCTCGGAGAACGCCGACTTCGCGGATATTTGCGAGACTTGCAACATCGCGTTCATCGGCCCTTCCGCCGACGCGATCAGCCGGATGGGCGACAAGTCCGTCGCCAAGCAGACGATGAAGCAGGCCGACGTTCCGGTCATTCCGGGCTCCGACGGTCTCATCGAGGATATCGAAGAGGCGGTGCGGGTCGCCCGCGACATCGGCTACCCCGTCATCATCAAGGCGACGGCCGGCGGCGGAGGACGCGGCATCCGGCTCGCGGACGACGAGGAGATGCTCGTCCGCGAGATTACGACCGCGCAGCAGGAAGCCCAGAAGGCGTTCGGCAACTCCGGCGTCTATCTCGAGAAATATTTGACGGGCATGAAGCACGTCGAGATCCAGATCATCGCCGACAAGCACGGCAACGTCTGCCACTTGGGCGAACGCGACTGCTCCGTGCAGCGCCGGCGCCAGAAGCTGGTCGAGGAAGCGCCTTGCCCGATCATGACGCCCGCGCTTCGCGAGCGGATGGGCCAGGCGGCCGTCCGCGCCGCGAAGGCCGTCAACTATTCCGGGGCGGGCACGATCGAATTCCTGCTCGGGCCGGACGGGCAATTCTACTTCATGGAGATGAACACCCGCATTCAGGTCGAGCATCCCGTCACCGAGATGGTCACGGGCATCGACCTGATCAAGGAGATGATCTCCATCGCGGAGGGCGAGCCTCTCTCGTTCACGCAGGAGCAAGTGAGGTTCGACGGCGCCGCGATCGAATTCCGCATCAACGCGGAGGACCCGGACCGCAACTTTATGCCGTCGCCGGGCCGGATCGGCTTCTACCTGCCGCCCGGAGGGCCGGGCGTTCGGGTGGACAGCGGGGCGTATCCCCAATACCTGATCTCGCCGCACTACGACTCCATGGTCGCGAAGCTGATCGTCTGGGCGCCGACCCGGGCGGAAGCGATCGCCCGCGGACGCCGGGCGCTGAACGAGTTCATGGTCGAGGGCGTCAAGACGACGATCCCGTTCCATTTGAAGCTGCTCGACCATCCGGTTTTCAACAAAGGCACGTTCGATATCAAGTTCCTGGAGGAGCACGATATCAACCGCCCGGAAGAAGCCGAAGCGGAATAATCGTGGACGAAGTACAAGGTTTGTCATAAATCTTCGGCAATGCTATAGTATGGATAGTGATATGGACGCCGCTACCGGCGGCGTTCATCGCATGAAGGAGGTGGATTTGAGCAATGGAGACATTGGTGCCTGATTACGAACGGACCGAGATGGGAACCATTCAAATCGCTCCAGAGGTTATCGAAGTCATTGCCGGATTGGCGACGGTCGAGGTGGAAGGCGTCGCGGGCATGAGCGGAGGAATCTCCTCCGGGATCGCGGAATTGCTGGGACGGAAGAATCTGTCCAAGGGCGTGAAGGTCGAGGTCGGCCAGAAGGAAGCCGCCGTCGACGTCAATATCATCGTGGAATACGGCAGACGCATTCCCGAGATCGCCGCGGAGATTCAGCGCAACGTTCAACGCTCCATCGAGACGATGACGGGCCTGAACGTCGTCGAAGTGAACGTACATATTCACGACGTGCACTTCAAGCAGGCTGACAAAACAGAAGAAGACGAATCGCATACGCGTGTCCGATAACGCGCTCGCCAAGGTCGACTCCTTGGCCGCGCATTGCCTCCGGCTAGCGGATGCCGGCGCCATGGTGGCCGTTCTCGTGCATGGGGACGGCCGTCGGGCGCCTTTTCGCAAGTCGGGGGTCATTTGGTTTGTCATGACTGGAGGAGACGCACGTTGATCAAAGTGTTGGACAGGTTGCTCTTGTTCGTATTCAGTTTGGCGGTCGGGGCGGCGTCGGTCGTGGCGATCGTCGTGGCGTGCGGAGGGTTCGATAGCGGCTTCCTCAAGGACGTCGTCGACGATGCGACGGGGGGCAGCCGGGCCGTACAAGGCACGGTCATCGTCGTCTCGGTCGTGCTGCTGCTGATCAGCCTTCGCTTCTTCATCGTCTCCGTCGCGCGCGGCGGCAGCAACGCGCCGTCCATTAACCAGCGCACGGAGCACGGCGACATTCGGATCTCCGTCGAGACGGTCGAGAACATCGCGCTCAAGGCCGCTTCGCGCACGCGGGGAGTGAAGGACCTGCGGGCGAGGGTGCGCGCCGTCGAATCCGGCCTGCAAATCACGATCCGCGCGTTCGTGGACGGGGAGACGCCGATTCCGACCCTGTCGGAAGAGATGCAGAAGACGATCTCCGAGCAGATCGAGGAGACGACCGGCATCCCGGTCGCCGAGGTCTCGGTCTATATCGCCAACGTGACGCAAGCGCCCGCCACGTTCAAGAGCCGCGTGGAATAGGGAGGACTGCCGCCCATGTGGAAAATGTGGTGGGATACGTACGGGGGACGGGCTACCGGCGTCGCCGCGGGACTCTTTTTCTTTTTTATCTACTTGTTAAGCGGGTTCTGGGATATGCTGTTCTGCGCGCTGCTGGTCGCGGTCGGCTACTGGATCGGGAAGGCGAAGGACGACCGGAGCGGGCCGCTCGTGAATTGGAGCCGGCTGACCGACTGGTTGACCGATCGATGGCCTTGGTCCCGGTAACCGGAGGTTCCTGCCCTTGAACGGCCTATGGCGGGCCTTCCGGCCGCCGGAGACGACGGCCGAATCCTTCGGCATGCGGGGGACGGCTAAACGCATTGATTACACGGCATTGGATCGGAGGATTCATGAAACGCAGATTGGCTAGGGAGATAGCGGTACAGAGCCTGTACCAAATGGAGATGAACGAGGTCGAGGGCCAGATTGCCGTCGATACCGTCATGGAAGAAGCGCGCCACGACAACGAGATCGAAGCGGACGTCAGCGGACTCGGGGCGATCGATTCGTTCACCCGCGAGCTGGTGGCGGGCGTGCAAGAGAAGCGCGAGGAGATCGACCGGCTGCTGGAGGAGTTCCTGACCGGCTGGCAGGTCGACCGGCTGTCCCGGGTGGACCTGCAGATTTTGCGGCTGGCCGCCTACGAGCTGGAGTTCCGGCCCGAAGTTCCGCCGAAGGTCGTCGTGAACGAAGCGATCGAGCTGGCTAAGCACTTCGGCACGGAAGAGTCCGGCAAGTTCGTCAACGGCGTCCTGGGCCGCATGATCCGCGAACGCGGCAAAGCTCCGGCCGCGGGCGAAGGCGCAGCCAACCATCGGGAGGGGGAACCGGAATGAGCGCTCAGATCATCAACGGCAAGCAGATATCCGATACGATTCGCGAAGAGATCAAGAACGAAGTGGCGGCCTTGCGGGAGAAGGGCGTCCGTCCCGGCCTGGCCGTCGTGCTCGTCGGGGAAGACCCGGCTTCGCAAGTGTACGTCCGCAACAAGGCGAAGGCGTGCGAGGACCTCGGCTTCTATTCCGAAGTGCACCGTCTGCCGGCGGAGACGAGCCAGGCGGACCTTCTCGCCCTCATCGAACGGCTCAACGGACAAGCCGACATCAACGGCATTCTCGTGCAGCTGCCGCTTCCGAAGCACATCGAGGAGAAGGCGGTCATCGACGCGATCTCGGTCGCCAAGGACGTGGACGGCTTCCACCCGATCAGCGTCGGCAACCTGATGATCGGCGACGATTCCTTGCTTCCGTGCACGCCGGCGGGCGTCATCGAGCTGCTGAAGCGGACCGGCAATTCGCCGGCCGGCAAGAAGGCGGTCGTCATCGGACGAAGCAACATCGTCGGCAAGCCGGTATCGCTTCTGCTGCTTCGCGAGAACGCGACGGTCACGATCGCGCATTCCCGCACGCCGAACCTGCCGGAAGTGGTCCGGGAGGCCGATATCGTCGTCGCGGCGGTAGGCGTTCCGAAGCTCGTGAAGAAGGATTGGATCAAGCCCGGGGCGGTCGTCGTCGACGTCGGGATCAACCGGCTCGACACCGGCAAGCTGTGCGGCGACGTCGATTACGACGAAGTCGCCGAAGTCGCCGGCTGGATCACGCCGGTGCCCGGCGGGGTCGGCCCGATGACCATCACGATGCTGATGGCCAATACGCTCAAGGCGGCGAAGACGGCGCACGGCATCGGCTAGCGGAAGCGGGGGCGGGAGAGATGGAACCGGCACGCGTGCTGAGCATCCGCGACGTCAATCGGTATATCAAGATGAAGCTGGAAGGAGATTCGAAGCTGCAGGACGTGTGGCTTCGGGGGGAGATCTCGAACTTTACCCGGCATTCCAGCGGCCATATGTATTTCACGCTCAAGGACGAGAGCGGCAGGCTGAAAAGCATCATGTTCGCCTCCCACAACCAGCGACTTCCCTTCATGCCCAAGGACGGCATGAAGGTGCTGGCCAGGGGAGGCGTGTCCGTCTATGAGAGAGACGGGCAGTATCAATTCTACGTGACGGCGATGCAGCCCGACGGCGTCGGCAGCCTGTATCTCGCCTTCGAGCAGCTCAAGCGCAAGCTCGAGGCGGAAGGGCTGTTCGCGGAAGCGGTCAAACGTCCCATTCCGCGGTATCCGAAGGCGATCGGCGTCATTACGTCGCCGACGGGGGCCGCGGTGCGCGACATTCTGATCACGCTGCAGCGCAGGCATCCGTCCGTGCCGGTGTTCCTGTATCCGGTATCGGTTCAGGGCACGGGGGCGGCGCCTTCCATCGTGAAGGCGATCGCGTCGATGAACCGGCTCGCCGAGGTCGACGTGCTGATCGTCGGACGCGGCGGCGGTTCGCTCGAGGAGCTGTGGGCGTTCAACGAGGAGGCCGTCGCGAGGGCGATTCGCGCCTCCGCCATCCCGGTCATCTCGGCCGTCGGCCACGAGACCGACTTCACGATCGCCGACTTCGCGGCGGATCTGCGGGCCGCGACGCCGACGGCGGCGGCCGAGCTGGCCGTGCCCCACGCCGCCGAGCTGCGGCAGGGGCTCAAGGCGGTGGAGCTGCGCATGGCCAAGTCGCTGCGGCTGCTGCTCGCGAAGAAGCGCGAGCGTTGGCAGCATTCGGCGCGCTCGCCCTTCTTCACGCAGCCCCGGCGGGCCTTGCTCGCCCGGGCCGAACAGCTCGACCGCCTGCGCGAGCGGCTCCGCTACCGCGCGGAAGGGCACCACGCCCGCGCGCGCGAACGGCTCGCGCGGCTGGGCGGCCGCCTGTCCGCGGCGAGTCCCGCGGAGCAGGCGGCCTACGCGCGCAAGCGGGCGGAAGCCGCCGCGCGCGGGCTCGATCTCGCGATGCGCGGCATGCTGCGCGAGCGGCAGAAGGGCTTCGGCGCGCTCGTCCGGCAGCTGGACGCGCTGAGCCCGCTCAAAGTCATGGCGAGAGGCTACAGCCTCGCCTACGACGAGGAGGAGAAGAAGCTGATCCGCAGCATCGGCGAAGTGCAGCCCGGCGACTTGATCAAGGTGCGGCTCGCGGACGGCAGGCTCGATTGCCAAGTATGGGGATTGCATGGGGAGGAGATCTCGGATGGGAACTAATTCGGAAGCGAACGGGTTGACGGACAAGCCGGTCCTGGGAGACGGCGAGAACGCGATCTCGTTCGAAGAGGCCATGGAGAGACTGGAGAGAATCGTATCCCGTCTGGAGAGCTCGGACGTACCGCTCGAGACGGCGATCGAACTGTACCAGGAAGGCATGGCGCTCTCCCGGTTGTGCGGCCAGAAGCTCGAGCAGGTCGAGCGGAGGATCGAGATGCTGGTGGAGGACGAGAACGGCGTGCAGCGCAAGCCGTTCGCCCCGCAGCGAGACGAATCCGGTACGGATAAAGGAGAGTCCTTCTGAGTGATGCAGCTAGCGAACATCGACAGCTACGTTAGAATGCGGCGGGAACGGGCGGAAGCGGCCCTGCGCGATGCCCTGCCCGCCGATTGGCGCATCCCTTCCCGGCTTCGGGAAGCTGCGCGCTATTCCTTGGAAGCCGGCGGGAAGCGGCTTCGTCCGGTTCTCGTCATGGCGGCGGCCGAGAGCGTCGCCGGCAGCGAAGAGGCGGTCGAGAAGGCGCTTCCGTTCGCCGTCGCCGTCGAGATGGTGCACACCTATTCGCTTATCCATGACGACTTGCCGGCGATGGACAACGACGATCTCCGCCGCGGCCGGCCGACCAACCACAAGGTGTACGGCGAAGCGATGGCGATTCTGGCGGGCGACGGCTTGTTGACGCACGCCTTCTACGTCGCCGCCCAGGCGGCCGGCCGAGGCGTGCCGGCGGCGCGGGCGCTGGCCGTCGTCTCCGAGCTCGCGCGATACGCGGGCTTCCCCGGCATGGTCGGGGGACAAGCCGACGACATGCTGGGCGAGCAAGGGATCACGTCGCTCGAGGAGCTGGAGAATATCCACCTCCACAAGACGAGCGACCTGATCGCGTTCTCGCTTAGAGCCGGAGGCCATGCGGCCGAAGCGGACGACCGCGCGCTGGACGCCCTCGGTCTGTACGGCCGCAACGTCGGGCTCGCGTTCCAGATCCAAGACGACATCCTGGACGTTACCGGCGACGAGGCGAAGCTGGGCAAGCCGCAGGGAAGCGACGAGAGGCAGGGCAAGGTGACCTATCCTTACCTGATCGGGCTGGACGAGAGCCGCAGACGCGTCGAAGCGTTGACGGAGGAAGCGATCGGGGCGATCGCGTCCGCCGGACTGGCCCGGGCGGATCTGCTCGAGGGGCTCGCCCGGTACGTCATGCGGCGGGATCATTGATCGGAAGAGGCATTCGGCGCATGGCCGCTTCGCGCGCGAACCGAAGCGGGAATGGGCCGAATGCCTTTTTGCTTGCGAGGCTGCGCTATCGCGGCGGGCATCGGCCGGCGGAGGCGACTCCGGGGCCGGCGAAGTCCGCAGCGGCAAGGCCGCACGGCCGCGCGAGGGATCGAGCCGCGTCGATATTCGCCGAATTTGGAAGGCGAACCCTTGGGCTTTGAATTCCGGATATGCTATAATAGGCGTAATATCCAACTTCAAGGAGACGGCGAACATTCGTTTCGGACCTACGTTCCAAGCGACGCCAGCGCCGAATCGGGGAAAGTGGGGAACTTAATTGCTGCTCGATCGCATCGACAGTCCGGCGGATCTGAAGAAGCTTGCCTTATCCGATCTTCCGCTATTGGCACAGGAGATCCGTCAATTTCTAATCGAGAAACTATCCGCAACCGGAGGTCACCTGGCGCCCAACCTGGGCGTCGTGGAGCTGACTCTGGCTCTTCATTATTTGTACGACAGCCCTCGGGACAAGTTCATCTTCGACGTCGGCCATCAGGCTTACGTGCATAAGATTCTGACCGGCCGCATGGGCCGGTTCGACACGCTGCGCCAGAAGAACGGGCTGTGCGGCTTCGTCAAGCGGGCCGAGAGCGAGCATGACGTCTGGGAAGCCGGCCACAGCAGCACGTCCTTGTCGGCGGCCATCGGGATGGCGATCTCGCGCGACCTGAAGGGCGAGTCGAACAAGGTCGTCGCGGTCATCGGCGACGGCGCGCTCACGGGCGGCATGGCGCTGGAGGCGCTCAACCATATCGGGCACGAGAAGCGCAAGCTGACGGTCGTGCTCAACGACAACGAGATGTCGATCGCCCCGAACGTCGGCGCCCTGCACAACTACCTGGGCAAGGTCCGTTCCGACAAGACGTACCGCAAGGCCAAGGAAGAATTCGAATCGCTGCTGCGCAAGATTCCGGCGGTAGGCGGCAAGCTGGCGAAGACGGCCGAACGGTTCAAGGACGGGTTGAAGTACCTGGTCGTTCCCGGCATGCTGTTCGAGGAATTCGGATTGAAGTACTTCGGGCCGGTGGACGGCCACGATATCGATAAATTGCTCGAGACGTTCCGTCAAGCGGACAAGGTGGACGGTCCCGTGCTCGTGCACGTGCTGACGGTGAAGGGCAAGGGCTATTCCCCGGCCGAAGCCGACTCGCACAAGTGGCACGGCATCACCCCGTACAAGATCGAATCGGGGCAAGTCGTCAAGCCCGTCGGGCCTCCGATGTACACGGAAGTGTTCGGCAACGCCTTGATCGAGCTCGCGGAGAAGGACGAGAGAATCGTCGCCATCACGCCCGCGATGCCGGGCGGCTCCGGGCTTCTCGGCTTCGCGAAGAAGTTCCCGGACCGGATGTTCGACGTCGGCATCGCCGAGCAGCATGCCGCCACGATGTCGGCGGCGCTCGCGATGGAAGGGCTGAAGCCGGTATTCGCCGTCTATTCGACCTTCCTGCAGCGCGCGTACGACCAGGTCGTGCACGACATCTGCCGGCATAACGCCAACGTCATCTTCGCCATCGACCGCGCGGGGTTCGTCGGCCCGGACGGCGAGACGCACCAGGGCGTGTACGATATCGCGTTCCTGCGGCATATTCCGAACATCGTGCTGATGATGCCCAAGGACGAGAACGAGCTGCGGCGCATGATGAGAACCGCCGTCGATTACGACGACGGCCCGATCGCGATCCGTTACCCGCGGGTGAACGGACTCGGCGTGCCGATGGACGAAGACCCGATGCCGATTCCGATCGGCCAGTGGGAGACCGTTCGCGAAGGCGATTACGCCGCCATTATCGCCATCGGACCGATGGTCCAGGTGGCGGAGGAAGCGGCCGAGCTGCTCAAGCGCGAAGGGATCGGCATCCGGGTCGTGAACGCCCGCTTCGTGAAGCCGCTGGACGAAGAGATGCTGCTCGGCCTGGCCGAAGAGCGTCTCCCGCTGCTCGTGCTGGAAGAGACGGCCATCGCCGGCGGTCTCGGCGGAGCGGTGCTCGAATTTTACGCCCAGCGCCAGATTCACCACATGTCGGTCAGCCTGGCCGGCATTCCGGACCTGTTCATCGAGCACGCCAGCATCAAGGAGCAGCGCGTCGAGGCGGGCTTGACCGCGGAGAATGTCGTCCAAGAGCTGCGCTCCAAGGTCGCGCGCGTTCGGCAGAAGGCGACGTGACGACGGGAATGAACGCGACTTCGAAGGAACGGCTCGACGTCCTGCTCGTGGAGCAAGGCTATTACGAGAGCCGGGAGAAGGCGAAGGCCGCCATTATGGCCGGTCTCGTCTTGATCGGCTCCGAGAAGGTCGACAAGCCCGGCACGAAGGTGCCGCGGGACGCGGCCATTACAGTCAAGGGAGCCCCCCACCCCTACGTCAGCCGGGGCGGCTTGAAGCTCGAGAAGGCGATCCGCCACTTCGGCATCGACCTCGCCGGAGCGGTTATGCTCGACATCGGAGCCTCGACCGGCGGCTTCACCGATTGCGCCCTTCAGAACGGAGCGGCGTTCGTATACGCCTTGGACGTCGGCTACAACCAGCTGGACTGGTCGCTGCGCCAGGACGAGCGGGTCCGCGTCATGGAGAGGACGAACTTCCGCCACGTGACGCCGGATCAGCTCGACGGACCCCGCCCGGGCTTCGCGACGATCGACGTCAGCTTCATCTCGCTGAAGCTGATTCTGCCGGCGCTGGCGCCGCTGCTCGTTCCGGGTGGAGGGACCGTCGCCCTGATCAAGCCCCAATTCGAAGCGGGCCGGGAGCAGGTCGGCAAGTCCGGGGTCGTGCGCGATCCCGGCGTCCACGAAGCGGTCGTCCGCGACGTGCTGCGGTTCGCCGGCGAACTGGGCTTCGAGCTTCAAGGATTAACGTACTCCCCGATTACCGGAGGGGAAGGCAACATCGAATTTCTGGCGTATTGGCTGCTCCGCGATCGGGATTCCGGTTCCGCGGGCGGCGAGCCGGTCTCGATGGGCGAAGATCAATTATCGGGCCTCGCCCGACAAGTCGTGCAGGAGGCCGCCTCCGCGTTCCGCGGGAACGGCTGACCCGACGCCCGACGACATGGGTCCCGACACCCGGAGCTGCCGAAGAACGGCCGTCACGATAACGGTTCGCTTCTCCCCGCGAGCTCCGGTTTTTTTACGATCCGGCTCTTTTTACGATCCAACGATTTATGCGATCCGGCTAGATGAACGATCCGCGAGCAAGAGCCGCGCGACGTCGGCGACGCCTATTCGCCCGCTGCATGACACCTGCGCACTTCCAAGGCGCTCCCGAGTTCGAATCGTAACCGTTAAGCCGCAACCGGCATGAAGCGTACGCCGGAAATCCCATTCGCGCCGACCCGAGAGGAGATCGGCGTTCCCGCCTCGAATTAGTGTAGGGCGCCCGCACAAGCGCGGCGTCCCGCAAGGAGGCGATGAGGGTGGCTCAATTCGGAGATTGGATCGTTTTTCTCGTGGCCGTAGGTCTGCTCCTGTGGTGGATATGGCGTCGCTTCGACAATTGGCTGCACGCGCCTCCGGGGTATCGCATTCGCAAGCTGGCCAAGGCCGGCGGAGTCGAGCCCGACGAGACGGTGGATCTGCTCGAGGAGAACGGGTACGAGGTGCTCTCCGGCAAACACCGGATTCCGCTCGCCGTCTCCATCGATGAAGGGCCTCTTCAGCCGACGCGGCTCTTCTTCGATTATTTGGCCGTCAAGGAAGATAAATACTATTTGGTGAAGCTGGACAAGTCCCGAATGCCGCTCGAATGGACGGCCAGCGGACTGAGGGAACGGCTTCTCGTTTACGCGCTGCTGTTCCCCGAATGCGAAGGAATCATCGTTGCGGATCCGAAGGATCGACTCGTACGGACGGTGCGATTCAAAGTGGAGGATGAGAACGGATGAAAGGTCAAAGGCAGAGGAAAATCCGCGAAATGATCGGCTCGAGGGAGATCGAGACGCAGGAGGAGCTGGTGGAGGCGCTGCGCAGCGAAGGCGTGCACGTCACCCAGGCCACCGTCTCGCGCGACATCAAGGAGATGCAGCTGATCAAGGTCCCGTTGGAGGACGGCCGGTACAAATATTCGATGCCGCACGATCAGCGGTACAACCCGGCGCTCAAGCTGAAGCGCGCCCTTGTCGATCACTTCGTGCAGGCCGAGGCGGCGGACAACCTGGTCGTCGTGAAGTGCCTTCCCGGCACGGCCAATACGATCGCGTCGCTGATCGACGGCATGGATTGGCCGGAGATCATGGGCTCGATCAGCGGAGACGACACGACGCTGCTCATCTGCCGCTCGAAGGACCAAGGCTCTCTGCTGGTCGATCGGATTCACGAGATGATCCGGTAACGCCGCGATCGTCATAGCCGTCGAAGGAGGATACTCATGCTTCAAGAGCTGTCGATACGGAACTTGGCCGTCATCGAGAATATTTCCGTCGAATTCCATCAAGGCTTCCACGTGCTGACCGGGGAGACCGGCGCGGGCAAATCGATCGTCATCGACGCGCTGGCTCTGATCGCGGGAGGAAGGGGCTCCGCCGACATGATCCGGCACGGCTGCGACCGGGCGGACATCGAGGCGGTATTCGACTTGCCTTCGGGACACCCGGTCTGGGAGACGCTGCGCCGGCTGGGCATTCACGCGGAAGAAGAGGAAGCGCTCGTGATCCGCAGGGAGCTGTCGCAGCAGGGGAAGTCGTCCTCCCGGATCAACGGGCAGAGCGTTACGCTCACCATGCTGCGCGAAGTCGGCGAGCACCTGGTCAACATTCACGGCCAGCACGAGCATCAGTCGCTGCTGCGCACCGAGCGCCATCTGGAATGGCTCGATCAGTACGCGGGCGACGTGATCGCCGGCTTGAAGCTGGAATACCAAGAGAAATACGACGCTTATCTGCGGATCGTACGGGAACGGAGGGAGCTTGAAGATACGTCCCGGCAGCAAGTGCAGATGCTCGATCTGTACCGGTACCAGCTGGAGGAGATCGCCGACGCTCGGCTGAAGCCGGGAGAAGACGAAGCGCTTCAGGAAGAGAAGCGCAAGCTGTCCCACTCCGAGAAGCTGGCCGAGGCCGCCGCCGAAGCGTACGAGCTGCTGAACGGGCCGAAGGGGCTGCCCGCGATCTCCCGCGCGATCTCGAAGCTCGAGGAGATCGTGAAGGTGGACCCGGGCGCGGTTCAGCCTCTGCTCGAGCAGCTGCAATCCGCCTATTACGGGGCGGAGGACGTCGTGTTCCAGCTGCGGGGCTACCGCGAAGGAATCGAATTCAATCCCGAGCGGCTGGCTTATCTCGAGGAGCGGCTCGACCTGCTGTACGGGCTGAAGCGCAAGTACGGAGAGACCGTCGCCGATATTATGGCCTATAAAGAACGAATTCAAGCGGAGACGGAGAAGCTCGACAATCGGGAAGAACTGCTTAAGGCTCTTACGGAGAAGGAGCGGATCGTCCGGGGCGAGCTCGTCGAGCTGGCCGACGTGCTGTCCGGCATTCGCCGGGACGCCGCGAAGAGCCTGTCGCAGGCGATCGTGAACGAGCTGCGCGACCTGCAGATGGAACGGACCGCCTTCGAGGTGAAGCTGGAGAAGACCCAGTTGACGCCGACCGGAACCGACGTCGCCGAATTCCTGCTCTCCACCAACCCGGGCGAACCGCCGAAGCCGCTTGCCAAGATCGCGTCGGGAGGCGAGATGTCGCGCGTCATGCTCGCGCTGAAGGCGATCTTCGCCCGCATCGACCGGATTCCCGTCCTCGTCTTCGACGAAGTGGATACGGGCGTGAGCGGCCGGGCCGCGCAGGCGATCGCCGAGAAGCTGTCGCGCCTGTCGGCGCATTGCCAGGTGTTCGCCATCACGCATCTGCCGCAGGTCGCCTGCATGGCGGATCATCCGTACGAGATCCGCAAGCAGGTGAGGGAGGACGGCCGCACGTCGACCTCCGTCCGGGAGCTCGTCGGCGCCGACCGGGTGGAAGAACTCGCCCGCATGCTCGGAGGCGTGGAAGTAACGGAAAAAACCCGACATCACGCTCAGGAAATGCTGGTGCTCGCCGAACGTCAAAAAAACGCGTAACGGCGCGAAAAAAGCCGTATTCAAGGAAGCTTGTGGGCAACATAAAAGGGGAGGGGCACGGTTACCTTATAGGTACGTTGCCGGGCCGGATTCGTCGGCGCCGGGATAGACTGTAAGGGAGCGTGGGATTGTTGAACCGTAAGCCTAAGGTTAGACGCAGCTTCGGCATCCTTCTCGTACTTTTCATGTGCCTTGCCGTAACCTCCGCTCCGTTAAGGCATTACGCGGCTTTTCCGAACGAATTGCGGCTGTTCCAGGGACAAGCGAAGGATCTCCACTTCGCGATGCCGGTTCACGCCCAAGGGACGCTCGACCCGAGCGTGGCGGCGGTCAACGGCTCGACTCGGTCGACGTTCCCCGTCAATCTGAACGAGCCCGTATCCATACAGCCGAAGAGAAGCGGGGAGACGGAGCTTCGCTTGAAGCTGTTCGGCAAAATTCCGTTCAAGACGGTCAAGCTGCAGGTCGTTCCCGACCTGAAGGTGGTGCCTGGCGGACAGACGATCGGCGTCAAGGTGAAGTCGGCAGGCATCATGGTCGTCGGCCACCATCTCGTGCAGACGGGGCCGAACACCCGCCAATCTCCGGGCGAGGACGCGAAGCTGAAGCTTGGGGACTTGATCGTAGCCATCAACGGCAAACCGCTGAACGACGTCTCCAAGGTCGCGAGCTTGGCGGACGAAGCGGGCAAATCCGGAGTGCCGCTCCAACTGGACGTGAGAAGAGGCAAGATGACGTTCAAGACGAAGCTGTCTCCGGCCTTCGATCAAGAGGATCAGGCATGGCGGCTCGGATTATACATTCGCGATTCCGCGGCCGGTGTCGGCACCCTTACGTTCTACGCGCCGGATCAAGGCGTTTACGGGGCACTCGGCCACGTCATCACCGATATGGACACGCAGACTCCGATCAGCGTCGGCAGCGGGCAGATTTTGCAATCCAACGTCCTCTCCATCTCGAAGAGCCAGAGCGGCGAACCGGGGGAGAAGCGGGCGACCTTCATCAAGGAAGGCAAGACGCTGGGCAACGTGGAGCGGAATACCCCGTTCGGCATCTTCGGGCGGATGAATCGCCTTCCGGAGCACGCGCTTCATCAAGATCCGGTACCGGTGGCGTTCTCCGAAGAAGTGGAAGAAGGTCCGGCCGAGATTCTGACGGTCGTCAACGGGCAGAAGGTCGAACGGTTCAACATCCAGATCGTTCACGTCTCCAAGCAGACGAGCCCGGCGACGAAGGGAATGGTCATTCGGATCACGGACCCGAAGCTTCTGGAGAGAACCGGGGGCATCGTGCAAGGGATGAGCGGCAGCCCGATTCTGCAGAACGGCAAGCTGGTCGGCGCCGTCACCCACGTCTTCGTGAACGATCCGACTTCCGGATACGGCTGCTTCATCGAATGGATGCTGCAGGACGCGGGGATTATGCTGAAGCCGGAGGAAGCGACATCTAAGGCGGTTTAACGCCTTGGGTGTTTGCTTTTACGGGAAGCAATTTCAATTTCCGAACATTTGTCGAAATACTGCGAAAAAGCGCGTGTAATGACATAAATTAATAATTATATTCGATATCCTCAAAAAAATAAAGATTTTAATTTTTGCGACAGAAGGAATTGCTATCCCTATGTCGAATTCGGTTAGCATAGGAACGCCTGACGTTTCTTGAACCCATCTTACGGTACAGAAAGGGAGGACCAGACCTTGCAGCGGATCGAAGTATTTCTGGCTGACGACAACCGAGAATTTACGAATTTGTTGTCCGAGTATATTGAAGAACAGGATGACATGACGGTCATCGGAGTGGCGTACAACGGAGAAGAGGTCATCCGTCAGTTGGAAGAGAACAGGCTCGTTCCGGATGTGATGATCGTCGATATCATCATGCCTCATCTGGACGGCCTTGGCGTACTGGAGAAACTGCGGGAGCTGAACTTGTCGCCGATGCCGAAGATCATCATGCTCACCGCTTTCGGTCAAGAGAACATAACTCAGCGGGCGGTGCAACTAGGGGCTTCCTACTACATACTCAAGCCGTTCGATATGGATGTGCTGGCCAACCGGATTCGCCAATTGGCCGGATCCCAAGTGTCGGCATCCTCCTCGCCGACGATCTCTTCGACGGGCTCCGTCAGCCGTTCGAACATCGTTCCGATCGGCAAGCCGAAGAATCTGGATGCCAACATTACGAGCATCATCCATGAGATCGGCGTTCCGGCCCATATCAAGGGCTATCAATACCTTCGCGAAGCGATCACGATGGTGTACAACAACATCGAGATTCTCGGCGCGATCACGAAGACGCTGTACCCGGCTATCGCCGAGAAGTTCAAGACGACGCCTTCCCGCGTCGAACGCGCGATCCGCCATGCGATCGAGGTCGCCTGGACGCGCGGCAACATCGACAGCATCAGCCACCTGTTCGGCTACACGATCAATATCGCGAAGTCGAAGCCGACGAACAGCGAATTCATCGCGATGGTCGCCGATAAGCTGCGCATCGAACACAAAGTCTCGTGAAAGAAGGAAGAATGACGTAGGAAAATAAGCAATCCCCGTCACTGCCAAGCGGCCGAGACGGGGATTTTTTAACGAATGCGACGCTCTAAGCGCACACCATCCGGCAGACCGCCCGGTCGAACCGGAGCGAGAACAAGCCGTGTTCGTCATCCTCCGTTTTTTGTTCGCGGAATGCAATGCAAGCGCTTGCAATTGGGTTCGATACAAAACGCTGCCTTATCGATTGACCCTCTCCGGGACGTCGATTACATTAGGGATACATTTTCAGCCGACTCCCGACGGACGAAGGCGGAGAGGGGAGATCCGGATTGCATGCCAAACCGGTTACCGGAACGAAAACGATGGTGGTCAGCCCCCACCACCTGGCCACCGCGGCGGGAGCCCGCATTCTTCAGAAGGGCGGCAACGCCTTCGACGCCGCCGTCGCGGTCAGCGCCTGCCTGGCCGTCGTCTATCCGCATATGACCGGCCTCGGCGGAGACGCCTTCTGGCTGACCTACGAACGCGGAGAGCGCGCGGTGCGCGTCTACAACGCAAGCGGCCGTTCGGGCCGGCTGGCGACGAGGGATCGGTTCGCGGACGAAGCGGAAATTCCGCGCAGGGGAATCCGCAGCGCGCTGACGGTGCCCGGCATGGCGGACGGCTGGTCGGCCGTCCTGAGCGAATACGGGCGGCTGACGCTGGCGGACGTTCTCGAGCCCGCGATCGGCTACGCCCTCGAAGGCTGCCCGGTCTCGCGGGACCTTCACGAGACGACCGCGGCGCGAGCGGACACGCTGCGACGGGAGCCGATCACGGCCGGCATCTACTTGCCCGGAGGACGCGTTCCGGCCATCGGCAGCCCGCTCGTGCAGAGGGAGCTTGGCGAGACGCTGCGGGCGCTTGCGGCCGGGGGGAGAGACGCCTTCTACCGGGGCGACGTCGCGCGCCGGATCGCGGCGTACGCGGCTCAGCATGGCGGTCTGCTCGCCTTGGAAGACTTCGAGAACTACCGGGGGCAATGGACGGCCCCGATAATCGGCAGCTACCGCGGCCACGAGCTGTATCAGGCGCCGCCCAATTCCCAAGGCTTCACCGGAATTCTGACGGCGCACATTCTCGAGAACTTCGATCTGAAGGCCGCCGGCCACGGAACGTTCGAATACTATCACCTGATCGTCGAGGCGATCAAGCGAAGCTTCGCCGACCGGGACCGTTACTTGACCGACCCGGACTTCGCCGACATCCCGCTCGATCGCCTTCTATCGAAGGAATACGCGGCGGAGCTGGCCGGCGGAATCGACCGGAAGCGGGCTCTCCCCGCCCGGACGGAGCCGGTCGGCAGCGATACGGCGTATGCCGCGGTCGTCGACGGAGAGGGCAACGCGGTATCCTTCATCCAGAGCCTGTATTTCGAATACGGCTCCGCGGCGACGGCGGGGGACACCGGCATCCTGCTGCAAAATCGCGGCTCGTTTTTCTCGCTCGATCCGAACCATCCGAACCGATTGGAGCCGGACAAGCGGACGTTCCACACGCTGATGCCGGCCATGGCGTTCCGGGACGGCGAGCCGTTCTTGCTGTACGGAACGCAAGGCGGGGAAGGGCAGCCGCAGACGCAGACGGCGCTGCTCACCCGTATGGTCGACTTCGGCATGGACCCGCAGTCGGCCGTCTCCGAGCCCCGCTGGGTGTGGGGACGGACGTGGGGCGAGCCTACGCAGGAGCTGAAGCTCGAGAGCCGGATCTCGGCGGAAGCGGTTAAGAGACTCGAGGAAGCCGGACATGCCGTACGCCTCGCGGGGGAGTACGACGGAATCGTCGGCCACGCGCACGCGATTCGCATTGACGGGAACGGCTTCCGTTCGGGAGGAACGGACCCGCGCTGCGACGGCGCGGCGATCGGATGGTAAAGGGGGGATGGATGATGAACGCCTTGAACGCCCATAACGCTTACGTGAGAGCCGACTTGACGGTCGAGCCGGAAGGGGAAGGAAGCCTGTCGGGACTCACGTTCGCGGTGAAGGACGTGTTCGACGTCGCGGGCCATACGAGCAGCGCCGGCAATCCCGATTGGCGGAGGACCCACGGTCCGGCGAAGCGCCACGCCCGCGCCGTGCGGCTGCTTCTGAAGCAAGGGGCGAGGCTTCGGGGCGCGACGATTACCGACGAGCTGATGTACAGCCTCCAGGGAGAAAATCACCATTACGGGACGCCGGTCAACCCGAGGGCGTCCGGACGCGTTCCCGGCGGCTCCTCGAGCGGCTCGGCGGTCGCGGTGGCGGCCGGAGACGCGGACTTCGCGCTCGGCACCGATACGGGAGGCTCGGTCCGCATTCCCGCCTCCTACTGCGGGGTATACGGCTTCCGTCCCGGCCACGGGGCGGTGTCGGCGGAAGGCGTCATTCCGCTCGCGCCAAGCTTCGATACGGTGGGCTGGATGAGCCGGGACGCGGAGACGCTGCTACGCGTCGGCCGAATTCTGCTCGAGAACGGGATAGAATCCGAATCCGAATCGGAATCGGAATCCGGCAGCGGCGCTGCCTGCCGGCTGTACCTGCCCTCCGAGGCTTGGGAGCTGGCGGAGCCGGGCGTTCGGCAGGCGCTGCTGCGGGAGCTCGCCTCCATCGCGCCGGGGATGAAGCCCGAGTCCGCCGAGCTGCCCGAGGGAAGCTTGGAGGCGTGGGCCCGGACGTTCCGAACGATCCAGGGCATCGAGATCTGGGAGCAGCACGGGCCGTGGGTCCGTTCGGAGAAGCCGGTCTTCGGCCCGGGCATCGCCGAACGGTTCCAATGGGCGAGCAGGCTGCCGTCCTCCGACAAGGAGCGCCTATACGGGATGAAGCGGACCGTCGGCCGGAAGCTGGACGAATGGCTGGGCAGCGATTCCCTGCTGGTCGTTCCGACCGCCACGGGGGAGGCGCCCCTGCTCCGCATGACGGGCGAGCAGACGGAGCTGCAGCGTTCCCGCACGATGATGCTGACCTGCATAGCGGGACTGAGCGGCCTGCCGCAAGCAACGGTTCCCGTCTTCTCCGGCAGAGGCAACCCGCTCGGGTTGTCCTTCATCGCCGGCAGAGGCCGCGACCTGAGCCTGCTCCGCTGGGTTCGAGACAAGCTCGCGGTGCGGGAAGGAGGAGGGCGATGAAGGCGGCATCGATTCGTTGGAACGGAACGGAGACGGCCGCTCTGGAATCCGCCGCCGGCTTCGTTCCGATCCGAACCGTGAACGAACGGTTAGGCGGAGCGTGGAGCTTGACCGCGGAGGAATGGCTGCAGCGCGGCGAGTGGGATCGGCTTCGCGATTGGTACCAACAAGGGGGAGCCGACCGGCTCGCGGAGCTTCCGGCCATTCCTATCGAGGAAGCCGATCTTGCGCCGCTCGTTCGCCGCCCTCGCAAAATAATCGGAGTCGGCATGAATTACCGGGAGAAGCTCGAAGAGCTGCGAGGCAACCGCGAAGGCGCCGATCCGGTCCTATTCGCCAAGCCGGATACGAGCCTGGTCGGCCCCGGCGGCCCGATCCGGCTTCCGAAGCAGTCGTCCCGCGTGACCGCCGAAGCCGAGCTGGCCGTCGTGATCGGCGCGGCGTGCAAGGACGCGGACGAAGCGGAGGCGGAGCGCGCCATCGCCGGGTATGCCGCCTCCCTGGACATGACGGCGGCCGACATTCTCGCAGACAATCCGAGGTACATGTACCGCGCGAAGTCGTTCGACACGTTCTGCAGTCTCGGCTCGCAGCTGGTCACGCCCGACGAGGCTCCCGCTCCGGAAGAGCTGTTCGTCGAGACTTGGCTGAACGGAACCGTCGCCCATCGGAATTCCGTCTCGAAGATGCTTTATCCGCCTTCGTACATCGTCTCGTTCGTCTCCCGGGTCATGACGCTGCTTCCGGGCGACGTCATTCTGACCGGCACGCCGGGATCGGTGCCGATCTCGCGGGGCGACACGGTCGAATGCCGGATCGTCGGTCTGCGTTCGCTCTCCCACCCGGTGCTCTGATGTCGTCTATCCTTCGACAGCCTCCAAGCGGACTCGTTCCGCTTTTTCGTTTTTTTTAAGTTATATTAAGGTATTCCGCTGAAAATTTGATATAGTGGAACAATGAGCTTTAAGACAAGCAAGACGCGAACGGCGCCGAAGACAGACCATGGCGTTCGAATTCATTAGAGGGGGACTTTAAGAGAATGAGCGAATTGAACAAGGATCCGCACAACAACCAGCCGGCCGAGGAATGGGAGGACAAGCCCGAAGCCGTGGAGGAAGCCGAGGCCGAGGGCGTCGTCGAATCCGCGCCGGCCCGTCCCGCGGCGGCGGCAGCGGCGGCTCAACCGGCGAAGCCGATGAAGGCGTGGCCGTGGATGGCCATCGCGGTCATCGCGATCGTCGCTCTCGTCGTCGTGCTCGTTCGCGAGTCCGGCGGCGCTTCTGGCAGCGAAGCCGTGGGCGAGCTGAACGGGAAGAAGATCACGGAATCCGAATTGTACGACGAGATGGTCAAGACGATGGGCGAGACCCAAGTCGGCTCTTCCCTCGACCAATTGATGACGATGCGCCTCATCTCCATCGAAGCCGAGAAGACCGGCAAGACGGTCAGCGACGCCGACGTCACCGCCTATATCGACCAGATCAAGAAGGAGAACGGGTTCGAGACGGACGAGATGTTCGAGCAGGCGCTCGCATCCAGCGGTCTGACGCTCGAGACGTTCAAGGAGCAGGTCCGGCCGAACATCGAGCTGCGCTACATCTTCGAGAAGAAGGAAGCGCCGACGGAAGATCAATTGAAGGCGTATTACGAGAAGAACAAAGAGAGCTTCGGCACGCCGGAAGAAGTGAAGGCGTCCCATATTCTGCTGAACACGAAGGCGGAAGCGGAAGCGGTGCTCAAGCAGTTGAAGGAAGGCGCCGACTTCGCCTCCCTCGCGAAGGAGAAGTCGCAGGATCCGGGCTCCAAGGACAGCGGCGGCGACCTGGGCTTCTTCCCGAAGGGCCGGATGAACGAGCAGTTCGAGACGGCCGCGTTCGCCTTGAAGAAGGGCGAGATGAGCGGCGTCGTCGAATCCCCGAACGGCTTCCATATCATTAAAGTGACCGACCGCAAGGAAGCCGTCGTGCCGACCTACGAAGAAGTGAAGCAGGAAGTCAAGAATAAGTACCTGGACGAGAAAGTCAACGAAGGCGCGTCCGCCTGGATCGCCGACGCGAAGAAGGAGCTCGGCTACAAGAACTACCTGACGAAGGAAGACGCGACCCAAGCGTCCGAGACTCCGGCTCCGTCGGCTTCGGCGTCGTCTTCGCCGGAAGCCTCATCCTCGGCTTCCCCGTCCGCTTCTCCGTCCGCCAGCTCTACGGCCAATCCGTAATCGGAATCGGCCGTCCAAGGAAGCCATTCCGGCAAGGCGTCGCCTTGCCCGGGATGGCTTCTTGCGCGTCCGCCCGCGAAAATAAGCATTGATCGCCTTCGCCGGAAGCCGCTATGATGGGAGATAGACAGAGCCGGACGCGAGCCGGCCGAGCCGCAACCGGCATTTTGGAGGTGCTTTTTTTTGATCCGCCGCTTCTTCTCTTATTACAAGCCTTATCGCGGTTTATTCATTCTCGACTTCGGCTGCGCCGTCTTCGTCGCCCTGCTGGAGCTCGGATTCCCGATCGCCGTCAACCATGTCGTGGACGAGCTGCTGCCGGGCAAGGATTGGTCTCTCATCCTGTGGGCCTGCGCCGGGCTGCTCGCGGTGTACCTGGTGAACACGTTCATGCAGTTCGTCGTTAACTACTGGGGCCATATGCTCGGCATCAACATCGAGACGGACATGCGCCGGAAGCTGTTCAATCATATCCAGAAGCTGTCGTTCCGCTTCTTCGACAACAACAAGACGGGCCATCTCGTCTCCCGGATGACGAACGACCTGATGGAGATCGGGGAGGTCGCGCATCACGGCCCCGAGGACCTGTTCATCGCGGCGATGACGCTCGTCGGCGCCTTCGTCGTCATGGCGAACCTTCATCTCGAGCTGGCGCTCATCACGTTCGCGGCGGTTCCGATCATGATCGCGCTCGCCGTCTACTTCAACGGCAAGATGACGAAGGCGTTCCATCGGATGTTCGCCGATATGGCCGACTTTAACGCGAGAGTCGAGGACAACGTCGGAGGCATCCGCGTCGTGCAGGCGTTCTCCAACGAAGAGTTCGAGAAGAAGCTGTTCGCCGAGAACAATCTCCGTTACCGGATGGCCAAGCTGGTCGCCTACAAAATCATGGGCAAAAACTCCTCGCTCAGCTACATGCTGATGCGGCTCGTCTCCTTGCTCGTCATGATCAGCGGCGCCTGGTTCGTGCTTCACGACCAGCTCAAGTACGGGGAATTCCTCGCTTTCTTGCTGCTCGTGAACGTCCTGTTCCGGCCGATCGAGAAGATCAACGCCATCGTCGAGAGCTATCCGAAGGGAATCGCCGGGTTCAGGCGTTACGTCGAGCTGCTCGAGACCGAGCCGGACGTCCAGGATTCGCCGAATGCGAAGGACGTCGGCCATCTGCAGGGCCATATCCGTTACCGGGATGTCACGTTCGGCTACGAGCCCGGCTCGCCGACGCTGTCCAAGATCAACCTGTCGATCCGGGCGGGGGAGACGGTCGCGTTCGTCGGACCGTCCGGAGCCGGCAAGACGACGCTGTGCAGCCTGCTGCCGAGGTTCTACGAGGTGGACGAGGGCTCGATCTCGATCGACGGCATGGATATTCGCGGCCTGAAGCTCGAATCGCTCCGCCGGCAGATCGGCATCGTCCAGCAGGACGTCTTCCTGTTCGCCGGCACGATCCGGGACAATATCGCCTACGGCAAGCTGGGGGCTAGCGAGGAAGAGATCTGGGAGGCGGCCCGCCGGGCGCGACTCGAGGACTTCATCCGTTCGCAGCCGGAAGGCATGGACACGATCATCGGCGAGAGAGGCGTGAAGCTGTCGGGAGGACAGAAGCAGCGGCTCGCCATCGCCCGCATGTTCCTGAAGAATCCGCCGATTCTGATTCTGGACGAAGCGACCTCCGCCCTCGACACGGAGACGGAAGCCGCCATCCAGCAGTCGCTCGCCGAGTTGTCCGCCGGACGGACGACGCTCGTCATCGCCCATCGTCTGGCCACGATCAAGAACGCGGACCGGATCGTCGTCGTGACGGAGGACGGCGTCAGCGAGCAGGGCCGGCACGAGGAGCTCGTGGAGGCGGGCGGCCTGTACAGCCGCCTGCACCAGGCGCAGTTCGGAACCGCATAGAGACGCGCGGCCGCAGACCAAAGAACCGGGCTTCCCCGAGGGGAAACCCGGTTCTTTTGGTTCCGCGCTCGTTTATTTGCCCGCTTGAAGCAGCATATCCACGAACAGGTCGATCTGCGCCGTGACGGCGATCGGATCGTAGCGGTAGAACGTGTCGAAGTCGTTGAAGAACGCCCGGTTGTTGCGGACGGCGGGGACGTTCTTCCAGATCGGGGATTCCTTGAGCTTCGCCAGCTGGTCGCCCTTCTTCTCCGGATCGTAGGTCGTCAGGAACATGTAGTCCGCCGCGTAGTCCGGAAGCGTCTCGAGCGAGATCTGGACCGTCTGGTTGTCCCCCTTTACCTTCTCGGGCAGCTTCAGCTTCAGCGCGTTATAGACCGCCTGGCCGCCGCGGCCGGCGTTGTCGCCGAAGATCCACAGCTCGCCCTTGTCCGTCAGCTCGTACAGGCCGACCGTCGCGTTCTCGTCGACGACGCCCTTGATCTTCTCCCGGCCTTCGGCCGCCTTCTTGTCGAAGTCGGCGAGGAACGCCTCCCCCTTGTCCGGGGCGCCGACGAGATCGCCGAACAACCGGACGGTCTCGTAGATGTCGGTCGCCGTGCCGTACGGAATATGCACCGTCGGAGCGACCTTGGACAGAGCCTCGTAATTGGCGTCGTACATGACGACGATCAAGTCGGGCTGGAGCGCCAGCGCCTTCTCGGGATCGACTTCCGCGCCGACGTCCTTCGCGTCCTTGAGCCGGTCCTTGATGAACGGGTTGGCGAAGGCGGTCGGCTCGACGCCGACGACGTTCGCGCCTACGGAGAGCAGTTCCCCGCCGTAATAGTCGGTAACGATGCGCTGAGGCTTGACCGGAATCCGTATGTCGCCTTTATCCGTCTTGTAAATCCGGAAGCCTTCCGCGGCGGAGTCGGACGAGGCGGACGCGGAGGCCGAAGGCGAGGGGCTCTCGGGGGAAGCGGAAGGCGAGGACGAAGCCGACGCGGAGGCGGACGGTTCGTTGTCGGAGGCGCTGCCGCCGCAAGCGGAGACCGTCAGGCTCAATAAGAGCAGAAGCGGGAGGGACAGCCATTTGGATATGGATTTGAATTTGGATGACAGTATAGACGATTTGGCGTGCATGCGAGCAACCGTTCCCTTCTCTTTGCGATATCGATAATCATTCTCAATGGGGACTATAGCAAACGCGCCTTCCGGATGTCAATACAGAAATAGGGGAGCTGCTCATTCCGCAATGGCGACTATCGAGGGGGCCCGAAGGGCGAAGGGGAGACGAGGCCCTGGCGCAAGCGCGCCGAGCGGCGATCCGGCATTGACAGCCGAAGCGAAAGTAAGGTATGCTACTTGGGAAATTGTGATAATCATTCTCAATAAGATGGAACGGAAAAGAAGGTATCGTCCCGATGACCCCCTCTTCGCAATCGATCGCGCAGGGAACCCCCAAGCTGCGTTCAAGACCGCTGGCCGCGACGCTCATCATCGTCGGCGGACTCGCGGCTCTCGTCTTGTGCATCGCCTTGTCCGTCGCCGTCGGCGCCAAGGACATTCGCTTATCGACCGTATGGGAGGCGCTCGTCCGGTTCAACCCGGATCTGGACGCGCATCAGATCGTCCGGTCGCTCCGCCTGCCCCGCGCGCTGACGTGCGCTCTCGTCGGCGCCGCCCTGGCGGCCGCGGGCGCCATCATGCAGGGCATGACGCGCAACCCGCTGGCGGACCCGGGCTTGCTCGGCATCAACGCGGGCTCCGGCCTCGCGATCGCGATCTGCTTCGCTTTCGTTCCCGGCTTGCACTTCCACCAGCTCATTCTCGTCTCGTTCCTGGGCGCCGCCTTGGGCGCGGGACTCGTCTTCGGCATCGGATCGCTGTCGCGCGGCGGCATGACCCCGGTCCGGCTCGCCCTCGCCGGCGCGGCCGTCATGGGGCTGCTGAACGCGCTCAGCGAAGGCATCGCCTACAAGTACCGGATCGGCCAGCAGCTCGCGTTCTGGATGTTCGGCGGAACGGGAGGGTCGAACGTCCTCCAGGTCGGCTCGATCGCGCCGTGGATTCTGGCGGGACTCGTCGGGGCGCTTCTGCTGTCCCGGTCGATCACGCTGCTCAGCCTCGGGGACGAAGCGGCGTCCGGCCTCGGCGTTCGCATCGGCCTGACGAAGCTGCTCTGCGCCGTCGTCGTGCTCGTGCTCGCCGGCGCCTCGGTGGCGACGGTCGGCGCGATCAGCTTCCTCGGCCTCGTCGTTCCGCATATCGCGAGGTTCCTCGTCGGCGTGAATTACAAGTGGATCTTGCCGTGCTCGGCCGTCCTCGGCAGCCTGCTGTTCGTGCTGGCCGACGTCGCGGCGCGGATGATCAATCCCCCGCAGGAGACGCCCGTCGGCGCTTTGATCGCCCTGATCGGCGTTCCCTTCTTCCTGTTCCTCGTGCGCCGGGTGAGGAGGGAGATGTCATGACCGCTAACGACTTCCTGCGGAAGGCCGGACGCCGCCGCGCGGCGCGCGCATGGACGCTGATCGCGGTTCTGGCCGTCCTCGTCGTCGTCGTCTTCGTCGTCAGCATGAATTCCGGCTTCATCCGGCTGTCGCCCCTGTCGGTGGCGAAGACGCTGTTCGGCGCCGGGACGGACAAGGAAGAGCTCATCCTGTTCGAGCTTCGCCTTCCCCGGATCGTCCTGTCGATTCTGATCGGGGCGGGGCTGGCGATATCCGGCTGCGTCCTGCAAGGGATCACCCGCAATCCGCTGGCCGATCCCGGCATTCTCGGGATCAACTCGGGGGCGGGGCTCATGATCGCCATCGTCGTCGCCTTGTATCCGGAGCTGCTCGGCTCTTCGATCTTCCTGCTGCCGTGCCTGGCCCTGATCGGGGCGCTCGCGACCGCCGCGCTGCTCTATCTGCTTGCGCGCAAGAAGGGCGAGGGGCTGTCGCCCACCCGGCTCGCGCTCGTCGGCATCGCGCTCGCCTCCGGCATCTCGTCCGCGATGATCGTCCTGACGATGAGCCTCAACCCGGAGCAATACCAGTTCGTGCAGAACTGGCTCGTGGGCAGCATCACCGGAACGAGCTGGAAGTTCGTCCTCGCCTTCCTGCCCTGGGTCGTCGTCCTCGTTCCGTTCGTCCTGTACAAGGCCAAGACGCTGAACGTCCTGAGCCTGGGCGACAGCCTGGCGACGGGACTCGGCATGCGGACGGAGCGGGAGCGGGTCGCCCTTCTGGTCGCCGCCGTCGCCTTGGCGGGCTCCTGCGTCGCGGTCGGCGGCGGCATCAGCTTCGTCGGCCTGGTCGCTCCGCATCTGGCGCGGCATCTGGTCGGCTCGAAGCATCAGGCGCTCGTCCCGGCGACCGCGCTGACGGGAGCGCTGCTCGTTCTGGCGGCCGATACGGTCAGCCGGACGTCGGGCATGCCGACCGGCATCGTGGTGGCCGTCCTCGGCGCGCCGTATTTCCTTTATCTGCTGGCTCGCGCGAGATCGAGATAATGAATACGTCCGTCGAATTCCGCGAGAAGGGCCGAGAGGCCTTTCTTTTTTCGTGGAAGCTCCGGTCCGCTTCGTTGCGGCGGGCCGGGGGATTGTTTAACTTTTTCTTAAACATCCTAAAGATTCCGTAACCCCCTGGGACAAGCGCTGTTCGCTCGGCTATAGTAAGAGAAGAACTTCGCATTCGCATAGGAGTGTTGCCCATGAACCGCCGCATTCTCATCGTCGACGACGACCGCGAAATCGCCGGCCTCATCGAGATCTACCTGAAGAACGAAGGCTACGACACGGCCACCGCGCACGACGGGGAAGAGGCGCTGGCGAAGCTCGACAGCGAACCGTACGATCTGGTCGTGCTCGACATCATGATGCCGCGCATGGACGGGCTGGAAGCCTGCCGCCGCATTCGCCGCAACCGCGAGATTCCGATTCTGATGGTGAGCGCCAAGGCGGAGGACATGGACAAGATCTTCGGCCTCATGACGGGGGCC
This sequence comes from Cohnella xylanilytica, assembly GCF_014212175.1. Lineage (GTDB taxonomy): Bacteria > Bacillota > Bacilli > Paenibacillales > Paenibacillaceae > Cohnella > Cohnella xylanilytica. The sequence goes on along the minus strand of NZ_JACJVR010000063.1, from coordinate 13,721 downwards.
GACGACTACATGATCAAGCCGTTCAACCCGCTGGAGCTGCTCGCCCGCGTCAAGTCGCTGCTCCGCCGATCTTACCAATACAACCGAACCTCCTCCGACGAGCCGGACGACGGCGTTCTCGAGATCGGGCCGCTGCGCGTCGACAAGAGGTCCCATCACGTCGAAGCCGACGGGAAGCCGATCCGCCTGACGTCCACCGAGTTCGGCATCCTATATCTGCTGGCCGCCAGTCCGGGCCGGGTGTTCAGCGCCGAGGAGATTTTCCAGCAGGTGTGGAAGGAGAAGTACTTCGAGTCCAACAACACGGTCATGGTTCATATCAGCAAGCTGAGGGACAAGCTCGAGCAGGAGACGGGGGACAAGCTTATCTCGACGGTATGGGGGGTCGGCTACAAAATTGACGTCTAACTTCGCTCTCTCGCTCGTGCGGCGTCTCGTCCTGCGCATGCTGCTCAGCGCGGGCCTCGGCTTCGTGACCTTGTTCGTCGTGTACGCCGTGCTCCAGAGCGCGTACCGCAACTATTCGTTCCTTCGGCCGATCATGTACCAGGTCTACTGGCTTCTCGCCCGAGCGTTCGGAGAACCCCTTCTCGCCTACCTCGGCTTCTTCCTGATCGCGATCGTCTACATGGTCGCGTTCTTCTGGCGGGACTTCAAATACGTCGGGAGCTTGTACGGATCGATCGCCCACATCGCGGACGGCCACTTCGACGACAAGGTTCCGGTCCGGCCGCACAGCGAATGGGGCCAGATCGCCGTCCAGACGAACCGCCTGGTCGATCGCCTGAAGAGGTCTCTGGACGAGGAGAGGAAGGCGGAGCAGACGAAGAACGAGCTCGTCACGAACGTCTCCCACGATCTGCGGACGCCTCTCACTTCCATCATCGGCTACCTGGGGCTCATCGAGCAGGACCGCTACCGCGACGAGGTCGAGCTGCGCCATTACGTCTCGATCGCTTACGACAAGTCGCAGCGGCTTCACCTGCTCATCAACGATCTGTTCGAATATACCCGAATGCGGCACGGAACGATCTCCCTTCATGCCGTGAAGCTCAATCTGGTCGAGATGATCGCCCAGCTGCTCGTCCATCACCGCATCTCCTTGGAGGAAGCGAAAATGGAGGGCTATCTTCACGCGAAGGAGCCGGAAGTGTTCGTCATGGGGGATCCGGTCAAGCTCGTCCGCGTCTTCGAGAACCTGCTGACCAACGCCATCGCGTACGGCAAGGACGGCCGAAGGATCGACTTCGCCGTGCGGAAGGAAGACGGGATGGCGATCGCGGAGGCGTCCAATTACGGGGAACCGATTCCTTCGACCGATCTGCCCCACATCTTCGACCGGTTCTACCGGGTGGACAAGTCCCGTTCCGAGAACAGCGGAGGCTCGGGTCTCGGGCTCGCGATCGTCAAGAGCCTCGTCGAATTGCACGGAGGCCGGATCGAAGCGGAGAGCGATTCGTTCCGGACGACCTTCCGCGTTCGCCTGCCGCTGGCCGAAGAGCGGCCTCCGTCGAATCCGTAGAGGAGCCCGCGGGAGCTTGCGCCTGCGGAGATGCACGGAGCAAGAAGCGCGGAGAGCCGCGGCAAACGCGACACGCTCTCCCCAAAGGTAAGCGACTCTAAAGCCCCGATCGCAAGTCTGAATGCGAAGGACGCAAACCTGGAAAAAAACGGCCCTAGGCGCTTCTTCGAAGGAAGCGGCCCGGGGCCGTTGCATTTTATTCGCTAAGAGAGAGTCTGCAGCCTTACAGCTTGATGCGGACCTGGGAGCCGACGGAAGCCGGAACGACGACGATGCCGTCTTGGGAGGCTTCGTACGTTCCGCCTTCGACGGAGGAGACGGAGGCGATGCCGCGAAGCAGCAGGCGGACGCCGCTCGACGATCCTTCGGTGGCGAAGACGATCTCGCCGCCCGTGCGCGTGGCCGTCGCGGTCAGCTTCGCCGCGCCCTTCGTATCGGTAACTTCGGCGCGGGCGGCAGCCCCGTCCTGCAGCTCGAACAGATGGAAGGAGACGCCGTCCGCGTATTCGTAATCGGGCCGGTTCTCTTCGGCGCCGACCGCGATCAGCGAGTTCTCGCGGGCGAACAGCGGCAGGCTCATGTAGTCGTAACGCTCGTTGCGCCAGACGCCGCCTTCGACCTTCTCGCCGGTCAGGAAGTGGGTCCACGTTCCCTTAGGCAGGTAGTACGAAGAGGAGCCTTCCTCGTTGAAAATCGGAGCCGCGAGCAGCGAATCGCCCAGCATGTACTGGCGGTCGAGGTAATCGGCGGTCGGATCGTCGCCGAATTCGAGCACCATCGCGCGCATCATCGGGATGCCGAGCCGCGTCGATTGGACGGCCTGCGCGAACAGGTACGGCATGAGGCGCAGCTTCAGCTTCGTGAAGCGGCGAAGCACGTCGACCGCTTCCTCGTCGAACAGCCACGGCACGCGGTACGACGTGCTGCCGTGGAGACGGCTGTGGCTGGACAGCAGGCCGAACGCGACCCAGCGCTTGTACAGGTCCGGCGTCGCGCTCTGCTCGAAGCCGCCGATGTCGTGGCTCCAGAATCCGAAGCCGGACAGGCCGAGGGACAAGCCGCCGCGGAGGCTCTCCGCCATCGATTCGTACGTCGCTTCGCAGTCGCCGCCCCAGTGAACCGGGAACTGCTGGCCGCCGGCCGTGGCGGAGCGGGCGAACAGGGCGGCTTCGCCGCGGCCGCGCTTCTCTTCGAGAACCTCGAAGACGACCTTGTTGTACAGCTGCGTGTAGTAGTTGTGCATCTGCATCGGGTCGGAGCCGTCGAAGTAGACGACGTCGGTCGGAATGCGCTCGCCGAAGTCGGTCTTGAACGAATCGACGCCCATGTCGACGAGGACGCGAAGCTTGTCGCCGAACCACTTGCAGGCCGCCGGGTTCGTGAAGTCGACGATGCCCATGCCGTATTGCCACATGTCCCACTGCCAGACGCTGCCGTCCGGACGCTTCAGCAGGTAGCCGTGCTCCATGCCTTCGTCGAACAGCGGGGACCGCTGCGCGATATACGGGTTGATCCAGACGCAGATGTGCAAGCCCTTCGCCTTGAGACGCTCCAGCATTCCCTTCGGGTCGGGGAAGACGCGCTCGTCCCACTCGAAGTCGCACCATTGGTATTCCTTCATCCAGAAGCAGTCGAAGTGGAAGACGGCGAGAGGCAGGTCGCGCTGCGCCATGCCGTCGATGAAGCTGTTGACCGTCTCTTCGTCGTAGTTCGTCGTGAACGAGGTGGTCAGCCACAGGCCGAACGACCACGCCGGCGGGAGAGCGGGCTTGCCGGTGAGCGCCGTGTAATTGGACAGCACGTTCTTCATCGAGCCGCCGCCGATGAGGAAGTATTCGAGCATCTCGCCCGCGACGCTGAATTGCGTCTTGGACACCTTCTCGGAAGCGACCTCGAACGAGACGAGCTCCGGATGGTTGACGAAGACGCCGTAGCCGCGGTTGGTCACGTAGAACGGGATGTTCTTGTACGCCTGCTCGGAAGCCGTCCCGCCGTCCTGGTTCCAGATGTCGACGACTTGGCCGTTCTTGACGAAGGCGGAGAACCGCTCGCCGAGGCCGTACACCGTCTCGCCGACGGCCAGGTTCAGCTGCTCGCGGAAGTGATGGTTGCCGTCGTCGGCCTTCACGAACGCCGTCTGGCGGGTGCCGCTGCCCGTCAGCGCGCGTCCCTTGTACGTGTAGGAGATGGAGACGGGGTGCGCCTTCGTGATCTTGACGGTCGTATCCCCGCTCGTCAGGCTGACGAACTCGTCGTTGTTCTCGATCGAGACCGGCGCGCTGCCTTCCGTCAGAAGCGGGAACGAGGACGGGCCGGAGCGCTTGCGCCCTTTATGATGGTAGAACTTCGCCTTGATGACGTCCTTCATCGGAGAAGAGAACTCCATCGTCATAAGCGGTTCGTTAAGGGTGTTGCCGCGGTGCTCGAGATGGCGGTGCGTCGCGAACACGGTGATGGAGTCGGCGCCGACGCGCACGTCGTGAATTTCGTAAGGGCTCAGAAGCTGGTAACCTTCTCGGGTCATCCAATAGCCGTCGCTGAATTTCATGGGAATCGGACATCCTTTCTTGGCAAGGGTCGAAAATCGCTATACACTATCAGTATAATGATGCTGATGTTGAATATCTTGCAGAATTACGCTTACATTTAACACGATTCTGATATTCGGAGGGCCATTTCATGGATAGAAGACATCTTCGCGAGAACCGCAGCCACGGAACGCCGGATTTCCCGGTCGGCCTCTATTCCATGGAAGGGCAGACGGGCGACCCTCTTCTCGAGAGCCACTGGCATGAGGAGGCGGAATTCCTGCTCGTGGACGGCGGCCGGGCGCTGTTCCGCGTCGGGTTGGCCGAATACGAGCTTCAGGCCGGAGAAGCGATCTATATCGCGGGCGGAGAGCTGCACGGCGCCTTCGGGGTAGACGGGGAGGCTTGCTCGTACCGGGCGATCGTGTTCGATCTCGACTGGCTGATCGACGCGCGGGACGGCATCTCGTCGAGGTTCCTGCAGCCGCTCCTCCGCGGACGGATCGGGCTAAGCAATCCGATCACCCGGCGAACGGCGGGAGGGGCGGCGATCGAGCATCTCGAACGGCTCGTCTTATTGGAGCATTCGGACGACCCGGCCCGCCAGATGAGGGTCAAGGGAGGGCTGTATCTGCTGCTCGCCGAGATCTGGTCCTCCGGCGAGTGGAACGCGCGCCAGACGGCCTCTCCCGCGGAGCTGCGGTCGATCGAGCGGCTGAAGGACGCCCTCACCTATATCGAGACCCACTTCGGCCGCAAGCTGACCGTCCGGGAGCTCGCGGCCGAAGCCGGCATGAGCGAAGGGCACTTCAGCCGCATGTTCAAGTCGTTCATGCGCAAGACGCCGGTCGAATACGTCCATCATTTCCGGCTTCGGCACGCGGCGGCGCTGCTCGCCGAATCGGACCGGACCGTCGGGGAAGCGGCGGCCGAAGCCGGCTTCGACAACTTCAGCTATTTTAGCAAATCGTTCCGGACCTTATTCGGCTGCAGCCCTTCGGAATACCGCCGTTCGGCCCGGAAGGCGGCCGATCCCGGGGCTTCCGGCATTCGCGGAGCGGAGGGGGGCGCGGCGGGAAGCAACCCGGACATGCCAAAAAAGCCCTTCTCGCCGTCGGCGGGAAGGGATCTCGATTCGTAGCGGATAGGCGCGTTCCGCCGGCCGGCGGAATCGCGGAGGATGTTCGAATAAGCGCGGGATCGCCGTCTGTTCCGTTATTCGGCCGGTCCTCCGTTGCCGTTCGTGGCGCGGGGAGGCCTCGGCCTCTTGGGGCGGAAGCGGGAGGACAAGTAATTATGCTTGCGGTCGCGGAAGAAGATCCAGCCTCCGATGAATCCGACGCCGACGAGGAAGAGGACGAATCCGAGGGCGAAATCGAGCCAAGCGAACTTGGGCGTCGGCAATTCGACGTTGCCCAATTGCGCGAAATAATCGAACAGGGCATCCTTCATAAGGAGAAAACCGTATGCCGCGAGCAGCCCTGGAATGACAAGCAAAAGAATGGCGATCAGGCGGGAAATGACAAGCTTCACAAAAGCGGCCCTCCTTCCATTCCTTATATCATACCGATTTTGGCGGAATCTGTCCATATCATGCAGCAAATCGCAAGCAGCCGGGAACGAGGCGGGACGGAAGATTCAAGGGCCGAGGGACTTTGCCTGAGACGGTCCAAAAAAGGTAGAATAGAGAACGTAGGTACATAGTCGAGCAGTGAAGTGCGACGATCGGAGGAAGACGAACATGCCAATCGAGGTGGATGTCGCCGTATTGGGCGGCGGACCCGGAGGATATACGGCGGCGGTGAGGGCGGCTCAGGCCGGCAAGACCGTCGCGATCATCGAGAAGGACAAGCTGGGAGGCACTTGCCTGCACAGAGGCTGCATTCCGTCGAAGTCGCTTCTGCGCAGCGCGGAAGTCTTCGCGACGATCCGCGAAGCGGCTTCCTACGGAATCGAGGTGCCCGGCCAGGGAATCTCCGTGAAGTGGGAAGGCGTCGCGAACCGCAAAAGCGCGATCGTCGAGCAGCTGCACAAAGGGCTGCAGGCGCTGATGGCGCAGCACCGGATTCAGGTCGTTCGCGGGAACGGAAGGATCATGGGGCCGACGATCTTCTCTCCGCGCAGCGGAGCCGTGGCGGTGGACCTGCCGGACGGCGAGTCGGAGACGGTCGTTCCCCGCAGTCTGATCATCGCCACCGGCTCCCGGCCGCGCCGGCTGGAGGGCTTGCCTTACGACGGCGAATTCGTCGCGACGAGCGACGAAGCGCTCGAATGGCCGGCTCTGCCGGCATCGGCGATCATCGTCGGAGGCGGCGTTATCGGCGTCGAATGGGCGTCGATGCTGAGCGACTTCGGGACGAAGGTGACGCTCGTCGAGACGGCGGAGCGGCTCGTGCCGGGCGAAGACAAGGACGTGTCGGCCGAATTGGCCAAGCTGCTCAAGAAGCGCGGCGTGGAGATTCACGTCGGCGCGAAGCTGGACGTCGGCTCCTGCAAGGTAGAGGGAGGAGCCGTCCGGGTCGAGATCGCCGTTAAGGGCGGCACCGCGGCGCTGTCCGCCGAGCGGATGCTCGTGTCCGTCGGGCGGCAGGGCAACGTGGAAGGCATGGGCTTCGAGAACACGGACGTGCGGACGGAAGGCGGCTTCGTCAAGGTGAATCCGGCCACGCTGCAGACCGGCGAACCGCATATTTACGCGATCGGCGACTGCATCGGGGGCGTTCAGCTTGCGCACGCGGCGATGCACGAAGCGGCGGTGGCGGTCGACCATCTGCTCGGCCGGGCGGACGGCACCGTCCGGGCGGCGGACCGGGATATTCCGCGCTGCATCTACTCCCGTCCGGAAGCGGCCTCGATCGGCTGGACGGAGGAGGGAGCGAAGGCGGGCGGGCTCGACGTGAAGACGGCGCGGATTCCGCTGCGCGTCCTGGGCAAGGCGCTCGTGCACGGGGAGCCGGACGGCTTCGCGAAGGTCGTCGCCGACAAGGCGACGGGCGACCTGCTCGGCGTGCACCTCGTCGGCGCGCGGGCGACCGACCTGATCGCGGAGGCCTCCCTGGCGAAGCTGCTGGACGCGGTTCCGTGGGAGATCGGCAGGGCGATCCATCCGCATCCGACGCTGTCGGAGGCGCTGCAGGAAGTGATGGCGGCGCTGGACGGCGTGGCGGGCCACGGCTGATAATCGATAGAAGGGAGTCCAATCCGGGAAGAAGTTCGTTCGTCCCCGGGTTGGACGTTTCTTTTTGCCGCGGGTCGGAGTATAATAGTCGTTAAGTTCAAGTATTAAGACCAGGTTATAACACTAAACCATAGCCAGGAGGGACGCGCCTTGACCCAATCGGGCTCCGTGAAGAACCATACCCGTCACGCCGCGCTAGGCTTGACGGACGAACAAGCCGTCCGCATGTACGAATTGATGCAGCTCGCCCGCAAGTACGACGAACGCGGCCAGCTGCTGCAGAGAGCAGGCAAGGTGAACTTCAACATCTCGGGCATCAACCAGGAGCCGTCCCAGGTGGCCATGGCCTTCGCGATGGACACGGAGCGGGATTGGTTCCTGCCTTACTATCGCGATTACGCCTTCGTGCTCTCCGTGGGAATGACCGTGAAGGAGCTGATGCTGGCGCTCTTCGGGAAGGCGGAGGACCCGAACAGCGCGGGCCGGCAGCTGCCGGGCCACTTCGGAAGCAAGCGGCTGCGCATCGTGACGGGTTCGAGCCCGGTTACGACGCAGGTGCCGCATGCCGTCGGATTCGCGCTGGCCGCCAAGATGCGCGGAGAGAATTCCGTCTCGCTCGTCTCCTTCGGCGAAGGGTCGAGCAACCAGGGCGACTTCCACGAGGGCTGCAACTTCGCCGGCGTTATGAAGCTGCCCGTCATCTTCGTCTGCCAGAATAACGGGTACGCGATCTCCGTCCCGCTCTCGAAGCAGACGGCCGGCCGCATCAGCGACCGCGCGCTCGGTTACGGCTTCCCCGGCTTCCAAGTGGACGGGAACGATCCGCTGGAGGTTTACCGCGTGTTCAAGGAAGCCCACGACCGCGCCCTCGCCGGGGAAGGACCGACCCTCATCGAAGTGGTGACGTACCGCGTCACTCCGCACTCCGCGTCGGACAACGACCTGGCGTACCGGACGAAGGAAGAGGTCGAGCACCATCGCGCCAAGGACGGCATCCCGGCGTACCGCCGGTATTTGACCGACATCGGCTTGTGGAACGACGAGAAGGAACAGGAGCTTCTGGCCCGCATCCGCAAGGAGATCGACGAAGCGACCGAATACGGCGAGCGCGCTCCCTTCCAGTCCGTGGAGGACGCGTTCCGCTACGTGTACGCGGAGACGGACGAAGCAGGGGAGGTGCGCTAGAATGCCGGTTCTTGAATATATCGAAGCGATCCGAACCGCGATGAAGGAAGAGATGGAGAGGGATAGCCGGGTGTTCGTCCTGGGCGAGGACGTCGGGCTGAAGGGCGGCGTCTTCGGAGCGACGAAGGGACTGCAGCAGCAGTTCGGCGAGATGCGTTCCCTCGATACGCCGCTGGCCGAGTCCGCGATCGCCGGCGTCGCCATCGGGGCGGCGATGGCGGGCATGCGCCCGGTCGCCGAGATGCAGTATTCCGACTTCATGTTCCCCGCCACGAACCAGATCATCAGCGAAGCGGCGAAGATCCGCTACCGCTCGAACAACGACTGGGATTGCCCGATCGTCATCCGCGCTCCCATCGGAGCCGGGGTGTTCGGAGGCCTGTATCATTCCCAGTGCCCGGAATCCGTCTTCTTCGGCACGCCGGGACTGAAGATCGTCGCGCCGGCTACGGCATACGACGCCAAGGGACTGCTGCTCGCGGCGATCCGCGACCCGGATCCCGTCCTGTTCTTCGAGAACAAGAAGTGCTACCGCCTGATCGCGGACGAAGTGCCCGAAGGGGAGTACACCGTTCCGATCGGCAAGGCGAGCGTCATGCGCGAAGGCTCCGACATCACCGTCATCGGCTACAGCATGCCGCTGCACTTCGCGATGCAGGCGGCCGACGAGCTGTCGCGGGAAGAAGGAATCGAAGCCCATATCCTCGACTTGCGCACGATTCAGCCGCTCGACCGGGAAGCGATTCTCGAGGCGGCCGCCCGGACGGGGAAGGTGCTGATCGTTCACGAAGACAACAAGACGGGAGGAGTCGGAGCGGAGGTCGCGGCGATCATCTCGGAAGAGCTGCTGTTCGATCTCGACGCCCCGATCCGCCGCGTATGCGGACCGGACGTGCCGGCGACGGTATTCAATCCTCCGGGCGAGAAGCACTTCATGTTGAACAAGGACAAGTTGAAGGCCGCCATGCTGGACTTGGCCCGATATTAACGGCCCGAAGGGAGAGAAGCCGATGCCTAAGCAAACGATAGAGATCGTCCTGCCCAAGTTGGCGGAATCGCTCGTGTCGGCCACCGTCGATCGGTGGCTCAAGGAGCCGGGCGATCAAGTGGACATGTACGAGCCGCTGTGCGAACTGATAACGGATAAAGTGAACGCGGAGCTTCCTTCGACGGCGAAGGGAACGCTGGTGAAGATTCTGGTGGGAGCCGGGGAGACCGTCGACGTCGGCACGGCGGTGTGCTTGATCGAGACGGAAGCATCGGGCGACGCCGGCCCGCCGGAAGCCGGCGCGTCCGGCGGGCATGCCGGCGGCGCTTCAGCGATCGGATCCGCCGGAGCGGAGCGGGCGGCGCCGGCAGCTAGCGTCTCTTCGGCGCCCGAACGTTCGTCCGCGCCGCTCCTGCCCGCCGCCTTCGACCCGAACGCGCCGATGCGGCACCGCTATTCGCCGGCGGTCCAGAAGCTGGCCGCCGAGCACAGCATCGACCTCGGCCGCGTGCGCGGCACCGGCATGGGCGGACGCATCACGCGCAAGGACGTGCTGGAAGCGGCGGCGACGGGAACCGCGGGCTTCGCCGCCGCGGGGACGCCGGCTCCCGCGGCCGCGTCGGCGGCCGAGAGGGAAGCGCCGAAGACGCCGATGGACCCGAAAGTGCCCGTACGTTCGACGGGGCTGCACCTGTCCGAGACGCCGCGCATTCCGACGGTCGAGGTCGAAGGGCAGGAGCTTCCGGGACGCGGCGAGTACTTCATCGACGTGACGCCGATGCGCAACACGATCGCGACGAAGATGCGTCAGAGCGTCAGCGAGATTCCGCACGGCTGGATGATGATCGAGGTCGACGTGACGAATCTCGTGCTGCTGCGGAACAGGCTCAAGGAAGAGTTCAATCGCCGGGAAGGCATCAACCTGACCTATATGCCGTTCTTGTGCAAGGCGACGGTCAACGCCATCAAGGACTATCCGATCATGAACTCCGTGTGGGCGACCGACAAGATCATCGTCAAGCGCGACATCAATCTGTCGCTCGCCGTCGGCACCGAGGACTCGGTCATCACGCCGGTTATCCGGAACGCGGACCAGAAGAACATCGCGGGCCTCGCGCACGAGATCCACGATCTGGCCACCCGCACGCGTCAGGGCAAGATCAAGCTGAACGACCTGCAGGGCGGCACGTTCACCGTGAACAACACGGGCGCGTTCGGCTCCATTCTGAGCCAGCCGATCATCAACTATCCGCAAGCGGCGATCATGACCTTCGAATCGATCGTGAAGAAGCCGGTCGTCATCAACGACATGATCGGCGTGCGGTCGATGGTCAATATCTGTCTGTCGCTCGACCACCGGATTCTCGACGGCGTCATCTGCGGACGGTTCCTGCAGCGAGTCAAGGAGAACCTGGAGAGCTACAATCTCGATACGAAGCTGTATTGACGTTCCGGCTCGACCGGCCGCTTCGTCCTATCGAACCAACCGGACCGCCCAGGCTTACGGCGCGCTATCGCCGCCGGCCTCGGGCGGTTTTTTTCGCAAGGGAATGACGATTGTAAGACTGCGAAATAGCCGATACTGTGGCTACTCCAATCAATCGAGGTTCCGTTCTTCTATGACCAAGGAAATAATCATCGTGATCGCGGTCTGGATCGTCTCCGGCGCGCTCGTCGTTCTCTCGACTCCTCGGCGGAAAATCCGGGAAGCGCTTGTCGTCTTTTTGTATATGCAGATGCTGACCTGGTTCTTCGGACTTCTCGTCGCGCAGTACCGCTTGATCGAATACCCCGTTCGCGAGTTTTCCTACGCTACCCGAAGCAGCTTTTCGTTCGAGTTTTTTATCTATCCCGCCATCTGCGTCGTGTTCAATATGAGATATCCGCAGACCAAGGGCATCGTTCGCGGGATTCTGTGGTATCTGTTCTTCCCGAGCTGGATGACCGCCATCGAGAAGCTCATCGAGGACCGGACCCGCCTCATCGATTATATTCATTGGGAATGGTACTGGACTTGGATCACGCTGTTGATTACCTTCTGGTTGTCCCGGGCGTTCTATCTTTGGTTTATCCAAGAGAGAACGGGAGGAAAGAGAAGGCCTTAGGACGCGGATCCGTTCCGGCGCCCGATCTCCTAGCGTTTGCGGCTGCCGGGCAGGTGAGCTACAATCAAGAGGAACGAATCACGGGAGAGGCCGGAACAACTAGAGGAGGAGAGGGAATGACCCGCACGCTGGAGACCGTTCGCTTGTCGAGAATCGATTACGGGGAAGCATGGGAGCTGCAGAAGGAGCTCGTCTTGGAGATCGGCCGGGAGGAGAGATCGGACACGCTTCTGCTTCTGGAGCATCCGCCCACCTACACGATCGGGACGGACCGTCATCCGGAGCATCTGCTCTACGGGCCGGAGGAGCTGGAGCGGCGCGGCATCCGGGTATACCAGATCGATCGCGGCGGAGATATCACGTATCACGGTCCCGGACAATTGGTCGGGTATCCGCTGATCTACCTGGACGCCGCGGGTCTCGACCTGCACGCTTACTTGCGCTCGCTGGAGGAAGCGATTATCGGCTTGCTGGCCGAATTCGGCATCGCCGGAGGCCGGAAGCCCGAGTATACGGGGGTATGGGTAGGCGACGCGAAGATCGCCGCCATCGGAGTGAAGTTCAACCGGGCGAGGACGAGGCGAGGATTCGTGACAAGCCACGGCTTCGCCCTGAACGTGAAGAAGAACGTGGAAGCGGACGGCTTCCAAGGCATTATTCCGTGCGGAATAACGGAATACGGCGTCACCTCGCTGGAGACGCTGACCGGGCAGACGCTCGACGTCGAGACCATCGGGGAACGGCTGCTGCCGCACTTCGCGCGCGTATTCGGCTACGACGGCGTCGTCAGCCGAGAAGGGAGCCGAGCGAAGCAAGGATCGTAGAAGCGATCATGGCGAACAGCATGACGTAGACGACGATTTTGAACCAGCGTTTGTTCATCGGATTCATCCTTTTCTTCATCGGGTTATGGGAAGACCTATACGGTTATTGTAACGCATTTCGGACAGGGGAGGAAACGGTATGGCGGCGCGCGAGAGAATATTGAACGAATTCATGGAGCTGGTCCGGATCGACAGCGAGACCGGGCATGAGGGGGAGATCAGCGTCGTTCTGCGCGGCAAGTTCGAAGCGCTCGGCCTGGAAGTGACCGAGGACGACGCGGCGGCGGCGACGGGCCACGGAGCGGGCAACCTGTTCGCGTGGCTCCCGGCGACGGCAGGGTGCGAGGGCGTTCCGCCCATCCTGTTCACCTCGCATATGGACACGGTGACCCCGGGCCGGGGCATTCGGCCGAGGCTGGACGACGACGGCTACATACGAAGCGACGGAACGACGATTCTCGGGAGCGACGACAAGGCCGGGCTCGCCGCCATGCTCGAAGCGATCCGGGTTATGCAAGAGGAGAACGTCCCTCACGGGCCGATCCAGTTCGTCATCACCGTCGGCGAGGAATCCGGGCTCGTCGGCTCGAGGGCGATGAGCGCCGACCGGCTGAAGGCCAAGTTCGGCTTCGCGCTCGATTCCAACGGCCAGATCGGCGACATCGCCACGGCCGCACCGACGCAAGCCAAGATCTCGATCGTCGTCCGCGGCAAGTCCGCCCATGCGGGCGTGAATCCGGAGGACGGCATCAGCGCGATCGAGGTCGCCTCCAAGGCGATCTCGCTTATGAAGCTCGGGCGCATCGATCACGAGACGACGGCGAACATCGGCAAGATCGAAGGCGGCGGACCGACGAACGTCGTCTGCGATTACGTGAAGATCGACGCCGAGGCTCGCAGCATCGCGCAGGAGAAGCTCGACCGGCAGGTCGCCTCGATGCGGGAAGCGGCGGAGGCGGCCGCGAAAGAATACGGGGCGGCGGTCGAGTTCGAGAGCCGGATCGTCTATCCGAGCTTCGGCTTCGGAGAGGACGACGAGGTCGTGAGAATCGCGAAGGCGGCGATCGCCGCGATCGGGGAGAAGCCGCGCGCCTTCTCGTCCGGCGGCGGCAGCGACGCCAACGTGTTCAACGGCAAAGGCGTGCCGACCGTCAATCTCGCCGTCGGCTACAAGGACATCCATACGACGAAGGAGCGGATCAAGGCCGACGATCTGGTCAAAGTCAGCGAACTGGTCGTGGCCATCGTCCGGGAGACGGTCAAGTCCGCGTAATGCAAGTAATTGGGGCAGGGGACGTCGGCATTGGAGACCCCGCTCGCAGGCGCAGGTGCTTTGAATGCCGATTTTTTCGGCATTGGAGACCCCGCTTGCAGGCGCAGGTGCTTTGAAT
>NZ_JACJVR010000062.1 GCF_014212175.1 Cohnella xylanilytica | reverse complement strand
GCGACAAGGCCGGCGGCCCGCGTCACGCCGGCGACGGCGCGCAGGCGCCGCTCCGGCCGCAGCGGCACGACGGCGGCGTTCTCCGCGAAGCGGGTCCGCCCCAGTTCGGTGAGCTGGAGGCCGCCGACGAAGACGGCGATGGCGAACGCGATCGCGTCGAGCAGCGGCTCCTTCGCCATCGCGAGGATGACGATCAGCACCGCGTTCCAGCGCCAGAAGGCGCCGAAGGTGTCGCTTCTCAGCAGCGTCTTCGCGTATAGGAACGTCCAGGCCGAATCGCGCCGCCAAGGCAGCCGATCGGCGGTCCAGGCGATCCAGCCCCTCCGCGCCGGGCGCGACGTCTCCGAAGGGACGTCGACGAACCAGCTCAGGAAGCGCAGCCAGCGCCGGCGCGCGGCCGCTTCTTCGGCGATCAGCCGGTCCCACGGCAGAGCGTGGCGGGTCTGCAGGCGGGCCAGCGCGTACAGGACCGCGGCGCATAGGACGGCGAAGGCGAGGGCCGGGACGAACGGCCGCAGCAGCAACCCCGCTGCGACGAGCGCGACGGCGGCGAAGCGCGCCGCCCGGAGGCCGACGCGCCAGGCGCTAGACGCGAGCCTGCGCTCGTTCCACGCCGCGTGCGCGTTCCAGGCGCCGACCAAGGCGAACGCCAGGCCGAGCAGCGGCAGCGGGCGTCCCGCCGCCGCTTCGGCGGTCGGAGCCGCCTGGCTGTACAGCGGCGCGAATACGGCGAACGCCGCCAGCATCCGCAAGGCGGAGGCCAGCATCGCCCGGCGCGCCTTCGGCAGCACGACGGCGGCGAGCGCCTCCTTCTCCAGCGGAACAACGAACACCGTGTCGGCCGGCTGGAAGTAGGTCCTAAGCGGCGCGTAGAGCGCGATCAAGAGAAGGACGACGGTGCCGACGATATCCGACGGCCAGTCGCCGGGATCGTTCAACAGCCGGATATAGCCGGTGATCAGCGTAATGCCGATCGCCGACAGCAAGAGCCCGAAGCCGCTCTGCAGCACGTAACGGAAGTAAGGGATGAGTTCCTGGCGGAACGCGGCCGCGCGCGAGCGGTACAGCTCCCGCAGCTTCTCCAGGCTGGCGTGGCGGGGATCAGCCAAGCGGTCCTCCCCCTTCTTCGGCGGCCCCCACCAGCGCTTCGAAGGCGTCGTCCAGCGTCGGCTGCCCGCCCGCGGCGGCCTTGACTTGCTCCGGCGTCCCGGAAGCGATGATTCTTCCCTGATGAAGCACGACCAGATTGTCGGCCCGCCTCTCCAGCGCCGGCAAAATATGCGAGCTGAGCAGAATGGCGCTCCCGCGGCTCCGGGCTTCCTCCAGCGCTCCGATCAGCGCCCGTGTAGCCAGCGGATCGAGCCCGAGGAACGGCTCGTCGATGATGAGCAGCGGAGGCGAGACGAGCAGGGCGTTCATGAGCATGACCTTCTGCTTCATGCCCTTGGACAGCGTATCCGGCAGTTGGCCGAGCGCCTTGTCCATCCGGAACGTCCGGGCGAGGGCCGCCGTCCGCTTCTCCGCCTCGGCGGCGTCGATGCCGTACGCCATGGCGGTCCACCGCAGATGCTCGGCTACCGTCAGGTTCGGGAACAGCGACGGCTGCTCCGGCACGTATGCGCAGGAGGAGCGGTACTTGTCCCGGTCCTCCGCGAGGCGGACGCCGGCGACCTTCACCTCTCCCGAATGCGGGAGCATAAGCCCGAGAATATGCTTGATCGCGGTGCTCTTCCCCGCTCCGTTCAGCCCGATCAATCCGGTCAGCTCCCCGGGCTTCACCGAGAAGGTAACCTCGTGCAGCACGGGCTTCCGCTGGCTGTAACCGCCCGTCAGCTTCGTCAATTCCAAGGCCGAAGTCACGGCACGATTCCCCCCTTAGTATCCGATCTTCATGACTTCCATTATAGACCAGCCTGGGGGGCGGCACCAAATTCGGCTCCCGCGGGAGCGGCCCGCTTAAGGGAAGACGATTGGATCGAGATGGGGGCTCACCCAACCAAAAAAAGCCGCCTCCCGGAGGAGACGGCTTCCTTCGCGCGGGACAAGCCCGCCTGCGGACGCCCTGCGCTTGCGGCTTTGAAGCGCAGCTTATCCGCGTCATTTTCAATTAAGAGACGATCTCGATCTCCGTGACGACATTGTTCACGATCTTCACCTTGACCTCTTGGTTCGGCGCGAGAGCGGCGTCTTCGTCGCCGGTGATCTTCACGTTCGAGGAGACGTCGTACACGGTCGTGCCGGTCACTCCGTCTACCGTCTTCACGATCGAGACGGTGGAGATCTTCCCGCTCGTGTTCAGCGTAATCGTTCCGATCTTGCCGGAATCCGTCTTCGACTCGTCGGCCGCGTCCTTCACGTCGACGAACACGACTTTGCCTTCGAACGTGCGAACGAGCACTTCGTCGCCGGCCTGGAGGGCGGAAGCGGACACCTTCTTGTCGTTGCGGAAAATGAAGACGTCCGAGCCGAGCGTCAAGGAGACGACCGTTCCGTCGGCCTTCTTCACCTTCAGCGTGCTGCCCGAGACGCTGTCGATGACGCCCGTCAGCGCGGAGGCGTTGCTGTCCGGCAGCTGCTCGTCCGCGCGGTCCAGCAGAGCGGCCAGCTCGGCGCGCGTGACCGGCTTGTTCGGCTTGAACGTGTTGTCGTCGTAGCCGGTGATAAGCCCCTTCTTGACGGCGACGGCCACGTAGCCGACGGAACCGGCCGGAATCTGGTCGGCGTCGCGGAAGTCGAGCTCGGCGCCCATGCTCGCCTTCGCTTCGTCCTCCAGCTTAAGCGCCTTCACGAGCAGAACGGACGCCCACAGGCGGTCCGCCGGCTTCTCCGCCTGCACCGTCGTATCGGATTCCGAGAACAGGTCGTTCTCGAGCGCGACCTTCAGGTAGCCGACCGCCCAAGGATACTTCTTCTGGATTTGCTTGAAGTCCTTGAAGTTCAATTCGGCGTTCATGTTGTCCGCCGATTCCGCTTCCGCCTTCAGCCCGAGCAGGCGAACGGCCGCAACGAGCGCTTCGATGCGCGTAATGTTGCTCTTCGGCTTGAAGCTTCCGTCCTCGTATCCGTTGAACACTTGCTTGGAGGCCAGGCGGATAATGTGGGAATAGGCCCACTTCCAATCTTCTTCCTTCAAGTCGTTGTAGTTCAGGTTGATTTCGATTTTGCCCTTGCCCTTGACTTCGGACTTCGAAGCTTGCTTGGACTCTTTCTCTTCATGCTTGGAGTCGTTCTTGCCCTTTCCGTCCGCGTACGCGCCGGAAGCTCCTCCTACCAGCATCCCTACGGCCAGCGTCGCTGCCGCCGTTTTTTTCCACATCGGGTGAAGCGTCTTGCTCTTCGCGTTGTCGTTGTTCTGCATCATGCCAAACACGCTCCCTTGTCTGATTGGATCGGCGCCTTAGAGCCCATCCGGCGCCGCGTATCCATATCGTTCGGGGGTTCGGCGCGGGTTGGCGGGGTAGCAAGCGCAAAATGCGACCTTCGTCCCACAAAAAAACCGCATCCCGGCGATAATCGCCGAGAATGCGGGTCTTTGGTCGGAGTATCGAAGAGCGGACGGCCCTCCCCCTCAAGACGAAGGAGTCGGCGGTTCCTGCTGCGAGGACTGGCTCCGCTTCTCCTTCAGCCAGCGAGGAGCGCCTTTGTTCTTGTTGTCCCGCTTGCGGTCGGCCTTGATCTTGGCGGCGCGGGACGGCTTCGGCGGCTCCGGCTTCCGCGGCGCGGCGGGGGCCGCAGCCTCCGCGCCTGCTCCGCCGACGTGACCTGCGCCCGCTCGGCGGGAAGCGGCCGCCGGTCTCGCTCCCGCAGACGCGGCGGCGGAAGACCGGCCCGGGCGCGAGCCGATGCCCGGCTTCCCCTTCGCGCCGGAAGAAGCGTCCCGGGTCGGCGCGGCGGAAGAAGAAGCCTCCTCCTCACGCCCCTTGCGCGCTCTGCGGGCCTCTTCGACGGACAGAAGCCGCCCCTCCCGCAGCGCCTTCTCCGTCAGCTCGATGGCGAGCTGCTTCGAGAGCTTGGCCATGATGAACCGCTCTTGCGGCTCGATCAGCGTGATCGAGCGCCCGCTTCGGCCCATCCGGCCCGTCCGGCCGGCGCGGTGCACGTAATGGTCCGCGTCGAGCGCCGGCTCGAACTGGATAACGAGCGGCAAGCCGGGAATGTCCAGCCCCCGCGCGGCGACGTCCGATGCGATGAGCAGCTTCGTCCGCCCTTCGCGGAACTTGCGCATCGCGTCGCTGCGCTCGCGTCCCGGCGTGTCGCCGTACAGCGCGTCGACCGCGAAGCCTTCGTAGCGCAGCTTGCTCAGCAGCTCGCCGATCCTCTCGATATCGTTGACGAAGATCAGGGCCCCCGCCGGACGAAGATTCCGGATGAGGCGGCGCACCGTATCGATCTTGTCCCGCCTGTCGCAGACGAGGTAGACGTGGTCGATCGTCGGCGGCAGCCCGCTCGCGGCTTCCTCGCCCTCGTCTTCGGGCATCCAAGGGTCGCGCAGCCAGCGGCTCTCCGCCTCGCGCATCGCTTCCGACCGGGTGGCGGAGACGAACACCGTCTGCCGCTCGCGGTCGGCTCCCTTCAGAATCGCTTCCACGTCCCCCTTGCCTCCGAGCGAGAAGACGCGATCCGTCTCGTCGACGACGATCATCTTCACCTGGTGCAAGGGAAGCTTCTTCAGCTTGGCGACTTCGCGCACCCGGCCCGGCGTGCCCACGACGAGGTGGGGCCGCTGCTTCATTCGCTCCAGCTGGCGGGACAGCGCCGCTCCCCCGATCAGCGCCACGGTCTTGATGCCGAGCGGCTCGCCGTACGTCTCCGCCACGCGCACGATCTGCATGGCGAGCTCCTGCGTCGGCGCCAGGACGGCCGCTTGCGTCTCCCGGCGCTGCGGGTCGATCCGCTGCAGCACGGGAAGCAAATACGCGAGCGTCTTGCCGGAGCCTGTCGGCGAGCGCAGGATGGCGTCGCGCCCTTGCGCGAGCGGGGGGATGGCCGCTTGCTGGACCGGCGTCGGACCGGTCATGCCGGCCTCGGCCAGCAGGGAAGCCAACCGTTCGTTCAGCCCGATCGCTTCGAACGCGGCCTTCCCTTGGGCGGTGACGGCTTCGTTATCGGGACCGCCGGACGGCGGCATTGATTGATCGCTCATAGAGCCACTCCTCTCACTTCTTGTTCAGCAGACCCGACAGCAGCCGGTCCGCCGTTCTCGGGAACAGCTGGAACAGCTTCGCCCCGGCGGCCGAGACGAAGGGCAGATCCTTCTCCGGCTTCCCGCTCTCGATGACGTCGACGATGGCGCGGGCTACCTTCTCCGTCTTCAGCATGAATCGGCCCAGATTGCGGACGTACGTGCCGTCCGGATCGGCCCGGTCGAAGAACGGAGTGTCGATCGGCCCGGGATTGACGGCCGACACGAGGATTCCCGTTCCTTTGCAATCTTGCCTGAGCGCGTTCGTGAAGCCGAGCAACGCGTGCTTGGAGGCCGCGTACGCGGTCGACTTCGCCGTTCCTAGTTTGCCCGCAATCGACGCGACGTTGACGATATGTCCTTTGCCCGCCGCGGCCATATGCGGATAGACGGCCTTCGCGCAGCGGACCGCTCCCAGGTAGTTGACGTCCATCGCTTCCCGGAATTGCTCGATCGTCGCGTCGCGGAAGGGGATGAATTCGCCGAAGCCCGCGTTGTTGACGAGCACGTCGATGCGGCCGTACTTCCCGACCGTCGCCCGGATCGCCTCATTCACCGAACGTTCGTCCGTCACGTCCGTCGGGCAGACGAGATGCTCGCCCTCCACGGACGCGGACACCTCGCGAAGCTTGTCTCCGGACCGGGCCGCGAGCACCGGCGCGGCCCCGCGCTTCGCGAGCTGCCGGACGGTCTCCGCCCCGACGCCGCTGGACGCTCCCGTCACGAAAACGACCAGCCCTTGCAGCGATACCTTCATGCGCGCTTGTCCCTCCCCGGGGAAAATTCTGTTCCGCCGTTCGTTCCGGTTCCATGCAAAAGGCCCCTGACGGGGCCCGCGTACTCACAGTATACGATTGATGATGCCGGCATGCAATCGCCCGGGGATCAGGCGATGAGAACCTGAATCTCCATCTCGCCGATTCCGTCCATAATGAGAGGCACCGCCAGAGCCCTTCCCGGCGTGAAATGGTCCACGAAGTCGGCGCGCATGATGCGGGGCGGCGTAATGTCGACCCGAACGCCCTGGTTGTACAGCAGGGTGCTCGCGTTGCCGCTGATCATGTTGCCCAGCTCGGAGATGGCGCTCCGGCCGATCTCGTCGATCTCGGTAATGACGAAGCCGCCCATCATGGCGGAGATAATCTTCAGAGCCACCGTCTCGCTCAGGCCGAATACGATATTCCCGCTCATCTGGCCCGTGAGCCCGATCTGAATCCAGACGTGGTGATCGACCAATTGAATATCCTTGACGGCCAGCTGTCCCGTGCTCGGACGAATCTGCACCATTTGTTCGATGACGTTGCGCGCAGACTCCAAAAACGGGTTGATGAACTCTGCCTTCATGTAGGTACGCCGCCCCTTTGCCTTATTTTCCGATGTCTATGGCCGCATTTAGTTTCCTTTATTATACTGAAATCGGCAGGACAAGTATACCTTTTTTTCCGAATAGCTGGGACTAACGAATTAAGGGGCGCACCCGGGAATGAAGGATTATGTCGAAAAATGGCTCGTCAAAACGCCGCAAAATGGTCGTCTATTCCTAGGATCGGGTTGCGGCTTCTTCGCACCCCTTCTTGTAATTCACGGTCGCGAGAAGCGCGATTCCGATGAAGAAGAACGCGGAGATCGCGAGAATCGCGGGGCGCGACGAGCCCGTCGCGAGGCCGACGACGGCGAACGCGAGAGGGCCTGCGAGCGAGAAGAACCGGCTCGAGAAGCTGAGGAAGCCGTTAAACTCCGCCGTTCGGTCCGGCGGAATGAGCTTGCTGTAGATGGCGCGGGAAGTCGACTGCGCCCCGCCCTGCACGAGGCCGACCAAGATGGCCAGCGCGTAGAAATGCGCGGCGTTCGTCATGAAGTAGCCGAGCACGACGATGACGAGATAGACCGTCAGCGCGGCGTAGAGCATCTTGAAGCCCCCGAGCCGGTCCGCCAGCTTCCCGAACAGCCATGTCGCCGGGAAGCCGACGATCTGCGTCAGCAGCAGAGCGGCGATCAGGTGCTGCTGCTCGAGTCCGATGTCGGTGCCGTAGCTGGTCGCCATGACGATGATCGTGTTGATCCCGTCGAAGAAGAACCAGTAGGCGACCATGAACTTGAACAGCTCGGGGTACCTCTTGATGCCGGCCAGCGTATCCCGGAGCCGGCGGACGCCCGTCATGAACAGCCGCGCGGCCGGCTCCGCCTTCGCCGCATGAGGCTTCGGCTCCTTCACGTTCCGGAACAGCGGTAGGGAGAACAGCAGCCACCACAGACCTACGGAGAAGAAGGAGATTCTCGTCGCCATCGTCTTGTCCGGAATGCCGAACGTTCCGGGCGCCAGGATCAAAGCCAGGTTGACGGCGAGCAGGACGCCGCCGCCCAGATACCCCGCCGCGAATCCCCTCGCGCTCACCCGCTCCCTTCGCGAAGGGGACGCCACGTCGTTCAGCAGCGCGTCGTAGAACGTGTTGCCCGCTCCGAAGCCGACCATGCCGATGACGACGAGGACGGAAGCGAGCAGCCAATCGCCTTCGCCGATCGCGAACATCCCGCAGCTGGCCAGCGCGCCGAGCCAGGTGAAGAAGGCCAGGAACTTCTTCTTGCCGCCCGTATGGTCGGCGATCGCGCCGAGCAGCGGCGACAGAAGCGCGACGACGATCGCCGCCGTCGTCTGGGTGAAGCCCCAATAGGCGCTGGCCCGGCCTTCCGCCAGCCCGACCGCCGCGACGCTGCCGTAGAAGGTCGGCATGACCGCCGCCATCACCGTCGTGGCGAAGGCCGAGTTCGCCCAATCGTACAGAATCCAACTCCGGACCGCCTTGCGTTCGTCCAGCACGCCATCGCCTCTTCCTTTTCGCGCCCAACCGCTCGTTCGGCCGTAACTGCCTCGTTCGGCGCATCGTTTAGGTGCCGGCCGCATGAGCCGGCCGTTCGATGCCCGCGCTTTTTCGACATCGATTTCGACATCGGCGAGGCGATTCCCTGTCCGGCTTCCGGGCTTAACGAAGATTTTACATTCGGCGAGCAAAAAAAACGCCCGAGGCTTCCGCAGCCATCGGGCGATTCTCTCTTCCTTTTTATCGGGTTCCTCTCGGAATCCAATGTCCGTCTTCGCCCCGGATCTCGGCGTAAAGGCCGCTCTTGGCTTCGGAGATCATCTCCTCCAGCCATTCTTCCTCCGCCCGCGCGTACAGAAGCATGCCCCGGATCATTCTTCGCGAGCTGTTCGGCATGATCTTGCCCCGATCGTTCAGCCCGCTCTCCAGCTTCGCGATTCTCTTCCGGCACACTTCGAGCTGCTTCGCGGCGATCTCGGCGATCCGCTCCTGGTCGCCGTGGCGCAGGAACGGCATCGCCATCATCATCGGGTGCTGGGGATAGGCCATCTGCCCGAGCTGCTCATAGAACAATTCCAGGAACCGCTCGCGGCCCGCGTCGGTAATGCGGTAGATCGTCTTGTCCGGCCGGTGCTCCCCCGGGACGGGGACGATCTCGGTCGCCTCGATCCATCCGTGCTCGCGAAGCTGGTCGATCGCGTAATAGAGCGATCCGTCGCGCAGCTTGAAGGCATGATCCCAGTTCCTCTGCTTAATGGCTTGCCTCATGTCGTACGGATGGCGGTCCTGTTCCATGAGCAGGCCGAGAATCATAAGCTTCATCGACATAGCCGGTTAACTCCGTTGCGGGCCTTGCTGGCCTTGCTGACCTTGCTGAGCTTGAAGCCGGGCTCTGCCCATCAGGATCGCGAACACGAGAGCGAGCAAGGGGAGAAGGGCCGACCATTGGAAAATGAAAATGATCGAGTCTCCCAGCTTCGCCAGCATCGCGTTCAACGCTTCCGCGGGAATCCCCATCTTCGCTTGGACAGCCGGATCGAGCAGCGCCTGCCCTCCCTTGATCTTCTCTGCCAGAGACGGGTCGGCTCCAGGCAGCGCATGGATGCCCGCCTGGAACTCATGCTTCTGGATGGCGCCGAACACGGTCACGCCGAGCGCGGATCCGATCGTGCGGAAGAACGTGATCAGCGAAGAAGCCGAGCCCTTGTACTGCGGCGGCACCGAGCTGAGCGTCGAGATGTTGAGCAGGGAGAACGAGACGCCCATGCCGAGCCCGACGACGATCATATATAGCGTAATCGTCAGGCGGCTCGTATGCAGGTCCATGGCGAAGCCGAGCAGCGCGCACCCGGCCAGCAGCGTAAGCGCAGAGAGGACCATCGAATTGCGGAACGGGAACTTCGTCGCGACGCGCCCGCCGAGTTGGCTGCTCAGGACGACGCCAAGCATCATCGGGGTCAGCACGGTGCTCGTCTGGGTCGCCGTCTTGTGGAACACTCCCTGGATGAACAGCGGGATATACGTGGCCGACGCGATCATGACGCCGCCGTACAGGAAGCTGATCATCATGCTGCTCGTGAACAGCCGCTTCCGGAACAGGCCGAGGGCGATGATCGGATCCTTCGCGAACCGCTCGGCGAAGAGGAAGCAGACGAGCAGAACGCCGGACAGGACGAAGAACGAGACGATCTTCCACGAATTCCATGCCCATCCGTCCGTTCCGCCCAGCTCAAGCGCGAACATGAGCAGGAGGATCGAGGCCGTCAGCAGGACGGCGCCGAGCCAGTCGATGCTCATCTTGCGGCGGTTCGCCGATTCATGATATCCCTTCAGGATGAACAGGAACGACAGAATGCCGATCGGCACGTTGATGTAGAAGATCCATCGCCAGCTGATGTTGTCGGTGATCGTCGCGCCCAGAATCGGGCCGAACACGCTCGACAGCCCGAACACGGCGCCGAACAGCCCCAT
Source organism: Cohnella xylanilytica (assembly GCF_014212175.1). GTDB lineage: Bacteria > Bacillota > Bacilli > Paenibacillales > Paenibacillaceae > Cohnella > Cohnella xylanilytica. The sequence goes on along the minus strand of NZ_JACJVR010000062.1, from coordinate 20,195 downwards.
CATCTTGCCGCGCTTCTCTTGAGGGAACAGGTCGAAAATAATCGTGAACACGATCGGCATCAACGCGCCGCCGCCGATCCCTTGGATCGCGCGGTACACGATGAGCTGCACCATGTTCTGCGCGGTGCCGCACAGAATCGAACCTCCCATGAACAGCGCGATCCCGAGCAGGAAAAACCGCTTCCGGCCGAACATATCGGACAGCTTGCCGAAGATCGGCGTGGAGACGACCATGGCGATCATGTACGCCGAATATACCCACGTGAATTTGTCGAGCCCGCCGAGTCTCTCGATGATCTTCGTCATCGCCGTGGAGACGATCGTCTGGTCGAGCGCCGACATGAACAAGCCGAGCAGCAGGCCGGCGACCACGAGGCGTACGCTGCTTCTCTTGGCGTCCATACAAACATCCTCTCTGATTGGAATATTACTCAAATTTGAATACTGCCTTCCTCATTATACTCAAATTTGAGTAAATAACAACGGCTTTATTCCGATTTTGCTCCCATCCGCCAAATCCCCTATAATGAGAGTAATAAGAAAAATGGTTTTTATATCCCGTCGTCGACACGATAAAGATTTTGAATGAGGGAGGCGGTTCGTTGAACATCAGCCAGCTGGAGACGTTGCTGACGATATCCAAGACGCTCAGTTTCCGCAAGGCGGGCGAGGTGCTCAACCTGACCCAGCCCGCCGTGTCGGCCCAGATCAAGAGCCTGGAAGACGAGTTCAAGGTCGTGCTCGTCGACCGCAACCATCCCGTGACGCTGACGGACCGGGGCCGCGTCTTTCTGGAGCACGCGGAGCGCATCTTGTCCGTCGTGGAAGAGCTGAAGCAGAAGCTGTCCGATCTCGACCAGATCCCGCAAGGGCACATCTCGCTCGGGACGACGACTTCGATCGCCATTCAGATTCTCCCCCGGGTGCTGTCCTACTTCCAGAACCAATACCCGCTCATCAAGACGTCCATCCAGTCGATGTCGTCTTCCCAGGTGCTCGCCAGCGTAGAGAACGGGGCGGTCGACATCGGCATCGGCTACCTGACCGAGCGGAGCCCCCATGTCGAGACGTCGGTTCTCTATTACGACACGTTCGAACTGGTCGTCTCCCCTTCCCATCCGCTCGCCCGCGTAGAACGGGTCACTCTGGACATGCTGAAGGACGTTCCGCTTATTATGCTCTCCCCCGACACGCTGGGGCGAAGATTCGTCGATCGCGTGCTGCAGGAGTATCACATTACGCCGAACGTGGCGATGGAGCTGGGCAGCAGCGAGGAAGTGAAGCGGATGGCCGAGCTGAACCTCGGCGCCGCCGTCGTCTCCAAGCTGTCGATCGCCGGGGAGCTGAAGCGCGGGACGCTGAAGATGATCCCGGTGCGCGAGTTGGAGGTCAGCCACCCGGTCGGCGTCATGACCAAGTCGGGCCGGTACAAGAACAGCGCGATGAGGCAATTCCTGAACGACTTGAAGGGGATGCCGGAAGACCAATTCATCGGCAGCGAATAGCCGCCGCCATACGAGCAGCCGGACGGGCGCAAGAGGAGGATACTTATGGACAAATTTGACCTGCACACCCATCACGACCGGTGCGGACACGCGGACGGCGTCATCGAGGATTACATCAAGGCGGCCATCGAAGCCGGAATGACCGTGATCGGAATCTCCGACCATTCTCCCTACTTCGCGCACGAAGACGATCACCCGAATCCGAAGATCGCCATGGCCCGGAGCGAGTTCCCCCGCTACGTCGAAGAGGTGCTGCGCCTCAAGGACAAGTACAAGGACCGCATCGAAGTGCTTCTCGGCGTGGAATCCGACTTTTTCCCCGAACATATCGACCTCTACCGCTCGGAGTACGAACGTTATCCGTTCGATTATATTATCGGCTCCGTCCATCAGACGCGCGGCATCAGCATCTTCAACCGCAACCGGTGGAAGAATCTCGACAAGTCGCTGCATACCGGCGAGAAGAAGCATTATTACGAGCTGATCCGCCAGTCGGCCCATACCGGATTGTTCCAGGTGCTCGGCCACATCGACGCGATGAAGGGCTATTACCCGGCGTTCTCCGAGATCCCGGGAGCGGAACGCGAGATCGACGAAGCGCTGAAGGCGGTGGCGGACAACGACATCGCCATCGAGATCAATACGAGCGGCAAGACGAAGGACGCCGGCGGCTGGTATCCGTCGGACGCGATCTTGGAGAGAGCCCTTCGCTTCGGCGTCGACGTCACGTTCGGCTCGGACGCGCACGTCCCATCGCGGGTCGGAGACGAATGGGAGCAGGTGCGGGCTCGGCTGAAGGAGATTGGCTATTCCCGCTGGGTGTATTACCGTTCGAAGCGGAAGGTCGCGGTCGCGTTGTAGTTGTAGAAGTAAACGTTTATTGAAGCAAAACGGCTTCGGATGGCCCGTTTACTAAGGGAACTTGTCCTGGAAAATTGGGGGTTGGACTCGGTTCTGCCTCGAAAAGGCGCCTACTTGAATGGTGGATGAAAAATCGTACAAATTCTGCTTCAAGAAGGCGTCTTGCTTGAATGGTGTACGAAAAATCATACAAAATCTGCTTCAAGAAGGCGTCTTGCTCGAATGTTGTACGAAAAATCATACAAATTCTGCTTCAAGAAGGCGCCTTGCTTGAATGGTGTACGAAAAATCATACAAAATTCATCGCCTTGTTTTTTTCCGACGGTGCTGTTCGAATAATCACGCAAGTGAATCCGCCTGCCTGCGGTGAAGCCCGCTATGTCGGCGAGATTGGGCACGCCGGCCCGTCCATGACGCACGGAGCTTCTTCACGATAGGATCCATTCGTAGATATGGACCCCATCATGGATAACGGAGCTTGTTTGAAATAGATCATGCTTAGAAAAAAAGAGAGCCCTTCACCGCTGAAGGGCTCTTCAAAATATGAAAAGGGGGTCTTGGTACATATTGTACCCGGGGTGTGAGACAGGGACGTAACAGCAATATTTCAATTGTGTGACAAAAGCGAGTTTATCCTCGAAGGACGGTGCTTGACGTTTGTTGTGGTTCGCGACCGCTCTCGGCAGCGCGCTCGTGTTCGGTCTGGCGGGGCTTCTCATGAAGGTCAGCCAGATGCGGGGCGGCGCGCGGTCCTCTTTGCTCCTGGGGCTGTACGCCGCCGGCGCCTGCGGGTTCTTCGCCCAGGCGCTGATCGCCCGAACGTGGGAGCCGCTCGACTGGCGGATCTGGGCGTGGGGGGCCGTCGTCGGGCTCGGCTCCGCCTGGGGCAACCTGCTGTTCATGAAGGCGCTCGATTACGGGCCGGCCAGCCTCACGTCTCCTCTGACGAACGCGAACATCGTCTTCGTCGTCGGGATGGGCGCCCTCTGGTTCGGCGAGCCCGTCCGCGCGATCGCCCTTGCCGGCGTCGCCGCCCTGCTCGCCGCCGTCGTCCTGCTGTCGCTCAAGACGGAGGGCTCCTATTCGATCTCGGACAAGCGGTGGTATCCCCTCGTCGCGGGGGCGATGCTGCTGTTCGTCTTCCGCAACGGCGGGCTGAAGGTGACGGATTCGCTCGGCCTCGACAGCTCGTCCGTGCTCTGGGCCGGCTACTTGCTGTCGTGGCTCTGGTTCGGCGCCGTCTCGCGGCTGGAGCGTTCGCGGAATCGGCCGGATGCGGGAGCGACGGGGATAGGGACGACAGATATAGGAACGACGAATATAGGGACGACGAATATAGGGACGACGAATATAGGGACGACGGATATAGGGACGACGGAATCGCGGGTCGCCGGAGTCGGCCATTCTCCCCGCTCCATCGGCTGGTTCTGGGGGTTGGCCGCCGGCGTCTGCTCGTACGGAGGCCTTCAACTGTACGCCATCGCCATCGCCCAAGGCCCGTCCTATCTCGTCGCGCCGATCTTCGCCACGAACAGCCTCGTCGTCGCGTTCGGCTCGCTGCTGCTCTACCGCGAGAAGCTGACTCGCCTTCAGGCCGTCGCGCTGCTTCTTCTGCTGGCCGGCCTGCTGCTCGTAAGGGCGTAAGCTTGCGCCGGCCATGGGAGTAACGCGGTTACTCTCCTTTCGCAGCAGCCGGTTACCGCCATTGCCAAGCGCGAAACGGGGCAGCCGTTCATGTCCTTGCTGGACATGCGGCTGCCCCCGTTATCGTTACGGCAGATCGATCAGCATCAGTCTCGCGCCGGCGGCGGACTCGAAGACAAGCTCGCTCTCTTCTTCGATTCGCGCGGCGTCCCTGCGTTCGAGCGTCTCCGCCCCGTTCAGGCGAAGCTCTCCTTCCAGGAGTCTTCCGCTCCGGCGACTGCCGGAATTCCGCGCGGCCTCCCGCTTCCAGCTCGGTCAAGTAAATCGCCATGTCTTGATGGACATGGGCGATCTTGCCCTCCTCCGGCGAGGACGAAGCGATCGGGACCCAATTCCCGCGCAGCGATTCCGGATCGAACTTCGTCGTCTCGTAGGAAGGCTCGAGCCCCTTCGCCCCCGGCAAAAACCACATCTGGAGCAGCTCGAGCGGCTCGCTCTCCGATACGTTGAACTCCGAATGGTAAACCCCCGTCCCCGCGGACATCCGCTGGATCTCGCCCCACGTCGTGGCGGCCCGGTTGCCCAAGCTGTCCCGGTGCTCGAGGAATCCGCTCAGCACGAGGGTGACGATCTCCATCTCGCGATGGGGGTGCATGCCGAAGCCTTCCCCCGGAGCGATCCAGTCGTCGTTAAGCACCCGCATCGGCCCGAATTGCACGTACCGGGGATCGTAATAATCGGCGAACGAATAGGAGAAGCTGGACTTAAGCCAGCCGTGGTCGGAATGATGGCGGTCGTCCGCCTTCTGGATTCGAATCATAACAATCGCAGCCTCCTTCGTTGTCGATTTAGTTTACCCACAAGGAATCCAGCGAATAGTCGCCGGGGCCGGCCAGACCGACCGCCAGCGCGACGACGATCAGGACCAGGTTGTACTCGAAGCCGTTGCTCGTGACCCACAGGCCGTTGCGCCCATGTACCTTGAAGATGGCGATGAGCATCGTCAGAATGATAAGTCCGGCACCGACCCAAGTCAGGAAGCCGAACGCGAACAAGATTCCTCCCCCCAGCTCGGCCAATCCGGCCAGCAGCGCCATCGCGTAGCCGGGCTTGATCCCGATCGAATCGAAGTAACCCGCCATTCCCTTCAGTCCGTATCCGCCGAACCAACCGGCCAGCTTCTGCATCGCGTGTCCGGCGAACAAGACGCCGATGACAACCCGTACGATCAACATTGCGATATCCATACGATGATCACGCCTTTCTGAGTAATGTGTTGTTGCTATGTATCTATACTATTTTAACTTACTTACTTTTGTCAAGTTAAAAAAGAAATGAATGTTTCTTCTTACTTTTCGGAAGCGTTTATGCTATCATGGAACATAGAAAGGGGGGAGCCGGATGGACTATTCCAAGATGTGTCCCAAATTCGAGTCTGCCGCCGAATTGCTCGGCAAGAAGTGGACGGGCCTCATTATTCGGGTATTGATGGGAGGTCCCAAACGGTTTAAGGACATCAAGGAGCAGATCCCCGACATGAGCGACAAGATGTTGACCGATCGCATGAAGGAGCTCGAATCGTTAGGTGTCGTTAAACGAACCGTTTATCCCGAGATGCCCGTGCGCATTGAATATGAGTTGACCGAGAAGGGCCGCGACCTGGAAGAAGTGACGAACTCGATCCAGGCTTGGGGCGAGAAGTGGATGTAACCTCGGACGGCCGGGATAAGCTGCAATAGCCTTGCGCTCCACATAACAATCGCCCTCCTGACGGCTGACGCGGCCGGGGAGGGCGATTGCTTTGTGGGCGAAGATGACGGCGTCAGCGCGGATGCGGCACAGTGAGCCAATCGGACTCAGCCATTGAGGCGCTTCGGCGGTCTGCGCCCGCAAACAGCAAAAGAAGCTCGCCGGGCGAGCTTCTTTTCTCTCGTTGCATTTACAACCGTCAGTGAAGCGGGATGGCCGTTCTCTCCTCGTACTCCTCCGCGGGAAGCGGAGCGGCGAACGCGGCGGACGGATGGCGGAAGGCGAACATGCGCACCCAACCGTCGTAGATGCGGCCGAAGTTGCGAATGACGGGAGCCAGGAACAGCAGCAGGAACAGCCCGATCCCCGCCACGACGAGTGATCTCTGGAACGGCGAGAGCGGCGGCAGCAGCAGGTTGAACACGTAGTCGTCGTAGAAAAGCTCGTACTGGTACAGGTATACCGATACTTTGTAAGCGGCCGGAGCGAGCATCAGCGCGAAGATGACCACCGGGATCGTGAACGAGACGACGAACAAGGCGAGGCTGATCGGGAACTGCGCGATATTGTAGAAGATCGCCTTGAACCCTTGAAGGCTCGTCACCGTCGCCAGCCAAGTCCGCCAGCTGGACCGAGCCGCCGGCGCCGCTTCTTCGGCGACCGCCTCCTCTTCGCTCCAAGCTTCCGCGGCGACGGCCTCCTCGGCCGGCCGTGAGCTTCTCTTCTCTCCCCTTCTCCAGCGGCCCCAATTCAGCTGGTCTTCCCGCATCCTCCGCTCGCACCAAGCCATCGTGCCCGCCAGAATCGGAATGCCGATGCCGACGATCGATAGAGTGAGTCCGAGGCACAATCCGACTACCCCGACCACGAACATCGCGATTCCCCGCGGCAGTCCCGCCATCAACATCTTCCAAGCCTCGTAGGCGCTCGATTTCTTCATTGTCGCACAACTCCGTTTCGTATCTTGGTTGCCTTCATTGTACCAACCCCGCAGCCGCGGCATCAGCGTCCGGAGGTTGGGAAGGCCCCCGACTTGCGTCTAGGCTTGACGGACCGAGTCGCATCCGTTCACAATGAAGCGACGAAACTCGAAGGCTTGGAGGTTCAACCGGTGAAAATGAAAGTGATCATGGTGGACGACGAAATTCTGGCTCTCGAACACCTGAAAAGCCTGATCGACTGGGATACGCTCGGCTACGAATTGACGGGCTGCTTCACGAATCCGAAGAAAGCGCTGTCATTCGCAATCGAGAACAAACCTCACCTGCTGATCGCCGATATCCGGATGCCGATCATGGACGGGCTCGAACTGGCGCGGCAATCGCAGGCGGCCGGCCTGTCTCCCCGCATCGTGCTGCTCACCTCCCACAAGGAGTTCGAATACGCCAAGGAAGCGATGAAGCTCGGCATCTCCGATTATTGGGTGAAGCACGAGACCGACGCGCCGACTCTAGCCCGGGAGCTGGAGCGTCTGCGGAAGGAGCTGCTGGACGCGTCCGAAGTCCGGGCCGCCGTCCGCAAGCAGCTGCTGGGCGAACTGCTCGCCGGCCGGACGCTGACGCCGGACCAATGGCGGACGATCGCCGGCGACCGCGCGAACGCCGAGACGCTGCGGCTGCTCGCGGTCCGCAAGGACAAGCCGCTCGCCGTCATCCCCGAAGCGGCAGCCTTCGGCGGCGGCGCGGCTCCGCTCGAGCCCGGCCCGCCCGAAGAGGCGGAGGACGAGGACGACTGCCTCGCCCCCGTCGCTTCCCTTGTCGCCGGCGACGCCGTCTGCGTCCTGCTGGCCATGCGCGGAACCCGCAGCGAGCTGCGCGCGCGCGAACGGCTGCACGCCGTGGCCGACCGGCTCCGGGCGGCCTTCGAGCGGCTTAACGGGGGACGGGCATCGGTCGCGGTCTCCTCCCCGGTCCGGGACTGGCGGAAGCTTCCCGAAGCGTACGCCGAAGCTTCGCGGCTGCTGGAGCGGTCGGCGTTCGGCCGGTATGGCGGCGTTCTGTTCCAGGACGACGAGACCGCGCCGGCGGCGCCGCAGCCGGACGGCCGCGGGCCGGACGCGGAGCCGCATCTGGCCGCGCTGGACGAAGCCGTCCGGCGACGCGACCAAGCTGCCGCCGCGGAGGCGATCAACCGGCTGTTCGCGTCCCTCTCCGCCGCCGGCGACTTGGCCGCGCTGACGGAGAGCTGCCGCCGGCTCGTCGCGACGCTTAACCGGCTGGGCGCCGAAGGCGGGCTCCCTTCCGTCGCCCAATCGTGGAACGAGGGGCGGATCGACGCCCGCCGGTGGATGCGGCCGGACGACGTTCGCGCCTGGTTCCTCGAGCGGTACGAGCTGGCCCTTAACGCGACCGGGAGCGCGGCCGCCTACTCGCGCAAGGTGAGACAGGCGCTCGACTACATGCGCGAGCGCTATGCCGAGGAAGTGACCTCGGACGCGATCGCGGAGCACATCGGCATCAGCAAGGACCACCTGCGCCATCTGTTCAAGGAAGAGACCGGCGAGACCGTCCTCGACGCGCTGACCCGAATCCGCATCGACGAAGCGAAGCGGCTGCTCCGGGACGGAAGCCTGAAGATCTACGAGATCGCCGAGCGCGTCGGCTACCGGAACGGCCAGTACTTCAGCCAGGTGTTCCGGAAGGCGACCGGCATGAACCCTCTCGAATACGCGGAAAGGCGGGAATAGCCTCCGATGCGCCTCAAAATCCGCACGAAAATTATCGCCAGCGCGCTGCTCGTCGTCTCGTTGTCCCTTCTGCTCAGCGGCTTCCTGACCTACGATTACGCCACCGGCATTATCCGGGACCAATCGATCAAGGACAGCAAGACGAAGCTGGCGCAAATCTCGTCCCAGCTGAAGCGGACGCAGGACCAGGTCGTGAAGACGGCCGAATACATCGTCTCCGACGAGGAGATCCGCGCCCTCGTCTACGAAGCGCCGAGCGAGAGCTTCGAGGAGAATTACTTCCGCAAGTACACGGTGCAGGAGAAGCTCAAGCGGTTCACCGCCCTGAACGACTTCATTCTGAACGCCCTGATCGTACGTCCCGACGGAGAGATGTTCTCCAACAATTCGGGGTACGAGGACTACTTCGCCGATTACTTGAAGCAGCCGTGGTTCGAGAGGCAGAAGCGGGAGCGCAGCGGCTTCTCGGAGCCCCATCCCTTTTTCTCCCTCGGTGGCAATCGCCAGGCGTTCAGCTACGTGCTGAAGTATCGGCCGATCGGCATGAACGAGACGAGCGACAGCTATCTCGTGCTCGATATCGCCTACACCGAGATCGACGAAGCGTTCGCCCGGAGCGCCGGGGACTTCGCCCGGATCGAGCTGCTGTCCGGCACGGGCGGGGTGCTGTACCGGTATCCCGCTTCCTTGTCTTCCGAGCGGGACGCGTTCACGGAGGCTGCGGCTTCTTCCGCCGACGACTACCTCGAGGACCGCAGCCGGATCGCGCTCGTCAACGATTCGATGGCCCAAGGCTGGCGCCAGGTCGCGGTCTTGTCGAAGACGAAGCTGTTCGCGAAGATCAATCATATTTTCTACTACTACATCGCCATGATCGGCATCGGCTTCCTGTTCAGCCTGGGGATTATGCTCCCGATTATTCTTAATCTGACCAAGCCGCTGTCCCGCCTGACGAACGCGATGAAGCGGGTGTCCGTCGGGGATCTCCAGACGAGCGTCGAGATCCGCAGCAAGGACGAGCTCGAGATTCTCGGCGCCGGCTTCAACCGGATGGTCGCCGATCTGAAGCGCAACATGGAGACGTCGATCCGCGACGAAGAGATGAAGCGGAAGATGCAGATCGACCTGCTCATGGCCCAGATCAACCCGCACTTCGTCTACAACACGCTCAACACCGTCATCTATCTGTGCCACGCGGAGCGCAACCGCCAGGCCATCGAGATGACCCAGGCGCTAATCGCCATTCTGCAGGATACGGTGAAAACGGGGGACGGAGCCGTGTTCGCGACGCTGGACGAGGAGCGCCGCATCGTCGACCGGTACGCGGACATCCAGAAGACGCGGTACCCCGGCAAGTTCGAGCTTCGCTGGGAGATCGCGGACGGGCTCGGGAACGCCGTCATTCCGCGGATGCTGCTTCAGCCGCTCGTGGAGAACGCCATCGTGCACGGCCTGTTCCCCGTCGACCGCGATCCGGGCCTTATCGTCGTACGCGCGCGGCTCGACGAGTCCCGCCAGCTTCGGCTCGAAGTCGAGGACAACGGCGCGGGCTGCCGGCCGGGAACGGAGAACGGGAACGAGAGCAGGGACGGGAACGGGGACGGCGATCGGCACGGAGATGGGCATGGGGATAGGCATGGGGATGGGCATGAGCACCCTGGCCTCCATAAGGCGAACCCCGCCGCCAATCGGGAGCGGACGAGGGGCATCGGCCTCGCCAACGTGCGAGAACGGGTCCGCTATCACTACGGCGAGCCCTACGGAGTGTCCATCGGCGGCGCGCCCGGAAGCGGAACGATCGTCGCCGTCCGCCTGCCCTTCCGGCAACCCTAGAATCCGGGGGACGGATCGCCGGATTTTATACGAAATAACCGTTTTCGCTCGTTTTGCCTTATCGGATCCGCTGGTACCATAAATAGCAGAAAGCGCTTTCCACACATCTGAGGAGGGGTTCGATTTGACACTGCTTAACCGTAAGAAATGGATCGCGGCCACATCCGCGGCCGTCATGCTCACCGGCTTGCTGGCCGGCTGCGGCGGCGGGAACGACAACAACGCAAGCGGCGGCGCGTCGCCGTCCGGAAGCTCTTCTCCCTCCGGAGAAGCCAGCGCTCCCGCTTCCGCCGCGAAGCCGGAAGACCTCAAGGGCACCGTCAAGGTCTGGGACTGGGACGAGACGTTCCAGAAGGGCATGATTCCGGAGTTCAACAAGAAGTATCCGAACGTCAAAGTCGAAGTGACGGTCGTCAACCCGAACGACTACCTGCAGAAGCTGCAGAGCGGCATCGCCTCCGGCTCCGACGTGCCGGACATCATTCTCGGCGAGATGGCGTACCGCGGCAAGCTGTTCGACCTCGACGTGCTCGATAATTTGGAAGCGGCTCCATATAACTTCAAGCGCGAGGAGCTGCTCGATTACCTTCCTCCGCTGCTGAGCAACCCGAAGGGCGAGCTGGTCGGCGTCGACCAGGCGATCGCTCCGGCGGGCCTCGCCTACCGGCGGGACCTGGCGAAGGAGTACCTCGGCTCGGACGATCCGGCCGAACTCGAGAAGCTGCTGAGCAGCTGGGACGCGTTCATCTCCAAGGGCCAGGAAGTGAAGGACAAGAGCGGCGGCAAGGTGCTCATGTTCCCGGGCCTCGGCGACGCCTTCCTCGCGCTGCGCGGCCAGAACGCGGATGCCTATATCAACGGCAAGGAAATCGACCTTAGCTCCAAGATGCGCAAGCCCGTCGAGACGCTGTTCAAGATGAGAGACGCGGGCATCCTCGGCAAAAACGAGCTGTGGACCCCGGCCTGGGCATCCTCCATGTCCAAGGGCGAGTTCCTGTTCTATCCGATGGCGCCGTGGGGACCGAAGTGGCACATCTCCGCGAACGATCCGGAAGGCAAGGGCCGCTGGGGCCTCGTCAAGGCGCCCGAAGGAAGCTTCACGCGCGGCGGCACCTCGATCGGCATTTACAAGGACAGCAAGGTCAAGGAAGCGGCTTGGGCCTACATCCAGTTCGCTTACCTGTCGGACGAAGGCGGCCTGTTCAACTTCAAGACGTTCGGCAACATGCCGGGAGTCAAGTCGTTCTACGCGAACAACCCGCAAGTGCTGACGGAAGCCGGCGCTTACGACGAGTTCTTCGGCGGGCAGAACCTCGCCAAGTACTTCATGGACAACATCGTTCCCGGCGTCAAGGGCGAGCCTCAGACGAAGTACGACTCCATCGTGGACGGCGCGTTTAACGCCCTGTATCCGCTCTGGACGAAGGACACGTCGATCGACGCCAACGCGGCGCTTGCGAAGTTCGTCAAGGAAGTGCAGAACAAGGCGTCCGACGCCACCGTGAAATAATACCTGAAGAGGGATGCCGATGAAAGCGCAATCTACGGCCGTCAAGACGTCCGGCGCTCTCGGCGGGCGGAGAGGAGGGCCACGGATGTGGCCCTATCTTTTCTCCCTGCCGTTCGTGCTGGCCTACGCGGCCTTCCAACTGTACCCCGTCGTCTATTCGTTCGTCTTAAGCCTGCACGACTGGAACGGGATCGGCGCGAAGACGTATATCGGCTTCCGCAATTACGCCGACCTGCTCACCCGCGATCCCCTGTTCTTCAAGTCGCTGTGGAATACGCTCATCATGATGCTCATGTCCATTCCGGTCACCCTGATCCTAGGCGTCCTGCTCGCCTATTGGACGTTCCAGCTGAACAAGGGACGGAAGCTGTTCCAGACGGTCAACTTCCTCCCGTACATCACGACGCCGGTCGCGATCGGCTTCATCTTCTCCTACCTGTTCGACTGGCAGACCGGGCTCATCAACCTGGTCGTCGTCAAGCTCGGATGGGCGTCGGAGGGCGTCTACTGGCTGCAGGGAGAATGGACGTCCCGCATGATCATCGCTCTTATGGTCGTCTGGCGCAATCTGGGCTACTTCATGGTCATCTACATCGCGGGCATGACGGCGATTCCCCAGGACGTATACGAAGCGGCCAAAATCGACGGCTCGACCGGCTTCCACACGTTCACCCGGATCACGATGCCGCTGCTGCGCAACATTTCGGTGTTCCTCGTGGTCACCTCCGTCATCAACGGCTTGCAGCTGTTCGACGAGCCGAAGCTGCTGTACGGCGGCTGGTCGGGTTCGGCCCAGGTCGGAGGCCCGGACAACACGGCGCTGACCGTCATCTGGAAGTTCGTGGACGAATTGTTCATCTCGGGCACCCGGTTCGGCTACTCGTCGGCCATCGCTTACGCGCTGTTCGTCCTCATCGTCCTGTTCTCCGTCGTCAGCTACAAGATTACCGCGCCGAAGGAGGAGAAGTAAGCGATGAGAGGGCTCATGTGGTTCTGCCTGATCGTTCTGTCGCTGCTGTCCCTGTTCCCGTTCTACATCATGCTCGTCATGGGCACGCATTACACCGAGGACTTGTTCAAAGGCATCCCGCTCTGGTTCGGCTCTTACGTCGCCGACAACCTGCGGACGGTGTTCCAGTCCAACTTCGGGCGCGTCTACTTGAACAGCCTGCTCGTCTCGGCCGGCGGCGTTGTCCTGGCGCTGCTCACGAGTTCGACGATCGGCTACGCCGTCGCCAAGTTCGACTTCCGCGGCCGCCGCGCCCTGCAATGGTTCGTCGTCGTCACGATGATGGTGCCGACCCAGGTCGGCCTCATCGGCTACATTATCGAGATGCGCCAGCTCGGCTTCGGCAACACGCTGTGGCCGGTCATTCTGACGTGGGCCGCGTTCCCGTTCGGCGCCTTCTTCATGATCCAGTTCATGCGCGACTCCGTGCCGAACGATCTGATGGAATGCGCGCGCATCGACGGCTGCTCCGAGCCCGGCATTCTCTTCCGGGTCGTGCTTCCGATCGTCAAGCCGGGGCTGGCCACGCTGGCGACGCTCGTCTTCATCTGGTCGTGGAACAACTACTTGCTCCCGCTCGTCACGATCAACAACGCCCGCTGGTACACGCTGCCCGTCTTCATCTCCAACCTCGGCATCGTCCACCGCACCGATTACGCGGCCCGAATGGCGGCGCTGGCGATGACGACGATTCCGGTGCTTATTCTGTTCCTGCTCGGCTCGCGCACGTTCATGAAGGGTATGACCGCCGGCGCGGTCAAAGGCTGACGAGGGGGTGAAAAGCATGGACATAAACTCGAGTCAAAATGGAAATGGGCGACTCCGCGAGAGCTTAAGAACGGTGCAGGCTCTCGACGGACGTTGGAGGTTCCTGCTCGATCCGGAGGATCGGCACCTTGAGGCGCCTCCCGCGAGCTCCGCGTACTCGGACGAGATCCGGGTGCCGGGCTCCTGGGAGGAGCAAGGCTTCGGCTCGCCGCCCGCGGGATCGGCCATCGATACGTGGACGAAGAAGCTGGAGTACGAAGGCGCGGCCTGGTACTCGCTGGAGTTCGCATTGGAGGAGCCGGCGGAGAACGCGGAGAACGAGGAGAACGCGGAGAACGAGGAGAACGCGGAGAACGAGGAGAACGCGGAGAACGCGGAGAACGAGGAGAAGGCGGAGAAGGCGGAGAAGGATGCCGAGAAGCGAGGGGATGCGAAGGTTCGCCGCCGGCTCGTTATCGCGGGCGCGCGGTGGACGACCGCCCTCTGGGCGAACGGACAACGCATCGGCGAAGAGGACAGCTTGTCGGTCGAGCACGTCTACGACGTTACGGAAGCCATCGCGGCGGGAACGAACCGGATCGACATCCGGGTCGACAACCGGATGCGGCTGCCGCTCGCCGAGAGCCACATCCATACGCGGCATACCGCCACCGCCTGGGGCGGCATTACCGGCGGCGTGCGCCTGGAGACGACGCCTGCGACGGGCATCGGCCGCGCCGTCTGGACGCCGGACGCCGAAGCGGGCTCGTTCCGGTGCCGGGCGAGCTTGACGGGAATGGTTGAGCCCGGCGCCGGCCCGCTGACGCTGGAGCTGGAGCTTCGCGACGAAGCCGGGCGGACCGTGGGCGCTACGTCGGCCGATTTGGCGCCGGGCGCGAAGGAGGTCCTGCTCGAATGCGCGCTCGGCGCGGAAGCCGAGCGATGGTCGGACGTAAGTCCCCGCCTGTACGAGGCCGTGTTGCGGCTTCGCTCCGGCAGCGGGAGCGACGGCGGCGTCCTGGACGAGACGAGCGAACGCGTCGGCCTCCGCTCGTTCCGGGCGGAGGGCCGGCGCCTGCTTCTGAACGGACGCCCCGTTCTGCTTCGCGGGTACGTCGATTGCTGCATTTTCCCGCTGACCGGCTATCCCGTCTGGGACAAGGAGCATTACGCCCGGCAGTTCCGCATCGCGAAGGAGCACGGCTTCAACCACGTCCGGCTGCATTCGTGGAACGCGCCGGAGCCGTTCTGGGAAGCCGCGGACGAAGCCGGCATGCTCGTGCAGACGGAGCTGCCCCATTGGACGATGAACGTCTATTCGCCCCGAAGCGCGGTTCCGGACCCGGACGTGCACGACTTCCTTCGCCGGGAGCTGCGGCGGATCGTCGAACGGCTGAACCGTCACCCGTCCTTCGTTCTGCTGTCCATGGGCAACGAGCTCGCGGACGACAACGGGCACGATGCGCTGAACGAGCTCGTCCGGCTGGCGAGATCGTTGGACCCGACCCGGCTGTATACGGACAATACCGGCTTCGGCCAGCTTCCGGAAGGAGACCGCGAAGGAGACTTCTACGTTCAATCGCTGAATTGGCACGTGCCGCTGCGGACCGAAGAGATCGCCATGCCCGCCACGAACCGGGACATGAGCGCCGTCGCGAGCCTGACCGCGAAGCCGGTGCTCGGCCACGAGCACGCGCAATTCGCGATGTACGTACGGCCTTCGGAGAAGTCGAAATATACGGGCGTTCTGCGTCCCTCCTGGCTGGAGACGATCGAAGAGACGCTCTCGGCCAGGGGGCTGCTCGGGAGGGTCGACGAGTTCGTCGAGGCGTCGGGCTCCCATCTCGTCCGCTCGCTGCAGGAGGCGGTGGAACGGGTTCGCCGAACGCCGGGAGCGGCGGGATTCCAACTGCTCGATATTCGCGATTTTCCCGGGCAAGGCCATGCGACGACCGGCATCCTCGACGTCTTCTGGGACGCCAAAGGGATCGTCTCGCCGGAACGGTTTCGCCGGTGGAACGACGACTCCGTCCTGCTCATGGAATGCGGCGCCCGGACGGCGTTCGCGGGCGAGCCGATCGAAGCGCGCTTCCTGCTCTCGCACTATGGAAGCGAAGCCTGCCTGGGCGGCTGGATCCGTTGGTCGCTGTCGGAAGGAGACCGCGTCCACGCGAGCGGCGCGCTCGAGCTGAAGCCCGTCCCGCGCGGAGAGCTCGGTCGAGCCGGGGACGTGCGGATCGCGACGCCGGCGGACGGCGCCCATGCGTGGACGCTGCGGGCCGAGCTCGTCACGGAAGGCCGGACCGTCGCGAACGAATGGCGCTTCTGGTCGTTCCCGCGCCCCGCCCTCCTCTCCTTCCGCTCCGAGGGCCTCGGGAACGTATGGACGAGCAGCCCGGCGGTCAAGACCGCCATCCCCGACGCCATCGTCGAGCGGAACGCGGACTTCAGCGCGAAGGACCACCCGCGCCTTCGGGACGTCCGGCTCGTCGTCGCGGAGCGGCTGACGACCAACCTGCTGCAATACGTCGTCGACGGCGGCTCGATGTGGCTGCTCGCGACCGAGAGCGAGCTCTACGACAAGGTCGGGACGAAGTACTTGCCGGTGTTCTGGAACTACCTTATGTTCTCGGGGCAGGCGGGCGGCACGATGGGCCTCGTCGCGAACCGGCACGCGTCGCTCGGGGACTTCCCGCACGACGGCCGCTCGGATTGGCAGTGGTACCACTTGGTGAACGGGATGCCGGCTGTCTGCCTCGATTCGGTGCCGCACGTGAAGCCGATCGTCGAGCCGGTCGACAACTTCAACCGGGCGAAGCGGTTAGCGTACGCGTTCGAGGCGAACGTCGGCCGCGGACGGCTGTACGTGTCCAGCTTCGCGTTCACTAGGCCGGAGGATTTGAAGCGGCCGGAGAACTCCTACTTGTTCGGGAGAATCGCGCGCTATTTGGCGAGCTCCGACTTCCGGCCCGAAGCCCGGATGACCGTCGGGGATGTGCTCGGCCTTTTCCAGCTGCGAGGCATCCATACGTTTATGTAGTGGCGCAGGCTCCTTTTAGGGGCTCGGAATGCCGAATTTTTCGGCATTGGAGGCCTCTCGCGCCGGCCCGGATGCTCGGAATGCCGAATTTTTCGGCATTGGAAGCCTCTCGCGCCGGCCCGGATGCTCGGAATGCCGAATTTTTCGGCATTGGAAGCCTCTCGCGTTGGCGCGGATGCTCGGAATGCCGAATTTTTCGGCATTGGAGGCCTCTCGCGCTGGAGCGGATGCTCGGAATGCCGAATTTTTCGGCATTGGAGGCCTCTCGCGCGGCCCGGATGCTCGGAATGCCGAATTTTTCGGCATTGGAAGCCTCTCGCGTTGGCGCGGATGCTCGGAATGCCGAATTTTTCGGCATTGAAGGTCTCCCGCGCTGGAGCGGATGCTCGGAATGCCGATTTTTTCGGCATTGGGCCCCCGGAAGCATGAGAAACGCCCGCATCAGGAATAGTACCTGGTACCGGACCAAGCCGCATCTGGTTTTGCCGCCGCATTATCGCAGGAAGAGCGCATAGCCTCCTCCCAAAGTCCTATCTCCGCATCAAAAAGAAGCGGCTCGGCACAAAGATCGGACGGAAGCGAAACTTCTCGCCCCTGATTAACGTCTAGACATGGGGAGGGGAATCGGATTATGTCAAAAATCAAACTGCTCGCGCTGACGGCGACGGCCGCCGCCCTCGTCTGGGGAGGCATCGAGCTCGGCCAGTCGGTCGTATGGGCGGGCAAGAAGGAGCCGTCCCAAGCAACCGTCAAGGGAACGACGACGTCGGCCAAGCCGGCCGCGAACGCATCTGACAAGCCGGGAGCTTCGGGCTCGTCGGCCAAGCCTTCCGGCGGCGGACAAGCCTCCGCGCCGTCGGCGCTCGAGACGCTGCTCCGGCAGAACGCTCCGGACGCTACGATCAAGGCGAATGGGAAGGGATTAAACGTCATTACGAATGCGTCCAGCCTGCTCGTTCTGGTGAACAAGAAGCGGAATCTTCCTTCGAATTACGAGCCGGACGATCTGGTCGTCCCGAACGTGGAGTTCTCGTTCTCGGGAGACTCGCCGAAGAAGCAGATGCGCAAGCCCGCGGCCGACGCGCTCGAGAAGCTGTTCGCCGCAGCCGAGAAGGACGGCATCACGCTGAAGGCCGTCTCCGGCTATCGGTCCTATTCGAGGCAGAAGGCGCTGTTCGACAGCTACGCCGCCAAGCAGGGCGCCGAGGAAGCGAACAAGACGAGCGCGCACGCCGGCCAGAGCGAGCATCAGACCGGGCTGGCGATGGACGTCTCGGCTCCGAGCGTCAAGTACGAGCTGAACACGTCGCTCGGCGACAAGAAGGAAGGCAAGTGGCTCGCCGCCCACGCCCACGAGTACGGCTTCATCATCCGGTATCCGAAGGGCAAGCAGGATATTACAGGCTACACGTATGAGCCGTGGCATGTCCGCTACGTCGGCAAGGACGTCGCCAAGGCCGTGTACGAGTCGAAGCTGACGCTCGAGCAATATATGGAACAGTTCAACGACGCCACCAAGGCTTAATGGGGAAAAAGAAGCTCTCGCCCGCCGATCTCGAATCGGGGAGCGAGAGCTGTTTTTTTATCGGGCGGGGGACTACCAGATGCGAATTCGATACGGCTCGCGGATGTAGGACGGATAGTAGAAAAGCTGGAACGTGAGCGGCTGGACGTAAGGCAGTTCCTTTATATTCATATAACCTTCGCGCTTGCCCGAATCGTTCATCATCGAGCCTCCGGAGCTGCTGCTCCAGCCGTCGTAGCTCTTGCCCGCGCCGTCCTTCAGCGGGCCCCCTTCGAACAGGCTGGCATAGATCATTTTGTCCTCCTCCGGCACGTTATCCAAGGAGAAGCTAAGCTTGATTCCGTTGCTGCTTCGGGAGACGTTCTCAATCTTCAGTCTGTCGTCCGGCGCCTTCAAGATCCGCTTCTTGTCCAGATCGACGACGACCTCCAGCTTATCTCGATCGAGCGCCCGGAACCAGCTTCCCTCCACGTACAGCTCCTTCGGTTGATTAAAATAAGAGCTCTCGAAATAAATCGTCGTATCCTGCCCCCCGTTGGACGTCCACACATGGCCCGCCTCGTCGACGAGTTGCAGGTCTCCCGCGCCGAATATCTTCTTCGTATTGGCCGGATCGTACCCTACCTTCAGCGCGATGCGCAGGGGAGTGACGACCGCCTCCTGGAAAGTAATCTTCTGCCCTTCCACCGAGATCGTCTTGCCGATCGGGTACACGCGCTTCATGTCGGCGAATTTGGCCTTGTCGATGGCGAAGCTTACCCGGTATTCCGGTCCGCTCGAGTCCTCGGGCGGAAGCTCATCCCCGACGCGATAAGAAGGGCCCGACAGCCTCGTCGGATCCGCCTTCGGGAGTTCCTCGCCCGATGCGACCGTCAGCGTCAGCTTATCCGGCCAGCTCAGGCCCGGCTGCAGCCAGACGTCCATCGTGCCGCGGACGACGTTGCGCCCGCGCTCCACTGTCGCCTCTCCCCCATCTCCATAGCTATAGCCTGCGAGCAGCGATTGGCCCTGCGGATCCTTGAGCTCCGGCGACCGCATGCGGAACGGCTCCATATTCATGTCGTTGCGAAGCTCGTAAAACACGACCATCCGGGACTCGTCCACGATGATGCCGTTCACGGTCAGGCTGCGGCCGTCGTGCTCGTCCGTCGCGCCGATCGGCTGCATCAGCTCGTTCTCCAGCGCGAGCTTGATGCCCCGGTCTCCGTTCTCGATGAGATCGACGAACTTCTCGAGACCCGGGATATCCCGCAGCATCGTCGCGAAGGCGGGCGAGATCCGGATCGAGAACAGGCAGGCGACCAGGGCGAGACAAGCGGCGGCCGCGGCGACGGAACGATGGCGGAGGGCGCGGCGTCGGCGGTTCTTCTCGGCCTGTCCTCTCTTGATCCCGGCCGCGATGGCTTCGTCCAGCCGGGCATCGAGGGGATCGACCGGGCCGGGGACCTCCTCCGCCACGGATTGAACGCGAGGGTCCGGCGGCGATTCTCCTTCGCTCCCGCGCCCGTATTCGCGTTCCGGATCGTAACCGTTACGCATATTCTCCCCCTCCTTTTCTCCCATAGGCCGATCTTAATTGCTTCAGAGCCTTGTTCAGCCACGTCTTGATCGTCCCCTCCGGCTTCTCCAGCAAGCTGGAGATGTCCGTCAGCGTCATGTCCTCGTAATACTTCAGGATAATGATATGCCTGTACTTCGGCGCCAGCCGGTCGATCTCGACGCTCAGCCCGATTCGGTCGTCCAGCGACAGATCGTGAGCCAGAGGCTCCGGCAGCTCGCGAACCGGAATCACCCGGCGCCTCCGCTTCCTCTCGTCGATGCAGCAATGAATGAGAATGCGCGTGAACCAAGTGTGAAAATAACGCGGCTCCTTCAGCCTGCGAAGCTGAACGTAAGCCCGGCAGGTCGCTTCCTGGATCGCTTCGAGGGCGTCGCTCTCGTTCTTCAGGTAGGCATAGGCGATGCGGTAGAGCCGCTCCTTGCCGGAACGGACCAGCTCGTAGAATGCCTCGTCGTCCCCGTCCCGCGCGGCCGCGACCCGCTCTTCCGTCGTCATGCTCATCCCCCTTGTATGCTAAGAGCAGCT
>NZ_JACJVR010000061.1 GCF_014212175.1 Cohnella xylanilytica | reverse complement strand
AAGCGCGGCAACGCGTGGAGCTGACGAGTACTAATCGGTCGAGGGCTTATCCAAATAGGCCACACAGGTAGATGATTCTAAGCGCATAAACGTTTCGTATCCGGTTATCAAGGCGCAAGCAGCAGCCGTTCATTCGGTTGTCGGCAAACCTTGAATACTTGTCCGGTGATGATGGCAGAGGGGTTCCACGCGTTCCCATCTCGAACACGACCGTTAAGCCCTCTAACGCCGATGGTACTTGGACCGCAGGGTCCTGGGAGAGTAGGAAGTCGCCGGGCAATCAGGAAGAGGAGTTCCTTCGGGAGCTCCTTTTTGTGTTGCTTGCAGCAAGTATAGCGGCGCTTCATTCCGCGCAAACTGGGGGCACGATTCGGGGTTTCCCGGCAAATAGGGGAACCGGCCAGCAAGGAGGTCGCCGCCGCTCATGAAGGAGAACGAGAATATCAGGATTTTGCGGGAGCTCTCCGTCCCCTATCCGGGGGAGGGACATTCCGACGAGCTGATCGCCGAGGCCAGCCGGGCGAGATACGTCCTGATGGGCGAAGCTTCCCACGGAACCTCGGAGTTCTATACGCACCGCGCCGAGCTGTCCAAGCGCCTTATCGAGGAGCACGGATACCGCTTCATTGCCGTCGAGGGAGATTGGCCCTCCTGTTATGCGTTGAACCGGTACGTCAAAGGATACGCCGAACCCGGCATTCGCGCGAAGGACGCGCTGCGGGATTTCTCCCGGTGGCCGACCTGGATGTGGGCCAACGAAGAGATCGCGGCGTTCGCGGAATGGCTTCGAGCTTATAATTCGGATAAACCCGATCGCGAGAAAGTCGGTTTTTATGGAATCGATCTGTACAGCCTCTGGGAGTCCATGGACGAGATCCGGAAGTATCTTCGATCGAAGGACGGGGTCGATCTGGAAGCCGCGAACCGGGCGTTCGAATGCTTCGAGCCCCACGGGCGGGAAGAGCAGCAGTATGGAATATCGGCCGCCCTGTACGGCGAAGGCTGCGAGGACGAGGTGATCGACCTGCTTCGCAGGCTGCAGGGCAAGTGGAGGGAGAGTCCGCCCGGAGACCGGGAACAGGCGCTGAGCGCCGAGATGAACGCGTTGTCCGTACGAGGAGCCGAACAGTATTACCGCACGATGATCCGGTTCGACGTCGAATCGTGGAACGTTCGGGACCGGCACATGGCAGAGGCGTTGGAGAAGCTGATGGATTACCACGGTTCCGACGCGCGGGCCATCGTCTGGGAGCACAATACCCACATCGGAGACGCGCGGGCGACGGATATGGCCGAGGAAGGGATGGTGAACGTCGGACAATTGCTTCGCGAGAAGCGGGCAGACGACGTCTATGCCATCGGGTTCGGCACTTACGAGGGGACCGTTATCGCCGCGAGGGCTTGGGGAGAACCTCTGAAGGTCATGGCCGTTCCCCCTGCGATTCCGGGCAGCCTGGAAGAGCTGCTTCACCGGATCGAACCGGTGGACAAGCTGCTGCTGCTGGGCCAAGCTTCGCCTGCCGCGGACTCGCTGCAGCTCGGTCACCGGGCTATCGGCGTCGTCTACCACCCGGAACGGGAACGCGGCAACTACGTCCCGACGTTGATCGGCAAGCGTTACGATGCGTTTGTTTTCATCGATCGGACGCACGCGCTCTCGCCGCTGGCGACTGAGCTCGTACATCCGTGAAAGATTGTGGCGGCCCGTTATCTCTGGGTATCGTAGGGATCGTAAGCGACGAAGAACGGCATCCGCTTCGAGCGCACTTCGAAGCCGGCCGTTCTCCCGTCGCGGTCGCGGAACGATACATAATAGGCTCCGAAAGAGCTGGAGTATTCCACGCTCTGATACGTCAAATGAAGTTCGCCGTGCTTCATCGCGGCGTAAACCGAAGCCGTCATTCGGGCCGACGCGCGCTGAACGAGCGGGAACTGCAAAATGAGCCCTAACGCGAAGACGATCGCTGCCGTCCAGCCCGCAGCCTTTTTATATTTGGACATCCGTCATCCTCCGATCGAGCAAGCTTCTATTTCTTTAGACGTCGCGGCGGGCCGTTCGGTTAACATCGGCTAATGTTAGTCGGTTGATATTCGAATCGGGATAACAAAATCATTGACATCTACCCGCCCGACGAGGAAGATTAGGAGTGCAGCGATCGAATCTGAGGAGCGGGGGAACGGATAGATGAGTACGGATATCGTGAAAATAAGGAAACCGCTAAGCGCAGCGGCGGCGAAGCTGCGCCAAGGGGAGCTGACCGTCGGCTTCATCGGCGGCTCGATTACGGACGGGCGTCCCGGGCACAACTGGCCGGAGCCGGTCACGCGCTGGCTGGTCGAGTCGTTCCCGAGCGCGCGCATCGCGGTCGAGAACGCGGGCATCGGCGCGACCGGGAGCGACCTGGCGGCGTTCCGGGCGCAGCGGGACCTCATCGACACGGGCTGCGATCTCGTGTTCGTGGAATTCGCCGTCAACGACAACGAGGTACCGACCGAGCGCCGCGCCCGGACGCGCGAAGGCTTGCTGCGCCGGCTGCTGGCGGACGGCCGCCGCGATGTCGTCCTGGTCTACACGTACTGCCAGGACATGTACGAAGACATGATGAACGGCCGCGTCCCGCCGAGCATCGCCGAATTCGAGGAGCTGGCCGGGCATTACGGCCTGAGCTCCGTCTGGATGGGCAAGCATGCGCTCGAGGAAGTGAAGCGCGGACGGCTTCGCTGGGAGGAATGGCTTCCCGACGGGCTCCATCCGACCCAACGAGGCAGCCTAAGCTACGGAGAGAGCGTCATCGGCTTCCTGCGGGAGGCGCTTATGGATACGGCCTCCGCGTCCGCGGAATTGGCTCCCGTATTGCCGAAGCCATTGCGCGAAGACAACTGGCAGGACGCCCGGCTCTTGCCGTTCGAGCAGATCCGGACGGAAGGGCCTTGGATGGTCAAGCGCTGGGTCAACCTGCACTGGATCGACCGCGCGCTGACGACGTTCGCGGTCGGCGCGAAGCTGAGCTTCGCGTTCGAGGGCAGAGGGCTCGCCCTCGCCTTCGACTTCGGCAAGCGGTCGGCCGAATTCCGCTACCGGATCGACGGCGGCGAGTGGGCCGTATCGTCCCGCGAGCGGCCGGATTGGTGCGGGGACGGCGGCTGGCTCAAGCTCGAGGTGCTCGCCGACGATCTGCCGCAAGGACGCCACGAGGTCGAGCTGGAGGTCGTCCACGGCAACCGCCTCGACTGCGCGGGCACGAACTTCGATCTGGCCTTCGTCGGCGTTATCTGACGCCGACGGGCCGGGTCCGCGCTAGGAACGGCCCTTCCCCTACTCGGGAAGGGCCGTTATCGCCTGGCGGCGGATGGGTACAATATACGCGACAGGAGGGATCAAGGCCATGAGCAACGCCGCGCTGCTTCGGGAGCCGAAGCGAAGGAAGCTGCTGGCCAGCGCCGGGCTGAGCTGGCTGTTCGACGCGATGGACGTCGGGCTCGTCTCGTTCATCGTCGCCGCGCTGGCTCTCGAATGGAAGCTGGGCGCCCAGCAGGTCGGGCTGCTGACCGCCGTCAACTCGATCGGTATGGCGGTAGGTGCCGCCGTGTCGGGGGCGCTCGCGGACCGCTACGGCCGGCGGGCGATTCTCGTCTGGACGCTGGTCATCTTCTCGGTCGCCAACGGGCTGTCCGCCTTGGCGACGAGCTTCGCCGTCTTATGCGCCCTTCGCTTCGTCGTCGGCTTCGGGCTCGGTGGAGAGCTTCCCGTCGCGTCGACGCTCGTGTCGGAATCGATGCCGGCCGGCGTGCGGGGGAGGGCGGTCGTGCTGCTGGAGAGCTTCTGGGCCGGCGGCTGGATCGTCGCGGCGCTCGTGTCCTACTTCGTCATCCCTCATTACGGATGGAGGACGGCTCTCGTTCTCGGCGCGCTTCCGGCGCTGTACGCGCTCTATCTGCGCAGAAGCATCGAGGACTCGCCGAGATTCGCGGCGGCGGGCCCGGAGCGACGTCCGAGCCTCCGGAAGCGGATCGCCGCGGTCTGGTCGGGAGAGCAAGCCCGATCCACGGCCGTCTTGTGGATCCTGTGGTTCACGGTCGTTTTCTCCTATTACGGGATGTTCCTCTGGCTGCCGACGGTCATGGTCATGAAGGGCTTCGGGCTCGTCCGCAGCTTCGAGTACGTGCTGACGATGACGCTCGCGCAGCTCCCGGGCTACTTCACGGCCGCCTATCTGATCGAGCGCTTCGGCCGCAAGTTCGTCCTCGTCGCGTACCTGCTGCTGACGGCGGCGAGCGCGGCCTGGTTCGGCAACGCGACCGCGGAAGGGTCGCTTCTGGCCGCGGGCATCTGCCTCTCGTTCTTCAACCTCGGCGCCTGGGGAGCGATGTACGCTTATACGCCCGAGCTGTACCCGACCGCGACCCGCGCGACGGGCGTCGGCCTCGCCGCCTCGTTCGGCCGGATCGGCGGGGTGATCGGCCCCTATCTCGTCGGCTGGCTGGTGGCGCGCGGCACCGGGATCGGCCCGATCTTCATGATCTTCTTCGCCGCCATCGTGCTCGGCGCTCTCGCCGTGTGGACGATGGGCCGGGAGACGAAGGGGACGGATCCGGATTCTCTTCCGCAAGTCCGCAATCGATAAGAAATCGCCTCGCGAAGGGCTTGCTATAATGAAGCCATAAGCTTGATACAAGCAAGCTCAATCCTAACGCAGAGGTGATCGGTTGTGGCAGCCCAAGCGAAAGCCAACCAAATGTTCGTGAACTTGCCGGTGAAGGATCTGAACAGGTCGATCGAATTTTTCACGAAGGTCGGATTCGAATTCAACGCCCAATTCACGGACGAGACCGCCACGTGCATGGTCATCGGGGACAATCTGTACGCGATGCTGCTCGTGGAAGAGAAGTTCAAGAGCTTCACGAACAAGGCGATTCCCGACGCGTCGGCGAACGCCTCCTCCCTGGTCGCGCTGTCCGTGAACAGCCGGGAGGAAGCGGACTCAATCGCCGACCGCGCCTTGGACGCCGGCGGGAAGCCGACGAACGATCCCGCGGATTACGGATTCATGTATACCCGCAGCTTCCAGGATCTCGACGGCCACCATTGGGAGGTCTTCCACATGGACCCGAGCGCGGTGCAAGGGCAATAACGGCCGGAGCACCGAAGTTCGATACCGAGCGACGATTGGAGGAGGTTCCCGCATGAGCCGCAACGAGACGCCGGAATCCCCGGAGACCGGCCTTCCGGCCGGATTGTCGAATCCGGCCAGGAGAGCGCTGATCGGCGCCGGCTGCGCGAGCATGGACGAGGTCGCCAAGCGGACGGAGAAGGAGCTGCGCGCGCTTCACGGGATGGGACCGAAGGGGCTGGAGCTGCTGCGCCGGACGCTCGCCGCCGAAGGGCGCTCGTTCGCCGATTAAGGCTGCTCCGAAGCCGTATCCTTGAGCGCAAGCGACCCTGCGAGCCGCCCGAATCCGATTCGGGCGGCTCGCTTCGTCGTCCGAAAATGAAAAAATCTTCATCGCGAATAGGGCCTCCCGCCCGTTAAGCTTCGGCCGAAACGGGTTATATAGGAGGAGAAGGCGCAGTCCTTCGCGCTGCGCTTATTCCTTCACATCCGGGAGGTTCTTATGAAACTTAAAAAAATGCTTATGCTCATGACGACTTTGGCGGTTCTGCTCGTCGGCGCCGGCTGCAGCAACAACGACAACGGCAACGGAACGAACGACACGCCCGACGCGACGGAGACCGTCGTTCCGTCCGCTTCCGCGCCTGCGTCCGCGCCCGCGTCTTCGCCGGCCGCCACGACGACCGCTCCGTAACGCGGAGCGCCCGAAGACCGCGATATCGATCGCAAGAGCCGTTCGGCAGAGGCCCCTTGGAGGGGGCTTCTCCGGACGGCTCTTCGCGTTGGGAGCCGCCAAGCGGAGCCGGCCCGGGAGCCCGCAAAAAATGACACCCAACCGGTCAAACGAATCGGATTCAGGGCGAAGGAAGCGGGTGATACAATGAAGCTCAAATAAGACTTAGGCGACGAAAAGGGGAACAATCATGACAGTCCGACCGGAATATCCGCGTCCCCAGTTCGTAAGGGACGCGTGGATGAGCTTAAACGGAACGTGGGAGTTCCGAATGGACGACGGCCATGCGGGATTGGCCGAGAGATGGTACGAGAAGGGCGACTTCGACCGGACGATCACGGTCCCGTTCTGTTATCAGAGCCCGCTCAGCGGCATCGGGGAGACGGAGTTCCACGACGTCGTCTGGTACCGCCGCAGCGTGAAGCTTCCCCGCGAAGCGTCAGGCAAGCGCGCCATCCTGCATTTCGGAGCGGTCGACTACGACGCCTCGGTCTGGGTGGACGGACGGCTGGTATGCACCCATGAAGGCGGCAACGCCTCCTTCTCGGCCGACATTACCGACGCTCTCTCCGAGGGGGCCGAGGAGCATACGATCGTCGTCCGCGCCCAGGATTACTTCGAGGACCTGGCGCTGCCGCGAGGCAAGCAGTACTGGAAGGAGAAGGGCGAGGTCATGTGGTTTAGGAACATGACCGGCATCTGGCAATCGGTGTGGCTCGAATTCGTCGATGCCGTCTCGCTCTCCCGCGCGCGCTTCACGCCGCATCTGGACACGAACGAGATCGAGATCGAGACGAGGATCGAAGGTCTGGAACCGAACGCCCGCGCCGAGCTGGAGACGAGAATCTCCTTCGGCGGCAAGACGATCGCCCGGGAACGGATCGAGGCCGGCGCGCTGGAGACCCGCCGCATCAACCTGAAGGACTTCAACGATCACGGCTTCGGACGGTGGTGGTCCCCGGAGAAGCCGAATCTGTACGACGTCGAATTCACCCTCTTCGTCGACGGAATCGCAACCGACCGCGTGACAAGCTACTTCGGAATGCGTAAAATCTCCATAGAAGACGGCAAAGTCTGTCTGAACAACAAGCCGTATCCGATGAAGCTGGTGCTCGACCAAGGCTACTTCCACGACGGCATCCTGACGGCGCCGTCGGACGACGCGATCCGACTCGACGTGGAGCTGTGCAAGCGGATGGGCTTCAACGGCATGCGCAAGCACCAGATGGTCGCGGATCCGAGATATCTGTACTGGTGCGACAAGCTGGGCGTTCTCGTGTGGGGAGAAGCCGCCAACGCCTACGCGTATTCCGAGGATTACGCCTACCGGATGACCCGGGAGTGGGGAGAGATCATTCGCCGCGATTACAACCATCCCTGCATCGTCGCCTGGGTTCCTCTGAACGAGAGCTGGGGCGTGCCCGATATTCTGATCGATCCGAAGCAGCGGAACCATGCGATGGCTCTGTATCATTTTACCAAATCGATCGATTCGACGAGGCTTGTGCTGTCCAACGACGGCTGGGAGCACTGCCTGTCCGATCTGTGCACCGTGCACGATTATTCGCGGGACCGCCGCACGCTGCTCGACCGGTATTCGAATCTGGACCGCATTCTGAACGATATGCCGGGACGGAAGTTCATCTACGCTCCGGGTTACCGATACAACGGCGAACCGATCATGGTGACCGAATTCGGCGGCGTCAACCTGCGCTGTCTCGAGGAGTCTCCCGTCGTGACGCCGTGCGCGGAGAATGAGCTGCAATTCCTCGAGCAGGTCGTCGACGTCATCCATCCGATGGTCGTCTCCGGTCTCGTTCAAGGCTACTGCTACACGCAGCTGACGGATACCGAGACCGAGATTTGCGGTTTGCTCACTTGGGATCGCAAACCGAAGATCCCGCTTGACGTCATCCGGCGCATCAACGAAGGGGAGATCGTGGAGAGTCTATAACGCGGGGCCGGCGATCGCCCTGGCCTTCCGTCTTTCTCCCCGGAAGCCAACGACAGCTTGATCCGACAGACCGCCCCGGGGGGAATGACAGATGGCGCGCCCGTTCGTTCAATCGTTTTTCGCAGCCCAGATCAAGTTCTTAAGACGCTTCACGGTGAAGCGGAGGCTGTTCTTCACGTTCCTCATCATCTCCATCGCACCGCTCGCGATCGTGGCGACGGTGTCTTTTTACTATTCCTACAAGGATGCGGCGCAGAAGATCGAATCGTACTCGATGCAGATCATCCGCCAGGTCGAGATCAACGCGGACGCGGTCGTCTCCGATTACGAGACGCTGCTGCAGACCGTCGTCAACGAAGAGGTCGTGCAGACCGGCATGAAGGGCGCGGCCGGGCTGGACAAGCTGGGCCAATACCGGCTGGACGACGAGATCAAACGAATGCTGAATGTGAAAATGATGAACAATCTGGCGGTCACCGGCATCACGGTGGCGCTGCTGGACGACCGGTACAGCATGTTCGTCGGCAACCGGATCGTTCCGGCCGTCTATAGCGGCACCCGCATCTACAAGGAGACGCTCGGACGCGAAGGCGGCGGATTCGCGTGGCTGCCTCCGCACTTGAACGAGGTCCGAGGCTTCTTCCAGACCGGAGAGAAGGTGCTGACCGTCTCCGTTCCGATCAAGGACCGCTGGCGGGGCACGAACTTCGGCTTCGCGGCCCTCGCCGTGAAGCCGGGCAGCTTCCATCCGATCCTGTCCGCGCTCGGGACGCCGGAGCAGGGGAGGGTGTACATTCTCGATCAATCGGGCTCGGTCATCTACAGCGAAGAGGAAGCGCAGTGGGGGCTGCCGCTCGGCGACCCGAAGCTGATCGCCGCTCTGGAGGAGAGGGCGTCCGACAGCGGGCACCTCGATTACAAAGTAGACGGCGGAAGCAAGTTCCTGCTGTCCTACACCCGCATGAAGAGCACGGGATGGACGATCGTCAACCAAATTCCTTACGACTACCTGATGCGCAGCACGTGGCGAATCCTCCTTTTCACCATCGTCATCGCCGCGTTCTTCATGCTGCTGTCCGCTTATATCGCCGCCCTGGTGTTCAACAGCATCTTCAGCGGCATCTATCGGCTTATGCGTTCGATGCGCAGCCTGGAGATGGGCGACTTCCAGCTGACGAACCTGGAGCAGACCGGCAAGGACGAGATTCAGCGGCTCACTTCCTCCTACGATCGAATGGTGGACAGGCTGAACGATCTGATCAACGAGCTGTACCGGGAGAAGGTCGTCCAGCAGGAGATGCAGATCAAGGCGCTGAAGGCGCAGATCAATCCCCACTTCCTGTACAACACGCTCGAGACGATCTCCGGTCTGGCGAAGATCCACGGCGTCCGCGGCATCAGCAGGATGACCTCGTCGCTGTCCCACATCTTCCGTTACAGCATTACGGGGGATGAGGACATCGTCCCGCTGAGGGAAGAGATCCGCAGCGTGGAGCATTACTTGAGCATCATCCAAGTCCGGTACGGGGACCGGATGTCGTTCGCCATCGACGTGCCTCGGCCGCTCCTGGCTTGCAAGGTTCTGAAGCTCATTCTGCAGCCTCTCGTGGAGAACGCGGTTCGGCACGGGATCGAGCCGAAGCCGGGGCCGGGGAGGGTTAGCGTGTCCGCTTCCAGGGTAGACGGCAAGCTTCGGCTGACCGTGGCGGACGACGGGGCGGGCATCGAAGCGGACCGGCTCAAGGAGCTGAACCGGCTGCTGGAGAGCCCGGGGGACGCCCCCCGTTCTTCGGCGACGGGTTCGGGAGGGATCGGCCTGCTCAACGTGAAGGAACGATTGTGGCTGGCTTATCGGGAAGAAGCGTCCCTTCATGTGTCCAGCGCGGAAAATCGGGGGACGACGATCGAATTGAGTCTTCCGATCGACGACAGCTATGAAGAGGATGGAGGGGGACGCCCATGTACCGCGTTCTGATCGTGGAGGATGAGGAGATTATCCGGGAAGGCTTCAAACGGACGATCGAATGGGATCGGTACGGCCTCGAGATCGCCGGAGAAGCGAAGGACGGGAACGAAGGGTTGGCGCAAGCGCGGCGGCTTCGTCCCCATCTGATCTTCGTGGACATCCGAATGCCCGGGATGGACGGCCTGGCCTTCGCGGAGCAGGCCGCCAGGCTGCTGCCCGACGCGAGGATCGTCGTCGTCAGCGGCTACAAGGACTACGAATACCTTCGCCAATCGCTTCATCTCGGCTTGTTCGACTACCTGCTGAAGCCGGTCGACGAGGACGAGCTCGTGCGGGTCGTCGAGAACGCCGTGCGGAGTCTGGACGAGCTTCAGGCCTCGCGGCGATCGGAGATCGAGGCGTCTTCGCGGCTTCGCAAGAGCGAGAGCGTACTTCACCACGTGCTGCTGAGCCGGCTGGCGGAGGGGGACCTGTCGCCGCTCCGAGAATCGATGCCCGATCCGTATGTGCGGGAAGTCGCGTACGGCCGGTACGCCGTCGCGGTTCTGCGCGTCGACAACTACGGGGAGCTCGCCCGGGGCGTCTACGCCGGAGACGAGGAAGCGCTGCTGTTCTCCGCCGTCAACATCTGCGAGGAGTCCGTCGGGGCGGACGCGTTCGTCTTCCGCCAGCTCGGCTTGAAGAAGCAGATTACGGTGCTGAAAGGGTTACCCGAAGCCGGGAGCGGAGATGGGGGCGAGAGCGACGAAGCCTTCCTTGCGTTTCAAGCCGATGCCGAGAGGCTGCTCGACAACTTCGGCCGGTTCGGCCGGTTCCGGGTCAGCCTAGGACTCGGGCGCCCGTACGAAGGATGGGAGGGCATTCACCGCTCGTACGCCGAAGCTTGCGAAGCGGCGGAGCGGACGACCTTCCGCTCCGGGAACCGTCTTGTCGCGCCGTCCGAATCCGCCGGCCGCGAGGACGGACCGCCGCTCTGGACCGCCGAATGGGAGGAGCTGTTCCTCTCCGTCTGCGGATCGAAGGATACGGAGCGAGCCATAGCCCTGCTCGATACGGCGCTCCGGTCGCCGGAAGCGGAAGAAG
Organism: Cohnella xylanilytica; assembly: GCF_014212175.1. GTDB lineage: Bacteria > Bacillota > Bacilli > Paenibacillales > Paenibacillaceae > Cohnella > Cohnella xylanilytica. Next base: position 11,213 of record NZ_JACJVR010000061.1, on the reverse strand, counting down.
CGACGCGGGGACGGGTATACGCGTTCGCCTCGAGATTGCTCGAGTCGGCCGACCAAGCGGTCCGGACCGGCTCCCCCGGCCTGAACCGGGACGTTCCCTATTGGTTCGACAGGTCCCGGATCCGGGCGCTGGACTCTCTGCCGGAGATCCGCGGGTGGATCGCGGCCGAGCTGGCGCGTCTGCTGAGCCGGGGCCATCCGGTCTATTGGGATTCCAAGTCGCTGATTCGCGATCTCAGGGATTACGTCGCCCGCCGCTTCACGTCCGAGGAGATGACGCTCGCTTCGCTCTCCTCCAAGTTCGGCATGAACGTCTACCAGATCTGCCGCCTGTTCAAGAGCGAATTCGGCCAGAACTTCCACGTCTTCCTGACCGAGCTCAAGATGGAGAAGGCCAAGGAGTACTTGCGGAGGACCGCCATGCCCGTCCAGGATATCGCCTTCCTGGTCGGCTACAAGGAGACGAAGTACTTCTTCAAGGTGTTCAAGAAGCACGTCGGCTTGACGCCGTCGGAATATCGCAGCCAGTCCTGACAGAGATCGCCCCTGCATTCCTAGCCGCCGGTTCATGGATGCAGGGGCTCCTTTGTTTTCTCCAGTCGGCGGGACATTCCAACGAATCCGGGAGACGCTATTTGTCTTCAAAAGCCCTTTTTGAAACTCTAACGGACTCAAGCGATCTTATTTGGGGCCATCGAGGGGATAAACGGGCTTCCGGAACGAAATAGCGGTTCTACGATTCGTTAGAAATGATATTCCTCGATTTTCATCGATATAGCGTCTCCTCGGTTCGTTAGCCGCTCCCGGCGCTCTTCGATACTGAACAAGGCATGAACCATCGTACGGTTCTCGATCAACCATCGCCGTATCTTGCGCCCTCCTCGCAAAAAGTTGCACCCGATTCGGCAACGGCGTCGGATTATGGCCGCTTCGGCCCCGTGCTAACATGGGATCATCAACGAACCCGCTGGCATGGCAGAAAGGAAGGTCCCTACAATGGTTCGCGCAGACCGCAACGGCATCGGCCGCCGGCTGGACCGGTGGGCGCCGATCGTCTTTACCGCTCCGACCCTGTTGTTCATCGTCGCGCTGATGGTGTTCCCGTTCTTGTATTCCATTTACTTGAGCATGCTGAAGTACAAGCTGACGCTCCCGGCCGCGAGCATTCATTTTATCGGCCTCGACAACTATCGCTACATGCTGGAGAACGCGAGCTTCCTGCGGGCCGCGGAGTGGACGTTCGTCTTCTCGGTCATCGCGGTGGCGGCGGAAGTGACGCTCGGGATGATCATGGCGCTCACGCTGAGCAGCACGGCGTTCGGCAACCGCACGGCGGTGTTCAAGAGCTTGTTCATCATGCCGCTTATGCTCGCGCCGATCGTCTCCGCGAAGGTCTGGTCGCTGCTCTTCCAGGTCATCTACGGGCCGATCAACTACGTCCTCTCCTCGCTCGGATTCGACAAGGTCAGCTGGAGCGGGGAGCCTCTTCCGGCCAAGCTGTCGATCATTCTCGTCGACATTTGGCAGTCGGCGCCGTTCTGCATGCTCATTCTGCTGGCCGCGCTCAAGACGGTGCCGAAGGAATTGACCGAAGCGGCGGCCATCGACGGAGCCGGGCGGGCCGGAACCTTCTTCCGGGTGACGCTCCCGCTCATCCGCCACTTCCTCGCCCTCGTCGTCTCCATCCGGATCATGGACGCGCTTCGGGTGTTCGACAGCGTCGTCGCGCTGACGAACGGGGCGCCGGGCGACTCGACGGAGACGCTGGCCACCGTCACCTACAAGACGGCGTTCCGCTACGCCGACATCGGCGCCGGCTCGGCGGGCTCCATTCTCTACTTCCTGTTTATCGTCGTCTTCTCCCTGCTTGCCTTCGTCTTCATGCAGCGCAAGCCGGGTCGGGACTAACGGAGGGCTATCGCGATGAGTCAGAAAACGGAAAAAACGGTCGTCTCCTTGCTGCTGGGACTGTTCGCGCTCTACTTTCTGTTCCCCATCTACTGGACGGTGACGACTTCGGTCAAGCCGAAGGGCTCGATCATCAAGCTGCCGCCGGAATGGTTCCCTCACCGCTTCACGTGGTCGAATTACGCGGAGGTATTCACCCAGAACCAGATCGGCCGCGTGTTCCTGAACAGCCTGCTGGTCGCGTCGGCGACGACCGTCGTCACGGTGCTCGTCACGGCGCTCGGGGGCTACGGATTCTCCCGCTTCCGCTTCCGGGGCCGCAACCTGTGGATTTACACGACGATTATCGTCCGGATGATTCCCGGCCTGCTGCTGATCATTCCTTATTATCTGATGTTCCAAAAAGCGGGCTTGCTCGACTCGCTGTTCGGCCTCGTCATCGTCTACGTCGCCGCCGCCATTCCGCTGGCGATCTATCTGTTCATCGGCTTCTACAACGAGATGCCGGGAGAGATCTTCGAGTCGGCCCGGATCGACGGCTGCTCGGAATACGGGGCGTTCTTCCGGATCGCGCTGCCGCTCGTCGTCCCGGGCATCGTCGTCACCTCCATTCTCGTCTTCATGGGGGCGTGGAACGAATTTTCCCTGTCGCTCATCCTCACCTTCTCCGACGGCAAGAAGCTGCTTCCGCTTGCTATCAGCAGCCTCGTCCAGACGCAGAAGGATACGCCGCTCGGCACGCTGGCCGCGGCCGGCACGCTGGCGATGCTTCCGGCGATCGCGCTGTCTCTGACCACGCAGAAATACATCGTCGAAGGATTTACGGCGGGAGCCGTGAAGGGATGATCGCGGTCGGCGACGGAGAGGAGGTGACGGCCGGTCCGCGCGAAGGCGGGGAAGGTTGTTGCGCAGGCAAGTTCGGTTTAGGATCTCATTAGGGGGTTATTCGATATGGCTAACGTCGAACGCAATAAAATTCGCGCCGCATGGGGGATGGCTCTGGCCGGAGCTCTCGTCCTGTCCGGGTGCTCGGGCGGCAACGGCGGCAACGGCGGGAACGCGGCTCCCTCCGGCAGCGCGTCCGGCTCCTCCGCGGAGGGCGGAGCAGCCGTCAAGGTGGACGGGCCGACCGTGTACGGCATCAAGCTGCAGGACATGGATGCCGGGGGCACGCTGAAGGGACAGTACAAGGGCAAGAAGCTCGTCGTCGCCACGATGGCCGGAGACACGGAGAAGGCGCTGAAGGACGCCGCGAAGTATTTCGAGCAGGCTTCGGGCGCGACGGTCGAGGTGCAGAGCTTCCCGGCGGAATCGTATATGGAGAAAATCCAACTGGACCTGCAGACGAACCATTCGTTCGATTCGGTCGTCATGCCGGTCGCGCTTATCCACGGCTATGCGGAGGGCGGCCTGGTGCAGGATTTGAAGCCTTATATCGACAACAAGGAATTGGTCAGCCCGAATCTCGCTCTGGACGACTTCATTCCGAGCCTTCTCGACATTTACGGCAACTACAAATCCAAGCTCGTCGCGTTTCCCTATAAGCCCGATGCCCAGATCTTCTTCTACCGGAAGGACCTGTTCGAGGATCCGAAGCTTCAGGCGGCGTTCAAGGCCAAGACGGGCCGCGATCTGAAGGTGCCCGAGACGCCGGAGGAGATGGCCGAAGCCGCCGCCTTCTTCACCAAGAGCCTGAATCCCGACTCGCCCGTGACCTACGGCTACAGCACGATGGCGGACAATACGTCGAGCCGCTGGATCTGGACGAACCGGCTCGCCGCATTCGGCGGCAAGGACGTGGACAAGGACTTCAAGCCGGCGTTCAACAACGAAGCGGGGCTGAAGGCTCTCGAATTCGCGAAGCAGCTGACGCAGTACGCCCCCAAGGAGCTGCTGACGCTCGGCTGGGACGAGGCGAATACGCTGTTCGCGAACGGCGAGGCCGCCATGATGGAGCAGTGGCCGGGACTTATGCAGACGGTCGAAGCCGACGGCTCCAAGGTGAAGGGCAAGGTCGGCTACGCGGTGACGCCGGGAGGAGCGCCGACGATGGGAGGCTGGTCCATCGCGATGACTTCCTCGACGAAGAACGCCGATCTGACCTATAAGTTCATCGAGTACGTCACGTCCAAAGATCTGGAAGTGCTCAAGATCCAGGACAAGATGGATCCGACCCGCACGTCCAACTACATGAGGCCGGAGCTGCAGCAGCAATTCCCGATGTACCAGACGCTGCTCGACTCCTTGACGAAGGGCAAGATCATGGCCGACCCCGACGTTCCGTACGTCTCGCCGAAGCTGGACGACATCATGGAACAAGCGGTGCAATCCGTGCTCCGGGGAGAGCTCGAGCCGCAGAAGGCGCTCGACATCATGGAGAAGAGCTTCGCTAAGGAGATCGAAGGCGCGGGCATTACGGGCTGAGTCTAATGTCGCGATAGTGGTCAGAGCAGACCGTCTATTCCGCCGCGGACGGCCGCGGCGGGATCGGCGTTGCAAGAGGAGAGGTAGACAAGATGGATGAAGCGATGCGCAAGGAATACCCGCGTCCCCAATTCGTTCGCGACGAATGGATCAATCTGAACGGGGAATGGGAATTCGAATTCGACGACAGGGATCAGGGGATCGCCGCGGGCTGGCATCGGAGCCGGTCCTTCTCGCGGAGGATCCGCGTCCCGTTCTGTTATCAGAGCGAGCTAAGCGGAATCGGAACGTCCGAGTTCCACGACACGGTATGGTACCGCCGCTTCTTTACGCTGCCCGAGAACAACGCCGACCGGCGCTGGATCGCGCACTTCGGAGCCGTCGATTACGAGGCGAAGGTGTGGGTCAACGGCAGGCTGGTCGCCTCCCACGAGGGCGGGCATACGCCGTTCTCGGCCGACATTACGTTCGCCGTCAAGGCGGGAGAGAACGAGATCGTCGTACGGGCGCAGGATTACAGCCGGGACGTATGCCTTCCGAGGGGCAAGCAATATTGGAAGGAGAAGTCCGAGCTTATTTTCTATACCCGTACGACCGGCATCTGGCAGTCCGTCTGGCTGGAGCCGGTGGCCGACACGTACCTGCGTTCGGTTCGCTTCACCCCGGATATCGACAGCAACGAGATCGGCATCCGGACGTTCCTGGGAGGCCGTCGGGAGCGAATATCCGGCTTGAAGCTGCGGATCTCGATTGCGTTCGGGGGAGAGGAGGTCGCCGAGGACGAATTCGCCGTCCGGGAACCGGAAGAGGCGCGCGTCATTCGGCTCCACGACTTCAACGACCACGGGCTCGGCCGCTGGTGGACGCCGGAGAAGCCGAATCTGTACGACGTCCGCTTCACGCTGCTGAAGGACGGACAGGTCGTCGACGACGTCCGGAGCTACTTCGGGATGCGGAAGATCTCCGTCGAGGACGGGAAGATCTGCTTGAACAACCGGCCTTATTACATGAAGCTGGTGCTCGACCAGGGCTACTTCCCCGGAGGCCTGCTGACCGCGCCTTCCGGAGACGATCTGCGCCGGGACGTGGAGCTGACGAAGGCGATGGGCTTCAACGGAGCCCGCAAGCACCAGAAGATCGAGGACCCGCTCTACTTGCACTGGTGCGACAAGCTCGGCCTGCTCGTCTGGGGAGAGATGGCGAACGCGTACCAGTATTCGGAGACGTACGCGCGCCGGATCATCGGCGAGTGGCAGGAGGCGATCGAGCGCGATTACAACCATCCGTGCATCGTCGTCTGGGTGCCGCTGAACGAGAGCTGGGGCGTCCCGAACGTTCTCGTGGACAAGCGGCAGCAGCACCATGCGCTGACGATGTACCACCTGACGAAGTCGCTCGATCCGACCCGGCTCGTCATCTCCAACGACGGCTGGGAGCACGTGAAGTCCGACATCGCCACCGTTCACGATTACGAATGGCGTTCGGAGATTCTGGAGGAGCGGTACGCCACCGCCGAAAGCGCAATCGGCAGCATCGCCCAGAACCGTTGGATCTACGTGCCGGGGTTCCCGTATGAGGGCGAGCCGGTGCAGCTGTCCGAATTCGGCGGCATCTCGTTCCGGGCGCACGAAGAGAACGGGGAAGGCTGGGGGTATTCCGCCGCGAAGGATTCCGCGGACTTCCTGGAGCGCCTGACGAACGTCCTTCGTCCGGTGCTCGGGTCACCCGCGTTGCAAGGCTATTGCTACACCCAATTGACGGACGTGGAGCAGGAGATCAACGGCCTCCTGACTTTCGACCGCACCCCCAAGCTGCCGCTGGAGACGATCCGCCGACTGAACGAAGGACGGTTCGAACCCGACCCGGGCTTGTAATCGCAATCGTAATCTTTTTTGTAGCATAGTATAGCCCCGATCCGCGTCGGATCGGGGCTTTTGTGCGCGCCGATCGGTCGTCAATCGGCTGCCGCTCAGCCGCCACTCAATCTCATTCAACTACCTTTCAACCTTATCCTCAATCTCCATTCAACTACCACCCAACCTCCACCCAACCTCCACTCAGCCGCCTCTCCGCCAAGTCTGTCTCCCGGTTTGGCCCGCGCCGGACGGGGAGACTTCCGTTTGCGGAGCGAAGCTTCGCTTGATATACTGGGCACGAACGCAACATGGACGGACTTTATATCCCGAACAGGAGCCAATCCCGATGCGAAGCCGATCCCGTTTCCCCCTCTATGTGCTCATCTTCGTCGTTTATGCGCTGATCATGGCCCTATACGTGAAGTTCACCTCTCCGAACGAAGTGCCGATCGCCTACCGGGGTACGCCGGCCGATCCGGCTTCCTTCTTCACGCCGGACCAGCTTCGCCGGAGCGAGACGCTTAACGCGGTCCGCAACTGGATTTTCTTCCTCAGCGCCCCTTGGGAATGGCTTATCTACTTGTTCCTCCTGGCGAGCGGAACGGCACGGCGATGGAAGGAAGCCTTGGAGAGGACGAGACTGCCGCTCTACGTCCGCTTCCCGGCGTTCGTGCTGCTCGTGAACGGCTTCGCCTTCCTGCTTTATTTGCCGCTGCGCGTCTTCTCCTACTCGATGTCCCGATCGTACGGCATCTCGACGCAGCCGGCTCTCGGCTGGATTCGCGACAAGCTCGTCGAGTTCGGCGTCTCCTTCGCGACGTCGCTCGCGGTGACGGCCGTCGTCTTCTGGATGCTGTCGAGGCGGGGACGATGGTGGATCAAGCTGTGGCTGCTCTCCATTCCGTTCACCCTGTTTATGATGTACGTGCAGCCGGTCGTCATCGACCCGTTGTACAACGATTTTCACCGGTTGACCGACCCCGCCTTGGAGAGCAAAATATTGAATCTCGCCGCCCGGGCCGACATCCATGCCGACCGCGTATACGAGGTGGACATGTCCGCCAAGACGAACGCGATGAACGCCTACGTGAACGGCATCGGCTCTTCGCTGAGGATCGTGCTGTGGGACACGACGCTTCAGAAGATGACCGAGCCCGAGATTCTGCTTATCATGGCCCACGAGATGGGGCATTACGTCATGCATCATCTGGAGTGGAGCGCGGTCGGCGCCATCGGCTCGTCGCTGGTTATGCTGTGGATCGGCTCCTGGTTGTACGAGAGGATCGTTCGGGCTTGGGGAGAACGCTGGGGAATCCGGTCCCGTTCGGACCTGGCGGCGCTTCCGCTCATGCTGCTTCTGCTGTCCGCGCTCTCGTTCGTCTCGCTGCCGGTCTCGAACGCCGTGTCGAGGCAGGCGGAGGCTTCGGCCGACCGGTACGCGATGGAGCTGCTGAACAGCTCGGAAGGAGCGGTGACGATGTATCAGAAAATGGCCGTAGCCAGCCTAAGCGACGTCAACCCGCCGCTTCTCGTTCGCTGGTTCCGGGACACCCATCCGAGCGACATGGAGAGAATGATCGATGCTATGCGATTCAAGCCTAGTCCGTCCGCCGGAAGTTGATCTGTATCTGGTCGCCGGGGTGAGGACGGCGCCTCTGTTCATGGAAGGCTTCCGCCTCGCGCTTGGCGAACGGCTTGAAGCCGCGGGCTGGACAGTCCGCTCGAAGCTGTTGTTCCCTTACGGCGATTGGACCCGGGGACTCGTCCCGCAGCTGCGTGAGATTCGGCGCGACATCAGGTTGGCCCCGGGGAGGGAGGACCGGTCGGTTGGCGGCAACAGGTTATTGCACGCTCTCGAGGCGGCGGAACTGTCCTCGTCAACGTCCGAGCCGGCGCCGAAGCGCCTGTTCGTCGGCCACAGCGGAGGCGGCGTGGCAGCGGTCCATGCCTCGAGGATGCTGATGGAGAGAGAAGGGGGCCCGTCGGCTCAAGTCGTCATGATCGGTTCCCCCCGTTGCCGGATTCCGCCGGAGCTGCTCGATTCCGTGCTGTTCGTTTACAAGCAGGGGACGGCGCGCCGCGGCGCTTCCGCCCGTCCGTCCTCCGCCGACCCGATCAGCTTGCTCGGCACGTTCGGCGGCTGGAGCGCCGCCGGCCGTTATCGGGTTCCCGCCTGGCGAACCGGCAAGCACGCTCCCGCCGCGATCCGGCCGGTGCCGATCGCAGGAGGCCACGCGGATTATTTCCGCGGACATCCCCCGTATGTCGGACCGGACGGGCGATCGAACCTCGAGCTTGTCCTGGAGACGGTATGGGAGTGGCTCGTTACGAGAGGGTTCGGGGAGTGAGCCCCATCTCCCGGGCGATTCGTTCGTAGGACCCGAGCCTGTCGGCGAAGTCGTGCGCGTAGGAGAGGAGCATCAGCTCGTCCGCTTGGTATTCGTCCCGCCACCGTTCAAGGCGTCGTCTCACCTCCGCCGGCGTGCCGATCGCCGATCTCGCCATCATTCGGCTCCGGATCTCGTCCTCGCCGAGCCCTTCCAGGAATCTCCGCGCCTCTTCGGGCGCCGGAATCCCGCCTTCGATCGGCGTTCCCCGCGAAGCCTGCCATCCCGTCGCGAAGCTGCTTAGCGACAGTTCCAGAGCCCTCTCGGCCGTATCCGCGCACAGAGCGGATACGGCAAGGATGAGATAGGGCTTCTTCAGCGTTCTTCGCGGCTGGAAGCTCTCGAAGTAGGTCTCGACGGCCTCCTTCGCATTTTCCTCGTTCATGAAAAGGCCATACGCGTAAGCCGTTCCCTGTTCGGCGGCGAGCCTTGCGCTTTTCTTGCTTGTGCCGAGCACCCAGGGCTCCGGTGGAACGGGCGGAAGCGGGGCGGCCGCGATCCGGGAATACGGGTGATCGGCCGGATGGGTGCCGTCGAGGAAGCGAAGCAGCTCCTCGAACGCCTCCGGCAGCTTCCAGACGTTGTCCAGGAAGCGGTCGGCAAGCGCCATCGACACCTCGGCCGATCCGCCCGGCGAGCGGGCGATGCCGAGATCGATCCGGCCGGGGAACAGGGTGGAGAGCAGGTTGAACGTCTCCGCTACTTTGTACGGCCGGTAGTAGGGAAGAAGAATGGCTCCGGCGCCGAGGCGGATCGACGAGGTGTTCGCGCCGATATAGCCGAGCATGATCTCCGGGGCGGAGCAGGCGAGGCCGCCGAGGTCGTGATGCTCCGCCATCCAGAAGCGGGCATAGCCGAGGCGCTCCCCCGCCTGGGCGAGCCGGAGCGAATGAACGAGCGCCTCGCGAGGCGTGCCTCCCGCCAGGACAGGGGCTTGATCCAAGATACTAAGCTTCAAAGTCGGCCTACCTCCAGGGATGTACGTATGTACGGATTCGCATTCGGATTTAGTGTAGCAGGTTTCCGAGCTTCGCACGAGGAGGCGGGACTATGGAGGCTTTTGAGGCTATTGAGGCTATCGGGGCTATAGAGGCTATAGAGGCTATAGAGGCTATTGGAGCTATCGGGGCAATCAAGGCTATCAAGGCTATTGGTGAAACAGGGCTAACATTGGGCTATCGGGTCTATCGTATCAGGGCTAACAGGGCTATCGAGGCTATGGTCTTGAAGGGCTCTATGCCCTCTTCCGCCGACTGGCGGTTCCGTCCCGGCATGAAAAAACCGCCGCGCTCGGCTCGGCGCGACGGTTCCGGAACGAGGTATCTTGTCGAAGGATTAATAAATCCCGGCGCCCGCGCGGAGGATGATGACCAGCAGGACGAACAGGACGAGCGCGAATGCGGCCGCTCCCATACCGCCGTAGGCTCCACCAACTGGATAGCTCATTCATATCACCACCATTTGGTTTACTGTGATCATCGATCACCTTTCTAGCTTATGTAGGGATATACATATGGCCAGTACGTTCGCACAGATCGGCGCCAGAATCCGCAAGGGCCCGCCCAAGCCGTTCCTGCAACTTATCGGTAGACCGCCGCGTCAGGGTAGTCGATAAGGGAGGAGGGACGCCGATGAGAAAAGCGATATTCGCGGCAGTCGCGCTAATTCTGCTGGCCGGCGCGTTCCTGGCGGGCTATGCGGCGCGCGATCGGCAGGGCAAGTCCTCTGAAGGCTCCGGAGACCCCGACGCCGTGCAAGCGATTCAGGCGAGGTGGGTTCGGGAAGCGAAGCCGCCCGCACCGACGGTGACGATCGGCGGCAAGCCGATCGAAGTCAAGCGGGGCGCTTTTTCATGGTGCACGCCGTCTGGAAGGGGCCAGACGAGCTGCCAGATGACAGATGCTGCGGTACCGAAGCCGGAGCCGGTTCCCGTAGCGGGCGGAGCGCTAATCGAGACGAAGGCTCCCGAAGGAATCAAGGAGTTTACGCTGACGAATACGACGGGGAGCGGACAGGAAGATCCTTACGTCGTTCCGATGGAGAAGGGAGTTTACCTCTACCGCATCCACTGCGAATGGTTCCTGGACCAAGGCTATGCCGACTTCTACTTCGCCGTCGAAGTAGGCGAGTAACGGAACAACTGGTACGCAAAGTCCCATCATCACAGGATACTCATGGGAACGCTCTGACTGACGCTTCATCATCCGCAGCAGCTTCGGACTTCCTCTCTTCTGTCGCACTCTAACTGAAAATGAATGAGGACTGCTGTAACCGCAAAAATGGAGGTTGCAGAAGGAAATAAGCTTCGGGATGCCGCTGTAACCGCCAAAATGGAGGTTGCGTAAACCCGAAAAAACTACCGTTGACTAATTTACATACAGTTCGATCTCCACGTTCGGGTCCATGTCTTCCCATAGTTCATACCGCGAAGAACCACAAGCTCTATTGGCCGGGTCGAAGAGCCAAATCTCACCGACTTTGCAGGTTTCACCACGCGTAAGCAGATTAACTTATGTGATTTTTCGAGTAGCATTGTCGAATAACACAAAAGCGCTGAATGGTGTATGATTTTTCATACAAAAAATCCTGCAAGGCCCTTCCTAAGGCAGAATTTGTATGATTTTTCGTTACTACTTAGG
>NZ_JACJVR010000060.1 GCF_014212175.1 Cohnella xylanilytica | reverse complement strand
GGGAGGCGCGCACGCCGACGAGCGCGTCCGCGAGCGGCTGCTCGCCGAGGCGGCTCAGCTGCGCCGCTCTCTGGCGTCCGCCGCGGCCTCCTCGGCCCCAGCGGCTGCCTCCCCCGGCTCGCTCCGGTCCGGCGGCGCGGACGAGCTCGCCGCCTGCGGCGTCCTGCTCGGCTTCGCCTATCCGGACCGCATCGGCCGCCGACGCGGCGCCGGCAAGTACACGCTCAGCGTCGGCCGCGGCGCCTCGATGCCCGAGGGCCAGCCGCTCGCGCAGGAGGAATTCGTCGTCGCGGCCGAGCTCGACGATCAAGGGCTCGAGGGCCGCATCCAACTGGCGGCGGCGCTGGCGGAGGACGATTTGGAGCGGCATTTCTCCGACCTGATGAAGGAGGAGGAGCTCGTTCGCTGGGATCCCGAAGCCGAAGCGGTCCGGGCGCGGTCGGTCCGCCGGCTGGGAGCGATTCTGCTGCGGGAGCGTCCGGTCGCGAAGCCCGACCCGGCTCTCGTGACGGCGGCGCTGCTCGAGGGGATCCGCGCGGCCGGGCTCGGACTTCTGCCCTGGAGCCGCTCCGCCCGCCAGCTTCGGGAGCGGGTGCTGTTCCTCGGCCGCCATGCCGGCGGATGGCCCGACTGGACGGACGAAGGGCTGCTTGCGACCCTCGAGGAATGGCTCGCTCCTTACGCCGAAGGCATGCGAAGCCGCTCCGACCTGCAGCGGCTTAACTTGACCCAGGTGCTGGAGGCCTCCCTCTCGTGGGAGCGGCGAAGCGAGCTGGAACGGGAGGCGCCGACGCACGTGGCGGTGCCGAGCGGCTCGCGCATCCCGGTCGACTATTCCGATCCGGACGCGCCCGCCCTCGCCGTTCGGCTGCAGGAGATGTTCGGCCTGCCCGACACGCCGCGAATCGCCGGGAACCGGATTCCGCTGACGCTCCACCTTTTGTCCCCCGCCCAGAGACCGGTCCAGGTGACGCGCGACTTGGCGAGCTTCTGGCGGAACGCCTACTTCGAGGTGCGCAAGGACCTCAAAGGCCGCTACCCGAAGCACTTCTGGCCGGACGATCCGCTGCAGGCTCCCGCCACCCGCAGGGTTCGCCCTCAGACGACGTAAACCGGGACCGCCGGGGCGGACTTGTGTTATGATGGTAAAAATGCCGAATGCTAGAATCCGGAAGGCTGGAGCCGGCGGAAGCCGGAGAAGGGGGGAACGCGTTGAAGCTCTTTTTCCTGTTCGGAATGTTGTGGTGGCTGCTGGGCAATCCGTTCCTGGCGATCCTCGTCATGCTGATCGTGCTGTACGCGCTGGAGAGACGGTTCCTCGGCCTGACGCCGAGTCTCGTCCGCCCGTTCCGGAGACGAAGCGCGATCGCCAAGCAGAATCGCCAGCTGCAGCTCAATCCGCACGACGTGTCCGCCAAAACGGAGCTGGCCAGGCTGTACATCGAGGGGAGAAAATACGCGGAAGCGAAGGAGATTCTGCTCGGAATCGAGACGCAGATGGAGCATTCCGCCGAATATTGGAGCGATCTGGGGCTGTGCGAGCTGGCCCTGGGGCGCACGGAGGAGGGGGAGCGGGCGATGCTTCGCGCGCTCGGCATCAGCCCCAAGGTGAAGTACGGACTGCCGTACTTGCGACTCGGGGAGGCTTACGCCAAGAGCGACCCGGAGAAGGCGCTCGCCTATCTGCGGCAGTTCCAGGAGATCCATTCGTCTTCCTGCGAAGCTTACTACCGGTTGGGCAGCGTTTACGAGAAGATGGGGAAGATGGAGGAGGCGCGGCAGTCCTACCGGGAATGCCGGTCGATCTACCGGACGCTTCCGCGTTATATGAAGAGGCGGGAGCGCAAGTGGGCTCTCCGGAGCTACCTGAAGAGCAAGTGACCGCGTAGAAAGGGGGACCTGCCGCTTAGGCCCCCCTTCGTATCGGGTATGAGTCCATTATTCCGCTTCGGCTTCGGGAGCCGGCTCTTCGGCGGCTTCATCGGCCGCTTCGGCCGCCGCTTCCGGAGCGGCTTCCGCTTCTTCCGCGGCCTCGGCCGCCGCTTCTTCGACCGCTTCGGTTACGGCCGCCGCTTCGGCTTCCGCTTCGTCCACGACTTCCGCTACTTCGGTTGCTTCGGACTCTTCTGCAACCGCTTCCAGTCCTTCTTCCACAACGATCTCTTCGTTCGTGTCCATGCTTCCATCCTCCCGTTAATCGCTCAGATTTGAGGGGACTTGCCCCTGCTCTCTCAACTTATCACGAGAACTAGAAAGTGGAAACGGTGTTATTTTGGGGGATTTTGTAGAGATTGAACGAATTCGCGGTTTGTAATCAAATCGTAATAGTAGAGGCCGTTTTCGACAGGAAGCGATCCGGGCGGACCGAGGCGGACCGAGGCGGATCGGGGGGGGATCAGGAGGGGATCAGGGGGATCGGGGGAACGCGTCGTCTCGCGGTCGTCGGGGGCGGACATGGGAGTCCGCTGGCCAACAACGGCCGCAGCTGGGCGGGGAAGGGCGTTGCCCCTGGCTTGCCTCCGGATATCCGCGGACCGGCGGCGATTGCGGCCATTGGCCGGAGCCCCGGCGGCCGGCAGGTCGGGTCCGACGATTCTCTCGGCAGGCCGGGACGGCCGCGCGCCGCGAATGCCCGGGAAGAAGGCGGACGCGTATTTGACAAGCGGAGTTCGATCCCTTATATTGTGGGGCGAAGACGAGAACGGAGTGGATCGAGATGAGGGGAGCCGGACGGAATCGGCACCAGAGACAAGAGCCGGCGGGACGCGGCGGGGCCAAGGGGCGCTCCGACCGCGGGCGCTCGGATGCGGGGAGCGGGCGCCGCGATCGTTCCGGCGGCGGATCGGGCGGAACCGGCCGGAGCGAAGGCAAGTTCGCCGGCCGCGAACGGCATGGCGGACCGGCGGGAGCCGGCCGATCGAGCGGAGCCGCGCGTACCGGCGGCGCCGGACGCGAGGGACGCGGGCCGGCCATGGGCGCCGCAGCAGGAGCGCTCGGGGCGGGCCGGGGCCGCACTCCGTCGGCGGGAAGGGCGGTTCCCCGCGCGGAAGCGCTCAAGCCGGGCCGCCGCAAGGGCGAATGGATGGAGTTCCGGCTTCCGGAGGCTCTCGCGGGAGCGCCGATCCAGAAGGCGATGGCGCATACGCCGCTTGCGCCGAAGCTCGTATCGAAGCTGATGCAGACGAAGGGAATCGCTGTGCAGGGCTCGATTCTGCGGCTTCGGCTGTTCCCGGAGGAGCAGCGGGACTTCCCGGCCGACTGGATGGAGCTGAACGTCCTGTACGAGGACGACTTCACGCTCGTCGTCAACAAGCCGGCCGGCTACGAGGTGCACCCGAGCGAGAAGGGGCAGCGTCGGACGCTCGCCCACGCGGTGGCCGCGTATTACGAGACGACGAACCAGGACGTCCGCATTCGCCACATCCACCGCATCGACAAGGAGACGACCGGGCCCGTTCTGTACGCGAAGAACGAGTTCGCCCATTATCAATACGACAAGGAGATGCGTGAGAAAAAAATCGAACGCGTCTACCTGGCGCTGGCGGAGGGGGTCCTGCCCCAGGACAAAGGCACGATCGACAAGCCGATCGGCCAGGACCGGCACCACTCCACCCGTCGGCGGGTGAGCGAGACGGGAGACCCGGCGGTCACTCATTACGAAGTCGTGGAGCGGTTCGCGGACCATACGCTCGTCCGGCTTCGTCTCGAGACCGGGCGGACGCACCAGATCCGCGTCCATCTGTCGGCGATCGGCCATCCGCTGGCGGGAGACGGCCTGTACGGCGGGAAGAGAGGGCTTATCTCCCGCCAGGCGCTGCACGGCGAACGGCTGATCTGGCATCATCCGTGGACCGGCGAGAAGCTGTCGGCGCGCGCGCCGCTGCCGGACGACTTCGTCGCGGCGCTGGACAAGCTTCGCGGCCGGGAATAGCCCGGACCCGGGCGTCCGAGCGCCCAACAAGCGGAAAAACCCGTCTTGTTGGCCCGGACCCGGGCTCGCGAGCGCCCAACAAGCCCGGCCAACCCGGCCTAAGTTATTGCCTTTAGTTCAACGAACTCCGCCCCAACGCCGCAATCCGCATCGGTTCTGGCGGAGACAGAGGACGAGGCTGCTTCTTCGGCGAGACGTCAGCTGCCCTCCGCACGCGCAAAAGGACGAAGCCGCCCGGCTTCGTCCTTTATTCTCCCTCTATATCGATCGGATCGTCACTGCCCGGAGCCCGCGGCGGACGAGGAAGCGGCCTCTGCGGCGGCTTGAAGCTTCTGCTTCGAATACTGTTTCAGCTCCTCGGTGATCTCCCTCTGCTTGCCCGGCTCGAACTTGACGCCGTACACGAAGCCGTACGCCTTCTGCTCCTGCCAGATAATCGTCCCCCGCAGCTCGAGCGGATTGGCCAGCTTGAACGAGAGAACGATCTTGCACTCGTTCTGCGCGGCCCGGAAGTTCAGGGAACTCTCCAGCTTGCACCCGTTCGGGCTGAGATCGAGGATCTCGGCTTCTCCCTGGCTGCTCTCCAGGTGGCTGTGATTGATCTCGTACAGCCGGATGAGGCAGCTAAGCGAGGGCTCGAACGTATAGCGGAACGGTTCGTTGCGTCTCGAGACGATCATGAGTACCCACCCTCCAAATACGCCATAATGAAAGTTGATTCCGCGGTCAAGCGAAGCCGCGATTGCCCTCAGTATACAAACCGATGCTGAACAAATTCTGAAATTTGCTAGGAAAATGGGAATACGGCAAGCGACGATCCGGTCGAGCGTGGGAAAAATAAGCTTGAAAACGGCTTGAAAACCCGCCGGGACTGTGATATTTTTAATAGCGAGAACCGACTGACCGAATTGTTATTTTGGTCAGTCGCCAGGGAATCCCGGAGAGAGAGGAGGCAAGACGACGATGCAGGAGCGCGAAACGCCCGACCGGCGCAAGCAAGTCGCAGAGGCGGCGGCCCGTTCGTTCGCCACGTTCGGGTATAAGGGCACGACGATGGATCAGGTCGCCAAGCTGGCTCAAGTCGGCAAGGGGACGATCTATACTTTTTACGCCAACAAGGAAGAGCTGTTCGACGAGATTATGACCGGCTTGATCCGCGATCTGCGCGCCGTGGCGGACGAGACGGTGGATCCCAAGCTACCGTTCGCCGACAATCTGATGAACGTGCTGCACCGGGTGCTGGACTTCCGGGACCGCCACTCGCTGGCCGTCAAGCTGTCGCAGGAAGTGCGGGACATCGGGACGCCGATGGCGAAGGAAGGCCTGGAGACGCTGGAGAAGGCGATCATCTCGTATATCGCGCGCCACGTGAAGGAAGCGGCGGACAAGGGGGAGATCCGGCCGTGCCCTCCCGAGCTGACGGCGTATATGATGTTGAAAATGTACCTGGCCCTGACGGCGGAAGGCCGCCATCTGCACGAGCCGCTCGGCAAGGACGAGGTGCTCGAGCGCTTCCGGTTTTACTGCATCGAAGGGTTGGCGCTTCGCTGACGCTTTCTTTTTTTGACGCAAACTGACCGAATGAGAGAAATGGTCAATTCGTATCGCAATGGGATAAAGGAACGGAGTGAGAACATGAAGAGAGAGAGAAATGCGCGCGCGGGCGCGATCCGCGGCGAGTTCCGGAGACTGACGGGCAGCAAGATGGCGATGCTGTCCATGGTCGGGCTGATGGTCATTCCGCTGCTCTACAGCGGCATGCTGATCGGCGCGTTCTGGGATCCGTACGGGAAGCTGGAAGATCTGCCGGTGGCGGTCGTCAACGAAGATAAGGGCGCTCAGATGGACGGCAAGTCCCTGCAGGTCGGGCAGGATCTCGTCGAGGAGCTGAAGGACAACAAGGACTTCAAGTGGACGTTCACGGACGAGAAGGAAGCGTTGGAGGGGCTGCGGGATCACCGGTACTCCCTTGCCTTCGTCATTCCGGAGGACTTCTCCAGGAAGGCGACGACGCTTAAAGACGAGACGCCCGAGCCGGCGAACATCGAATATTACGTCGACGACGGCTACAATTACTTGTCCTCGCGCATCGGCGCGGAAGCTTCGGAGGCGCTCAAGACGAAGGTCGGCCACGCGGTGACCAAGGCTTACGCCGATGCGATGTTCGAATCCGTGGGCCAAGCCGCGGACGGCTTCCGCGAAGCGGCGGACGGCGCGTCCAAGCTGACGGACGGGGCCAAGGAAGCGGAGGAAGGCGCGCGGCGGCTGCACGACAATCTCGCGAAGCTGGCGAGCGGGGCGACCCAGGTGCAGCAGGGTGTGGGCCAGCTGTCGGCCGGAGCTTCGAAGCTGGCAAGCGGAGCGAAGACTGTGTCCTCCGGCAGCGTGAGCCTGGCGGACGGGCTGAAGCAGCTGGCCGCGGGAGGCGGGCAGCTGGCCGGCGGCGCCGCCCAGGCTGCGGAGGCGGCGGCCAAGCTGTCGGCGGGAGCGGGCAAGCTCGCGGCGAGCGGCGAGACGCTGGCGGCGGGAGCCGAATCGGCCAAGGCGGGCGGCGCGAGCCTGTCCGACGGGGCGAATAAGCTCGCCGCCGGGCTGAAGCAGTATGCGGAAGCGCACGGAGGCATGGCGGACGACGCCGCGTTCCAGCAGCTGCTGGCGGCGGCGGAGTCGGTCGCTTCCGGCGCGGCGCAGGTGAAGGACGGGACGGCCGCGGTGGCCGACGGCGCCGGACGGCTGGCCGCGGGCCAGAAGGAGCTGGCGCAAGGCGCGTCCGCGCTGCCGGCCGGGGTCTCGAAGCTCGAGACCGGGCTGGCGACGCTCAGCGGCAAGCTGGCGGAGGCTTCCGGAGGCGCGTCCAAGCTCGCGACGGGAGCCGGGGAGCTCGCGGCGGGGGCCGAATCGCTCCGCGCCGGGCTGGGCGCGGCGGGCAGCGGGCTGCTGCAGGTGACGGACGGCTCGGCGAAGCTGACGGACGGCTCGAAGACGCTGGAGGGCGGCCTGAACAAGCTGCAGGACGGCTCGAAGGAGCTGTCGGATAAGCTGGGCGACGCGTCGCGGCAAGCGTCCGAAGTGAAGGGCACCGACAAGCAGAGCGAGATGTTCTCCGATCCGATCGCGGTCGAGGAGCACAAGCTGGCCGACATTCCGAACTACGGAACCGGCATGACGCCTTACTTCCTCTCGCTCGGCCTGTACGTGGGCGTGCTGATGTCGACGATCATCATTCCGCTTCGCGACGCGGCCGGCGAAGTGAGAAGCGGCTTCCGGTGGTATCTCTCCAAGCTGCTCCTGTTCGCACCTCTCGTGCTGCTGCAAGCCGTGCTGGTGGACACGGTGCTGATCGCGGGCATCGGGCTCGACGTGCCGAACGTTCCGCTCTTCTACGGGGTCAGCGTCGCGATCGGATTGACGTTCATGACGATCGTCCAATTTTTCGTGACGCTCGCCGACACGGTCGGGCGCTTCATCGCCGTCGTGCTGCTGACGCTGCAGCTGGCTTCCAGCGCCGGCACGTACCCGAGCGAGCTGCTGCCGGGCTGGCTGCAGACGATCGGCGACTGGATGCCGATGACGTACGCGATCCGCGCGATGCGGCTGACGCTCGCCGGAGGGGACGGCTCGGAGATCGCCGCGAACCTGTGGACGCTGGCCATCTATGCCGTCGCGTTCATCGCGCTGACTCTCGTTCTGTTCGCCGTACGCGGCCGGCATGCGGACCGTTACCTCGCGCCGGAAGCCGGCGCCTTGAACGGCGGCGCTTCCGCGAACGCGTGAGCCGCGCGGACCAAGGCAGGCAGACCCAAGCGAAGATGTTCATCAACAGCCGTTCCGCTTCTATGCGGAGCGGCTTTTTGGCGCGGCGGATAGGAATGCCGCCGGAAGCGAAGTCCGCGGCCGCCGCGATTCCTCGTTGCCGATTCGCCGAATTTGAGACTAACGTCCCGTTTTTGTTCATATCGGTTCATTTTGAGGGAAGATCCGCCGTTATAAAGGGTGTATGGAATTTTTTGCCCTAGGAGGATAAGCCACACGATGAGAAGCAACCAGATGGAGAAGACGGGGGCGAAGCCCGGCCGCGGACAGCCGTTCGTTTATCGGTTCGTGGCGGCGCTGCTGCTGATCGCCCTGGTCTGGGGACAAGCGGGCGGAATCGCCTCCGCGGAAGACACGGTGACGGGCGTGGAGCTGTCGGCTCCTACGACCACGGTATACGTCGGCGAAGATTCGATCGCGCTGTCGCTGATTGCGTCGATTAGCGGTTCGTCTTCGAAGAAGGACGTCACCTCGAGCGCGACGTGGACGTCGTCGAATTCGGCGGTCAGCGTCAGCGGGGGAGTCGTCACGGCGAAGTCCAACGCGACCAACGTCGTCATCACCGGCAAGTACGGCGGATACACGGCGACGATTGCGATGAAGTCTTTATATAGGTACAGTTCCATCGAGATTCAGAAGGACGGCGTGGCCGTCGACGCCAAGATGAACGTGCAGTTGGGCGACCCGCTCATTCTGACGGCATACGGCAAGGGGACGGACAGCAACGATTCGAAGGTCGTCACCGACGACGCGTCGTGGTCGACGTCGAACTCGAGCGTCGCGACGGTGGACGACGGCGAAGTGACTCTGGTCGCTTCGGGCACGGCCACGATCACCGTCAGCTACCTCGGCCGCACCGACTCGGTCGTCCTGACCATCGCGTCTCCGTACAAGAGCCTGACGGTGGACCCGGCGGGACCGGTCGAGAAGCTGGTGGACGACGACGAGCTGCAGCTTAAGGCATCCGCCCAGCTGAAGACGGGCGGCTCCGACGAGGTCGTCACCGACAAGGCGACCTGGACGACCTCCAACGCGAGCGTCGTCAAGGTCAGCGAAGACGGCGAAGTGTCCTTCGTCGGCGTCGGCACGGCGAGCGTAACGGCTACTTATCTGGGCGTGTCCGGATCGGTGACGTTCGTCGTCCGCACTCCGTACGAAGCGCTGCGCACGACTCCCGAGAAGACGATGAAGCTGTCGCTTCAGGACGAGCCGGCGGAAGTGACGGCTTACGTCATGAAGGACGCGACCAAGAGCGAGGTCGTAACGGACGAGGCGACCTGGACCTCTTCCGATCTGGTCGTGGCGACGGTAGCCAAAGGCGCCGACGGCAAGACGTACGTGACGCCGAAGAGCGCGGGCACGACGACGATCAAGGCTTCCTACAAGGGGCTGACCCGCCAGATTACGGTGACGGTCTACCCGACGGTCACCTCCCTCAAGCTGGAGAAGGAGACCATCGATACGTACGCGGGCGAGACGGGCTCCTTCCCGGCCGTAACCGGCGAAGCGCTGTCCGGCGACACGGTCGCGGTCTCGGACGCGGTCGTCTGGACGTCCGATAACGACGAGATCGTCGCGATCGAAGACGGCAAGTGGAAGGCGCTCAAGACGGGGGTCGCCAAGCTGACGGCCACGCTGCCGAACAGCAAGAACGCGGCGGGCCAGCCGTTCGCCGTCACCTTGACGGTTAACGTGAACAAGAAGGTCCACCTGCTCGTGGCGGATTCGAGCAGCGTGAGCATCATTACCGGCCAGGAAGTCCCTTACCCGACGATCCACGTCATCTACGAGAACGGGGAAGAAGAGGATATCCAGGACAAGGTAACCTGGAAGTCTTCCTCGGCCAACGTGCTCGTGAAGGACTCGGCGTTGACGTGGAAGGGCTTGGTCGCGTCCAAGGCGACGATGACCGGCACGTACCTGAACGCGACGATCAAATTGCAGGCGGTCGTGGAGGACGAATACATTACGTATACGATCGAGCCTTCCGCGATCGAGCTGACGATCAAGAAGTCCAAGTCGATCAAGGTCACGGGCAAGACGAAGGCAGGCAAGAAGGTGTCGCTCGGATCTCGGATCGAGTGGACCTCGTCGGACGAATCGATCCTGACCGTGAACGGGGCGAGCGCGAAGGCGCTGGCGGAGGGCAACGGCAGCCTGACGGCCACGTTCCAGGGCAAGAAGCTGACCGTTCCGTTCTCCGTCAAGCCGAAGCTGACCAAGCTGACGGCATCCAGCCCGACGGTCGAGCTGACTTCGGGCGGGACCGCTACCGTGAGAATCACGGCCGTCTACGAGAACGGCAAGACGGTCGACGCGACCGCCGGAGCTCAGTGGAAGGCGACCAGCGCGAAGGTCGCGAAGGTGGCGGGCGGCACGATTACGGCCGTCGCCAAAGGAAGCACGACCGTCAAAGCCACCTTCGAGGGCAAGACGGTCTCGATTCGGGTCAAGGTGTCCAAGTAAAGGGCGACATCCTAAACGAATCCAAAAAAGGTTGAGCGGGAGAATCCCGGCTCAACCTTTTTTTTGTGTCGCTTGCCGCCTTTGGCTGGACATACTAACCGGAACGAACCGGCGAACGCGCGCGTTGCTTAAGAATGAATGAATGCGGTATTCAGTTTGGCGCGGTAGACGACCTGGTATTGCAGCCCCGTCGCGACGGCGGCGAGCGGCACGTACGTCTTCTGGACGCCGCCGACCTTCTCCAGGTAAGCCGAAGCCGCCAGCTCGCGGGAAGCTCCGTTCACCTTCATCGTCTTGGCGCCGATCGTAATCGAGACTTCGCCGCCGTTCTTGCGGAACGTAGCGGTCCTCGTCTTGTTGTCCCACGTCAGCCGGGCTCCCGTGGCCGCGGCCACGTCGCTCAAGGCGAGGTAGGTCGTTCCGTTCTTCAGCGTGGGCTTGTTCGCCGTCGTCAGCGGCCGGCCGTCGATGTAGATGGCGGGCGCCGCAGGCGAGGCGGGCGTTCCCTTCGAAGCCGTCGGAATCGGCGTGTACTCGTTCCATACCGCCATCGAGAAGCGCTTGGCCATCTCGAGGTAGCCGGCCTGGTTCGGATGGACGTCCTTCTCGTAGAAAATGTGCGTGTAGGCCATCTCCTTGCCGAGGAAGGCGTCCCGGACGTGAACGATGCCGATGTCGATGCCTTCGGCCCGGAGCTGCTCGGCCATCCGGTCCAGCCGTTCCGCGAGATCGTCGGTCACCTTGACGAAGCGGTCGTAGAGATCGGCGTTGAACGGCTTCGGTATCGGCAAATATTGATCGGACAGCTTGATGGAAGCGCCGGGCGCCAGCTCGCCGATCAGACGGATCGCTTGCGTCACTTGTTCTGTATAATTATTCAGTCTCGTGTCGATGTCCCGATCGATAGCTTCGAGCGCGTCCTTCGTCTCCAGCTCCGCCAGCCCCCGTATGTAATCCAGGAAGTCGTTGCCTCCGATCGTCAGGGCGACCAGGTCCGCTTGGGCGAGCGCGGCGTTCAGTTCCGCCGTCCTGGCCGCGGTCTTGTTCGCTTCCTCGGCGATGCGGGCGTCGCCGTACTTGGCGAAGTCCTGCAATTGCGAGCCCGTAAGAGGCTTCTTGTCCTTGGCGCCCTGAAGCAGATTCGTCAACCCGGACGAGGTGAGTCCCAGGACGGCGTAGTTGCTCTCCTCGGCGCGGCCGCGGAGCAGCGCTTGCTCGAGCAGCCTGTCGGCGTACCCGTAGACGTCGGCCTGGGAAGCGGCGCCCGGCTCGTAGCCGACGCTGACGGAATCGCCGAGGATGACGATCCGGTACGTCTGCGGCTGCGCGGCCGCGGCTTCGGCTTCGGCGGCCGCGACCGGCCGCGCCGGGCCGAACGTCCCGGCCGCCCCGATTAGAATCGCGCCCGCCAGAACGGCGGCGCCTGCTTGTCGAATTTTCTCGAACATGGTATCCTCTCCTTCATCATGCCGAATGCGGACAGGAAATAATCGCTTATCGGCTTCATAAAAATATTAAATTGCCATCCTTCGCGCTCTGGTGTTAAAATAATATAACTACAAAATGAATAAATATAAAAACGCACGCGGAACGGCCGCTTCATCCGCCGAAATTCGTCGAACGACGCGCCGTTGCCGATGCCGACCGGGCCCCGTTCCTCGTTCATTGTATCAGATTCGCCGGCCGATAAGTTGCGCGATTTTATTCGGACGATTCGGAACGGATGGGCCGTCGGGCTTATCCGTTCGCGGGTCGTTCGCACCGACTGAGGGCTTATCTCCACGGTTCAGATAGCAGTAGGAAGTTGCCGCGCTCGAACCTTCCCGGAATGTCTAACGTCGCCTGGCCGTCACCGTCCCAAGGCCTCCCCCTTCAAACTCTTCCTAAGAAAGGTTGCGTTTATATGAATGAGCTTGTGAACGGATTGCCCCCGAAGCAGGGGTTGTACGATCCGCAATATGAGAAGGATGCCTGCGGCATGGGCTTCGTCGCCCATATCAAAGGCCGCAAGTCGCACGAGATCGTCGAGCAGGCGCTCTCGCTGCTGATCAACATGGAGCATCGCGGCGGCCAAGGCAGCGAGCCCAACTCCGGGGACGGCGCCGGCATCCTGCTGCAGATCCCGCACGCCTTCTTCGCGGACGAGGCTTCGAAGCTCGGCTTCTCGCTGCCGGCCGAAGGGCAGTACGCCGTCGGCATGGTGTTCCTGACCCAGAACGAGAAGGAACGGGCCAAGCATGAAGAGATGTTCGCGTCCATCGTCGAGGAGGAAGGCCTGTCTCTCCTCGGCTGGCGTACCGTTCCGACCCGCGACGACATGCTCGGCATCTCGGCCAAGCGCGTCAAGCCGTTCGTCCGCCAGGCGTTCATCTCCCGTCCGGCCGCCCTGGCCGACGACTTGGCGTACGAGCGCAAGCTGTACGTCGTCCGCAAGCGCGCCGAGAAGGCGATCCGCTACTCCGGCATCGAAGGCGGCGAGACGTTCTACTTCACCAGCCTGTCGAGCAAGAAGATCATTTACAAGGGGATGCTCACGACCGAGCAAGTCGGCCAGTTCTACGTCGAGCTGCACGATCCGAAGCTCGTGACGGCCATCGCCCTCGTCCACTCCCGCTTCTCGACGAACACGTTCCCGAGCTGGGAGCGCGCGCATCCGTTCCATTATATGATCCACAACGGCGAGATCAACACGCTGCGCGGCAACGAGAACTGGATGCACGCCCGTCAGACGCTGTTCGAATCCGAGCTGTTCGGGGACGACCTGGAGAAGGTCAAGCCGATCATCAACCATGACGGCTCCGATACCGGCAAGTTCGACAACACGTTCGAGTTCATGTACCTGTCCGGCCGTTCGCTCGCCCACGTCGCCATGATGATGGTTCCGGAGCCTTGGCAGAACGACGAGCATATGGACGACGACAAGAAGGCCTTCTACGAATATCACAGCACGCTGATGGAGCCTTGGGACGGCCCGGCCGCCATGGGCTTCACCGACGGCACGCAGATCGGCGCGATTCTGGACCGCAACGGCTTGCGTCCGGCCCGCTACTACGTGACGAAGGACGACCTGATCATCATGGCTTCCGAAGCCGGCGTTATCGAGCTTCCGCCGGAGGACATCGTGCTGAAGGACCGCCTGCGCCCGGGCCGCATGCTGCTCGTGGACACGAAGGAAGGCCGCATCGTCTCCGACGAGGAGCTGAAGAAGGCGATCGTCACCGAGCATCCGTACCGGGAGTGGCTGAACGACCATCTGGTCGACCTGTCCGACCTTCCGGACGCTCCGGAGCTTCCGGAGCCGGATCACGCGACCGTCCAGCAGCGCCAGCAGGCGTTCGGCTACACGTTCGAGGATATCCGCAAGATCATCGAGCCGATGGCGTCCAGCGGCGTCGAACCGCTCGCTTCGATGGGTTACGACGCTCCGCTGGCGGTGCTGTCCGCCCGCCCGCAGCGCTTGTTCAACTACTTCAAGCAGCTGTTCGCCCAGGTGACGAATCCGCCGATCGATGCGATCCGCGAGGAGATCATCACGTCGACGTACACGACGGTCGGCCCGGAGCGCAACCTGCTTCATCCCGAGCCGGAGAGCTGCCGTCATATCCGGCTGCAGTCGCCGATTCTCTCGAACGAGGACTTCGCGAAGCTGCGCCACGTTCACCGTCCGGGCTTCAAGTCGATCACGCTGCCGATCTTCTTCGAGGCCGCCAAGGGCGAAGAAGGCTTGCGCGAAGCGATGAACACGCTGTGCGAAGCGGCCGACCGAGTCATCTCGCGCGGCCATAACATTCTGATTCTGTCCGACCGCGGCATCGACGGCGACAACGCCGCGATTCCGTCGCTGCTGGCGGTCTCGGGCCTGCACCATCACCTGATCCGCCAAGGCACCCGGACGAAGGTCAGCATCCTGCTCGAATCCGGCGAGCCGCGCGAAGTGCATCACTTCGCCCTGCTGCTCGGCTACGGCGTCAGCGCGGTGAACCCGTACCTGGCGTTCGAGACGCTCGACGACCTGATCCGCCAAGGCATGCTGCGGAACATCTCGCACGAGAAGGCCGTCAAGAACTACCTGAAGGCCGCGAACAAGGGCGTCGTCAAGGTGCTGTCCAAGATGGGCATCTCGACGATCCAGTCGTACCGCGGCGCGCAGATCTTCGAAGCGATCGGCCTGAAGACCGACCTGATCGAGCAATACTTCACGTGGACGCCGTCGAGAATCGGAGGCGTAGGCCTCGACGTTATTGCGGAAGAGACGCTGAAGTCGCATAACCGGGCGTTCGAGAAGCAGGAAGGCGCCGTCCGCGAGCTGGACTCCGGCGGCGACTACCAGTGGCGCAAGGACGGGGAAGACCATCTCTTCAACCCGAAGACGATTCATACGCTGCAGATGGCGACCCGCTCGAACGATTACGGCCTGTACAAGAAGTTCTCTTCGCTCGTTCAAGGCGAATACGAGGAGATTCGCACGCTCCGTTCGCTGCTCGACTTCAAGTTCGACCAGCCTCCGGTGCCGATCGAAGAGGTCGAATCGGTCGAATCGATCTTCAAGCGGTTCAAGACGGGCGCGATGTCGTTCGGCTCGATCAGCAAGGAAGCGCACGAGGCGCTCGCCATCGCGATGAACCGGATCGGCGGCAAGTCGAACTCCGGCGAAGGCGGCGAGGATCCGGCGCGCTTCAAGCCGGACGCGAACGGCGACTTGCGCCGCAGCGCGATCAAGCAGGTCGCGTCGGGACGCTTCGGCGTGACGAGCTACTACCTGGCGAACGCGGAAGAGATTCAGATCAAGATGGCGCAAGGGGCGAAGCCGGGCGAAGGCGGCCAGCTCATGGGACGCAAGGTATACCCGTGGGTCGCGGAAGTCCGCGGCACGACGCCGGGCGTCGGCCTGATCTCGCCGCCTCCGCACCATGACATCTATTCGATCGAGGACTTGGCGGAGCTGATCCACGATCTGAAGAACGCGAACCGCCACGCGCGGATCAACGTCAAGCTCGTCTCCGAGGTGGGCGTCGGCACGATCGCGGCCGGCGTCGCGAAGGCCCGCGCCGACGTTATCCTCGTCAGCGGCTACGACGGCGGCACCGGCGCGTCTCCGATCGGCTCGATCCGCCACGCGGGCTTGCCGTGGGAGCTCGGCCTCGCCGAGACGCATCAGACGCTGATTCTGAACAACCTGCGCGACCGCGTCGTCGTCGAGACCGACGGCAAGATGATGACCGGCCGCGACATCGCGATCGCCGCGCTGCTCGGCGCCGAAGAATACGGCTTCTCGACCGCGCCGCTCGTCGTGCTCGGCTGCATCATGATGCGCGTCTGCCAGCTCGACACGTGCCCGGTCGGCGTCGCGACGCAGAACCCCGAGCTTCGCAAGAAGTTCATGGGCGATCCGGAATACGTCGTCAACTACATGCGCTTCCTGGCTCAGGAATTGCGCGAGATCATGGCGCAGCTCGGCTTCCGTACGATCGACGAGATGGTCGGACGCACCGACCGCCTGGACACGAAGAAGGCGATCAGCCACTTCAAGGCGCAAGGCGTCGACCTGACCGATCTTCTGCATATGCCACAGCTGCCGGAAGGCTCGGCCCGCTACAACGTGAAGACGCAGAACCACGGCCTGGAAGAATCGCTCGACCTGCAGCAGCTGCTGGCGGCGGCGGCTCCGGCCCTGGAGAGCGGGGAGCGCGTGCGCGGCACGTTCCCGATCAAGAACACGAACCGGGTCGTCGGCACGATCGTCGGCCACGAGGTGACGAACCGCTACGGCAAGGACGGCCTGCCGGAAGACACGATCAACTTCCACTTCGTCGGCACGTCCGGCATGAGCTTCGGCGCGTTCGTGCCGAAGGGCATGACGCTCTCGCTCGAAGGCGACGCCAACGACTACATCGGCAAGGGACTGTCCGGCGGCAAGATCATCGTCTATCCGTCGCCGAAGGCGACGTTCAAGGCGGAGGAGAACATCATCGCCGGCAACACGGCGTTCTACGGCGCCACGGGCGGCGAAGCGTACGTGCGCGGCATCGCCGGCGAACGGTTCGCGGTCCGGAACAGCGGAGCGAACGTCGTCGTCGAAGGCGTCGGCGACCACGGCTGCGAATACATGACCGGCGGACGCGTCGTCATCCTCGGCCGGACGGGACGCAACTTCGCGGCCGGCATGTCGGGCGGCATCGCCTACGTCGTCGACTGGAACGGCGACTTCGTGAATCGCTGCAACCTCGAGATGGTCTCGCTGGAGCGGCTCGAAGAAGAGAAGGAGATCTCCGAAGTGCGCGGTATGATTGAGAAGCACGCCCAGTACACGGGCAGCGAATTGGGCCGCCGCATCCTGGAGCAGTGGGAGGAGTTCCTGCCTCGCTTCGTGAAGGTCATCCCGAAGGACTACAAGCGGATGCTCGAGCAGATCGCCAAGGTCGAAGCCCAAGGCCTCAGCGGCGAGAAGGCGCTCTTGGCGGCATTCGAAGCCAACATGCGCGACCTGTCCCGCGTAGGCGGCAACTAAACCGAAGCAATCTGAAGCAATTCGAAGCAATCTGAAGCAATTCGAAGCTATCCGAAGCAACGCAACGAACGAATCGAGCCCGAGACGGACTTCCCGGAGGAAGCCCCGTTCTTGGGCTTTTTTGTGCCATCTGGGATAGGACGCGATGCCCATCGACTTCTTGTCGATAATCGGGTAATCTTGGGTAGAACATTCCAAATGATGTCATCTTCGAAAATATACGTAAACGCATCCAATAGAGCAGGGGATTACCATTCGCGTACAGCTCCGAGCATTCGACAAAAAGCGCTGTTAAATTTTAGTTAATCCAAACAATCTCCGACAGTCTCCGCGCCTCAAATCTTGTATAATGATCTACATGTACGAATCTCGTTCTAGAGAGAGGGTTTGGATGTGGATAAGGAGTTGGATCTGCCCATGAATGGCAATGAAGAGCAGAAGACTGTAGTATTAGACATCCGAAGCATTCTAGAACAGCTCGGCATCGAGAAGGAGAGGTGGCCGGATGAGTGGTTCGGCCGCGAGAAGGTAGAGCAAAGCTCAGGCAATCCTACATAACGAATCAAACGGATAAACCTCAATGAATGCCCCCGGCCGGCAGCCGTCCGCATCCATTGAGGTTTATTCGTTAATTCATGGCGCGCTCGGCGCGAATGAACGCGATGAACCGGCGGGCTTCCTCCGGGGTCAGCTTGCGCCCGTCGATCGTAAGGGAGAATTTGTCCAGCAGTTCGACCTCGGACAGCTCCAGCTGGTCCGTGAAGCTTCGGACGCCCTCGTCTAACGTTATATGGGGGTTGTCGGTCCGGCCGACCAAATAATCGATAGATACGTTGAACAGATCGGCGACCTTCGTCAGCGTCTCCGAGTCGGGCTCCCTTCTGTTCTTCTCGTAGTGTGACAGGGCCGCCCGCGAGATACCGAGGGAAGAGGACAGTTCTTCTTGCGTCCAACCGCGCTTCTCGCGAAGTTGAGAGATGCGGCTTCCTATGTTCATCCGAATTCCCTCCAGTGCAATCGGTTTGTTTCCATCATAATATGTTTACGATTTGTTTGCATCGCTTGCGACGAAACGTCGCAATTAATTCCGCCACGATTTTATCGAAATCCCCGGAACCATTGGAAAATAAGGCTTTTTCTGAAACCGCGTACATTTCTTCAGTCCTATTCCCCGCGAAAAACCACTTGACACGATACAAATTGTGTCATATAGTCGATTCAGAAACGATACAATTTGTATCTAGAAGTAGTATACCCAGGAAGATCCGAAAATATCCGTTCGAAGCTTCGAATGCCAACTGGAGGCGCGTTCATGAATCCCATGGAAGTCATGGAAGCCGAGCATCCCTACTCGCGGCGACGACACGTCCGTCTGCGCCTTCCCGCGGACCAGCGGGCCGAGATCCGGATCATCGCCATCGGCCAGGTCGACTTGACCAGTCCTCCAGGCTTCGTAAGACTTCTGAACGTTAGCGAAGGAGGCTGTTGCTGCGGCAGCGATCTGCGCTTCCCGGTGCATCCCCGCGTCCTTATGGAGATGAGATGGACCTTCGAGGACCGCACGATCGCCTTGGCCGGCAAGATCGTCTGGCGGGAGCAGGAAGAGGGCGGATACCGCTACGGCGTTCAGTTCGTCATGACTCCGCTGCAGCGGTCGAACCTGATCGGCCATCTGAACGCCGTCCTGCTGAGCCTGTGTCCCGGCCAATCCCGAATACACGCCCTGTACCGTCAAATGACGTCCGTCCCCTATCAGATGAAAAACGAGGAGGCGCCATCATGATCGATCTCCATTGCCACCTTCTCCCCGGCTTGGACGATGGTCCTCTCACTTGGGAAGAGTCGCTGGAGATGGCCCGGACCGCGGCCAAGCAGGGCGTCCGAGCGATCGTCGCGACTCCCCACCACGCGAACGGCCGATACGACAACCCCTCCGCCGAGGTCAAGGAGAGCGTCGGCCGCCTCAATCGCGCCTTGCTGGAGAATCGCATCCCGCTGACCGTGTACCCGGGCCAGGAGATCCGAATCTACCCGAACCTGTTGGACGATCTCGAGCAAGGCAAGCTGCTTCCGTTGGGGGAATCCCGTTATCTGCTGCTCGAGCTGCCCGACGAATGGAGCTTGTCCGCATTGATGGATCTGTTCTACGAGCTGAAGCTGATGGGCTACGTTCCCGTGATCGCCCACCCCGAACGGCATTTGACCCTGGTTCGCAATTCCTCCCTGATGGCCGAATTCGTGGAGTTCGGGGCGATCGGCCAAGTGACTTCCCACTCGCTGCTTGGCAAGTACGGGAACGCGATCCGCAGATGCGCCCTTCATATGTGCCGCGAAGGGATGATTCATCTGCTCTCCTCCGACGCCCACCGCCCCCGCATCCGCGGCTACGAGATGGACGCCGCTTACCGGACGATCGAACGCGAAGTCGGAAGCGAGTTCGCCCAGACGCTTCGCGAGAACAGCCGGAAGGCGCTGAGGAACGAACCGCTCGGCGCCGCGCGGCACCTGAAGAAGCAGCGCAAGGCCTGGTTCATCTAATCGCGCGCGGCGCGCGGGGCACGACCATTCGAACAACGGCAGGTGAACAAGCATGTCCAGAATCTCGCTGGAATCCAAGCTGGTCACGAAGACGAATCCGGCTTCTCCGCTGTCCGAAGCCTATCGGACTCTTCGTACGAATATCCTGTTCTCGTCCATCGACAAGCCCGTCCAGACGATCGTGGTGACGTCGCCCAATCCGGGAGACGGGAAGACGACGACGATCGCGAATCTCGCGGTCACTTACGCCCATGAGGGCAAGCGGACGCTCGTCGTGGACGGCGACCTTCGCAAGCCTTCCCTGCACTATATGTTCATGAAGTCGAACCGGGCCGGCTTGACGAACGCCCTGTTCAAGGATAACGCCTGGCAGGAGATCGTACAGGAGACGGACGTGCCGGGATTGGACCTGATGACGAGCGGCAGCGTCCCCCCCAATCCGAACGAGATTCTCTCCTCCCAGCGGATGCAGGAGCTCGTCGCCCAGTGGAGGGAGCATTACGACGTCATTCTGTTCGATTCTCCTCCCTTGCTCGCGGTCACGGACGGGCTGATCCTCTCGTCTCTCAGCGACGGCGTCGTGCTGGTCGTCAAGTCCGGCAAGACGAAGCTCGGGGCCGCCCGCAAGATGCTGAACCAATTGGAATTCGCCAAAGCGAAGGTGCTGGGGACGGTGCTCAACAACAAGAAGAGCGGCCGAGCCTCCGGTTATCTTTACGCTTACGGGCACTGAATACAAGTAAGGGATAGGTGATGGAGATGAGAAAAGTAAGAAAAGCGATCATCCCGGCGGCGGGTATGGGTACCCGGTTCCTTCCGGCGACGAAGGCGATGCCGAAGGAGATGCTGCCGATCGTCGACAAGCCGACCATTCAGTACATCGTCGAAGAGGCGGTCGCGGCGGGCATCGAGGACATTCTGATCGTGACGGGGAAGGGCAAGCGGGCGATCGAGGACCACTTCGATTCCTCGTTCGAGCTCGAGCACACCTTGCTCGGCAAGGGCAAGCTCGACCTGCTTCGCAAGGTGCAGCATTCCCACAACATGGTGGACATCCATTATATCCGGCAGAAGGAGCCGCGGGGACTGGGGCACGCGGTCTGGTGCGCCCGCAAGTTCATCGGCGACGAGCCGTTCGCGGTACTCCTCGGCGACGACATCGTCACGGCGCCGACGCCGTGCATCGGACAGCTGATGGATCAATTCGAGCGGACGCAATGCTCCATCGTCGGCGTCCAGAAGGTGGAGCAGGAGGAAATCAGCCGCTACGGCATCATCGATCCCGATTACGGCGCCGACCGGCTGTACAAGGTGGGGCGGATGGTGGAGAAGCCGAACGCGGCGGAAGCGCCCTCCAATCTGGCCATCATGGGCAGGTACATATTGACCCCGGCCATCTTCGACATGCTGGAGAACGCGGAGCCGGGGGCGGGCGGGGAGATTCAACTGACGGACGCGATCGGCCGCTTGTGCGAGACCGAGGGCGTGTACGGCTATCACTTCGAAGGCACCCGGTACGACGTGGGCGAGAAGCTCGGCTTCATTCTGACTTCGCTGGAATTCGCTCTTCAGAGCGAGGAGCTGCGCCATCCGATCCTGCGGAAGATGGAATCGATCGTGTCGGACGTTCACCGGTACGTCTGACGGTAGCGAGGGGGGGAATGGAAGTGATGAACGACACGGAGACGGTGCTGCAGAACCGTTCGGAGCCCCGGTACGGGGGTCTTCGGTTAGCCAGGCCGGCGCCGCCGGACGCCGTCCCCGGCAAGCGCGGCCTCGACGTCCTGCTGGCTGCGATCGGGCTGCTCGCCGCGTTGCCCGTACTGCTCGCAATCGCGCTTCTGATCAAGCTGGAGAACCCGAGGGCGCCGATCTTGTTCAAGCAGGTGCGGATCGGCAAGGATGGGGTGCCGTTTAAGATGTACAAATTCCGCTCGATGGTTCCGAACGCCGAAGCGCTGCTCGAGAAGCTGGCGTCCCGGAACGAAGCGAGCGGAGCCATGTTCAAGATGAAGCGCGACCCCCGCGTCACGAGGATCGGCCGGGTGCTGCGCCGAACGAGCCTCGACGAGCTTCCCCAGCTGTGGAACGTGCTGAAGGGCGAGATGAGCCTGGTCGGCCCGCGGCCTCCGCTTCCTCGGGAAGTCGCGTTGTACGGCGAGTACGAGATGCGCCGCCTGTCGGTCACCCCGGGCTGCACCGGGCTGTGGCAGGTTAGCGGCAGAAGCAGCATCGGCTTCGAGCAGATGGTGGAGCTGGATCTGAAGTATATCCAGAACCGGGGCTTGTGGCTCGATATCAAGATTATTCTGCGAACGGTCAAGCTCGTATTCGGATCGAAGGACGCCTATTGAACGCCTATCGCAAGGCAGGGCGACTCTCTCGAACCGATCGGCGCCGGCGACCGCCCATAACGCAATTACGAATTCAAGCGACCCGGGAGTGGTAGAAGCGATGAACAAGTCCGCCAAAATATACGTGGCCGGGCATCGCGGGCTGGTCGGCTCCGCGATCTTGCGCAAGCTGCAGCAGGAAGGCTATACGAATCTCGTCTATCGGAGCTCCTCCGAGCTCGATCTGCGGGATCATGCGAGAGTATCGGCCTGGTTCGAGGAGCAGAGGCCGGAGTACGTGTTCCTGGCCGCGGCCAAGGTCGGGGGAATCGTCGCCAACGACGAATATTCGGCGGACTTCATTCGCGACAACCTCCTCATCCAGACCCACGTGATCGACGCCGCTTACCGCTTCGGGGTCCGCAAGCTTCTTTTTCTCGGCAGCACCTGCATCTACCCGAAGCACGCTCCCCAGCCCATGCGCGAGGAGGATCTGCTGAGCGGCAAGCTGGAGCCGACCAACGAAGCGTACGCGATCGCGAAGATCGCCGGCATCGCTATGTGCCAGGCATACAACAAGCAATACGGAACGAAGTTCCTGTCGGTCATGCCGACCAACCTGTACGGGCCGAACGACAACTTCGACCTGCGCAGCTCCCACGTGCTGCCCGCCCTCATCCGGAAGTTCCACGAGGCGAAGCTGGCCGGAGCCGAAGCGGTGGAGCTCTGGGGATCGGGAACGCCGCGGAGGGAATTCCTTCACGCGGACGATCTGGCGGACGCTTGCCTCTTCCTGATGAACCGGTACGAAGGCGGCGACATCGTGAACGTCGGCGTCGGAGAAGATTTGACGATCTCCGAGCTGGCGGAGAGAATCCGCCGCCTGGTCGGCTATGAAGGCCGGATCGTCTTCGACCGGACCAAGCCAGACGGAACCCCGCGCAAGCTCGTCGACGTATCCAAGCTCGAAGCGCTCGGGTGGACCGCCCGGATCCCGCTCGACGAAGGACTTCGAAGCACTTACGAATGGTATCTTGAGCAAACCTATCAAGCAGGAGGCGTACGATGAGAAGAGCGCTTATTACGGGGATTACCGGGCAGGACGGTTCCTATCTGGCGGAGTTTCTGTTGTCGAAGGGCTACAAGGTTTACGGGCTTCGGAGAAGAACGAGCACCCCGAACTACGAGAATCTCGAAGCGGTGAAGGACGACATCGAATGGCTGTCGGGAGACTTGACGGATCTCGCGTCGCTTATCGGCGCCGTTCACCTGTCCGAACCGCATGAAGTGTATAATCTGGCCGCCCAATCGTTCGTCGAGACGTCGTGGCCGCAGCCGCTGCTGACCGGCCAGATCACGGCGCTCGGCGTCACCAACCTCCTGGAGGCGGTTCGGATCGTCCAGCCGACGGCCCGATTCTATCAAGCCTCCAGCAGCGAGATGTTCGGCAAGGTCGTCGAGACGCCCCAGAAGGAGACCACCCCCTTCTATCCCCGCAGCCCCTACGGGGCCTCCAAGGTGTACGGCCATTGGATCACCGTCAACTACCGCGAGAGCTTCGACATGTTCGCCTGCTCCGGCATTCTGTTCAACCACGAGTCGCCGCGCCGCGGCATCGAATTCGTCACCCGCAAGGTGACGGACGCGGTCGCCCGCATCAAGCTGGGCGTCCAAGACAAGCTGCGGATGGGGAATCTCGAAGCGAAGCGGGATTGGGGCTTCGCGGGCGATTACGTCAAGGCGATGTGGCTGATGCTCCAGCAGGAGGCGGCCGAGGATTACGTCATCGCGACCGGAGAGACCCGCACCGTGCGGGAGCTGCTGCAGATCGCTTTTCACTACGTCGGCTTGAATTACGAGGATTACGTGACGATCGATCCGAAGCTGTTCCGGCCCGCCGAGGTCGACCTGCTGCTCGGGGACTGCCATAAGGCGAAGACCAAGCTCGGCTGGAAGCCGGAGGTCAGCTTCGAGGAGATGATCCGGATGATGGTCGACTCGGATCTGCGCAAGGTGGAATGGGAGATCAAGAAGAGACCGAGACCGCTGGCGGTTCACTAGACGGCCGGGGGTGACGTCGATTCCATAACGGATGGAGACAGTGAACGTCCATGCCCAACAAACTGTTGATCTACTCGCTCAACTTCGCTCCGGAGCTGACGGGCATCGGCAAATACAACGGGGAGATGGCGGAGTGGCTCGCCCGGCAAGGCTACGAGGTGCGGGTCATCTCGGCTCCTCCCTATTACCCGGCATGGAAGGTGGCGGAAGGCTATTCTTCTTATGCTTACCGGAAGGAGAACTGGAAGGGAATCCGAGTGTACCGCTGCCCGGTCTGGGTGCCGGGCCGGGTGACGGGACTCAAGCGGCTCTTCCATCTCGCTTCGTTCGCGCTGTCGAGCCTGCCCGTCCTGTTCCGCCAGATGTGGTGGAAGCCGGACGTCTGCGTCGTGATCGAGCCGCCGCTGGCCATCTCCCCGTTCGCGGTTCTGCTCACCCGCCTGTTCGGCGTGAAGGCTTGGCTGCACGTGCAGGATTTCGAGGTGGACGCGGCGTTCGAGCTCGGCATCCTTCCCGACAAGCCGAAGCTGAAGAAGGCGGTGCTCGGGGTGGAGAAGCGGCTGATGAAGCGGTTCTCCGTCGTCTCCTCGATCTCGGAGCCGATGGTCGCCAAGCTTCGCGCCAAGGGCGTGCCGGAGGAGCGCATCCGGCTGTTCCCGAACTGGGTCGACACGTCGCAGGTGTTCCCGCTGCCCTCTAGGAATTCGAGCTTCCGCGAGCCGTTCGGCTTGCGGCCGGACGACTTCGTCGCCCTCTATTCCGGCAACATGGGGGAAAAGCAGGGGCTGGAGCTCGTCCTCGAAGCCGCCGAGCTGCTGAAGCCGTTCGACGCCATCCGCTTCGTGCTGTGCGGGGAAGGCTCCGCGAAGGCCAAGCTCATGCGGGAGGCCGAGGCTCGCGGGCTCGATAACGTCCGCTTCCTGCCGCTGCAGCCGGTCGAGAAGCTGAACGACCTGCTGAACATGGCCGATCTGCATCTGCTCGTTCAGAAGTCGCACGCGTCCGATCTCGTCATGCCCTCCAAGCTGACGGGAATGCTCGCTAGCGGGCGTCCGATCGTCGCCACGGCCGCGGAGAACTCGGCGGTGCATCGGGTCATGAACGAATCGCGGTCCGGCATCGTCGTGCCTCCGGAGGAGCCCGTTCCGCTGGCCGACGCCGTGCTCAAGCTGTTCTGGGCGGGGAACGATCGCGCGGCGTTCGGCCGCAACGGCAGGCGGTTCGCCGTCGACCATCTCGGGATGGATTCGATTCTGGGCCGATTTATGCAGAGCGTTCAGACGTTGAAGGGATCGAAGGGAAAGAGAGAGCTTCGGGCCCAAGACCTGGAGGCCGTTCCCGGGGGACTCCCCGATTCAAGAACGGGAGAGTAATTCTCGGGGGCCTTCCCGATTCGAAGACAATGATTCTTAACGGGATGACCGCGATCGCTCGAGCGCGATTCGCCGCCGAATTCATTCGTATAGAAGGATGTGGTTTTATGAAGATGGTGCTCTTGTCCGGCGGATCCGGCAAAAGACTGTGGCCGCTCTCCAACGATGCCCGGCCGAAGCAATTCCTGCGGCTGCTCGCCGATTCCGAAGGCGGGATCGAGTCGATGGTGCAGCGCGTGTGGAGACAGATCGGCGCGGCCGGCTTGTCGGCCGATACGTTCGTGGCCGTCGGGGAGAAGCAGACGGACATCATCCGGAAGCAGCTCGGCCCCGAGGCGAATCTGATTCTCGAGCCTTCCCGCCGGGATACTTTTCCCGCCGTGTCGCTCGTGGCCGCCTATCTGCACTCCATCGCCTGCGTCGATCCCGACGAAGTCGTCGCCGTCCTGCCTGTCGACCCGTACGTGGAGGAGCACTTCTTCCAAGCGATCCAGGCGCTTCCGGGCGTCATCCGGAAGACCGGGGCCGAGCTGGCGCTTATCGGGGTCGAACCGACCTATCCTTCTTCCAAATACGGGTATATCATTCCCAGAGAAGACGAGAATTGGCCCGACGAGGACTCGCTGCCCGTCGCCAGCTTCAAGGAGAAGCCGACGGAGGAGCAGGCGGAGCACTTGCTGAAGCTCGGCGCCTTGTGGAACTGCGGGGTGTTCGGGTTCCGTCTCGGCTACATGATCGACCTGCTCCGGGAGCGGGGGCTGCCGGTCGAATACGAAGAGATGGTGCGGCAGTACGATCTCATGCCGGAGATCAGCTTCGACTACGAGGTCGTGGAGAAGGCCGGCAAAATCGCGGTCGCCCGCTACAACGGCAAGTGGAAGGATCTCGGGACGTGGAACACGCTCACCGAGGAGATGGGCATCCGCCAGGTCGGCCAAGGCATCGTCTGCGACCAGTCGGTCAACACGCACATCATTAACGAGCTGAACACGAACGTCGTCGTCATCGGATTGTCCGACATCGTCGTCGCGGCCAGCCCGGACGGCATCCTCGTCACCGACAAGGCGGCCAGCCCGCGTCTGAAGGAGATCATCAAGGGGCTCGAACCCGCCTCCATGTCCGTGGAGCGCCTGTGGGGGAGCTACCGGGTCGTCGACAAGAAGCAGTTGGACGGCGGCAAGCAGACGCTGACGAAAATCGCCAAGATGGACGCCGGCCAAAGCTTGAGCTATCATCTTCATCTGAATCGGGAGGAAGTGTGGACGGTCGTCGGAGGCAGCGGCGAGTTCGTGCTGAACAACGAGTTCATCCAGCTCGCTCCGGGATCCGTCGTGCGCGTGCCGGCGGGTACGCTGCACAGCGTGCGGGCCCACACCGACCTGGAGTGGATCGAGTACCAGCTCGGCAGCGTGCTCGACGAGGACGATTACATTCAGCTGTTCACGGAGTGGGACGAGATCAAGCACCACTGCCGGATCGGCAGCGCTTAATAGGCAAGATGCGTGAGAGAGGGGCGGCCCGGTAGGGGCCGTCTCTTTGCCGATTTCCCTTTGGGATCGCGTCGCGATTGCGCCCCTTGCGCCGAATTGCCTCGTCCTGAACTCATGCAGCGATATGGTTACTTCTCTTGCGACAGATAAGGCGCAATAGAGCGAAGCGCGAGTAACAGGGTGCCGCACATCGCCGCCGAAGGGACTCTGTAGCAAAAAGTGTGTAACTGGATGACTCACATGATCGCCGAAGGGACTTTGTAGCAAAAAGAGAGTAACTGGATGACTCCCCATTGCGGCCTAATAGGGAAAGCGCGAATTATTCCTGCAGGACTCATAGCCTGCGACCGTGTACTGATCCGAGGGGATAGTGGTACAGCCCCGATAACTCGGGAAGCGGGCCGCCTGAGCGGATGGGATAGCGGCACAAGGCCCGCATCAGCGAGATGCGAGCCTGATCCGAGGGGATAATGGCACGTCGGAGCAAAAAGGGAGCTACGCGCGGGCGCGGATCCCCTCCATGCGGGCCAGCGCTTCGGCGAAAACCAGGTCCTCTTCTTCGTCGATATCGACGGCGGCTCTCCAGTCGATCGGATAGTAGAGGTGCGAGGGGCCGTAGAAGGTGCCCGCCTCGCGAAGCCGATCACAACGGGCGATCCAGATGGCGCCCGAAGGGATGTACAGCGGCTCGAGGTCCTGCGAGCGCGTATGATAGGCTTCGGGGAACAGCCGCGTCGGGCGGGAGGAAGAGTCGAGCTTGACCGACCACCACGGATTGAAGCCTTTGGGATTGGATGCGCTGATCAGGAAGTCGGCGTTCTCGCGTACGAACAGCCCGTACGCGTCGCGGATGTGTTCCGCTCTCCGCAGCGGGCAGCAGGCGAACAGCTGCACGACGTCGTCGTACGACTCGCCGAGGCGCTCCTCCAATTGTTCGAGCGCGTGAATCGTCGCTTCGCTGACCGGAGAGTGGGCGTCGGCATGCTTCTCACGGAGAAAGGGAACGTCGGCGCCGTAAGCCCGGGACACTTCCGCGATCTCCTCGCTGTCGGTGCTGACGACGATTCGCGCGAACAGCCCGGATTCCCGAGCGGCGCTAAGGGTCCATGCGATCATGGGCAGGCCGTTGAAGTCGGCGATATTCTTGTTCTTGATCCGGGTCGACCCGCCGCGGGCCGGAATGATCGCGACGACGGAACGGTTCATTCGGCCATCTCCTCCTTGTCGCGGCTCGCTTCCAGGTCCGCATTCTTGCGCTCCCACTCGAGGCGAACGGTTACGGAGCGCGAAGCATCCGCATCGGCTGCCCCCGAACCGGCCGTATCCGCTCGAGCCAAAGCGGCCTCGACCGCATCGGCAGACAACGGGCCCTTAACCGCCTGGACAACCTCAACCTTGCTGACCTTGACTTTATCCATACCGGCATCCGCCTCCTCCGACTTGACCGCGTCGCGGCCCGCGGCCGACGGCCGGAGTCCGCACTCGATCAGCTCCATGATGCGCATCACTTCGTCGTAGCGGACCGGAGCCGTCCGGCCGCGGATGACGTCGACGAACGCTTGCAGCGAAGCTTTGAACGCGGAGTAGGTGTCCTCCAGCTTCATCTCCTTGAAGCCCTTCGTCCCGAAGAGACGGATGGCGACGGGAGCGGGAATGGAGCCGAGGGAGGTGAACGTCGCCAGCAGCCCCGAGCCCCACTCCGCCTGCACGATTGTCGCGTCGCCCGCGGAGGCGGAGCGGACGTCCCGGATCGGGCCTTGATCCCCGATCAGGCTCAATACGGGCTCGACGATGTGGATGCCGTATTTGTCCCAGCTTTTCATCACGCATGCATCGACGTAGACCAGCTCCCCGAGCGCCTCCCGTTCCGCGTCCGTCAGCGAAAACTCTCTGGCGTACCGGAACGAGGTGCCCGTAAACAGCTGGCCCTCGTACGTCTGCAGCTTCCAGATGCGGTCCGCGGTCTTGCGGTCGACGGCCAGCGGCTTGTCGACGAATACCGGAAGTCCGGCAGCCAGGAACGGCCGGCTCATCTCCTCGTGCAGCTCGTAATCGTCTCTCGCGAGCAGAACGGCGTCCACCTGTCCGATGAGGTCCTCGGGCCGGTCGACGACGTTCGGAATGCGGGAAGCGAGCGCGATATGCTCCGACAGGGCGCGGCTCTGCGTCCAGATGTGCGTCACCTGCGCTTCCTGAAGGCCATCCTCCGGGAACTTCCGCTTGGCCAAGTAACGGGGGATGACGGGGAAGGGGCACGTCTCCATCGCTTCGGGATCGTAGCCGTTGCAGATGGCGGACCAGGAATAGGGATGCCCGTTGCCGGGACTTAAGCCGATCATGCCGAATCGAATCTTGTCCATTATCGTCACCACCTTCTCGGATCGAGCAGATCCGTCTCCCGGTTCAGCGAGTATTCCTCGAATGGAACGTGAACGGCCGGCTTGTCGGCGAACGCGCGATGGACCTCCCGCAGCTGCTGCAGGCTGTGCACGCCGACGATCGCGTCGTCGATCTCCGGAAGGCTCCGAATGAACGCCATGGCTCCGGCGACCGGCGTCAGGCCGAGCTTCTCCCAGCGGCGCCGCAGCTCTTCCAGAGCCGGGCGGAAGCGGGAGAGGCCGTCGGGCAGCCGGGCGGGATCCATGAGCAGCAGCCCCTGGAGGAATACGGACCGGGCCTGGATCTCGATGCCCGCGTCCTTCAGCTCGACGAGATGGCCGCTGGCGACGAGGCGCTGGTCCAGCACGTTGATCGGCAGCTGGACGACTTCGAAGCCGGGGAAGCGGTCGAGCACCCGGTCGATCTCCTCCCCGGTGTAGACGGAGAAGCCGATTTTCTCGGTCAGCCCTTCCTCCTTCCACGCCTGCATCCTCTCGTAGATCCGCTCGGAGCCGGGCTTCAGCAGGTCCTCGGCCAGGTGCACGAGAACGGCGTATACCGGGTTGCGGCGCAGGTTC
Source organism: Cohnella xylanilytica (assembly GCF_014212175.1). Lineage (GTDB taxonomy): Bacteria > Bacillota > Bacilli > Paenibacillales > Paenibacillaceae > Cohnella > Cohnella xylanilytica. The sequence goes on along the minus strand of NZ_JACJVR010000060.1, from coordinate 34,609 downwards.
CTGAGCGATTGCCGGAACGTCGTCTCCATGAACCCGATCTGCTCGGGGCCGATCCACTCCCCGGGGAAATGAGGGGTCTTCGTCACGATCCGGGGGAAGACGAAGCCGTCCTTGATCTGCCCGAGTATCGTCTCGCTGTCTCCGTAACGGGGGGCCGTGTCGATCATGTCGATGCCCGCCTGCCGGGCGTAGGACACGATCGCGGCGACCTCCTGGAAGGGAACCTTGCCTTTGCCTCCTACGCCGTATTCCATGCCGAACTGAACCGACCCGATGGCCAATCTCATTCCCGTTCCTCCCATGGTCAAAAAGAAGTTTTGCCGACGGGCGAGCCGGCGCCGTCGAACAAGGCGACGCAGACGTTGCCGCAGGCGTCGCTGCCCGCGATGCCGATTCTCTCGATCGACTCCGGCCGGACGGAATTGCGGTCGAACACGTAGCTCCACTCCCGCCTCGGGGTCTGGAGGTCGAAGTTGTCGTGCAGGAACCGCTGGTCCTTCGTCTGCACGGCGAGGAACGGCTGAGGCCCGAACGTGTCCTTGTTCGAACGGACGCGAAGGCGAAGGACGCCATCTTCCCGCTCGAAGCGGACGTCCAGGTCGAGCGGCTGCGCATCCCGAAGCCCGAGCGTCTGCCGCGCGGCCTTCAGGGCGCCGGAGTGCTCCCAGCGGACGTTCGGATACTTCTTCGCGGCCTCCGTCAGCATGGCGTGCACGTTTGCGATGTCCGGACGCATGTCCCGGTAATCGTGGTTCGTGAAGGCGAGCACGGTGGGCAACCCTTCGTCCGCCCGGCGGAAGGCGAGATCTACTTCGCTCTGGTTCAGCAGGCGGAAGCGGCTTCCGACGTTGAGACATTTGAAAATGGTGCGGTTGCACGAGCCTTCCCGCTGATAATCGTCGTGGGCCGGCCGGTAATGCGACCAATCCCAGACGGCGCGGCGCCAGTCGCCGAGACGGCCGTCGTCGACGTCCTTCTGGCGGCTCTCGCTGCGGTCGCGGGACATCGATTGGTTCGCGAAGTCGAACGGGATCCACTGCTCCAGGAACCAGTGGCTGTCCGGACGCTCCGCGTGGAAGCCGGGCCGGAAGCACGTCGGGAACCACGAGCGCTCGATGACGCGCCGGGCGAGTGTCTCCAGAAGGTGGGGAGAGTTCAGGAAGGAGGTGGCGCAGATATGAGCTTCTTTATAGGTAGACATCGGGTGGAAGTGCCAGTGGATCTCGTCTTGGGTCGAGCCGGTCGCTTGGAGGAGATGGCGGTAATGGTCGAAAATGTTATGGTACCCCATATCCCGACGCCGGGGATTGACGTCGAAGCCGACGTGGTCTACAGCGAACCAGTTGTAGATCCACCCTTGTCCGGAAGGATCGGCGTACTTCTGGCGGTAGGCGGGGCTCATGATCTCTTCCATCATCGCGTCGATCTTGTCCCACGTATCCTTGTATTCGATCACGTGAGGGGCGACGATCTGGCTGACCAGCTCCTCTTGGCCGTTCAGATCGATCTCCCGGTTCTGCAGCTTCTTCAGGTTAGCCGCCGTCGGCTCGATCTCGATGCCGACGATGTGGCGTATCCTCTCGAACGTCGCTTGCAGCGATTCGTGCAGCGGACCTTCCGTGTCGATGCAATGGACGACGTATACCGTTGAATTGGCCATGTCCTCTTGTCCTCTCCGTTTCCTTCGTTAATTGAACGTGCCGGCGGCGGCAGCCGGCTCCGTCCCGTTCGCTTTGCGCAGCAACCCCTTATCCTCCAGCAGCTTGGCCGTCTCCCACAGATCCTTGCCGACGACGCCCAGCTTGTCGGCGACGTCCATCAGATCGTGCTTCCCGTCGCTGAAGGCGAGCAGGTAGGAGATCATGAACAGCCGGCGCCTCTGCTCCTCCGTGCGCTGTCCTCCGATCGTCGGATAGACGCCGTGCTTGTCCAGCTTCGGCTCCCCGTGCGTATGATTGCTGACGTAAATCTCGTTCGCTTCCAGCGTCTCGACGATATCCAGATACGTGCGGACCGTCTCTTGCAGCGCTTCTTCCGAGATCAGGGATTCGTTGTCCATCGACGTATGATACTCCTTATATTCGAGATAGGGGGTGCGCATAAGGCTGCCGACCGGAAGGTTGAACGCTTGGCTCCCGTATTGGCGTTCGTCGCTGCCGACGGGGCTCCATTCGACGGTCCGGTAAGGACGGCCGGAGCGGGAGAGCACGTGCAGGGCGGCTTTGTCGGCGAGCGAATCGCCTCTTCGGCTTTTCTTATACGTGTAGGAAGGACCGTGACCGGCGCAGGTGACGACGTAGCCGGCGTCGACCTTGGCCTTGAGCTCTTCGCCATGCTGGCTGAGATAGAGGATCGAGCCGATCGTCTCGGGAACGTACAGGAACCGGTAGCTGTACTTCAACCCTCTTCTTTTCTTCAATTCCAGCAGTTCCTTGTAAACGAAAGTCTGAACGAGAGGACCGGACAGCTCGTTGATCGCCATGGACGGGTGGCAAAGATACGTCGAGAACAGAATCTCGCGGTCGGTCTCGCCCTGGATGAACCCTTCGCCGATCGTCAGGTGGCCGTCCTCCAGCGTGGCGTCGATGACGACCTCGTATTCGTCGTCCGTGAATTCCGCCAGGCGTCGATGCTGAACGCAGAATCCCCAGTATTCTTTATAGTAGGAAGTGACGTAGGGGATGGCGTCGGGAAGATCCGGCCTCGTGTGCAGCCGGGCGAGCAGCTCCTCCCTCGAGACCGTCGCCCGCACGGGCACGCTGTAGCCGACGAGATGCAGGTTGTGGTCCCGGAAGTCGATGAGCGTGCGGCCGTCGCGGCCCTTGACCCAGGCGGATCTGACGTTCCACTCCTTGGGGACCGTCCAATCGAAGCAGTCCATGCCGCTCGGGTACTCCGACTGCCGAATCGGGACGATCTCCCCGAGAATGCGCAGAGATTCGCGAACGCCGTCGCCCGTCAAGCTCCGGTTGATCGGGAAGAGCCGGTTGAAGCATTCCATGATCATGAGACAAGCCTCCACGCGCTAAAATAAGAAAAGATTCGATACTATATGTATTGATTGTTTGGATTAATGCTACAATTAGTAACCTTTATGACTTTAATGTAATGGGTAATCGAAGGGCTGTCAACCCACAAAAACGCTTGACATGCTACTAAATGTATCATAAATTAGGGGTAAGTATACGAATGGTAACGAGATGGAATTTGTTGAAAGGAAGGGAATCAAGGATGAACGTAGCGGGACAAGTGGTTCTGGTTACGGGAGGGACGGGCTCCTTCGGCAAAAAATTCATTAGAAAAGCGCTCGAGCTGGACGCCCGAAAGGTCATCGTCTTCAGCCGGGACGAACTCAAGCAGTACGAGATGAGCCAGGAGTTTAACGACCCGAGAATCCGCTTCTTCATCGGGGACGTTCGCGATACGGGACGGCTGTACCGCGCATTCGACGGCGTCGACGTCGTCGTGCACGCCGCCGCCCTGAAGCACGTGACCGCGTGCGAATACAACCCGTTCGAGGCGGTTCGCACGAACATCATCGGAGCTCAGAACGTCATCGACGCCGCGATCGACCGGGGGGTGCGCCGGGTGGTGGCTCTGAGCACCGACAAGGCGGCCAACCCGATCAACCTGTACGGGGCGACGAAGCTGGCTTCGGACAAATTGTTCGTCGCGGCCAACGCCTACGTCGGAGACAAGCCGACAAGGTTCTCCGTCGTCCGCTACGGCAACGTGGCGGGCAGCCGCGGCAGCGTCATTCCTTTTTTCCATAAAATGAGAAGCACCGGCAGCTTGCCGATCACCGACAAGCGGATGACCCGGTTCTGGATCACTCTCGACCAGGGCGTGCAGTTCGTGCTCGACTCGCTGCAGCGGATGAAGGGCGGAGAGATCTTCGTTCCGAAGATCCCGAGCGTCAAGGTCGTCGATCTGGCCCGCGTCATCGCTCCGGACTGCCAGCTCCAATTCGTCGGCATCCGGCCGGGAGAGAAGCTGCACGAAGCGATGATCACCGAGGACGACGCGCGCAAGACGGTCGAGTTCGACGATTACTTCATCATCAAGCCCGAGCAGCCGGGCTGGCTGAGCGAAGGGGAGACCTACGGAGGCGTGCCCCTTCACGAACGGTTCAGCTACTGCAGCCATACGAACAGCCATTGGCTGACGGACGAGGAGATCCGGCAGTATCTGGGAGAGTACGCATGAACCGGGTTCCAGCGCCCGCCCGCCGGAAGACGCTGCTGCCCTACGGCCGCCAATGGATCGACGACAGGGACATCGAAGCGGTCGAAGCCGTTCTGCGCGGCGACTACTTGACGACCGGACCGCTGATCGCCGAGTTCGAATCGAAGTTCGCCCGCGCGGTCGGCGCCGAGTACGCCGTCGCGTTCTCGAACGGAACGGCGGCGCTGCACGGGGCCTGCCACGCAGCGGGAATCGGGGAGGGCGACGAGGTGATCACGTCCCCGATGACGTTCGCCGCGAGCGCCAACTGCGTGCTCTACCAGCGGGGCAAGCCGGTGTTCGCCGACGTCGACGAAGAGACGGGCAACCTGGACCCCGCCTCGGTCGCCGAGCGGATCACGGAGCGGACCAAGACGATCCTTCCCGTCCATTATGCCGGCCAGCCGGCCCGGCTCGACGAGCTGCGCGAGCTCGCGAAGGCGCGCGGGCTCGTCGTCATCGAGGACGCGGCCCACGCGCTCGGCGCCGTCTACAAGGGGCGGCGGATCGGCTCCGACGGGGACATGACGATGTTCAGCCTGCACCCCGTCAAGCATATCACGACCGGCGAAGGCGGGATCATCGCCACGAACCGGGAGGACTATTACCGGAAGCTGCTCGACTTCCGCAACCACGGCATCGTGCGCGACCCGTCCCGGCTGGAGAAGGAGCCGCCGGCCCCTTGGTACTACGAGATGCAGTCGCTCGGCTACAATTACCGGCTGACCGACTTCCAGGCCGCCCTCGGCCTAAGCCAGCTCGACAAGCTGGAGCTGTTCGTGAAGCGGCGCAAGGAGATCGCGGCCCGGTACGACGAAGCCTTCCGCCATTCCGAGACGGTCGTCATCCCCCGGCAGGAGGATGGGGCGGAATCGAGCTGGCACCTGTACGTCATCCGGCTGCGGCTCGATCGGCTCGAGATCGGGCGCGACGAGGTGTTCCGCCGTCTGCTCGAGGAGAACATCGGCGTCCAGCTGCATTACATCCCCGTCTACCTGCATCCCTACTACCGGCGTCTCGGATACCCGGAAGGCTTGTGCCCGGCGGCCGAGCGAATGTACGGACGCATCCTCTCCCTGCCTCTCTACCCGGCCATGACCGACAAGGACGCGGAGGACGTCGTCCGCGCCGTACAGAAGGCGACTGGAACATGAACGTCTACATTCGCGCGGACGCGTCCGTCCGCATCGGCACGGGCCACGTGATGCGCTGCCTGTCGCTGGCCGACGAGCTGCGCGAACGGGGAGCGAAGGTCGCGTTCCTGTGCCGCGAGCTGGAAGGCAACCTGATCTCCTACATTCGAGAACGGGGCTATCCCGCGCGAACGATCGGCGAGCTGCCGTCCGCGGATTCCTGGCTGGTCGACGCCAAGCGGACCCTGGAGCTGCTGGACGAAGCGGCCTCGGAGGGCGCGCCGGCGGATTGGCTCGTCGTGGACCATTATTCGCTCGACCGCCGTTACGAGCTTATCGTCGGAACGCGGGCCCGCCGGATCATGGTCGTCGACGACCTGGCGAATCGCCCGCACCGGTGCGATCTGCTGCTGGATCAGAACTACTATGAAGCCCCTCGGGCCCGATACGTCGGACTGGTTCCGGACGATTGCTCTCTTCTCCTCGGCCCGAGGTACGCCCTGCTGAGGCCGGAATTCGCGGAAGCGAGAAGCCGGGTCCGCCGCGCCGGCGCCGTTCGCCGCGCGCTCGTCTCCTTCGGGGGAACCGACCCCGGAGGCGTGACGCTTACGGCGCTTCGGGCGTTGGCCCCGCTGGCGGCGGAAGGGCTCGGGCTGACCGTCGTCGCGGGGAAGCTGAACCGGGACGCGGAGGCGATCGAGCTCGCCTGCCGCGAGGTGCCGAACGCCCGCTTCATCCGGCATGCGGACCGCATGGCCGAGCTGATGGCGGAGGCGGACCTGGCGATCGGGGCGGGCGGCGCGACGACCTGGGAGCGATGCTGCCTCGGGCTGCCGAGCCTGATCGTGACGATCGCCGACAATCAGCGCGAGTTGACGGAGCAGGCGGAGGCGGCCGGAGCCGTCCGCTGCCTCGGGACGGCGGAATCGGTCGACGAGAGGGTTCTGCGCGAGGCGGTGCTTCAACTCATGGATCGACCCTCGGAGCTGTCGCGAATGTCCGAGAACGCGATGAAGCTGACGGACGGGCGCGGCGCCAAGATCGTGGCGAAGGAGATGCTGGGATGGTAACGAGATTGACCGTGCTGTCGGACCCTAACAATTGGATCAACCAATACTTGCCGGTCTGGCTGCCGTCGCTGAAGAAGTACGCGGGCGACATCTACTGGATCCACGACGCGAACGACCTGCCGGAGGGAGACGTCGCCTTCTTCCTCGGGTGCGAGCAGATCGTCGGGTCCGACCTGCTGTCGCGCAACCGCAACAACCTGGTCGTGCACGCCAGCGACTTGCCGAAGGGCAAGGGCTGGTCGCCGCTCACCTGGCAAATTCTCGAGGGGAAAAACGAGATTCCGGTCGTCCTCTTCGAAGCGGCGGAGAAGGTGGACGCCGGCCCGATCTACTGCCGGCGGACGATGCGGTTCGGCGGACTCGAGCTGATCGGGGAGCTGCGGAACGCGCTCGCCCGGACGACGTTCGAGCTGTGCGAGGAATTCCTGGAAGGGTACCCCGGCATCGTCCACTTCGGGGTCCGCCAGCAGGGCGAGGAGACGTTCTACCCGCGAAGGACGCCGGCGGACAGCCGGATCAACCCCGACCGGAGCTTAAGGGAGCAGTTCCAGCTGCTTCGGGTCGCGGACAACGAACGGTACCCGTGCTACTTCGAGCTGGACGGCGAGACGTTCGTCATCAAAGTAGAGAAGAGAAGGTGATGGAGATGGAGGAGATCGTACTGGGCGGCCGTCCTGTCGGACCTGGGGCGGCCCCGTTCATTATCGCGGAGATGTCGGGCAACCATAACCAGTCGCTCGAGAAGGCGCTGCGGATCGTCGACGCCGCCGCGGACGCCGGAGCCCACGCGTTGAAAATCCAGACGTACACGGCGGATCTGATGACCCTCGAGCGAAGCGACGGGGACTTCTACATCGACGACCCGAACAGCCTGTGGAAGGGGCAGTCGCTCTACAAGCTGTACGAGCAGGCCTACACCCCGTGGGAATGGCACCGGCCGATCTTCGAGCGGTGCCGCGAACGGGGGATGATTCCGTTCAGCACCCCGTTCCATCCGAAGGCGGTCGACTTCCTGGAGGAGCTGGACGTCCCCTTCTACAAAATCGCTTCGTTCGAAAACAACGACCTGCCTCTGATCCGTTACACGGCTTCCAAGGGCAAGCCGATGATCGTCTCGACGGGCATGGCGACGCTCGCCCAGCTGGAGGAAGCGGTGAACGCCGCCCGGGAAGCCGGCTGCCCGAACGTCGTCCTGCTCAAATGCACGAGCACGTATCCGGCTTCGCCCGCCGACAGCAACCTGCTCACGATTCCCCACATGCGCAGCCTGTTCGGCTGCGAGGTCGGGCTCTCGGACCATACGCAGGGGATCGGGGCGGCGGTGGCGGCGACGGCTCTCGGGGCGTCGGTCATCGAGAAGCACTTCACCTTGTCCCGGGCGGAGGGCGGCGTCGACGCGGCGTTCTCCTTGGAGCCGGACGAGATGAGGCAGCTCGTGGCCGAGACGGAGAGAGCGTGGCAGGCGCTCGGGCGCGTGCATTACGGCATCGGGGAGAAGGAGCGGAGCTCGATGAAGTTCCGCCGGTCGCTCTATATTAGCCGGGACGTGGCGGACGGGGAGGAGCTCAGTCCCGACAACGTGAGAGTCATTCGTCCGGGCTACGGGCTCGAGCCCAAGTACCTCGACCTCGTCCTCGGCCGCAGGCTGCCGAAGGCGGTCAAGGCGGGCACCCCGGTCACGTGGGATTTGCTGTGAAGGCGTTGATGGCCGTTTACGCGATCGGCCTCGCCGGCTGGATGCTCGTCATCTTCGCGTTCTCCTCCCAGCCGCTGTCCAAGCAGGACATGAAGCCGTGGCTGGCCCGCCAGGTCGCGAAGATCGACATGGAACGATGGTTCGGCGGCGTCCGGTTCGAATACGGAGAGCTGACGGTCAGCCTCCAGTCGCTCGGCCCGGCGGGCTTCGCCGAATTCTTCATCCGCAAGGCGTCCCACTTCGCCGAGTACGCCGTACTCGCCAGCCTGCTCTACCTGACGCTGCGGCTTCGCGTTCGGAAGGCGGTAGTCCTGCTGCCGGTCGTCGCCGTTCTCTGCCTGCTGTTCGCGGTGACGGACGAATTCCATCAGGCCGGCGTGGCCGGGCGGACGCCGCTCCCGCAGGACGTTCTGCTGGATACGACCGGAGCTTGCTTCGGCCTGCTGGCGTGTCAGCTGGCGGCGCGATTCGGGGCGGCTCGCAGAAGGAGAAGGGCTCGAAGGGCGCAAGGGGAGCAAAGGGAGCAAAGAGAGCAAGGGGCGCGAGCCTACGGGCGATCGGAGGGACGAATCCGATGAAGGTGTTGTTTTTGACGAATATCCCCGCCCCCTACCGGATCGACTTCTTCAACGAATTGGGCAAGCATTGCGATCTGACGGTCTGGTTCGAAGCGAAGAACGAGTCGAACCGGGAGTGGGCGATCGAAGGGCTGGGCGCGTCGTTCCGCTACAAGTTCCTGCCCGGCTTCACGCTCGGCCTCGACAAGCACGTCAACTTCTCGGTCATCCGGGAGCTGAACGCGGAGCCGTTCGACGTCTACATCCTCGGCTGCTACAGCTCGCCGACGGAGATGATGGCGATAAGGTGGCTGAAGTTCAAGAAGAAGAGGTTCATCCTCAACTCCGACGGCGGCTTCGTGTCCGAAGACAAGTGGCTGCTCCGGAAGCTGAAGACGAGCCTGATCTCCAGCGCCGACCTGTGGCTCTCGTCCGGCTCCAACTGCACCCGGTATTTGAGCCATTACGGGGCGGACGGGAGGCGGATCCGGGAATACCCGTTCTCTTCGGTGGCCCTGAGCGAGGGGGATACGAGGCCCTTGCCCGAGGGGGAGAAGGAGGAGCTCAAGAGGCGGGAAGGCTTGAAAGGAACGGTCATCCTCTCCGTCGGTCAATTCATCCATCGCAAAGGGATGGACGTTTTGCTGGACGCGTTCGCCCGGATGCGCAACGCGAACGCCAGCCTGCTCCTGATCGGAGGCGGGCCGGAGCGGGAGGCGTACGAAGCCCGGATTCGGGACGAGCGCATTCCGAACGTCGTCATCAAGGACTTCATGCAGAAGCGGGAGCTGCTCGTTTACTGGAAGCTGGCGGACGTGTTCGCGATGCCGACGCGCTTCGATATCTGGGGGCTCGTCCTGAACGAGGCGCTGGCGTTCGGGCTTCCCGTCGTCTCCACCACGATGGCGGGGGCCGCCCACGACCTGGTGCGGGAAGGGGAGAACGGCTTCCTGGTTCCGCCGGAGGATGCCGCGCTGCTGGGGGAGCGGTGCGAGAGGCTCGCGGTCGATCCGGAGCTGAGGCAGACGTTCGGGGCGAAAAGCAGAGAGATCGCCCGGGGCTATACGATGGAGCGGATGGTGGACAGCCATCTGCGCATTATCGGAAGCTTCGCTTCCGGGCATTGAGGGCGCGGGCCGCGGCGGGGAGATGGAGGAGCTGTAACCGCCAAAATGGAGGTTACAGGGTCGCGGCGGCGGGATGGAGGAGCTGTAACCGCCAAAATGGAGGTTACAGAGCCGCGGCGGCGGGAGACGCGATTGAGGAGCAAAGACAACTAACGGGGGAATCGACGTGAGCGACGAAGGATTGCGCAGCCGGATCCTCGAAGGAGGAGCCTTCCTGGCGGTCCGCAAGGCGATCGGCATCGCCGTCAGCCTAGGAGGGATGCTGCTTCTGACGAGATGGATCGGAGCGCATCAATACGGCACGTTCGCGACGATCTCGGGCATCTGGATCTACGTCTCGGATCTGTGCATCAACGGGATGAACGCCTGCTTGATCCGGGAAGGAGAGAGCGGCGGACGCAAACCGCTCGATCTCGCCTTCACGTCCATCCTGGCGGCGAGCGGCGCAGCGGCGGCGCTGGGGGCGGCCTTGTCCCCCCTGATCGGCGATTGGCTGCGCAATCCGGACCTGGTCTGGCCCTTCGCCGCCATGCTCGCCGCGCTGCCGCTGAACGCCCTCCAGATTCCGGCGATGGCCGTGCTGGAGAGGGAGCTCCGGTTCCGGCAAATCGCCCTCATCGAGATGAACGCCCAGCTCCTCTATTACGGGGTCGCCCTCGGTCTCGCCGCCTCGGGCTTCGGCGTCTGGGCCCCCGTCGCGGGCTGTCTCGCGCAGGGCGCGGCGACGACGGCGCTGGGCTTGTTCCACTCGAAGTACCGCCCCGCCTTCCATTGGGACGCCGCCCTGTTCGCGAGAATGTTCCGCTACGGCTTCGGCCACACGGTGTCTTCGCGAATCATGGGCCTTCGCTCGCTCGTCGCTCCCCTGCTCGTCGGCCGCTTCGTGGGTCCCGAAGGCGTCGCCTTCGTAGCCTTGGGCGTGCGGCTCGTCGAATCGCTCGGCTTCGCGGGGGCGGCGATCCAGCGGATCACGTTCGCCGTCCTGGCGAAGATCCGCCAGGAGCCGGCACGCGTGGAGAGCGCGATGAACCAGGCTCTGCTCGCACAGGTGTTGGCGATCGCGCCCTTCTTCGCCGGCTTCTCGGCCGTCGCTCCGTGGGCGATCTCCGTCTTTTTCGGTTCGGACTGGACGGACGTGCTCCGCCTCTATCCGTACATGACGATCGTCTGCTTCGCGGCGAGCATCTTCAGCGTGCACGTGAATATTCTGTACGCGCTGGGCCGGAACGCGGCGGTCATCCGCTTCCACTTGCTCCATATCGCCCTGTTCGCCGGAACCGCGGCCGCTCTCGTGCCGATCGCCGGGCTTATGGGGTACGCCGCGGCCGAGCTGGCGTCGCTTCTCTCGTACGCAGCCGTTCACACCCCGGTCAGCCGGCTGTACCGGATGCGTTACGCGAACGCCTTCCTGTTCGCGGCGGCTTGCGTGCCGTGCCTGTTTAGCTCCTACCTGCCGCTGCCGTGGGGAGCTCTGCTGTTCGCGCCGCTTCTTCTGTTGGTAACGGCGCCTTCGCCGAGAAGGGAACTGCTGCGGATGGGCATGCAAGCATTCAAATTCCGTTAGAAGGGCGGTCGCCGCTATGCGCGCCGAGGTGCTGAGAAGCTATGGCCAATTCGAGCGAATGAAGGACGATTGGACGGAGCTCGTCTCCCATATGGAGAGCCCCGATCTGTACGATACGTGGGATTGGATCTCCGCCTGCCTGACCGATTATCACGGACGGGACGCCGACCTGTTCCTGGTTGTCGTCTACGACGGGGATACGTGCGTAGCCGCCGCTCCCCTTCACCGGCTTCGGACGAAGGTCGGCGGAATGCCTGTCCGTTCGCTGCATTGGATCGCATACGGCACGGCGATGTACAGCGGCTTCTGCCTGCACAAGGACTACAACGAATCCGTCCTCCTGAAGCACATCAAGGACGCCCTTCAGGAGCGTTCGTCCGAGTGGGACCTGATGACGCTCGGGTTCATGAACTCCAAGAACAACGCGACTTTCCTGGCCCGGAAGGTATTCGGCAGCTCCTACAAGGTATATACGGAAGAGGCGGACTTCGTTCCTTATCTGAACTATGGGAAGAGTCGGCCCGGGAAATGGAACGCCAAGGAGCTGAAGGACATCGAGAGAAGGCAGCGGAAGCTGATGCGGGAGCACGACGTCAGAGTGGAGCTCGATCGGCCGTTCGATCCCGAGATCTGGAACCGGGCGCTGGAGTGGCACTTGTCGAAGTGGCCCGACAGCCGGCTGCAGGATCCGGTCTACCGCCATTTTTGCAGGAAGCTTTACGCGAAGCTTAGCGAACAAGGGCATCTGGGCATGTCCTACATCGAGATCGACGGCCGGCTGGCCGCCGTGAACGTCTGCCATTATATGAACCGCAAGGTATACGGGAAAATGATGAATTATTCGCCCGAATTCGCGAAGAAGGGGATCGGGCTCGTCCTTCTGGCCCGCCTGCTGGAGCACTACCGCGACCGGGGCATGGAGGAATACGACTTCGAAGGCGGCACGCAGGACTACAAGTTCTATTGGACGGACACGCTGCGCCGCAACTTCAATCATTACGTAGCCAACAGCAACCGCAAGAAAGCGTATGTGTGCCTGTGCGTGTGGGCGGGGATCTTCGCCAGGCAGAGCGGAACGTTCCGGCATTGGCAGATCCGCTTCGGAGAATGGAAGAAGCGGGCGACGCTGCGGAGACGGAGCGCAGGAGAGAACCGCGGCGAAGAGGCGGAGGACGGACTCCCTTCGCGGTCCCCGGGGGGATTCGGCGGGAAGCTGACGGCGAAATAGCGAGAGGAGCTCGGAAGCATGAACAGCGACAAGCGCCCACCTAAAATACTGTTCGTATGCACGAAGCCGTTCCAATACATGATCGCCCGGCTGATCAAGCTCGGGTGCGGCTTCGAGCGGTGCGACATCGTCGTGCTGAACCACTTCTACGGAGCGGCCGATTTCTGCCGCAAGGTCAGGGAGACGCATGCGTGGGAGCAAGTCATCTATATCGACGACGACGGAACGCGGGATCGCTACAAGCTGGGCTTGGGGCCGATCCGCAAATATTTTTTCTACCATCGATGGGGTCAGAGCCTTCCTTCCTTGTTCGCGAACATCTCGGATTACTCGGAAGCGTTCATCGCCCACGACTTCGTCGCGATCGAATACGCGATCATGAGGAAGTTCGACAGCGAGGGCAAGCGAGTGCGCCTCTACGAAGAGGGCTTCGGCAATTATATCGACAACAGCACGCACACCCGGTGGTACATGAAGCTTCTGAAGCGGATGGCGCCGAAGCTCGGTCTGCCGGGCGGCGTCTTCGGCAGCGTGAAGTGGATCGAATCGATCTGGCTGCAGCGGCCCCAGCTCTTCGTGACCGACGGCAGCCGCTCCTTGAAGAACAAGGCGCGCCCGCTGCCGATGACGCTCAAGGAGTTCCTGCGGACGCCGCAGATCGCCGAGGAGCTCTACTGGATCTATCCGGAGCTTCGCGAGATCGACCGGCTGGTGGCGGGGCGGGACGAGATGACGGTCGTGCTGACCGAACCGTTCATCGACAACATCGAGAAGCGCCAGGAATACCTGGACGAGATTTTGCGGCGGGTGAACGATACGCTTCGGGATCGGGACCCGTCCGAGCCGGTCTTCTTCAAGCAGCATCCGGGGGAGCTAAGCCCTCTCGAATCGTTCTCCGGCCAAGTCTCCTTGCTGCCCAAGGGATGGCCGATCGAGCTTCTGTACCTGGTCGTGCTCAAGCACGACATCCGCAAGCTGAACCTGTTCTCGTTCGGCAGCACGGCGATCCTTAACCTGTACGACCTCTGCCGCAACGACGGCAATCTGGATATCTTTATCTTCGAGAGCATGACCATGCGGGAGGAAGTGAAGATGATCGCCTCCCGGTTCTGCGAATTGGCCGAGAGATACGAGATTCGGTTCCAATCCTTGTGACGGCGCGGAAGCCGGAGACTGGGAGAGGAGACAGGTTTCGCTTGACACGTTACAGATCGTATCATATATTAGAGGAGTGATTGATACGATACGTGTCAACGGGTATACCTTTGAGGAGGTTCAACATGGAGTCCGATATGAGGGAGTACTTTAAAGTTCTGCTGCGCAGATCGTGGTTCATTGCTTTAATGGCGATTCTGTTCTGCGGAGCGGCGGCCGCGTACCACGTCATGTACAGCAAGCCGGTCTATCAGGCGAGCACGAAGCTTATCGTCAACAATATCGACAGGACCAACGAAGACAGGTCGGCGGACTTCAACCAAGTGAATCTCAGTCTTCTCTACCTGGAGACGTATAAAGAAATCATCGGTACCCCCGCGATCATGGGCAAGGTGGCCGCCCTGCATCCCGAATTCGGCAAGACCGCCAAGCAGTTGACGGAGCAGGTCGACGTCAGCACCTCCGCGAAGTCGCAGGTCGTCACCCTGTCCGCGACCGACTATTCCCCCGAGGAAGCCTCCCGGCTCGCGAACGCCGTCGCCGAAGTGTTCAAGCAGGAGATCTCCAAGATCATGAACGTCAACAACGTCACGATCCTGAGCGAGGCGCAGCCGGAAGAGTTCTCGGCCCCCGTCTCCAAGGGAATCGTCTACAAGATGGCGATCGCGTTCGTCCTGTCGCTGATGATCTCGATCGGCGCCGTCTTCCTGTGGGAATACCTCGACGATACGATCAAGTCGGAAGAGGACATCGCCAAGCATCTGCGCCAGCCTACCCTCGTCGTCATCCGGCAGATGAAGCGGGCGGAGATCAAGAAGGATCACCGGAGGTCGAAGAAGAGATCGCCCGGCGATTCCGTATCCGTCGGCGTCAATCATCAAGCGTAGCCGTTTGCGAGGAAGCGTTAGGCGCATGGAAGGAGTTCTGGCCTTGAACCGAGTCGGCAAGATCGAGAAGACGGTCATATATCTCTATCTGTTCCTTCTTCCCTATGGATGCGAGTGGATGACGGACAGCCTCCATAGCATGTCCGGATCGGTATCGTTCTTCCTGCATATTCCCGGGCTGGTTCTGATGTTCTTCCTGCTCGCGGCGAAGAAGCGGGAATACCGCGTCTCGCCCGTCGCCAGGAAGCTTGCCGCGATTATTCTGCTGCTGAACTTGATGAGCCTCGTGATGGCGCTTGTTCAGTATCGCGAGCTCGGCACCCTGCTCGGACGGAACACGATTACGGCGGCAACCCCGCATCTGCTGTATTACTTCCAGCTGATCCTCATGATTTTATACAACGACTACATCTTGTCCCAGATCGAGTTCAAGAAAATCATCCGGGTCGTCGTCGCCTCCTTCGCCTCGATCATTCTGATCGGGTACCTGCAGGTGTTCTATTTGGCGACGAAGAGCGGCGCGGCGCTGGCGATCGAGAAAGCGATCGTCCAGCTGTTCGCCTTCAAGGAAGTGTACGTCGAGCGCGCCCAGAAGCTGAATCTGGTCACGATGGAGGCTTCGTTCGCCGGAGCCCAGCTGTCCATCTTCCTTCTGCCGCTGCTCTTGCTGCTGACGATTCACAACAAGATCAACCGGAAGCTCGGGATCGTCCTCATTCTCTCGCTTCTTCCGATTCTCGCCTTCAACAACAGCTCCAGCGGGTATATCGGCATCGCCGGGTGCGCGCTGTGCTTCCTGTTCCTGCTCAAGTACAAGAAGCCGCGGATCGTCATGCACATTCGCGTCTACGTCGTCCTGTCGGTCATTCTCGGCGCTCTTCTGTTCTGGCCCCAATTCCAGAAGAGCGAGCTGTTCGAGAACACGGTCCTGAAGGTGGCGAGCATCGATAACAGCTTGTCGACCCTGCATCGGACGACTTCCATCTATACGAACATGCGGGCGCTCGTCGATTATCCGATTCTGGGGGTAGGCAACGGCATTCAAGGCTTCTATTACATGAAGTATTTCCCCGACTGGGGCTTCCGCTCTTACGAATCGATCGCCCTTTATTACGGCGAATCGGGATGGCCCGGTTCGGGAGCCTTCCTGCCTACTTATATCTCCTCGTTCGGCCTCGTCGGGCTTCTTCTGCTCGGCTATGCCATTCTGTCCATTCGGAAAAACATAAGAAGCCTGCGGGGCACCGAATACGGGTTCCTGTACCCGTTCTTCATCGTCAGCTTCGCCGTCATGATGCTGCAGAGCTATACGACCGTCAACATTATCGGCAACTATTACATCGTCTTTATCCTCTCGCTGTCCGCCTATCGGTATGCCGTTCCGGATCCGGCCATAGAGCGTCTGCCCGCGGCCCGTCCCGCGTTGCATTTGGGTTGAACGTCCCCGTTAATCGTCCACACCCTCTTCCGACCGCTTCATAGGATGGTTAAGAGGAGGTGGGTGAACATGATCAACGTCAAGGATGCGCCTTATAACGCGGCGGGCGATGGCAGAACCGACGATACGAAAGCGATTCAAAACGCCATCAACGCGGCAGGAGCCTTCGGCAAGGTCTATTTTCCGAAAGGGTCGTACCGGATTACGAACACCATCGCGATCGGGAGATTCCCGGGGCTGTCGATCGTCGGCGAGAATTGGACCGCCGCGTCGATCAAGATGGACGTCGACAACAGGCCGATCTTCCGGTTCACTTCCATGGACACGCACAGCGTGACGATGGAGGAACTGGAGCTTACGTTTACCCGGCTGCAGACGAAGGACCGGAATCCGAACGGCATCGCGGTCGAATATACGAACGAGACGAGCAATTCCAACGGCTTGTACCATCACGTCTATCGGAAGCTGAGGGTCGTGAACGCGGGCTACGGCTTCAAAACGACGTCCTCCGGGCAGCTTCCGGTCTGGGGCTGCAAGTGGGAGGACATTATGTTCTGGACCGTCGGCACGACTTGCTTCTATATCCGGTCGAGCTCGGCCATCGGAAGGCCGATGAACATGTTTAGCAACATCAAAATTTTCCAAGACCCGTCGGTCGTCGCCTCAAGCGCCTTCGACATGCAGACGGAGTTCTCGCTGGACAGCCTGAACTGCGAGAACTGGGCGAATACGATCCTCAAGAACGACAGCGCGTTCAACTGCATCATCCGTTACGTTCACGTCGAGCATCATCGGATTACGGTCAATTATTCGCTGATGTTCGTTCTGGAGAACGGCGCCTACGACGTCAGCGGCGTCAGCGTCTCGATCAAGTCCTGGACGAACAGCGTCCACACGGTGCTTCAAGGCGACGGCAAATCGGTGTTGAACGCCCGCAATATCTATATCAATCCGGAGCAAGGAGTCGGGAGCGGCAACATAAGCGCCATCGGCACCTTCGGCAAGGTCGTCGCGTCCGGGCTTTTGCGAAGCGGATCGACGGAAGCGTCCAAGGTGAGCGATTACGCGACGTATACCAATAACGGATGGAACTTTTATTCGATCGACGGTTTGCCTCCCTACATCGAGGACGGAGCATCGCTTCCTCCGGCCGGAGCGGCTTACCGCGGACGAATGTTCTACAAACGCAGCAACGGCGGTAGCGACGTTCTGTATATATGTCTCAAAGGAGCGGACGGGAGCTATGCTTGGAAAGTTCTATAGTTTGCGACGTAGCGGAGCCGACGCGAGTCGGTTCCGTTTTTTGCGTCGGTCGGTGAGGGTTAGGTCCGTGCCGTGCGAGATAGCCGGAGCGTAGTTGTCGGATTTTGCTTGACACGATACAGTTAGTATCATATATTGAGAGAGTGATTGATACAAAGTGTGTCAAGAGGGGGATCTCCGGTGAAAATCGCCTTCGTGATTCAATCGCTGCAATTGGCGGGTTCCGAGAAGGTGGCTTTCGATCTGATCAAGCAATACCGCGGCGGGAACATCGAATGTTCTCTGATCGCCATCTACCGGTCCGCCGACCCGCTCGGCAGAGAGCGGATGCTAAGCGAATTGAAGGCGATGGGCGTTGAGACGATCGAGCTGGACAAGCTGCCGGGCCATAGCTCGATGCGCACGCTCCGGCTGTTCCAGCAGGCCGTCGACCGGCAGCGGCCGGACGTCGTCCACTCGCACGGAGGCATCCCGAATATGTATGCCGGACTGAGAAACCTGCTCTATCGCCGAATCCGCACGGTGCTGACCCTGCACAGCGGAGCTGACGACTGGAGAGGCGCCAAAGACAACCTGCTCGAGAGGCTCGCCATCCGGGGAGCCGACAAGATCGTCAGCGTCGCGGAGCACGTAGCGAGCGTTTATCGGAACCGTTTTTACCAGGCCGGCAAAAAGCTGGTCGTCATCGAGAACGGAATCGACCCGACGACGTTTAAGCCGCTGAGCCCGGAGGAGAAGAGGGCTCTTCGGGAGAGCTTGGGCATCGGGCCTCGCACTCCGGTGCTCATCAACGTCGCCCGCATCGATCCGATCAAGAACCAACGCTTCCTGATCGAGACGGCCGCTTCCTTGAAGGCCGGCGGAACGGAATTCCGGCTTCTGCTCGTCGGCAACGGGCAGGACGTCTCTTACGAACGGGAGCTGCGCAGGAGAATCGTCGAGTGCCGGCTGGAGACCGAAGTCGCTCTCCTCGGCAGCCGAAGCGACGTCCACGGATTGCTGCAAATATCGGACGCGTTCCTGTTCCCCTCCGAATTCGAAGCTTCCCCGCTTGCGCTGCTTGAAGCGATCTGCGCCGATCTGCCGGTCGTCTGCTCGAATATCCCCGCGAATCGCAGGCTGGCGGAATTCAGCCGCGAGAGTCATATTCTCGAACGGAACCCGGAGAGCTGGGCCCGCACGATCGAGCGGCTGCTAAGCACGCCAGTTGCCGCAGCGCCCGGTCCTTCCGCCGTTCCCCGGTTGAACGCCCACCTGTCGCTGGAGAGAGTAGCGAACGATTATATGAGATTGAGTTACGCCGGCGGCGAAGCCGCGCGGTTGGAGGCCGGTCTATGAGCGTCCATACGGTCGTCCATATCGTGTCGGTCGCCGACAACCATTACGTCCAGCACCTCGCCGTCGCCTTCGCTTCGGCACTCGCGAACCTGTCGAAGGCGGCCAGGGCGCGTCTGTATGTCGTCGGAGACGGCTTGTCCGAAGGCAACCGGGCGAAGCTCGCCAGAACGGTCGGGAAGTTCGGCGCCGCCGTCCGGTTCCTGAATGTGGACGGCTCCCTTTGCGGCGACGTCTATACGAGCCGACATATTACG
Organism: Cohnella xylanilytica; assembly: GCF_014212175.1. Taxonomy (GTDB): domain Bacteria; phylum Bacillota; class Bacilli; order Paenibacillales; family Paenibacillaceae; genus Cohnella; species Cohnella xylanilytica. Next base: position 15,675 of record NZ_JACJVR010000060.1, on the reverse strand, counting down.
CGGGCCGTCTATTACAAACTCCTTATTCCGGAAGCGATGAAGGACGTGCCGATCGACAAAGCGATCTATCTCGACTGCGACACCGTCGTCACCGGAGACCTAAGCCGGTTATGGGAACAAAGTCTCGGAGACCATCCGCTGGCCGCCGTTCAAGACCCGGGAGGGAGCCGCAGGTGCAAGGAGCTTGGCATTCCGCGGGAAGAGAACTACTTCAACGCCGGAGTTCTCGTGCTTAATCTGCCGATATGGCGGGAGGAGCGGCTCTCGTCCCGGGTGCTGGAGTACGTATCCAAGCATCCCGAGCGCCTCAAGTTCCACGACCAGGACGGGTTGAACGCGGTGCTGCACCAGGATTGGTTGAAGCTGGACCCCGAGTGGAACTTCCAGACGAACATGCTTCCGCGGAAGCGACCGGCGGAGCTTCCGCTTCCCCGCGTCATCCACTTCACGGGCTCCTCCAAGCCTTGGGAGTACGACAACGATCATCCGTTCAAGGACAAGTATTACGAATATTTGGCCATGACGGAGTGGACGGGCTTCTCTCCCGCCGCCAACGCGAGAAGGCTCGTCAAAAGGTGGATCAAGACTCACTTGCCGGTGCCGGTTCAAACGATGCTGGCCAAAGCGTCCAATTCGCTCCGGTCGTTATGATCATGGGCGGGGGCGGATAAGGAGGGGACGGGAGATGCGCGTGGCGATAGCGGTCGAGAACCGCTTCGTACAACAGTGGATCGCCGATTGCGTCCGCAAGCTCAAGCTGCAAGACGGTGTGGAACTGGCTGGCGTCCTCATCGCCGGAGAGAGCGCCGAAGCCGGCGACGGCAAGGGCGGGGGCAAGAGCAAGGGCAAGAGCGGGCCATTCGGGTATCGCTGGCTCGAGCGGAGAATAAGCCGCCGCTGCCCGGCAATGCGACGGACGGACGTCGCCGAGGCCGCGCCCGGGGTTCCCGTCCCGGAGACCCGAGGCGACGGCGAAGCCGCCAAGAGGTTCATCGCGGACCGCAAACCGGACGTTCTCTTGAATCTCGCGCCGGACTTCCTCGGAGAGGCTTCCCTCCCGGAGCTCCGTTACGGGATATGGCGGTTCGACTACGGCCCGGAAGGAGGATTCCGGACGGGCTTCGAGATGCTGTTGGCCGGGTTGCTGCGGAAGCGGGAGACCGCGACGATCAGGCTGATCCGGGCCCGGCGCGGCCAACAAGCGGACGTCGTCCTCAAGCAGGGCACCTTCGCGGCGAGCCAGCATTCCTTCGCGAGCCGGATGGACCAGATTCACCGCTTCGCCAGCGAATGGCCGGCATACGCCTGCCGGGATATCGTCCGCGGCAACGCCGTCTATCTGGACCAGGCGTCCGCGGAGATCGTCGAGGACGGACGAACCGATCCGGTGCCGAGCATGACCCCTAAGCCCGGCCGTGCTTCCTCGTCTGTCCATGCCGCCGGAGGAGCCGCCGTCGTCCGGGCGCTCGTCCTTCTGGCGCGGGACAAGGCGAAGCGATTCCTGACGCGCTGGTTCGTCGCCGAGCATTGGAACGTGGGAATCGTCGACCGTCCGATCGAGAGCTTCCTGGACGAACCCGGCTCCGAATCCGGAATGCCGGAAGTCGACTGGCTGCCCAAGCGCCCGCAATTCATGGCCGACCCGTTCGGCGTTCAGATCGACGGGAGGCTCCATCTTCTCGTGGAGGAATACGACTACGCGAGCGGCAAAGGAGTCATCTCCTCGATCCGGCGCGGGGACGAGCCGGTCTTCGGCCCGGAGCGGACCGTCCTGAACCTACCCTTCCATATGTCGTATCCTTACTTGCTCCGGCATGAAGGAGAGATCTACTGCATCCCGGAGACGTACCAGGCGAAGGAAGTCGCCCTCTACAAGGCGATTCGATTCCCGAACGAATGGGAGAAGGCCGCGACGCTGATCGAGGGCTTCCAGGCGGTGGACGCGACGCCGTTCCGGCACGATGGCCGCTGGTGGCTCCTGTGTACGGACGAGCAGACGGGCTGGAACAGCCATCTCTATATCTGGCACGCGGACGATCTGCTCGGGCCTTGGCGGCCGCACGAGATGAATCCGGTGAAAATGGACGTGCGTTCCGCCCGTCCCGCGGGCACCCCGTTCTATAGCCGGGGAGAGCTGTTCCGGCCGGCGCAGGACTGCTCCCGAACCTATGGCGGGGCGGTCGTGCTGAACCGGATCCGGACGCTCACGCCCAGGGAGTTCGCCGAAGAGCCGGTCAGGCGGCTCGCGCCCGATCCGCGGGGACCTTACCGGGACGGGCTGCACACTCTCTCCGCGGCCGGCGGCCTCACGTTAATCGATTCCAAACGGGAATCGATTTATTTTAAAGTTTTCATGATACGTGTCGTATCTATATTAAAAGGAAAGCTACGAATAGACGCGGGGTGAGAGCATGGAAATCTTGGTTACGGGAGGCGCCGGGTACATCGGCAGCCATACGTGCGTGCAGCTGCTGGAGGCCGGGCATGACGTCGTCGTGCTCGACGATCTGTCCAACAGCAAGAGGGAGACGATCAAGCGGGTCGAGGAACTGGCCGGGAAGCCGCTTCGCTTCCTTCAAGCCGATCTGAAGGACCGGGCCGTTCTCGAGCGGACGTTCGCGGACCATGCGTTCGACGCGGTCATCCACTTCGCCGGCTCCAAGTCGGTGGGAGAGTCGGTGCGGGCTCCGCTTGACTATTACTTCAACAATGTGTACGGCTCGCTCGTGTTGTTCGACACGATGAGGCGGTTCGGCGTCAAGAAGCTCGTGTTCAGCTCTTCGGCGACCGTCTACGGGCTGCCCCGGAGCTGCCCGATCGACGAGACGTTCCCGCTCTCGGCTACCAACCCGTACGGCCGGTCGAAGCTGATGATCGAGGAGATTCTTCGGGACCTGGCCGCATCCGACCCGGAATGGAGCATCGCGCTGCTGCGCTACTTCAACCCGATCGGAGCCCACAAGAGCGGACGGATCGGCGAAGATCCGAACGGCATCCCGAACAACCTCATCCCGTATATCGCCCAGGTGGCCGTCGGGAAGCTGCCGCAGCTGATGGTGTACGGCGGCGATTACGAGACCCGCGACGGCACGGGCGTTCGGGATTACCTGCACGTGGAGGACCTGGCCGCCGGCCACTTGAAGGCGCTGGACCGAATCCGGTCGGCCGCCGGCGCCGAGGCGTACAATCTGGGCACGGGCAAGGGCTACAGCGTCTTTGAGATCATCCGGGCGTTCGAGCAAGCCTCCGGCCGGCCCGTTCCCTTCGTCGTGACCCGCCGCCGGCCGGGAGACGTGGCCGAATGCTACGCCGATCCTTCCAAAGCGAAGAGGGAGCTCGGCTGGGAGGCGGCCCGCGGCATCGAGGAGATGTGCGAGGACTCCTGGAGATGGCAGGCGGCCAACCCGAACGGCTACGACGCCGAGCCGGACGCCGGGCGGCGAAGCTCCTGAAGCAAGGGAAGCTTCTGAACCAATCGAAGCTGCCGGGAAGCCGAGAGAGACGCGAGAGACAGCGAACGGATGGAGAGGATGCGAGATCATGCTAATTAGCACATGGATCCATTGCGACGAAGAACACGAAGAGAGCCGTTATCCTCAGGTCGGCGACAAGTCGTCGAGCAGGAAGTTCCAGGAAGTCTATTGGAAGTGCGTGACGACCTTCTTCGCCACCAGCCGCCGGATGAATCCGGGCGCGAAGCACGTGCTGTTCACGAACGTCGCGCGGATTCCGAGCGTCGGAGGGTTCGACCTGGAGAGCTTCCTGAGGAACCGGCTTGACGTCGAGGTGCGGACCCTGCCGCTGACGTATCGCGTCCCTAACGGCTATTACGGTTCCTGGAAAAACCAATTTTACTTGTTCGACATCCTGAAGGATATCGCCGCCTCGGGCGCGGACGACCACGAGAAGTACATCGTCATGGATTCCGATTGCGTGTGGCTGAAGTCCGCCGATCCGATCGAGAGGCTGCTGGAGAGGCACGGGCTGCTGACGATGACCGCGGACGTCGACGACGAGCCCGAATACGTGATGAACGGGCTGAGCCGCTATCAGATGGGCCGCATCTACGAGGAGATGCTCGGCGTCCGGGTCGAAGAGCCTCCGCCGTACTACGGCGGGGAGTGGTTCGCGGCCGCGGCCCGGGAGGTCCGGCGGGTCATCCGCGAGATCGACCTCGTCTGGGAGGATTCGATGAAGCGATTCGCAGAGGGGAGAGATAAGTTCAACGAAGAAGCCCAGATGCTCAGCTTCGTCTATTACAAGCTCGGCTATCCGGCGAGGACCGCCAATCCGTACATCCGCAGAATATGGACCCCGCTCGGCGGCATAAGCAACGCCAGCGTCCGGGACCTGGAGCTGGCGATCTGGCATCTCCCCTCCGAGAAGAAGCTCGGGCTGTCTCGCATGTTCGCCCACGTCGTCCGTCCGGATTCGCCCTTCTGGAAGAGCCGGTCCGATTCCGACTACGCCGCCTATCTCGCCCGCAAGCTGGGCATCCCGCGGCGCAGCGGGGCGAAGCTGCTGCTCGACGCCCAGAAGCTGGTCTTCCAGAAGATGTTCCGGCTCTATACCTGACCCCGGCAGGCTTAACGGCGAATCGCCTAGAGGAACGACGAGATCGGAGGGAGATTCATGATCAACATCCTGTTCATTCAGCCTTACGCGAGCAATCTCGGAGGGGTGGATTCGGTGCTGCTGCAGCTGGTCGGGGGGCTGGACCGTACCCGGTACCGGCCCTTCGTGCTGATGACGGCTCCGACGGTATACGTGGAGAAGTACGAGAAGCTGGGCTGCAAGGTGCTGTTCGGCCCGGTCGCTGTCTTCGGCAAGCCGACCGATCCTTGGTACTACTTCCGCAACGGAGCGAAGCTTGTCCGGTCGCTCGGGGCGATCCGCCGGATCGTCCGCGAGCACCGCATCGACCTCATCCATACGCACAAGATGGAAGTGCTCGGGCCGAACATCGTCGGCAAGCGGCTCGGCATCCCGACGATCCAGACGGTGCACGAGCTGCCCCGCCGTCCCCTGGCCGGCTACCGGTTCATCGGCTGGCTGAACCATCTGTTCAACGACCGGATCATCGTCCTCTGCGAGCGGAGCAAGCCGATGTTCCGCTGGTTCGGGCGGGAATCCGGCAAGCTCGTCAAAATCTACAACGGCATCGGCGCCCCGACGGGCTTCGAGACGTCGTCCCAAGCCTCGTCGCTCCGGGAGCGGCTCGGCGCGTCCGACGGGGACCGGATCGTGATCGCGGTGGCGAGACTGTCTCCCGAGAAGGGGCTCGAGTACCTCATCGACGCCGCCGCCCTCGTCAAGACCGAGCGGGCCGACGTCAAGTTCGCCATCGTCGGAGACGTGACGTTCGGCCACGAGCAGGCCTACAAAGAGAGTCTGGCGGCCCGGATTCGCCGGCTCGGCCTGGAGGACACGGTGCACATGCTCGGACTTCGCCGCGACGTGCCGGACCTGCTGCGCCAGAGCGACGTCTTCGCGCTCACGTCCGTCTCGGACACGTTCCCGACCGCCGTGCTGGAAGCGATGAGCGCGGGCCTGCCGGTCGTCGCGACCGACGTCGGGGGCGTGCCGGAGATGGTCCGGCCGGATAGCGGCATCATCGTGCCTTCCCGCGACGCGCGGGCGCTGAAGGACGCGTTCCTGCGGATGTTCCGCGAGGATTACCGGTCGATGGGACGCGCGGGGCAGGCTCTGTTCCTGAGGGAGTTCACGAGGGACGAGCACGTGGCGAAGACGACGAAGCTGTACGAAGAGGTGCTGTCCGGGAAGGCGAACCGGCCGGCCGTGCTCGCCCGCGCGGACCGATGAACGGGACGGCGCCGCATTCCGAAGAAGGAGGGACTAAGGCAACATGAATTCCAAGGCAATCGTGTCGGGAGCCCTCATTCTGCTCGTCGGCAACGTCCTGAGCAGCTTGCTCGGCCTCGTCCGGGAGATGCTGATGGCCGCCCATTACGGAACGGGCATCGACATGGACGCCTATCTGTTCGCGCTGACGATCCCCGGGTTCCTGCTCACGTTCGCGAGCGGCATCTACTCGTCGGGCTTCATCCCGCTCTACATCAAGGAGAAGGTCGACTCCGGCGAGGAGAAGGCGTCTCTGCTCTACAGCAATTCGATCAACCTGTCGCTGCTCCTCCTGGCCGTCGTCACGGCCGGCTGTTACCTGGGAAGCGAATATTTGGCCGGCGCCTTCGCGATCGACGCCGCCGCGCAGGACAAGATCATGCGACTGCTGTGGATTTTGCTCCCCAGCATGTTTTTTTTTACGTTGTCGTACGCCCAATCCATGGTTCTGAACAGCGTCAACCATTTTACGATGCCGGCTCTGCTCACCGTCCTGAACAACATCGTCGTCATCGGCTTCATGCTCGCGCTGCATCGGTCGCTCGGCATCTATTCCGCGGCGATCGGCTACGTGCTCGGAACCGCCCTTCAGTTCGCCGTCCAGCTCCCCGTCATGCGCAGATACAAGCTGAAGTACCGCTTCTATCTAAGCTTCAAGGACGAGTCCGTCCGCCGGCTGGCGCGAATCTCGATCCCGATCGCCGGCCTCGTCCTGATCGACCAATGCACCGTTCTCGCCTCCCGCTTCTTCGCGTCGAGCCTGGAGCCGGGCAGCGCCTCGGCGATCAATTACGCGAGCCGCCTCGTCATGCTCCCGGTGACGCTGTTCGGAACGGCCATCATCAGCTCGGCGTTCCCGTCTGCGGTGCAGATGCAAGCCGAGAACAAGCTGAGGGAATACGGCAGCGTCCTGTCCGCGACCGTCAAGAGCATGATTCTGCTGCTGGCGCCCGTCGCCGTGCTGTGCGCCTCGTTATCCCCGGACATTATCCGGGCCATGCTGGAGAGGGGGGCCTTCGATACGAAGGCGACGGCGATGACGGCAACCGCCTTCGCGATCGTGGCCATCGGGATTCCGATGTTCCCGGTCCGCGACTTCTTCGTCAAGCTGCTGATCAGCCGCGGCAACAACCGGGCGCCGATTGTGTCGACGGCGCTGTACGGAGCCGTGTTCGTGGCGGGCTGCTTCGCCCTGGTGCCGCTCATTCAATACAAAGCGATTGCCGTAGCCAACATCGCGGCGTTGGTCGCCTCGCTGGTCTATCTTCTGATCGCGTTCGGGCGGCAGGGCCGGGACATCCCCCTCAAGGTGCCCCTCTCCTTCTTGCTCAAGGTGGGAGCGTCGACGGGCCTGTCGGCGATCGGAGCGCTTGTCTTCCGGCGGGAGTGCCTGCCGTGGGCGGCCGCCTACGTTCCGGATACGGTGGCGACGATTCTGACCCTGGCGCTGGGGATGGGTCTTTACGCCCTGCTCGCCAAGCTGATGAAGGTCGAAGAGATCGCCTTCGTCTACGACAAGCTGACGGCCAGATTCCGCCCTGGCAAGAGAAGAGAAGCGTCGGCATGAGACTAAGGCCGCTGGCCGCGGCGTCGAAGGGGGGCGGCGGGATGATCGGGCCAGGACAGTTCTACTGCGTGAAGTGCTCGAAGCTGCTGGTCGTCGACAGGGCGAAGCAATTGTTCCGGACGGGCTATTACCGGATCGAATATCCCTTGGGTTTATGCAGTTCGTGCGCGAGGTTAAATTTAGTTAAAAAAACGGAAACTGCGACATGAACTGCTATAATGGAAGCCGTAATCCCATTACATGACCGGAGGGAAGCCCATGTCTCAGGCTCCTGTCGCGCGGCTGCAGAACGTCACCAAGCGGATCGGCGGCCGCACGATCATCGACCGCGTCTCCTTGGACGTCTATCCGGGAGAGGTGTTCGGATTCCTCGGACCGAACGGTTCGGGCAAGACGACGACCATCCGGATGATGGTCGGATTGATGTCGCTCACCTCGGGCGATATCAGCATCGGCGGACACAGCGTCCGCACCGAGTATCCGCGGGCGGCCGAGCAAGTAGGCGCCATCGTGGAGAACCCGGAGATGTACAAGTTCCTGACCGGGTATCAGAACCTCGTTCACTTCGCGAGGATGAATTCGTCCGTCACGAAGGAACGGATCGACGAAGTGGTCAAGCTGGTCGGCCTGTCCGGCCGCATCCACGACAAAGTGAAGAAATATTCGCTCGGCATGCGCCAACGGCTCGGGGTCGCCCAGGCGGTCATGCACCGTCCGAAGCTGCTCATCCTGGACGAGCCGACGAACGGCCTCGATCCCGCCGGCATTCGCGAGCTTCGCGATTACCTGCGCCAGCTGGCGCGGGAAGAGGGCATCTCGGTCTTCGTCTCCAGCCACCTGCTGTCGGAGATGGAGCTGATGTGCGACCGCGTGGCGATCCTGCAGAAGGGGCAGATCATCGACATCCGCTCCATTCGCGGACAAGCCGGGGAAGCCGTCCAGCAGACGGAGGAGGCGCTGTTCGACGTCGATCGCCCGGAAGCGGCGCTCGGCGCGCTGCAGGGAGAGTGGAGCGGCTACGTCGCCGACGGCCGTCTCGTGCTGTCGGCCGACCGGAACGCGATCGCGGAAGCGAACCGCCGTCTCGTCGAAGCCGGCATCCGCGTCTACGGCATCCGCGCCAAGACCAAATCGCTCGAAGACCAATTCCTCGAAGTGACGGGGAGTGAGACCAATGACTAACTTCTGGAAGCTCGTCCAGAACGAGAACATGAAGATCTACCGCCGCGCCGCCACGCTCATCATGCTCGGCTTCGTCGTCTTCATCCCCATCCTGGTGACGGTCGGCTTCGTCCTGCTGTCGGACGGCGCCGATGTCAACATGTGGGAGATGATGCAGCTGCAGACGATGATCGTGTTCATCCTGATCACGATCTTCACCGTCGTGAAGTCGGCGGATTCGGTGGCGGGGGAATTCTCGTCCGGGACGATCAAGCTGCTGCTCATCCGTCCGTGGAGCCGTTCGACGATTCTGCTGTCCAAGTTCCTCGCGCTGCTCCTGTTCGCGCTTCTGCTCTCGGCGATCTGCTTCGTCGTGTCATGGGGAGTCAACGCCTTGCTCCTCGGGTACGAAGCGAACCCGGGAGGGCTCATTCCGCCGACGTCGCCGATGGCGGGAGGGTCGCCTTGGGCTTACATGCTGACGTACTACCTGTACGAGTGGATCGTGCTCGTCGTCATCGTGTCGTTCGCGTTCATGCTCTCCGCGGCGTTCCGCAGCGGGGGGCTCGCGATCGGGCTGTCCATCTTCATCCTGCTGTCCGGAAGCCTCATTACCGGCATCCTGGGGTCGATGGACAAGCCTTGGGTCAAGTACGTCCTGTTCTCGAACCTCGACCTGACCTCTTATTTGAGCGGCGGCGCCCCGCTGCCGGGCCGCGGCATGACGCTCGGCTTCTCGCTCGCCGTGCTGGCCGCGTATTTTATCGTGTTCAACCTCGTCTCCTGGACCGTGTTCCGGAAGCGGGACGTGGCCGCCTAGACCGCTTGCGGGCGCCTTCCGCCTGCCCGTCGGACGCTCCTTCGGCTTAACCGCCGAAGGGGCTTTTTCTTTTTTTCGACAAGGAAGAGGAACGGAGCGCACGACCTCGAAGCGATCAAAAACGGGCCAATGTCTTGACAATGATACATAATGTATCTTAAATTAGTTGTATTAATGCCTATTCGTAGCATTATCTGTCACTTATTCGGTTGCCCGACGCCCAGGTCGAGAGACAAAAAAAGAGAAGGATAGGTGAGGAAGATGGAAGCGTACCGTTCTCACACGCGGGCCGCCGGAAGAGAGGGGGTCTCCGGATGACGTCCCCTTACGGCAACGAAGCGGAAGCGGCCGTGTCCCGGGCGGGTCCCTACGGCGAATTGTACCGCAGCCGGGCGAAGCCGCGGCTCTACGATCTGTGGGGCAAACGTCTGCTCGACGTCGCCGGGGCGCTCGCCGGCTTGATCGTGCTCAGCCCGGCGATCCTGCTCATCGCGCTGGCGGTCAAGCTGTCCGATCCCGGAGGTCCGATCCTGTTCCGGCAGAATCGGATCGGCAAGGATTACAAGACGTTCCGGATCTACAAGTTCCGCTCGATGGTCCACAACGCGGAAGAGGTTCTGAAGCGGGATCCGAAGCTGCACGCGAAGTACATCCTCAACAATTACAAGCTGGACCCGGACGAGGATCCCCGCATCACGGCCATCGGCCGCATTCTGAGGAAGACGAGCCTGGACGAGATTCCCCAGCTGTTCAACGTGCTGGCCGGCTCCATGAGCCTCGTCGGCCCCCGGCCCGTCGTGCGGGAGGAGCTGGACAACTACGGCGACCGCGCTTCCGAGCTGCTGTCGGTCCAGCCGGGAGTGACCGGCTATTGGCAAGTGAGCGGGCGGAGCAACGTCGGCTATCCGGAACGCGCGGATCTGGAACTGCATTACGTCTCCCGCAAGTCGCTCCGGTTCGACCTCTCCATCCTGCTGCGAACCGTTCTCGTCGTGCTGCTCCGCAGGGGCGCGTATTAATCCATCCGACATACGGATACGGGCGTTCCTTCGGCCTTCGGGCCGGGGGGACGCCTTCCCCGTTATCGGGGCGGGTTACGGCCGCGGCCGGCGCGGGTAAAGAACTTCCGACGCGTATGAGGGCGGCTCCCGCCGAACAAGCTACATACGGCGGAAGCGGGACCCTGCCGCGATGCCGGCCGAGCGAGGTGCCTCTATGTCGTGGATCGTTATTCTTTTGCTTATCTTCGTTTTTCAGGCGGCTACCATTCTGGCGCTGGAGCACCGGCGGCCGGCCCATGCGGTGGCTTGGCTGTTCATTCTGTTCGTCGTGCCGATCGTCGGCTTCGCGCTCTATTACTTCCTAGCCCGGGAATATCGCAGAAGACGGAAGACGAGACGCCGCTCCGGCCCGGACGAGCGGATGCGAGCCGAGATCGTCGGACGGAGCCGGGTCGTCGAGCGCGCCGAGGAGATGCAGAGCCCGGAGTTCGCCGCCCAGGAACGGCTGTTCCGGCTGTTCCGCAAGTCCGGGGCGGCTCCGATCACGGGCTGCAACCGCTCGCGCGTGCTGACGAACGCGGAGTCCGCCTACGAGGCGATGTTGGACGCGATCCGCGAAGCGAAGCACCATGTCCACTTCGCGTCCTACATCGTCCGGGACGACGAGACGGGGAGGGCGTTCCGGCAAGCGCTCGTCCGCAAGGCGAGCCAAGGCGTGCAAGTGCGCCTTCTGTACGACGGAATCGGCAGCTACAAGCTGCGGGACGGCTACTTCCGCCCGCTTCTGGACGCGGGAGCGCAGTGCGCGTGCTTCTTCCCGCTTCGTCCTTCTTTTATGAACAAAAGAATCAACTATCGCAACCATCGCAAAATTCTGGTCGTGGACGGAACGAAGGGATTCGTCGGAGGGATCAACGTCGGCGACGAATACTTGGGCAGGCACCCGCGGCTCGGCTTCTGGAGAGATACGCACCTTATGCTGGAAGGAGACGCCGTGTACGGCCTTCAAGAGGTGTTCCTGAAGGACTGGGAGCTCGCCACGGGCGGGGAACGGCCTTCGGACCCGCTGTTCCTGCCCGAGCACCGGTGCGGAGGGGACGAGCAGGTGCAGATCGTCGCGGGAGGGCCGAACCGCCGGGCGGACGCGATCCACGAGACGATGTTCGCCGCCATGGCGGCCGCGAGGAAGCGGATCTGGCTGACGACTCCCTACTTCATTCCCAGCCCTAGCGTGGCGATGGCGCTCAAGACGGCGGCGCTCGGCGGCCTGGACGTGCGGATCGTCATTCCGCTCGTGCCCGACACCCGCCTCGTTCACGCCGCGACCTTGTCCTACGTGGAAGATATGCTGAGCGCCGGCGTGCGCATCTGGCAATACGAGAAAGGCTTCATTCACGCCAAGGTGCTGATCGTGGACGAGCTGCTCGCCTCCGTCGGAACCGCCAACGTCGACCTGCGCAGCTTCTTCAGCAACTTCGAGACGAACGCCTATCTGTTCCACCCGAAGACGATCGCGCGGCTGGAGGAAGACTTCCTGCAGGATCTGGAGAACAGCCGGGAGATGAACCTGACGACGTTCCTCGGCCGTCCCCGTTCCCGACGCGCGATGGAAGCGATGGCGCGCATGCTGGCCCCCCTGTTGTAAAAAGCCGAAGCCTCCGCGCCCAGCCGCTGGGCCGGCTACAGCGAAGCGATCGTCTGCAGCACCCGATCGAGCCTCTGCTTCGGAAGCCGCGAGATGAGGTCGCCCCTCTGCCGCAGCCTCTCCTCGATGTTGAGCAGATGATAGTCGGCCGGCTTCGGGTCGCGGCGGACCTCCTCCCACGTGAGCGGGGTCGAGACCGGCGCCCCGGGACGGGCTCGCGGCGTATACGGCGCGGCCAGCGTGCGGCCGGGATAATACTGCAGATAATCGAGATAAATAAGGGTGCCCCGGTTTTTCTTCAGCCGCTCGACGGTGAACATCCGGGGGAACTTGGCCGCCAGATATTCGCTGACGAACTTGCCGAAGGCTCGGAGATCGTCGTAGGTCGGGCCACGTTCGATCGGCATGACGACCTGGACGCCGGTCGCTCCCGACGTCTTCGGGACGGCGTCCAGCCCGAGCGTCGCGAGCAGGTCGCTGACGGCCGAAGCCGCCTCCATGATGCGGGGCTCCACTTCGAGCGACGGGTCGATGTCGAGAATCCAGCGGTCCGGGAGAGGATCGGAGAGGCTCTCGCAGGAGACGTGGAACTCCAGGCTGTACAGGCTGCCCAGCCAGAGAAGCGTCGGCAGCGAGTCGAGCACGACGTAGTTGATCGTTCCTCCCATGGCGGTTCGCACGTAGGGGGGAACGGGCTTCGGGCAGTTCTTCTGGTAGAAGGAGATGCCGCCGATTCCTTCCGGCCAGCGGATCGTCGTCAGATAGCGGTTCTCGGCGTGCGGCAGAAGATAAGGAGCGAGAGCGGCCAGCTTCTGGACGTAATCGAGCTTCGTGATGCCCATATCCGGCCACAGCAGCTTGTCGGGATGGGTAATCGCAAGCTGCTCGTCTCCAAGCTTCAGCATCGTCGGGGTCTGGGTGGCGGCCATCGGTTCACAGTCCTCCTTCGGCGCCGCGCCCGCGGGAATCCGATGGTAAGGTTCCCGGCCGCGGTCGTCCCGTTTGGCTTGTTCGCGCCTTAGAGTTCCCCGGAACGCGGATTTATCACCAACCAAAGGAGAGAACGCTGCGCATGAACTTGAAGCCGATCGTTCCGTTCGAGCCCATCCTGTGCGAACGGGGGCCGTCCGGTCCGCAGTGGACCGCCCAGATCAAGTGGGACGGCGTCCGCATGCTCGCCTACCATGACGGAAGGGAGACGAGGCTCGTCAACCGGAAGCGGAACGACCGGACGGCGCAATACCCGGAGTTCCAGGATACGGCTTCGTACTGCTCCGCTTCGTCCTTCATCCTCGACGGGGAGATGATCTCGTTCGACGAGAGCAAGCCATCCTTCCACGAGATCATGAGAAGGGACGGCCTGCGCCGGACGGCGGCTATCGAAGCGGCGGTGCGCACGGTCCCCGTCGTGTACATGATTTTCGACATCGTATACGTCGAAGGCGAGTGGGTGACGGACAAGCCGCTCTCGGAGCGGCAGCGGTTGCTGGCGGAGGTCGTCAAGCCGGGCAGCCGCGTTCAGTTGACCGGCAACTTCCCCGATGGCGACGCCCTGTTCGGAGCGATGAAGGAGAAGGGCATGGAGGGCATCGTCTACAAGGATCTGGACAGCCTGTACGTGCCGGACGGGAAGGACGGGAGATGGCGCAAAAGGAAAATTACCCGCGACCTGTACGCGGCGGTCGGGGGAGTGACGCACCGCGACGGTGTCGTCAATGCGTTGCTGCTCGGTCTGTACGCTCCCGACGGCCGCTTCGTCTACGTCGGGCATGCGGGCACGGGCCGGCTCACGTACGCCGATTGGAGGGAGCTCACGCGTATCGCGGCGGTGCTGCGGACGTCGACGCGCCCTTTCGTCAACGAGCCGGAACGGCACCGGGACGCGATGTGGACGACGCCGAAGCTGGTCGTTCGGGTCCAATACCTGGAATGGACGCCGGGCGGCACGATGAGGCAGCCGAGCATTCAGGCGGTTATGGACGGGATGCCGCCGGCCGACTGCACGACGGATCAGGCAGGGCGTTAACCGGCGGAGAGCGGTAGCGATACGATAGCGGGTGCGGTAGCAGATGCGATAGCGGGTGCGGTGCGGGTGCTATAGCGGGTGCGATAGCGGGTGTGGTGCGGGTGGAATCGCAAGCGTGCGTGGGGTGGCCGCGGCTTCGGCAATCGCGGGAGCCGACGGATTCGAGCATCGCATCGCCGCCAAAAAAGATATGCCCATACGGATGGTCGAAGCGGGCCGCTTCTGAATACGATAACAAGAGCAGGGTATCTCGCCATCATTCATGTGGAGGGAACGTCAAATCCATGGGCATACCGCTATCGGCCGCTTCTTCCTTGATGTCGCTGTTCCTCGTCTTCTGGACCGGCTCGGCCTGGTTCGCCGCCATCCATCCGCGGCTCGCCCGTCGTTGGTTCCGGTCCATCGGCATCGGCGCCAAGCCGGGCACGCCATCGCCTTCTCCCGCCGTCTGGAGCGTCATCGGCTTTCTCTACGGGGCTGCGGGCCTTCTCCTGTTGGCGCTTCCGCAATTTCTGAAGTAAGGGAAAAACAAAGGGTCCAAAACCTATCCCGCTGTTGGCCGCCGGATCGTAAGGGAGCAGTTTGTCCGGAACGCCGCCTCGGAGCGCGATCTGGCCAAGCCCGTTCCTCGACAGCGTAAAAAAACGGACGAGAGATTAATCTCCCGTCCGTTTTTGACAGCTTATTTGCTTGGAATTAGCCCGTGAACTCTTGCACCCACTCGCCGTTGTAGTAGGCGACGCCGATGGAGGTGTAGTTCGCGTTGAGGATGTTGGCGCGGTGGCCGGAGCTGTTCATCCAGGCCGTCATGACGGCTTGCGGATTTTGCTGGCCCTTGGCGATGTTCTCGCCCGCGTAGCTGTAGCTGACGCCGAATTGCTTCATCATGTCGAACGGCGAGCCGTACGTCGGGGAGTTGTGGTCGAAGTAGTTGTTCGCGTACATGTCCTTGGCCTTGGCCAGGGCGACCGTCGTCAGCTTCGCGTCCGACTTCAACGCCTTCAGGCCGGCTTTGGCGCGTTCCTGGTTAACCAACGTGACGACCTGGGACGCGAAGTCGGATTGGGTCGCGTTGGAGCCGGAACCGGAGCCCGTCCCGGTCGATCCCTTACCGCCAGTGGAGCCGGTGCCGGTGCCTGCTCCGGAGTTGCTGCCCGTCGAACCCGTGCCGGCACCCGCGGAGCCGGAGCCGCCCGTATAACCGGAACCGGCGTTGGAGCCGGAACCGCCGGTCGTGCCGGAGCCGCCGGTGGAACCGGAGCCGCCCGTCGCGCCGGAGCCCGCGTTGGAGCCGGAGCCGAAGTTCCAGCCCGCGCCGCCGTTCGCGAGGTCCTTCTGAATTTGTTGCAGCAGGGAATTCCAGTCGAAGACGTATTGGCTCGACAGCGGCGCCCATGCTTGATAGTTATACGTATAAGTTACGGCATTGCCCTTCGAAGACGTTCCGGTCGTCGCCGCGGAAGCGACGCCCGCCGCCGGTACGGACAAGGCCAGTACCAGAGAGCCGGACAGAATGACTTTGCCGAGACGGTTGCGTTTGAACAATGAAGATTCCTCCCTTTGTTCGGCCTGCGAGGTTAGCTGACGGGTTCG
>NZ_JACJVR010000006.1 GCF_014212175.1 Cohnella xylanilytica | reverse complement strand
GTACATGTGTATGAAAAATCGAAATAAAGATCGCCTCAAGAAAGCACGCAAAAGCACGCAGTTTGTTTTGTGTGAAAAATCATACAAATTCTACCTTGTATGCTAAGAGCAGCTCCTGGTTTAGGGGTTGCTCTTAAATTTTTGCACTTTGAAAACTGAATGTTTATGTCCCGGTGGGGGACGCAGCCCAAGCGAAGCGCGGGAGCGGCCCGAAGGGACGAAAATAGGTGTTTACGATCTTGGGCTGTCCTTGGGAAAATGCCAATAGGTGCTACCGACGGGAATGTTCCTTTTCCCTCCTGTAGACTCCTCATGCGGGTTCTACCATTTGAGATTGTTCCCTTGGCCTCTTCCGTATTTTCCTACACGCTGACTGTATCCCGCGCGTCGCCATCCCTTCCGCATTGCAGAGGAAGGTTCGTGCACCGATGGGCCGCGGTGTATACCAATAGCTCGCAAGGCTGTAAGCGGAGAGCTTTCCCAAGGACATCCCAGGACCGTAGCGCCGAGTCCGTTACAAAGGAGGTGATTTCCATGTCCCATATCTTGTTTGTCGGGATCGATGTAAGCAGCAAGAACAACGTGGTTTGTTGCCTTCCCGAAGGCGACAGCGCCAAACCTTTAAGCCGCTTTACCGTGTCCAACGACGAGCCCGGCGTGCTCGCTTTCCAAGAGCGGATCCTCGCCCTCATGCAGAAGCACAATCTGTCTTCCATTCGCTTCGGCCTTGAGGCGACCGGCTGTTACTCCAGCCATCTCGCCCGGTACTTGGAGAGCGTGCTGAGCTTCTCGCCGCATGAGCACAGCGTCTATGTGTTCAACCCCAGTCTTATCAAGGTGTTCAAGAAGTCTCACTTTCTTGACGCCCCGAAAAACGACAGGGTAGACGCCTGGTTCATCGCCGCTAAGCTCCGATCCGGTCATCTACCCCGTGCCTTCACGTGGAGCGAGACCAACGCTGCGTTGCAGCGCCTCTGCCGGACTCGTTTCCACGTTGTTCAGAATTTGACACGGGAGACGAATTTCCTGCTGACCCATTTGTTCCTGAAGTTCAGCAGCTATACGGCCGGGCCGTTCGGCAAGAAAACGTCGGCGACGAGCCTTGCAGTAATGGAGCACTTCGCCAGCGTCGAGAACATCATCGACATGTCCGTAGATGACCTTGTGGCATTCGTCGCCCGGTGCGGCAAAAATCGCTTTGAGAACCCGCAGGAGGTCGCCCAAGCCCTGCAGAAGGCGGCTCGTTCTTCTTACCGCTTGCCTAAGGCAATGGCGGATGCTGTGAATCTGGCGATGGCCTCCAACATCCGGATTATCCGTTCACTCCAGGAACAGGCCAAGTCGCTACAGAAGGCGATTGAAGAACATCTGGCCACCATCCCGCAGACGCTTACGTCTGTTCCGGGAATCGGTCCAATCTTTGCCGCAGGCCTGATCTCGGAGATTGGCGACATCCAGCGTTTCCCGAACCAAACGGCGCTTGCCAAGTACGCAGGCCTCTCTTGGACGGAAAGTCAATCCGGCGATTTCAAAGGCGTAGAATCCCGGCTTATTAAATCCGGCAACCGCTATCTGAAGTACTACTTCATCGAAGCCGCAAAGAGTGTTCAGGTGCACGACACTGTATTTGCGCAGTACTTTAGTCTCAAGGCGGCCGAGCCGGCCAAATATGCCGAAAAACGTGCCCTTGCGCTTACAGCTCGTAAACTGGTGCGGTTGGTCGACTACCTGCTCCGAACCAACCGACTTTACGAACCCAGAGAGGTGAACCGACAACACGGGTGACATAGGTCCATAAACGAGCCACCTATTTCCCGGTACATAAGGAAATATCTGAAAATCCGGGTAGGGCAGGTTTAGTTTGGGTTTGTCTTTTTCCGGGTCACCCCCTGAAAAGAGTGCGGTTCATTCAAATTCGTCTGATTTATGGTCTTGACATAGCACCGCTGCTCTCTCTGACG
>NZ_JACJVR010000059.1 GCF_014212175.1 Cohnella xylanilytica | reverse complement strand
TACAGGAATGTTTAGAGAACGAGGTCTTTGAGCCGGAACCATGGGATTCCGGTTCCGATTCCGACTGCAACCATGTCCGAGACTTCCATGTCCCCCTATCCCAAATAGATAAATGAGCCGCCCAAAGCCGACGCGCGGCCCCGGGCAGCTCCTCTGTTCCTATTCGCCGCTATTCGTTGCTAGCTGCTTCTCTCCGCTCTGTTCGCTCTGTTCGCCTTGTTCACCCTGCTGGCCCTGTTGGCCTTGTTCGCCTATTTGCCCTAACCATCCAGCCGGCTCTCGAACAAGTACGTGCCCGACCCGAGTTCGAAGCTCGCGACGCCTTCTTCCGCCGCCTGCCCGTCGGCGACAATCCGGCTGCCCGGAACGCGGACGGTCGCCGAAGCGTTCGCCGGAATGCGGACGCGGAGCTTGAACGCGCCGTCCGGCTCCAGCGTCCAGGACGATTCGTACGTTCCGTGCAGCGAATCGAAGGAAGCGTCGACCGACGAGAGCCGGCCGCCCGGACGGGGCTGGATGATCGCCCGGCGGAACCCCGGAGCCGCGGGATCGGCTTCGATGCCGGCCATGTAGCGGTACATCCACTCTCCTACCGAGCCGAGCGAATAGTGGTTGAAGGAGTTCATCGACGGCGTCTGGAAGCCGTTGTGCTCGGTCCAGCCGTCCCAGCGCTCCCAGATCGTCGTCGCTCCGTGCTTGATCGAGTACATCCAGGAAGGGAATTCTTCCTGCGTCAGAAGATCGTAGGCGACGTCCAGCCGCCCGCCGTCCGTCAGGGCGGGCAGCAGGTAGCCGACTCCCAGGAAGCCGGTGGACAGCCGATCTCCGCGGGAGGCGATGTCGTCCGCGAGATGGCGGATCGCCAGCTTCCTTAGCTCTTCGGTCAGCAGCTCGAATTGCAGGGCGAGCACGTACACCGTCTGCGTCCCGCCGCGAATGCGTCCGTCCTCCGAGACGAATTCCCGGCGGAAGGCGTCCGCGATGTCTCCGTGCAGGCATGCATACTTCTCTTCGTCTTCCTTCCGGCCGATCGCGCCGGCGATCCGGCTCAGCAGCTTGGCGCTGTAAGCGAAGTAAGCCGTCGCCAGCACCTCGTTCGGCGTATCCGCTTCGATGGACAGCCAGTCGCCGTAATTGGCGTAATCGGGACGGATCAGTTCCGCGCTGTTCGTGCGCAAATAGTCGACCCATCGAACCATCGCCTCGTAGTGCGTCGCTAGAATGCGCGTATCCCCGTACATCAGGTACAGCGTCCACGGGATGACGACGCCGGCGTCGCCCCAGCCGGCGTTGTCCGGCGCGAACCAGTTCAGCCTCGTGTTCCACATCTTATGCCGGATCCAGCCCGCGTCCGGAGCCACGTCGGTGAACGCGCCCGACGGCTGCTGGCAGTCGATCATATCCAGCATGTACTTCGCGAAGAACCGCGACACGTCCATGTTATAGGAAGCCGTCCGCGCAAAGATCTGGGCGTCCCCCGTCCAGCCGAGCCGTTCGTCCCGCTGAGGGCAGTCGGTCGGCACCGAGAGGAAGTTGCCTCGCTGCCCCCAGGAGATGTTCGAGATCAGTTGGTTGACCATGGCGTCGGACGTGCGCAAGCTTCCCGTCTTCGGCGTGTCGGAGTGAACGACCTTGCCGACGATCGTCTCCAGATCCGGCTCTCCCGGGAAGCCGATCAGCTCGACGTAGCGGAAGCCGTGGAACGTGAAGCTCGGCTCGTACCGCTCCTCGCCTTCGCCCTTCAGAATGTAATGGTCCTGCTGAACGGCGACGCGCAGGTTGTCCAGATACAGCGAACCGTCCGGATTCAGCATCTCGGCGTGGCTGAGCGTCACCTTCGTTCCTCTCGCTCCGCGTACGCGAAGCTCCGTCCAGCCGACCATATTTTGACCCATATCGTATATATAAGTCCCTTGCTCCGTCCTGCGGATCGAGATCGGCTTCATCGTCTCGGCGACGCGGATCGGAGGCTCGATCGTCGCGGTCAGCAGGCCGTTGTAGCCCGCCCGAACGTCCGGCCGTTCCCAGCCTCCGTCGTCGTAGCCGGGCCGGTCCCACCCGGTCAGCTCAAGCCGCGCGTCGAAGGTCTCCCCCTTGATCATGTCGGAGTAGACGATCGGACCCTTGGCGGCTCGCCAGCCGGCATCGGTGACGACGGACTCGCGCAGGCCGTCGGCGTATTCGATGTTCAGTTGAAGGAGGAAAAAAGGACGTTCCCCGTACAAGTGATTGCCGAGAAAACCGACCGTGCCCGAATACCACCCGTCGCCGAGAACGGCTCCGACCGCGTTGGCCCCTTCCGTCAGCCACGGCGTCAGGTCGTAGGCTTGCGTCTGCACGCGTTTGTCGTAGTCGGTGAAGCCCGGCGCGAACCGGTCGCCGATCCGTCTGCCGTTGACGTGCAGCTCGTACAGGCCGAGCGCGGTCGCGTACGCCGTCGCCCGCCGGATCGTCCCCTTGACTTCGAACTCCTTCCGGACATAGGGGGAAGGCTGCAGCTCGACGTTCGGCTCCGCCCGGCGGCCGATCCAGGCTCCCTTCCACTCGCTTCGGGCGAGAAGCCCCATCGTCCAGAAGTACGCTTCGCTCCAATCCGATGCGGCTCCTTCGCCGTTCCAGGAGCGGACCTTCCAATAGGATCGGCCCTCCGATTGGAGCGGCTTGCCTTCGTAGACGACGTGGGTCGTCCGGTCGGACGCGACCTTCCCGCTGTCCCACATATCCGCTTCGTCCCTTCCGAGCGCTTCGGCCGTCGAAGCGACCAGAATGCGGTAAGCGGATTGAACGGCGTTCCGTTCATCCGACCGGATCCGCCAGAAGAAGCGGGGAGACTTCTCGTCCAGTCCAAGCGGATTGGTCATGTACTCGACTTTGCCGTCCGTAACTTGCCATCCCATATCGGCATCCTCCCATGGCTGAAATCGAATTTTGTTTAGTATGTTTAGTTAAAAGACTATCGTCATTTAGTTCCAAACACATCCTATCACCGCAAATCGCTTGCGTCAATACTCGGATCAGAACGAAATCCTAGGGATCTATCAACTTAACAACACTAAACATATTCAACGCACTTGCGCATCTTCGCTAAACAAACTAAACTAAACATCATATAAAATCAAGGAGAAATATGCGATGAATATGGAAGATATCGCAAGATTGGCCGGCGTATCCAAAGGCGCTGTGTCCCTCGCCTTCAGCGGCAAGCCGGGCATCGGAGACGAGACCCGGGAACGCATCTTGAGCATCGCCCGGCAGGCCGGCTATACGCCGAGATCGAGAGTCCGTCCGCCCGTCCGCCCGTCGGAGGATTCGCCGAGAGGACGGGAGCCGGCCGTTCTCCCGTTCCTGGTCGTCGCCAATTCCGGGATCGTAACGACTCATTACGATCGGCAGCCGTTCTTCCGCGAATTGATTCATTATCTGGAGAAGAGCACCGAATCCGGCGGCTTGTCCCTGCTGATCTCGGCCATCGATATGGAGCGATTCGAAGATGACCTTCGGGCCGTCGCGGAGGCTCATTCGGACCGGGGCGCGATTCTGCTCGGAACCAACTTGAATAAGGAGGTCATCTCCCGCGTCGCGGAGCGGCTGCCGAAGCTCGTCGTCCTGGACACCTGCTTCGAGACGCTCCCCGTTCCTTTCGTGTATACGAACAACGCTCTCGGCGGCTATCAAGCCGGAGCGTCGCTCTGCCGGTCCGGACACCGAACGATCGGATATGTGGCCTCCAACGTACGGATTCCCAACTTCGACAACCGCCGGAGGGGCTTTGACGAAGCCATGCGCGAATGGGGCGCGAAGGTGCTCCCGGAGCACGAGTTCTCCGTCGATCCGATGGTTCCGACCGCCCAGGAAGCGTTCAAGAGCCGGTTCCGCAGGCTGCTGAACGAGGGGAGCCCGCTGCCGACCGCCCTCTTCTGCGAGAGCGACTTCATGGCGATCGGCGCGATGAAGTCGCTGGCGGAGCTGGGAATTCGCGTTCCGGAGCAAGTATCCGTCGTCGGCTTCGACGATATCGCCGAAGCGGTGATCGTCTCCCCCGAGCTGACGACCGTTCGCGTGGACAAGGAGAAGATGGTTCGCGCCGCCGTCCGGCTGGCGAGCGCCGCGGGCGATTCGCCTTCCGGCCTGAGCGTGAAGGTCGCGGTCGATACCGTGCTGGTCGAACGGCTGTCGAGCTCTCCCGCCCCTCTTCCAACGGAATAGCGGCGGAGACGACCGTCCCGTTCGGGCAAGGCCGGTTTATCCGAATGGAAATCGGGATAACCTGCATTTATCTTCCTGTCCCATCGACTGAAGGATGTGCCCTCCGTGCAGGAAGCCCTATCGCCTTCTTCCCTCGCCTCCGCGCTGAACCAACTTCGCGAGAGAATGGGGAACAGCTCCGACTTTATCGTTCGGGAGTTCGCGGACGGTCCTTCGGCGCCGCCGCGTATGGCCGTCTGTTACCTGACGGAGCTGGTCGATCAGGAGCAGTTAAGCCTGCTGCTCGATTCGCTGGTCGCCGAGACCCGGTCGGACGATGACGACGCCGAGCGGATCGAGGCGGATCTGCGGACGCGGATCCGGGTGGGCAACGTGCGCCGGGTCCATTCGTCCGACGAGATTCTCGCGGCCGTTCTGGCCGGCGAGGCCGCCATTCTGTCGGACGGCGTCGCCGGAGCGATCGCCGCTTCCGTCCAAGGGGCTCCCAAGCGATCGATCGAGGAGCCGTCCTCCCAGACGGTGGTCCGGGGGCCGAAGGAAGGCTTCACGGAAGATCTGAACGTGAATCTGGCGCAGATCCGGCGTCGCATCCGCTCGCCCGATCTCAGGGTCGAGGAACGGCTCGTCGGCCGGTATACGCAGACCCGGGTCTCCGCCGTTTATATCGAAGGGATCGCCAGACCCGAAGTCGTCGAAGAACTGCGCCGCAGGCTCGATGCCATTGACATAGACAGCGTTCTGGAGAGCGGCTATATCGAGGAATTCATTCAAGACAAATCCTTCACGCCGTTTCCGACGATCCAGAACACCGAACGTCCGGATACGATAGCCGCCCATCTGCTGGAAGGGCACGTTGCGGTGCTCGTCGACGGAACGCCGTTCGCTCTCGTTCTGCCCGTCACTTTTTTTAAATTTTTCCTGTCCAGCGAAGACTATTATCAGCGTTACGATATCGTCTCGCTCGTCCGAATCATCCGCTTCATCTCCTTCTTCGTCAGCCTCCTGCTGCCTTCCCTATACGTCGCGATCACGACGTTCCAGCAGGAGATGCTGCCGACCACGATGCTTATCAGTCTCGCCGCCCAGCGGGAAGGCGTGCCGCTGCCGGCCTTGATGGAAGCCCTGCTCATGGAACTAACGTTCGAAGTCATCCGCGAAGCCGGCATCCGGATGCCTCGCGTCATCGGTCCCGCGATCTCCATCGTCGGCGCCTTGGTTCTCGGACAAGCCGCGGTCCAAGCGGGGCTGGTATCGGGCGCCATGGTCATCATCGTCTCCTTCACGGCGATCGCCAGCTTCGTCATCCCTTCCATCGCCATGTCCGCCGCCATCCGTCTCGTCCGGTTCGGTCTTATGTTCCTGGCCGGCACGTTCGGCCTCTTCGGCATTCTGGCCGGACTCGTGCCTCTTCTCGTACATATGGCTTCTCTCGAATCCTTCGGGGTCCCCTACCTCATGCCGGTCGCCCCGCTCCGGTTCCGCAACTTCAAGGATCTCGTCATCCGGGTCCCCTGGCGGTTGATGAAGAGCCGGCCGGCCGTCATCGGCTCGCGGAATCCGACGCGCCAAGCCGATTACCGGGACAAGACGGGGGGCCGCTGAACGATGCGCAAGCCGATCGTGCTCTTGGCCGCCGTCCTCTTGACCTGGCCGCTGGCGGGCTGCTGGAATCGCACGGAATTGAACGAGCTGGGGATCACGTCCGCGACGGGAATGGACCGCAAGAACGGCAAGTGGATCGTCACCTATCAAGTCGTCGTGCCTTCCGCCATGTGGTCCGGCTCCGGCGGAGGGGCATCGACCACTTCCCAATCGACGATCCATGTCTTCTCCGCCGAAGGGAAGACGATTCGGGACGCGGTAGGCAACTCTTACCGCAAGTTCACCCGCCGGCTCTACTTCCCTCATACGGATGTGCTCGTCGTCGGCAAAGAAGCGGCCGAATACGGGGTCTCGGAGATCATGGATCTCTACCTGCGCAACTTCGATGCCCGGGAGACGGGGCTCGTCACGGTGACCGACGGCCTGGCGAGCGATATCCTCCGGCAATTCGTGCCCCCCGAACGGCTGCCGGGCGACGCTCTGGGCAAGATCCTCATGCAAGAGACGAACCAATCCGGTATGATCCCGTCCGTCAGGGTGTTCGATGTGGCCCAAAGTCTATATTCGGACGCCAAAGCGATCGGCGTGCCGGAGATCGTTCTTCAGAACGCGGCAGGCGACAAGGGCCGCGATACGATGTCGTCGATGGACGCATTCAAACCGTCTTCCAAGCCGGCGAGATTGATGCTGAAGCGAATAGCCGCCTTCAAGGGGGACCGGCTGGTCGGCTGGCTGGACGAACGGGAAGGCTACGGCTTGTCCTGGATGAGGAACGACATCAAGAACACCTTCATTCCCTTCCCCTGCCCGGGAGCGAAGTCGGAAGCCGAGCAGTCGACCATCCAAATCCGGAGCGCCAGAACGCGAATCGCGCCGAGCAAACAAGGAGATCGTCTCGTCATGCGGATCCGGGTCAAAGTCAGAGGGGATCTGGTGGAATCTTCCTGCAGAGGCGACTTCGCGAGTCCTTCGTTAATCGAATCGCTGGAGCGGCCGATCGAACAGGAGATTCTGAAGGCTATCGAGGCCGGCTGGCAAGCGTCTCTTCGATTGGGAATCGATCTCCCCGGATTCGCCGACCGGGTTCACCGCAAGTATCCGAAGGATTGGAGAAGGTGGAAGAACGATTGGGATGAACGGCTGCGGCGAATTCAGCTGGACGTTAAGGCGTACGCCTCGATTCGCAATATCGGCCTGTCGCAACAGCCGATAAGGAGCGACGGCCGGCATCCCTAAGCCGGTCAGACTTGAATAGCCGGAAAGGACGGAGATGATGGAGCGCCAGACCGTTACCGTGTCCTCGCTCGCGATCGCGTTTGCCCTGTTCGAAGTCGGCAGCACGACGCTGTTCCTCATCGGAGCGGAAGCCAATCAGGATGCCTGGATCGCGATGTCCTTGGCCGCCGCGATCGGCTTTGTCTTGCTTATGCTGTATATGGCCATCTATCGCGCGGACCCCCACCGCGATCTATTCGCCTTATGCAGATTCTATCTGGGGCGTTGGCTCGGGAACGCGTTCGGGTTCTCGTTCGCCGCCTATTTCGCCTACGAGGCGTCCCGAAACCTGCGCGATCTGGCCGAGCTCACGATGCTTATCCTGCTGAACCGGACTCCGCTATTCGTCCTGTTGACCATAACCGTTCTCGTCGTCGCGAACACCGCGCGCTATGGAGCCAAAGTGCTGTTTTATACCTGCTTGGTGCTGCTTCCGATGATGGCGGTCAGTTATCTGTTCCTGAACATCATGTTCGTCAGCATGAATCTCATCCGGTTCCAGAACATGCTGCCCGTGCTCGAGAATGGATGGGGTCCGATCTGGCAGGCCGCCGTCCCCCGCATCGTCTCCTTCCCGTTCGGACAATCGGTGCTCTTCCTCGTCTTCTTCCCGCTTGCGAAGGCCTCGTTCAGCCGGCTTCGCAGCGCCGTCTACGTCTCCTATGCCGTGATCGCCGTCGTGTTGATCTTCCTCAACCAAGTGAACATTCTGGTTCTCGGTACGGGGATCGCCAAGAATAGCATGGTTCCGCTGCTGGAGAGCGTTCAGTTAATCGAGTTCGCCAACGTTTTCGAGCGAATGGATATCTTTTTCGTCCTCGTGCTCTTCCTCGGACTGGGAATCAAGATGGCCGCCTTCTTGATCGGGGCGACGACGGGCCTGCACAAGGTTACGGGGATCGGTTACAAGAAGTGCGTTCCCTTGATCGGGGGCGCCGTTTACGCCTTATCGTTCTCTTCCCCCAATTACGTCCACCATATATGGCTGGGGAAAGTCGTGACGTATTGGGATCCCCTCTTCCAGATCGCGTTGCCGGCGATACTGCTTATCGTTATATGGGCCCGACATTCTAAGAAGGCATCCGTTCTTAAAAAAAGCGAATAAAAAAGCAGCGCGCGTCCGAATCGCGGCTGCTCGTTCAATCCGTATCCTGTCTGGCTGCCGCGCGAGCTCGGAACGAGCGCTGAAGCCCGAGTCCGACCGCGATCCCGACGGCCAAACCGGCCAGCCCCATCCACATCGCCCCGAGAAAGTCCCGCGAATAAATAACCCCGATCGTCGCGAAGAAGGCCCCGAACGCGAACGGAAATACGGCATAAGGCTTCGCGCCGCCTCCTGCGTCCTTATAAGCGTCCCAGATCCCGAACATATAGACGCAGGGATAGAACATGAGCCACTGATAATCCGTCTGGGCGATCGTGAGCCGGATGTCGCCGTGGAAGCTGGAGATCAGGATCTGGTTCAAATGAGATTGAACGTTGATGACGAATTCCAAGAGGATAAGCACGATCCCCTTGAGGTATTTGCCGTTGCGGAATTGGCCGAATCCGGGGAGAGCAATGCTCCACAACAAGGCATCGGCGACGCGGGAAGGTTTGTCCATGGGATACCTTCGGAAGGGTTACTTGGAAGCCAAGGCATCGCGATCCGCCGCCAGCGGGGGTTGCTCCAGCCAGCCCATATCGATCAAGATGTTCCCGCCGTCTTCGACGTAATTCCCGACCTCCGCGATAAACCGCGCGAACGTCATCGCCAAGTCGTGCCGGGTGCTGGACGCCAACGCGTTGCCGTACGTTCGGATGCGCACCGCGAACATGTCCACTTTGTGGAATAACATGATTTTATCGGAGAACGGGGAGAAGTTGGAATCCGTGACCAGGTGATCCAGGCGCGGATGCGTGGGCAGGTCTTCCTTCTGCAGCAGCTTGTTTAAGATCTCGATGTGCTTGGAGGCAATCCCCTTCCCCCTAAGGAAGTAGTTGCGGACCTGTTCGGTTGAGGCGGATTGGCAGAAGCCGGTCAGTACGGCGCTGCTGATCGCGTTGTTTTCGACGTTGTCGTATAGATGGGTGATCTCCAGGGCCTGCAGCGGCCGGACGTCCCCGAAGAATCCGTTCAGGAACGACTGCTTTTTGATGAATTCGATTTTTTGAGGCGTCGGGATGACGGGCGGCTTAATCAGAAATCCTTTCGCATCCAACAAATTATTAACGATGTTAACCAAATTGATCGTCGATACGAGGCAATCGGTAAAAAATTCGCGAACATCGGGGCGCGTCACCAACGGAACGGCGATTCCGTAGATGCTGATCCCCGCTTTGCTGGTATATTTCAAGTAGTGAAGATAAAACTCGTCGTCGTACAGCCGGGGCGCTCCGAGATTCACGTCTTGATCGGTGAAGCCGAGCGGAAGCGGATGGCCTTCGCGGTTGAACATGTCGGTGACGGTTCGCACGAATCGTTCGGCTAATCGAAGGCCCTCTTCCAGGGCAGCCTTGATCTCGCTGTCGTCTACGTTGCGAATGAAATAAGCCAAGACGCGGGTAGCCATGCTGTTCCCCATATAAGTCGCCCATAATTTCCCTATCTCGGCCGAGGTTAATTTCTGGGTCATGGCTTCTTGGGGATGGTTATCGCGCAAGGTCTCAAGCTTGATCATCGAAGCTGCACCTCCTGATGGTTGATCATAGCTTTTTGACTTTGCCGATTTTTTATTCCAAGTTACTCCTCGAAGCCGGCCGGACCCGACGCGCGCCTTAATCTTCTCCCGCGTGTCCGCAATTGCTGCGCGATCGTCCATCCGATCAGGAAGGCCGGCGCGGAAGTGTTGCCGTCGACGGTGAACGGAATAATGGAATCGTCGGCGACGATCAAGTCTCTGACGCCGTGCACCCGTCCTCTCGAATCGACGACGCCGCCCCTTCGCAGAGGCGCCATGCGAAGAGAGCCCTGCTGGTGATGATTATGGTCGAAGTTGTCCTTGATAAAGCTCTCCAATTCGCTATCGTTATCGATGACGTCCGGCGACGGCGAGATCAACGTGTAAGACGGATCGATGGCCGCCAACTCCGAAGCGATATTCTTGATATAGACCCGGTATATTCGCTTCACCGCCTCGAGGTCCTCGGGATTGTCCAGGAACCCTTCGTCCGCCAGCACGATCTGAAGCGGATCGTCGCTTTGAAGGCGAATGCTTCCCCTGCTCTTGGGGCGCAAATATAAGATCGCAATCGTCAGCGTATGATCCTCACCGCCGATCCCGACCAGCTGGACTCCCCTTCTGTTCGGATTCGCGCCGGGCGACGGGTCGGGCAAGAAGGCTCCGCCCGTGTACAGCGCGCTCGGATCCTGCCGAGGCAACGGGGAATCGTCGGGATTCGTCGAGAACACGGCGAAGTTCAGCGTATGATTCCGCAATCTCTTGCCTACGTTCGGATTATGGAAAATAACGGGGATGCCGGCGGTCCGCAGTTCTCTGGACGGACCGATTCCGGAGAGCATCAGCAGCTGGGCGCTGTTAATTCCCGCGGACAGAATGACTTTCTTCCGCGCGAATGCGCGCAAGCATTTCCCTTCTCTCAGAAATTCGACGCCGATCGCGCGCTTGTTCTCGAACAGAACGCGAAGCGCGGTCGACTTGTAGAACACGCGCAGCTTCCTTCCGTTCAACCCGCGCCCGTCGGGACCCGCGATGTCGGCGGACAGGAACGCCGTCGACGAGCTCTCCCTTCGTCCGTCCGGCTGCTGGTACAATTGCCACCTGGTAAACGGGCCGAGCGGCGTCGCCGGATCGTTGTAATCCAGAATCTCCCCGAATCCGGTAGCGGACTCGATCGCCGCGACGAGTTTATGAGCCATCGAGGTCGGATTCGCGGGAGCCTGCCGGATATCGACCCGGCCTTTGTAGCCGTGCACGGAAGGATCGTCGGTCGCGCCGTTGTATTTCTCCAACCACTTGAATCCTCGAATGGCTTGTTCCGGCGACCAGAGGGGGCCGAGAAGGGCTTCCCACTCCTCGAATACGGCTGAAGTGGGCCTCACATACTGCTCCCCGTTGATCGAAGAGCCGCCTCCGGAGAGCCGGCCCGTCGTCCACTCGAACGATCGATCGTCGACTCCCTTCTGGGGAACGCCTTCTCCTTGCCAGAAGTATTGCGGGAAGAACCTCTCTTCGAGCTCGGGGGCGAACGTGGAATCCGTAATCGGACGGTCTTGATCTTCATTCTCCCCGGCTTCCAACACCAATACGGAAGCCGACTTGGAGTCGGACAGCGTCTTGGCGATGACGGCCCCGGCTGGCCCCGTTCCGACGACAATATAATCGTACGTTAGCTTTCGACCGGTTTTCTTCACGATGCGTTCCCCTTGTTCCTCAGATTAACCCGTTCGATCGCCGGGCATAAACCCAATATATGAGGCAGGCATTCTCCCGGTTATAAAAAAACCGCGTAAATCGCGGTCAAGGGGCCGTATGGGATTCATCAACGACTTCCGTATTGGGAAACGTCAGCTTGCATCGCTTCCGCGATCGTCAGGAAGTCTTCGCGGTCGATCTCGAAATGACCCGTGCGAAACGAGTAGCCCCAATTCTTCACGCCGCGGGTGAAGCGAAGCCGATCGAGCAGGTCCGCGATCCTCGCACTCCGGCAGGCAGCGTAGTCGATGTTCCGACGATAGGGGACGAACGTCGAAGACATCGCGTATTCGTACACCCGGTCGTCCGCTACCCGTCCGATGGCGGTGAACGCCTGCAGCGGCTCCCCGCTTCCCATGTCGGTGCGCGGGGAATAGTAAATGAGCCAATCGCCCGGCCGCATTCTGCGCAGCGGCGCGGCTTTGCCATGGCACAGCTGGGCGAAGCCGCCCCGAACTCCCCGTTGCACGTGCGACGCCGAGACGACGCCGATCCAATAACGCGGCTTGCGCGATGCTGCTATCGTATTCATAGCCGAATCCAACCCCTTCGATGAAGTTGGTTCCAGCATACGACAATGCTGTTGACACCTGTCTGTCAGTAGCGATCGAAGATACCGCACTGCCAATCTTTTTTTTTCGAAGCACATCCATTCCGGAACTCCGATGAACCCGGTACCGAATCGAATGCTCCCTATCCGATCCCGTTCTCTCGAAGGCTCCTTCTTCTAAAAGAATGAAGGCTGGAAAAGACCCGGTCGCCCGGAGCCTTCCAGCCTTCAATCGGTTATGCGGAACGTTCCTGCAGCGAGATCTCGAACCTCGAACCGGCTTCTCCGGCGAATACGACGGTTCCTTTCGCAGGCAGCGCGACTTTGGAGTCGCCGCCGATGACGCTGAAGTATACGCACGTCCCCTTCTCGTCGTATACGGCGAAGGAGCCGTTCGCCGGCGCATTCACCTTCACCGTCTTGCCGGCGTCTTTGTCGCTGACCGTGTACCACTTGGCGTAACCGCTCGACGGGATCGTGGCGGCCGACTTCTTCGCGACGTAAATCGGCTTCACGGCGTCTTCCGCTACGAATAGGCTTCCCGATGCGTCCAGGTATTCGACCCCGTCCTCGGCATAGAACGTATACCCCGAGAGATCCCGGCCGTATAAGCCCGGAATTTGCAATTCGGAGGAGGCCGTATTCGGACCCGTGATCGGCTTATCGAGCACGTAACCCGGCAACTGCTTCGACAGATTCAATTGCAGCGTCGGCATCAGCAGATACGCGAGGGACGTATGCTTCTCGTTCAGCAGGTAGTACTTCTTGCCTTCGCGCTTCGCCCAAGCCGCGGCCGTCTCCGCGGACAGCTCGCGGGGCTGAAGCTTCTCGGCGGAGTACAGGGAGAGAGCCGTCTGCCCCAGCCCCGGCAACGAAGCGTACTGGCGAGTCCACAGGTAGGTACGGCCGTTCTCCTCCGTCACGAAGCGGATCATCGTGTTCCCGTCCGCGCTGCGGAAGTTGCCGTCCGCCGAATACTCGTATTTCTCGGCCGGATAATCGGGAGCTTGTTCCGTAGACAAGGAGAGCTCGCCGCTCGGGCTAATCTCGACTTTCATCGTCTGATTGCTCGCCCCATAGATTCCCGCGTACTGCAGGACGGATTCCGGCATATCCGCCTTCACCGGCTTGCCGTACGACTTCTCGGGCTTGAACTCGGCGATCTTCCCCTTCTCCTTCAGAGCCTGAAGCAGCATCTCGTTCGCCAAAAGCTGATCGGTCGCGCTGGACCCTCCGGAGGAGACGACCGCGGCCGCCATGTCCTGATCGGGCAGCACGACGAGCGAGGCGTGATACAGAATCGTATCCCCGCCCTTGGTCAGCGCCTGAATCCCGTATTCGCCGAACGGGTACAGATCGACGCTGTCCCAACCGAGACCGTACTCGATCGAGTTGTCCGCTTCGTCCGGCCATAGAGGCGTCTTATACTCGTCCTGCTCCATGGCTTCGACCGAGTTGTCGGACAGGACCTCTTCGGCTTGCCCCGTGAATATCCGCGAGAAGCGGACCAAGTCCTCCGCCGTGGAATAAATGCCGCCCGTCCCGATCACGTTGACCGTCTCGTTCGGCAGTTGGCCTTGGTAGGAGGGATAGTAGAGTCCCGCCATCTTCGCCGCGTTCGGCGAATCCAGCGGCGTCTTCGTATCGGACATTCCAAGCGGCTCCGTTATGAACCGATGGATGTAAGAGGTGAAGTCCATGCCGCTGACTCTCTCTACCAGAATCTCGGCCAACGTGAAGCCGTCGTTGCAATAGACCGAATAGGCGCCCGGATCGGCCTTCAAAGTCTGGTTCGCCAGCTGCTTCAGAAGCGTGTCGTGGGCGAACGTGTCCTTGTCTTCGAATAGGAAGGCGTTCGTCAGCGACGAGCCGTTCAGTCCCGACGAATGGTTGAGCAGCATGCGCGGCGTAATCTTCTTGTAGCGCTCGTCCTTCATCGTGAATTCGGGAATGTACTGCACGACCGGCGTGTCCAGGTCGATCTTCCCTTGGTCGACCAGCTGCATGACGGCCACCGTCGTAAACATCTTGCTCGTCGAGCCGATGCCGTACAGCGTGTCCGCCGTGAGCGGCTTCTGCCCCTTCTCGTCGTTCAAGCCGGATTGGCCGGAGACGACGATGTCGCCATCGTCGATAAGGGCGTACTGCACGCTGGTCGTGCCGTAGGATTTGGTGAGCAGGTCGGCCTTCTCCGCCGCGGCCTTCCGCGTCGCGTCATAGGCGGCCGAACTTCCGTTCGGAGTCGTAGCCGTAGCCGCAGCCGTTCCCGTTGCGGTTGCCGCCGTCGGCGCGAGCAGCGTCAAGGCAAGCGTCGCCGCCGGAATTGCGAATCGTGTCCTCATTGGAACCTCCTTGGGCATTCTATTAGTTCCCTAATAGATACGCATGAGCGTGCAAGTAGATTCCAAGATTTTCAGGCCTTTAGCGAAAGTTTAGGTTGGCGAAGGGGCCGTTCGTCCGTGATAGTCGTCCCACAAGGGGCGGATGGATTGTTCCAATCTGTCGACGATAGCCTCCCTTTGGCTCTCCGAGATATTCGCGGTATCGTTCGAAATCTCGTTCCTCAAGCGAATGAGCACGAATAACGGCGGCAAGTTCGTCTCGCGCAGAGCCTGAAGCATGGCTTGCTCTTGCGGGGTAATCTCCATGAGCCTTCAACTCCTTGTCGAATAGAAACCTAACGGTTAGGCAACCCTGCTTCTATTCTAAACCCTGACATCGGTGTCAAGGTCAAGCGAATATTCTCGATACCCCTTTCGTATCAGGTTAATGTAAGCCTGATCGCAGACCAGGAACGCCGGCATGAGGAATTTAATAGAGCGTTTGGACGGCCTCGGGTCGAAAAGGAATCAATTCGTCGAACCGGCCGTCGCGTATCTTGCTCGCCCAAGCGGGATCGGCCAATAACGCCCTGCCTACCGCCACCAGATCGAATTCTTGGCGCTCCAGCCTGTCGATCAGCCCGTCGAGCTTCGTAATGCCGGCTCCCTTCCCTTCCAGGAAGAGATTCATTACTTCGCCGTCCAATCCGACCGAACCGACCGCGATCGTCGGTTTGCCCGTCAGCTTCTTGGCCCATCCGGCCAAATTCAGCTCGGAGCCTTCGAATTCGGGCTCCCAGAACCGGCGGGTCGATAAGTGGAACAAGTCCACTCCCGCATCGGCCAGCGGGGCCAAGAGTCGTTCCAACAATTCCGGCGTTGGCGCTAATCGGGCCGCGAAGTCGCCCATCTTCCATTGCGAGAAGCGCAGCACGATAGGGAACTCCGGTCCGACGGCGCGGCGGGACGCTTCGATGACTTCCGCGGCGAAGCGGGTGCGCGCCTCCATATCGCCTCCGTAGCGATCCGAGCGCGGATTCGTTTTCTCCCACAGGAACTGATCGATCAAGAAGCCGTGTGCGCCATGCAATTCAATCCCGTCGAAGCCGATTCGCTTGGCCTCGGACGCGGCCTGCGCAAACGCTTGGACGATCGACGCGATCTCCGCTTCCGTATAATCGCCGACGTGCCCTCTCGCTCCCGCGTGCCAAATCTGCGGGATGATTCGTCCCCCCGCCTCATGCACCTCCGCAACCACGTTAGCCCAGCCTGCTAGCGCCGCTTCTCCGTACAGGCGAGGAACATTCTCTTGATTGCACGCGTCCGGATGATCGATCGCCGCGCCTTCCGTTATGATCAATCCGACGCCGTTCTCCGCCCTTCGCCGGTAATAAGCGGCTACATCCGGCCCCGGCACGCCGTCCGGAGCGAATTGCCGGGTCATCGGCGCCATTACGATGCGATTGGACAGCGTCAGCTTGCCGATCGTCAGGGGCTGGAATAAAGCTTGCACGGATTTCGAGTTCGTCATAGAAGGACCTCCATAGTAGTTCATAGATAATATTGGTTTTCAGAATTGAATTTACTTGACTGAATGGTCAATTACTCGGCAAAAAAAACCTGTTCGATTCTCTATCTCTAAGCATCACCCCTTTCTATCCACCTTTCTTGAACGCGTGGTCAAGTAAGGGGCAAAAAAATACGACGAATGTCCAATTTCACATACAGATTGGCGGGATCCAACGGGATTCTGTCTATTCCGGTTTCCGAAGGCGGGCGGTAGGGGCTAACGTGCGCTAACGGACCCTGGAGAAGGTAATTCGTTGGAAATGGGCGAATTTGAATTCTAACGGATCGTACAGACGTTATTTCGTTCCGGATGCCCGCATTTCCCCTCGATTGGCCGAAATAAGAACGCCTGGGTCCGTTAAATTTTCAAAATGGGCTTTTGGCGCTAAATAGCGACTCCCGAATCCGTTAGAGCTCGTACCGATGAACCCGTGGGATGGATTCCGATAGTAACGTCGATATTGGCATCCGAATCCAACGATTCCGGGACAAGTTCCGTTAGTCAAATGGTCATCCCAAGAAAAAAACGACGGATGATTATCTCCCTAACGAAAATGCTCTATTCGATTCTGTCTTGGACCCGTCTGCCTCGAGAAGACGCCTTGCTCGGGCTCGTCTCTCATCGTCCCCCAACCCAAGGAAGCGAAAGGCCGGCAATCCGGCCGTCGCTCTCCCGGCATCAAGTCTTCTCCGGAGCCATCAACGCAATGGTCGTGCGCATTACCGCATCGATATGCTCCTTCGAAGCCCCCGACTTCTCCATGATCTTCGCGCCGCTAATCGCGTTGTTCAGGAACGAGGCCAGCTCTTGACTGGTCAGGCGGTTCGTAATGAGCCTCTGATCCTGGCCGCTGCGGATGACCTCCTCGAGGAGCCGATGGACGTGCCCGGACATCAGATCGGCTTCGCGGTTCACTTCCGGGTCTTCGGCTCCGAATTCCAGAACGGAATTGACCATTAGACAGCCTCGGCGCATGGCTTCTTCGTTCGGAAAAAGCGCGGCTTCGCAAATGGCCTCGAGCTTCCGGATCGGGTGCGCCTCCCGGGAGGCCAATTCGTTCAGCAACTCTACGCTTTGTTCGCGATACAAGGCCAACGCCTTCAAGAACAAGTCGCGCTTATCCTTGAATACGCCGTACAAGCTCTGCTTCTTCACCTTCGTCGTGCGCGTCAAATCCTCGTAGGAAGTCGATTTGAAGCCCTTCGCCCAGAAGACTTCCATAGCCTGGCACAGCGCACGGTCCACGTCGAATTCTCTTGGTCT
Source organism: Cohnella xylanilytica (assembly GCF_014212175.1). Lineage (GTDB taxonomy): Bacteria > Bacillota > Bacilli > Paenibacillales > Paenibacillaceae > Cohnella > Cohnella xylanilytica. Next base: position 90,751 of record NZ_JACJVR010000059.1, on the reverse strand, counting down.
GCTCATATGGGCATCATAATCGTTCTTGAACGCGAAGTCAAGAATGGATTTTCGGCTCGTTCGTTCGCGGGCACGATCTGTAAAATTATCATCCCTTTCTAAAAAACCAATACGATCGTCGGCCTGACGACCGCCGGATGGACGTTTAATTCCAGGGCGGGCATCCAGCGCAACGGCAGCGTCTTCTGCGCTTCCGACTATGCCCCTGAAGGATTGCAGACGGCCTACTTGAAGACGGACGGCGGCGTATCCGGAGAGTTCAGCCAGAGTCTGACGCTTGCCGCGGGCACGTATAAATTGAGCTTCAAGGCGGCGCAGCGCGCAAGCTTCGGGGGAGTCCAATCGTTCAACGTCCTGTTCGACAACGCGGCGATCGGAACCTTCACGCCGGCTTCCGGCACCTTCGCGACGTATACGACCAACAGCTCCGCGGCGACGGCCGGAAGCCATACGATCAAGTTCGCGGCGACGACGACGACCGGCGACAATACGGCGTTCATCGACGATATCGTCATCGGAGCCGCTTAATCCTCGCGCGGCGTACCGGGAACGAGCAAGGGCCATGATCGCAAGATCATGGCCCTCTTCTGCTCTTTAGTCTTGCAACAGCTTCACAAGAATCGCGACCGCTTCGGAGCGGCTAGCCGGGGCGTTCGAATCGAACCGGCCGTCGCTGCGTCCCGCTAGAAGCCCGTGCTCCTTCGCCGCTTTAATGCCGGCCGCGGCCCACTTCGGAATGTCCGCGTCGTCGGAGAACCCGGCTCCGGACGAAGCGTCGGCCGACAGCTCGTACTTCTTCGCCTTCGCGATCATGACGGCGAGCTCCGCGCGAGTGATCGGCGCGTCCGGCCGGAACGTTCCGTCCGCATAACCGGCCACGATTCCGGCCTTCACGGCTTGAGACACTTGAGCGGCAGCCCACTTGCCGATTCGCGCGCTGTCGGTAAACGTCAGCTCCCCGCCCGCGCTTGGCGCCTTCAGCGTATTGACGAGCATAACCGTGAACTCCGCCCGGGTCAAATTTTGATTCGGCTTAAACGTGCCGTCGGCGTACCCGGCGGCGATGCCGGCAGCCACGGCTTTCTCGATCGAAGCCTGCGCCCAGTGCCCGCCAATGTCGCTAAGCGCGGCCGGGTGAACGCCCCCTTCGCCCGGAACGCCTTCGGAAGCGTCCGCATTCCCGATATCCGCCTGGTCGACGTCTTGTCTGGCATACTCCGCGAACCAATCCTGGATCGTCTCGAAATCGTCGGAGAAGGCGAGCGAGAGAAGCAGCATGATGCGCGCGTGCTGCGGATTAAGGCTGTCTCCCGCGATAATGCCTTCGCCGCCTCCGTACATCGTGCCGGACCCGGTTCGGGTCGTCGTAACGAATACGACGCCTTGCTTGATCGCTTCCGCCCGCGCCGCGGCCATCTTCGAAGAGATGCCGCCGGCGCCCGTTCCCGCGGTGACGATTCCCTTGGCGCCTTCCGAGACCAGGCCTTCGATCCCGCCTCCTCCCGCCTCTTGGTAGGAATACGCGATCTCGACGAGCGGCAAGTCCTCCTTCTGAATCTTGGTCAGATCGAACGGCGTGGCCCACTCTGCCGTATTCGCCTTCAGGGCGCGACCGTTCAAGCGGTAGATCGAAATGTTATCCTGGTCGATGTATCCGAGATCGCCGAGCAGCGGCGAATGGAACGTATCGAGCCGGTGGGCGTTCGACTTGGTGACGTCGCGGGCCGCCTGAATTTCGTCGTTCAGCATGAGCACCGTTCCGTACCACTTCGTTTTGCCGCTGGCGGACAGCTTGATCGCGTTGTACAGATTGGCCGGCGCGTCCGTGCCGACGGAGTCCCACGGGCGCATGGAGCCGGTGATCACGACCGGCTTCTCGCTTCGCACCGTCAGGTCGAGGAAGTAGCCGATCTCCTCCATCGTGTCCGTCCCCGTGGTTACAACGACGCCGTCGTACGTCTTCAGCGCCTGGTCGACGGCCAGCGACAGATCGTACAGATCCGCGATCGCGTAGCCGCCGGAGCCCTTGTTGCCGAATTGGTAGTCCGCGACGTCCGCGATCTTCTCTTTGCCCGGCAGTTGGGACAGCATGTCTTTCATCAGAAAAGAACCGGCCTTGTAGGACTGGAAGTTGGTAGGATCTCCGTCGTTCACGTGCCCGGAGATCGTTCCTCCCGTCGCGATGACGAGGACGTTGGGCTTCGCGGTTTTGTCGATCGCCGCGACGTCCGGGATCGGGAACGGCTGGGCTCCGGCTGCCGACGCGACGGCTACGCCGGATAGAGGCACGGCGAGCAGAGCGGCGCTTAACGCCGAGAGAAGAACTTTCTTGCTGAACTTGTTGGTGGCTATCGATGTCATGGGCTCTTGCCTCCTGTCTCCTCGATCATTGGACGGCGACGTTCTGCGCGGCGTATTTGGCGAACCAGGATTGAATGACGGCTTGATCGTCGGAGAAGGCGAGCGATAGCAGCAACATGATGCGGGCGTGCTGCGGATTAAGGCTGTCGCCGGCGATGATGCCTTCGCCGCCCTCATACATCGTGCCGGAGCCCGTTCTTGTCGTCGTGACGAACAGGACGCCTTGCTTGATCGCTTCCGTCCGCGCCGCGGCCATCTTCGAAGAGATGCCGCCCGCGGTCCTTCGTTCCCGACTCGGCGCAGTTGCGGGGGCAGCCGTTCACCGCCATCTTGAACTTCGCGGGCATCCACAGCCTCTCGAACTTCTTCTCGAGCCGGATTCCCATCTCGATCGAATCCTGGGTGCCGAAGCGGCAGAAGCGAGAGCCGACGCACGTCTTCACCGTGCGCAGCGCCTTGGCGTAGCCGTAACCCGAGGGCAGGCCGAGCTCTTCCCAGATCGCCGGAAGGTCCTTCTTCTCCACGCCGAGCAGGTCGATACGCTGGCCGCCGGTCACCTTCACCATCTTCACGCTGTATTTGTCGGCGACGTCGGCGATCGTACGGAGCTGTTCCGGCGAAGTCACCCCGCCGTACATGCGGGGAATGACGCTGAACGTGCCGTCCTTCTGGATATTGGCGTGGAGGCGTTCGTTGACGAACCGCGAATCGCGCTCGTCCTCATGCTCGGCCGGCCATATCAGGCCGAGATAGTAGTTGACCGCGGGCCGGCATTTCGAGCAGCCTTCGGGATTCCGCCAGTCCATGACCGCCATTACTTCGCGAACGCTCGTCAGGCGCTTCTCCCGGATCGCGGCGACGATCTCTTCCCGGTCGTGGCTCGTGCAGCCGCATATCCCTTGCTTCGGCGCGTCCTGCTCCCGGAAGCCGTCGCCGAGAACGAGCTGCAGCAGCTGCTCCACGACCGGCTTGCAGCCGCCGCAAGATCTCGTCGCGCCGGTGCGCGCCTTGATCGCGTCCACCGTCGTCAGGCCGTCCTCCCGGATGACCCGTATGATGGCTCCCTTCGTTACGCCGTTGCAGCCGCAGACGATCTCGTCGTCGGCCATGCCTTGAACGGCGGCGATTCCCTTGTCCGTTCCTCCGCGGCAGCCTTCGCCTTCGCCGAACAGCTGACCGTACCGCTCTTCGGTCATCTCCGCCCCTTCGCGAATGAGCTTGGTCAACTGCGGCGCATCCGTCGCGTCCCCGTACAGGACGGCGCCGACGATCCGGTTGCCGCGCAGCAGCACCTTCTTGTATACGCCTCGCCATTCGTCCTGCCGGCGAAGCACCCGATGATCGGCGGTCTCCTCGTATTCGCCCGCCGAGAACACGTCCACGCCGGAGATCTTGAGCTTGGTCGATACCGACGATCCCGCGTACGGCTCCGTCGGCGCTCCGGCCAAATGCTTGGCCAGGACGGCCCCTTGTTCGAACAAGGGGGCGACCAGGCCGTAGCAGACGCCCCGATGCTCGCAGCATTCTCCGACCGCGTACACGTCCGGCGCGCTCGTGCGCATGTAATCGTCTACGACGATGCCCCGTCCGACTTCGATTCCGCTCGCTCTGGCCCATTCGGCGTTCGGCACGATGCCGGCGGCCATCACGACCAATTGCGCCGCGAGCTCGGTTCCGTCTTCGAATCGCAAGCCGGCGACCTCTCCGTCTCCGAACAGCTCCGTCGTCTTCGTCTCCATCCGGAACCGGATCCCTTGCCGCTCCAGCTCCGCCTTCAGCATACCGGCGGCGGCGCGGTCGAGCTGACGCTCCATCAGCGTGTCCATCAGATGCACGACCGTGGTCTCCATCCCGAGCTGAACGAGACCCTTCGCCGCCTCCAGTCCGAGCAGCCCGCCGCCGATGACGGCGGCCTGCCTCGCCCGCTTCGACGCTTCGATCATGGCGCTGCAGTCCGCGATATCGCGGAAGCCGACGACGCCCGCAAGGTGCGCTCCCGGCACCGGAAGAACGAACGGCCTCGAACCGGTGGCGATGATCAGCACGTCGTACGCGGCGCTGTCTCCGTCGCTCGTATAGAGCCGTTTCGCTTCCGTATCGATCCGGACGACCTTGGTTCCCGTATGAAGCTCGATGCCGTTGTCTTCGTACCACTTCCGGTCGTTCAGGACGATCTCGTCGATCGTCTTGCTGCCTTCCAGTACGTAGGACAACTGAATCCGGTTATAATTCGGGTACGGCTCCTCGCCGTAGACGGCGATGTCGAAGGAATTCGTTAATTTGAGCAATTGCTCCAACGCGTTGATCCCGGCCATGCCGTTGCCGATCAGAGCCAGCTTGCGCCGATGGTTCGCTTGATCCGTCATATGAGGCTCCACCCCTTGCTTGTATCGTGTGGACTCATTATAACGGAGGCTCCGCGGCATGCCTGTGACCTCGATCACGGGCCGATAAATCCGCCCCTACTCGCGCTTCTCCTCCCGAAGCGGCAGGACGTCCATCGGGATAAACCCGGGAGGCGTCTCGACAAGCCGCGCCTGAAAGGACCCCTTATATTGAAAAACGGTCCCCACAATCGGATTGTTCACCTCGACCGTAATCCGGTAGCGATCCGCTTCGTCGTCGAACCATTCGACGACGTCGGCGATTCCGGACAGCTTCATGGGACATCGGAATTGCAGCAGCCCCTCGTAAAACCGCTGCTCTCCCGAGCGAATCCGGATGCCGCCGTTCGGTGCCGCCGATACCTGCAGGTCGACCGCCAGATGCTGCTTGTTGCCCAAGTAATCGACGATCCTCTCGCGCCGCTTGCTGTAGATCATGGTAGCGTCGAACCGCCGAATGGCGTTCGGGAACTTGAACTTGCGGACCCAGGTGACCGTCTCTCTTCCGAATCGGTCGACGTACGCGTAGTTCTCGACCGTGAAGGGAATGTTCTCGCCGCCCTGCGGGAACATGATGTGACGCTTGGCTCCGACATAGAGCGGAATCGAGACCAGCCTGGAGAAGCGGATCCGTTCCATGACCCCGCAGCCGACGGAAGCGATGCGATCGTCGCTGCCGAAGCCGAACCGTTCTTGAATGCGGGGGTGAAGCTTGCGGAAGTCAGCCCCCAGCGCCCGTTCGTATATGGATGCCACGGCTGTCGCCCCCTCTCCCCGATCGGCCCGCCGGCATCCTTCTCAAGCAGCGGCCCGCGCGCGGAACATCGGTCGCCGTTATGGCTGCGACCAGACACATCGCCAACATCGGCAAGCTCAGCGTGAGCGGATTGAACGGCGCGGCCAGAAGCTTCGGGGAGCCGACAATCGCCGCGGCGGCAAGCGCTGCGAGCGACGCGCCCTGCAGCCGATAGATTCCCCTTCGGCGGTGCCCGACGACGGCCGCGATGCCAAGCGCGATCTCGGCCGCCCCCAACGCGGGCAACGCCGCGTCTTCGGCTCCCGGCATCAGGCCGGCGGCGCGGAACAGCTGAAGCTCTCCGGCTTCGGGGAACAGCAGCTTCGGCACCAGTCCCTCGTACAGCCATAACAGAACGAGCGCCCACGCGCTAATATAATGAACGACTGCGCGCTGAATGCTGACGGCCGGCGCGATGCCCCGCTCCAGCCAGATCCGCAGCGCGTCGAAGCTCCATGCCGTGGCGAACCCGAACAGCGGGCGGAACAGCAGCCGGTCGAACAGGCGGCCGATGCGGCCGAAGCGCACCTCGTAATCGAACTTCGTGCTGAACGTCACGCCGTTCCCGTTCGGCCGGTAGCGCCAATAGCCGCCTCCTCGGCGAATGAGCGATATCGCCTGATCGGAACCGAAGACAAGCGCGGACAGCCGCTCCCCCGAACCCGAAGAGATCCGGGACCGAGTCTCCCCGGTTCCCGCGATGTCGAGCCCGAAGCCGATTCTCGTCCGGTACAGGAACCGCTGCGGGTGTTCCGGCCGCTCCCTCGGAAGATAGTCGATATCGCTGAACCGCAGGTCCCATTGGCGGTGCAACTCCGGCTCCTGCGTATGCTTCCATAAACTCTCCATATCCGTTGCGATCTCCAGCTCCACGTAGATCGGCTTCGCTCTCATCCGTCGGCCTCCCCGTCCTTCAGCAATTGGTCCTTCAACCCTTCCGTCGGCATCAAGCAGGACTCGCTTCGTCCGAACCAGCGATACCTGCGCCTTGCCAAATAATCGTATGCCCAATCGCGCAGCGCGGCCGGGATCGCGATGCCGGCGAACAGCAGCGGCCACGGCCCGCCCAGTCTTCGGAACACCCGGAGCGCCGCTTCGGATTTGGTATAATACCGGCCGTTCTCGATCATGACGAACGTATCCGGTTCCCGCGTCGGCAGCCCTCCCCGCTCAAGCAGCCGGGTTCCGGCCGGCGACTGGATGGAGGCGAACCGGAAGACGCCCCGGCTGTCCCGCGCCGCCACGAATCGCGTGATTCGGCGGCATAAGAGGCAGGAGCCGTCCATGAGCAGAACGATCGGTTCAAGCCTCGATTCAAGCCTCAATTCAAGCCGCCGTTTTCCCATGGCGCTTCCCCCTTTCACACCCCCATTGTAGCCGGTCCTCCCGGCTAGCATCAGTTCCAACTTTCATAGGTCCGCGACGAATAGAGGTACTACGCCGCGTAGTACCCCTTCGTCCTCTTCCTGAGGTTATCGATTGTCCCGCTTGCGGAACAAGCCCTTGCGCCTCACCAGCTCCACGGCTTCCTTGCTGCTCTTCGCGCCGAGCTTCTTCAAGATCTTGTTGACCTGGTTCTTGAGCGTGCTCTCCGCCTTGTACAGCTTCCTCTCGATCTCGGATTGGGTGTACCCTTCCTCGATCAGCTCGTACACCTCGCGTTCCGCGGGGGTCAGCGCTTTAAGCTGTTCCTCTCTCTTCAGCCTGGCGAACTCTCTTAGCAGCGCGTCCATCGCGGCAGGATGCCGATGGGCGGTGCGAATGGCATGGGGCAGATCCTTGAACCGAGCCTTCTCGATATAATTGACCGCCCCGGCCGTGAAGGCCTGCGTCATAACCCGTTCGTCGGTCACCGACGTCAGCATGATGATTTTGGCGGGATGCCTCTCGTGAAGCTCGAGCGCGGCATAGATGCCTTCGCGGCCGCCCCCGGTCAGTTGAATATCCATGAGCGCGACGTCGAACGCGAGCGTGCCCGCCAGCCGAAGCGCTTCGTCCGCCGCGGTCGCGGCTCCGACGACGAGGATGTCGGGTTCGCTATTCAGATAGGACGTCATCGCTTTGATCCAGTCCGGATCATCCTCCACGATCAACACCCGGATCGGTTCCGCCTCCATCGTTCTCCCCCCTGTCCAGCCGGATCACCTTCTTGCGCGGGAATACGAGCGCCGCCGTCGTCCCCGCTCCTTCCCGGCTCGCCAGCTCCGCCGACCCTCCGAGCTCCCGCATGACTCGATAAACGTACGAGAGGCCGAGCCCGAAGTTGCCTTCTCGGTTTTTCGTGCTGTAGAACGGCTCGAACGCCTGCGCCGCCTCATCCGGCGGGATGCCCGGCCCATTGTCGGCGACCGTTAGCCGGACGCCGCGCCTCCCAGCTTCCAATCGCACTTCGATTCGACCTTCGCCTTCGGGCGCCGCTTCGATCGCGTTGGCGAGCACATTGCCGAGCGCTTCCCGAAGATGGACGGGATCGGCCATGACGGTCGGCCGGCAGCCGGCATGATAGCCGATCTTTATCGTTCGGCCCTGCAGCCTCTCGCGATATTCCAGAACGACGTTCGCGGCCAGCTCGTCCAGCCGCACGGGAGTCTCGCGAAGGACGATATCCTTCGTCCGGCTATGGATTCGGCTTACCATCGCGTGCATATGATCGGAAGCGCGCTCGATCATCCTCACATGCTGGAGCGCTTCTTCGCCGCCGTCTTCCGCCAGCGTCTTCCGTAAATTTTCCGCGCTGATGGCGATTTTTCCGATTTCGTTTTTGATCGTGTGATTCAATAGATTCGTTCCCGAACGAGCCGTCTTCATGGCGCTCTCCAACGGATCCCGCTCGATGCGCAGCTTCACCCCGAGCACCCCGTAGACGAACGCGAACAACAAACCCGCCGCCAGGGAGTAGAAGATGAACACGGACACGTATTTAAAAAAAGGGAAGTCGGGCGCGACGGCTTGGGCCGCGTAGATCAAGACGAGCACCGCGAGCAGCGTCGGCACGAAGATAACGGTCGTGACGAATCGGCTTCGCCTTCGGGCAGCGTTCTTCTCCCGCCACAGGGACGCCAGCAGAAGCAAACAAGACAGTAGAAGATAAGGCCCGCACCAGGCCAGTAGAAGCCAGTCATCCAGATGGAACTCCGGCCCGGTCAACCCGACGGCCGCCATGACGGGAATCGGCAGGAATAGCAGCCATTGCAGCAGCGCGACAAGCTTCCTCCGCCGATCAAGAAGGCCGGAATACACGATCGCGAATACGAGCACGCCGCAGGGAGTCGCCGTCAAATTCAGAAATTCGACCGCCTGCGCAGCGGTTGTCAGCCCCGCTTGCTTCATCGTATCGGAGAGTCCCCCGATCGAGGCGAATCCGAGGAAGAACGCCGCCCATCGGTTGGCGGGGCTCCGCGCGTTGACCGCCAGCAGGACGATCGCGGCGGCGAGCAAGGCGAAGAAATAATAGAGCATGGAATACCGTCCCGCATCCTAAGAGTCTCGAATTTATTGTCCGCGAGCCTGCGGCAATTGTCAAAGAAAGATTGCCGGAACTAAATAAAAATCCGCGCGTTGTGCGCGGATTTCGGAGATTCGGAGATCGCGTATTCGATGCGGCGCCCTTCAATAAATAGTCGGAACGAGTCCCCCGTCCATGCGGATCGGAGACCCTCTGAACGCGGACGCGTAAGGACTGCTTACGAACGCGGCCAACCGGCCGATCTCCATCGGCCTGATAAATCTGCGGAGCTCCGACTGAGGCAGCGTCGCGGCCATGAACCGCCTCTCTTTATCCTCGAACGCCATAGCTTCGTCCGGGTACATCCCGTCGACGATTCCATGCACCTTCTCGGAGAGAGTCGGCCCCGGCAAGATCGAATTGACGGTCACTTCCGTGCCTGCCGTTAGTTTGGACAAGCTTCTGGACAACGATAACAGCATGGTTTTGGTCATCGCATACTGGGGCATGTGACCCGAGGGCATAACGGCTTCTTCGCTCGCGATAAAAAGAATTCGGCCTTCATTCCGATCGAGCATTCCCGGCAAAAAAGCTCTGACCAGGGCGTTCGCCGCCAGAACGTTCGTACGGAAGTACGCTTCCCATACTTCATCGTCCGCGTCCTCGTATTTCATCATCTCATAGATCCCCATATTGTTAATGAGAATATCGATATGAGGGAATTTATCGAGCAGCGCTTCTCGTTCCCGGATATCCGCGATATCGGCGGCTGCGTTTTGCGGAGAAGTCTCCGGGAACGCGGTTTTGATTTCTCGTACCGTATGTTCAACCTCGTCGGCATGACGGCCGTTCACGAGCACATGAACCCCTTCTCTGGCAAGTTCAAGGGCGATCGCTTTGCCGATCCCCTTCGACGATCCCGTCACGAGCGCCGTCCGATTCGATAATCCCATATCCATGATGCATGTCTCCTTTATGTCCTTCGGATAGGCATTATGTTACCGGATTCGGACGGTTCCGTATTTGGCTTCAGGCGCCAAAAGGATTGCTCGTCCCGCCATGTTCGAGGCGCCAGTTCGCGGGGGTATCTCCTTCCCATTGACGGAAGGCGCGGTAGAACGAATTCAGGTCTTCATAGCCGACCCGATAGGCGACTTCTTTGATATCGACCGAAGGGTCGGCCAAGTACTCCCGAGCCTTCTCGTGACGGGCCGACGCCAATAGGCTCTTGAAGCTCGATCCTTCTTCCGCGAGCCGGCGCTGCAAGGTCCGATCGCTCATCCCCATCTCTTCGGCGACGGATTGAACGTCGGGCTTCCTTCCGCTAAGCTTGCGCTTCAAGAGCCCTTTGACCGTCTCGGGCAACGACCGGCTTCGCCGCCGCTCGTCCAGCATTCGGTCCAACGCGGGAGTCAGAATCTCGAGCAGCTCCGCGTTGTGCGAGACGAACGGGCGGTCCAAGTCGCGTCGAAGCAGCGTCAACCGGTTGGCTTCGGCTCCCGTCCGGACCCGGCACCCGAAGTAGGCTTCCAGCGCCCGTACGTCGCCCAGGTTCGCGGAGTGCGTCACTTCGACGAGCTTCGCCGTCAACGGGCGACCTGTTCCCCGGCGGCCGAACTCCAGAAGAGCGGCCAGCGTAGTCCCGACCAAGATCGGGGGACCGGGCCGCTCGGCATTCCCCCACTCCAGTTCGAGCGCGCAGGTCTCGCCCTCTTCCGCGACGCGCAAGCTCTCCGGCGGACACAGCTGCTTGTACCGCGCCATTCGGCGAAGAGCGTCGCGGAAGTCGCGGGCATGATAGGACGCCAAGACGGTCGGCGGATATTGCGCGGTCTCGAAGACGGTCGCAAGCTGAATGACGGCCTGGGCGGCGTCGCCGACGAGATCGGAATACGCTTGCCAGACCGCGTAATATTGGTCGACGGTAACTTCAATCGCTGCATCCGACCCGGAAGCCGGGTCGATCGGGAGACTCGCTTGGCGAAGGACGTCGCCGGCGGCGATTCCTAGCCCCCGCAAGCTCGCCCAGAACCCGGGCGGGATCGGTATGCGTTCGGAAGGTTTAAGCGTCATGCAGGTCATTCCTTTAAGCTTTCTTGACGATCTCGATTTTACGAATGCGGTGCTTGTCTTTCTCGCGGATCGTGAAGACGAGGCCGTCATAGCGCCACTCGCCTCCGACTTGCAATTCGGGTTGGCGGTTGTATAGCCATCCGCCGATGGAATCCACGTCCTCGTCTTCGATGCTCGAGCCGACGACCTGGTTCACTTCCTCGATCAGGGCCGTTCCTTCCACCAGGTATCGGTTAAGGCCGATCGATTCGATCTCGCGGCCTTCGTCCTTATCGAATTCGTCGCGAATCTCGCCGACGATCTCCTCCAGAATATCCTCGATCGTGATCATGCCGGAGGTTCCGCCGTATTCGTCCAGAAGCAGCGCCAGATGAACGTTCTCCTGCTGCATCTTGCGGAGCAGCGTCTTGACCGGCATCACCTCCGGCACGGCCATAACCGGTTGAACGAGCGATTGGTAGTCGAAGCCGGGATTGTTGTCGTAGCTGAGGAAGAACTGCTTCGTATTCACGACCCCGATAATATTGTCTTTGTCCCCCTTCGCGACGGGGAACCGCGTGTATTGCTCTTTTTTGATTATGCTCAGGTTCTCTTCCAACGATTTATCCGCGTACAGACAGACCATATCCGTACGGGGGACCATAATCTCGCGGGCGAGCAGCTCGTCGAAGGTAAAAATGCGGTTTACGTAGCCGAATTCGGTCTTGTTGATTTTCCCGCTATGATAGCTCTCGGACAGGATGATCCGGATCTCGTCTTCCGAATGGGCTTCTTCGTGTTCCTTGACCGGCTTCATGCCGAACAACCGGACGAACGAGCGGGCAGAGCCGTTCAACGCCCAGATGAAAGGATACATGATTCTGTAAATGTAAATGATAATCGGCGCGGTGAACAGAGCGACCTGCTCGGCCTTGAGTATAGCCGCGGTCTTCGGCGCCAGCTCTCCGAGCACCACGTGCAAATACGTCATGATAACGAAGGCGATCACGAAGGAGATCATGTGGCTGACGCTCTCGCTTATGGAGAAATACTGGAACGCCGGATAGAGCAGCTTCTCGATCGTGGGCTCTCCGAGCCAACCGAGTCCAAGCGCCGTTATCGTAATGCCAAGCTGGCAGGCCGATAGGTAAGCGTCCAGGTTCGAGGTGACTTTCCGCACCGCCAGCGCGTTCTTCTTCCCTTCCAGAACCAACTGATCGACCCGGCTGGACCGAAGCTTGACGATGGCGAATTCCGTCGCGACGAAGAAGGCCGTCAATAAGATGAGAAGCGCAACCAAAAACAGATTTAACGTCAATTGGATCTTCCTTTTCGAATTGGCATTTGTTTAATCTGTTTTTACGTTCCAGCCTATCGATTGGTTCCCGTCCGGTTCGGATTCGTGCGGCGTCCGTCATCTACAGGATCCGGCTGAACGACCGGAAATCGGCCAGGCGGCGTTCGGCCAGCCGATTCAGCTTCAGATAGCTGTAGGCGTATTTGTAAAAATGGCCGTGGCGGTTATCCGATAACGCGTGTTCCCAATAGGAAGGCTCCAGCGGATTCCATTCCGCTTCCTTGGACGGCGCGTCTTGCGGAGGCTCGGAAGTCTCGCGTTCGATCCGATTCGCATGGTTCAGGATGTCTACTCTTGTGAAAAAAGCTTCATCCAAAATATCCAGGCCGAATCCGGGATTCGCGAGCTTCAATTCCACGATGGCGTGGCCGTGGGTCAGGAGATGGCCGAGCTGCATATCGCCCTTCTCCATTCGGCTCGGCCGGTCGAAGCCGTGGAACAAGTCCAGCAAGGACGAGGAAGACAGCCGGAATCGCTCCGCCGTCCGTTCGATGCCGTCCGGATGAACGACCTTAGGTTCCCCGTTGACGGTCACGTACCCCGGCCCGGATGCCGCGAAGCCTTCCGCTATCGTCGACATGGCCCGATACAATTCGGCGGAACCGGGAATGCCGCCCGGGCCGCCTAGCAGATCCAAGATGTAAGAGGAGTAGATGACGTCATGACCGAGCGAGTTATTGGCCCTTCCGTTCCGAATCAGCCGAGCCAGCAAGCTTGGCCGGAATTCGCCATATTCCCGATCGATCCGATACGTCTCCGCGTTGGGATGGTCCTCCAAGATCTTCTCCAGATTGCGCCGGATTCCGCTCTCCAATTCGCCGGGAACCAGTCGGTCTTCCAGAAGGCGAATGAGAGCCAATGCGGCGCAAGCCCAATGGCCGTCCCAGATGTTGCTCCGGGAGGCTTCGATCATTTTCTGGCATGCCCAATGCTTGTAAGTCTCGCGATTCATCGCCGCCAACAGCCCCCTCTCGCGGATAGACGATCATCTTGCGAACCCGTTTATCTTCCCATGCGTTTATTTACTTTGTCAACGAATATGTATATTTAGTTGGCGATGGTATAATAAGGGGAAGTATCAGGAGGTGGCATGCGATGGAGTGGTTGATCGGCCTCGCCGGCAGCTCGGCGATCGCGGGGGCGGCCTACGCCAAGCGCTCTTTGTCCGGTTCCGGCTTGGCGGCCGCGGTGGCGCTCGGCACGACGATGTACGCGATCGGGAGCGCGATTTGGTTCGGTTCCCTCATCGCCTTCTTCCTATCGTCGACGTTGTGGTCCAAGTGGAAGAAGCGCGCGAAGACGGCGGCCGAGAGCGGCTATGAGAAAAGCGGGAGACGCGATGCCGGTCAGGTGTTCGCCAACGGAGGACTGGGGCTTCTGCTCTGCGCGGCGTATGGGGTATGGCCGCATCCGCTCTGGTGGTACGGCTTCCTCGGCGTCATGGCGGCGGTCGCCGCCGATACGTGGGCGACCGAGATCGGCGGGCTGAGCCGGACGCCGCCGAGATCGATCAAGACGGGGCGGCGCGTTCCTCCCGGGACGTCCGGCGGCGTCTCCCGCCTCGGCCTCGGCGCTTCGCTGGCGGGCGGCCTGTTCATCGGCGCCGCGGCGTGGACGCTGCTGGCCGCGGTACCCGGACAAGCCGCGCCGGATTCGATCGCGGCGGCCGCCAGGCCGGCCGTCTGGGTCGCCGTCGCCGGCGTGGCCGGCCTTATCGGTTCGCTCGCCGATTCGTGGATCGGCGCGACGTGGCAGCCCATGTACCGCTGCGAAGTCTGCGGACGCGAGATCGAAGCGGCCCGCCATTGCGGCCGCCCCGCCATGCGGATCCGCGGCCGCGCCGGCTGGAACAACGACGCCGTCAACGTCGCCGGCTCCGTCGCGGGCGGCGCGGCATCCGCCCTTCTGGCGCTGGCCTTCGGATTGGCCTGACGGAAAAGTTGAGACTGGCGCATGACGGATTTCGCCGAAGCTGGAGGTTAAGCCGCAAGCAGGCGGTTAACTTGTGTGATTTTTCGAATAGAATCACCGAAATCATCCATGCAGATGAGCTTTTGTATGATTTTTCATACAACCTTCGAACAAGATGCCTTATTAGAGAAGAATTTGTATGATTTTTCACACAACATTCGGGTTAAATGCCATTTCGAGAAGTGTTTTGTATGTTTTTTCGTACAAATTCAGGCAAAGCGCCTTCTCGACGCAGACGGGTCCAAATCAAAATCGATTAGGACAGTTCCGTTAGTGAAAGGGTCATCCGTAGAAACTAAAAGACGCGCTCGTCAGGGACGAATGCGTCGTGGTACCACCCTAGCTTCGATCGCCGATTCGCGTCGATCCTCCATCCGATTAACGGTCGGCGCCGGCAGCGGTTACTCATGTTCGCCGCTGCAGCTCGCAAGGCGGGAATGTGCCGTTCGGGGAGGACCTTGCACCGCGGGGGTCCCTCTCTGAGCCGCCGAGATCGATCTCATGGACCTTGCGGTGTCAAGCTTCTTTTCCCCCATAAATCACTTCCCTTAATAGATCCGTACACTTGCTCGGTATCGAATAGCCTTGCGATGGATGGGCCGTATCCACAAGCAAGGCCGTTCTCCCCGCTTCCTCCGCCAAGTTGCACGAATTTCTTCCGTATCCCATCTTCGACATTGAGGAAATACATCGAGCCGTAATCCAATTCGCCTTTTATTTTCTCGGCATGTCGGATAGAGCGCTGGAAAGCCTCCCTCACCCTTCTCCTACGCCTAACGTTTGCCTGTGCTAGAATAATTAGAAAAAACCTTTCGAGCTGCCGACATCGTTCCTTTGGTAATCGCTTGACTTTCCCCTGCTCTGGAAGGTGTATAGTGAGCCCGAGACGATCCTGATCCCAAGAAGGAGGATGAGTACATGTTCAAAATCAGCGAATTCGCCAAGCTGAGCCAGGTTCCGCCGAAGACGCTTCGATTCTACGATCAACTGGGGCTGCTGAGACCGGCGCATATCGATCCGCAGACCGGCTACCGCTATTATACGAGCGAACAGCTTCTCGTCCTTCACCGAATTCTGGCGTTCAAGGATCTCGGGTTCTCGCTGGATCAGATCAAAGGTCTTCTCCGCGAACGGATCTCTTCGGCTGAAGTGCGAGGCATGTTCCGAATGAAGCAAGCCGAGACGCAGACGATGATCCGAACCGAACTCGAACGGCTTCGGCGCATCGAAGCGCGGCTTGAACAGATCGAGCGCGGGGAAGCCGACGATTCGCCGTACGACGTCGTCGTCAAACGCGTCGAACCGATGAAGGCGATCACGCTGGAAGCCGTCACGGCCCGATCCGACATCCCGGATCTATTGGACGAAGTCGACGCCTATATGCGGCGGAACGGCGCGTCCGGAACGTTCCCTCGCATTGTCGTCTGGCACGGCTGTCCGGAGTGCGAGAGCAACATCCAACTGGAGATCGCTTGCCCGATCAACGGAGACATGCCCGAGACCGGCCGCTTCCGGGTCAAGCGGCTGCCGGAGATGGTCGCCGCGTCGGTAACCCATATCAGCAGGCCGGATCTGGACTCTCCGGTCAGCCTCGATCTGGGCCGATGGATCGAACGGAACGGCTACGAGATCCGGCCGGACACTCCCAGCCGGGAAGTGTATTTATCACCGCGCGAAGACGGCGAAGGCCAGTACGTGACCGAGAGTTTAATGCCATTAATTTATTGATTGTTAATGCAATTAAATATATGAATGGTGGTTCTCCGAAGAGACAGGATCGTCTCCACTCTTTGACAAGGGGATCATCAGAATGACCAAGACTAAGACTAAAAACGACAAGAAGAACGACAT
This sequence comes from Cohnella xylanilytica, assembly GCF_014212175.1. Classification (GTDB taxonomy): domain Bacteria; phylum Bacillota; class Bacilli; order Paenibacillales; family Paenibacillaceae; genus Cohnella; species Cohnella xylanilytica. Next base: position 74,534 of record NZ_JACJVR010000059.1, on the reverse strand, counting down.
GACGTTGTGGCTGTTAACCGTTGCGATATTCGCGATCGGCTCGGCCGAGCTGCTGCCGATGGGGCTTCTGCTTCCGATCGCCGAAGATACGGGAGTATCGATCGCAAGGGCGGGCATGCTCGTGACCGCTTACGCGCTGGCCGTTGTCGTCGGCGGCCCCGTGCTCACCGCCGTCTTCGGTTCGCTGAGCCGCAAGACGACGCTCGCGATCTTCGTCTCGGTCTTCGCAGCCGGAAGCGCGCTCAGCGCCTTCGCGTTATCGTACGAGTGGTTGCTGGTCGGGCGGGTCGCCAGCGCACTCGCGCAAGGCGTCCTGTTCGGAGCGATCGTCGTGATGGCGAAGGATTTGGCGGCTCCCGGGAAGGAAGGCCGCAATATCGCCCTGGTCGGTTCGGGGTTGACCGTAGCGGTCGTTCTCGGCTCGCCTCTTGGCACGCTGGCGGGCGAACAGTTCGGCTGGCGCGTCCCGTTCATGGCCGTGGGCCTGCTCGCGCTTGGAGTGTTGCTTGGCCTTAGGAGCGTTCCCGCCGTGCGAATAAGCGAGCCGGTTCCGATGGCGGATCAACTCCGAATCGTATCCGGCCGCTCCTTCCTATTGGCGCTGCTCGTGACGGTGTTCGGTACCGGCGGGACCTTCGCCGCCCTCACTTACATCGCGCCGATCCTGGAACGCAATGCGGGAGTATCGGGCGGGACGGTGTCCGCCGTTCTTCTCGTATTCGGCGTCGGCTCCGTAGCGGGGAATTGGTTCGGAGGCCGGATGGCCGACCGGCGGCTCTACCCCGCCTTGTTGGGAGGCTTGTTGTCGCTAAGCGCTTCGATGGCGCTGTTTGCATGGGCGAGCCGCGATACGGTCGCGGCGTTCCTGACGGCTCTCTTATGGGGCGCCGCCGCGTACAGCATCATGACTCCGCTCAACATCCAAGTGCTGCGGCGGGCGAAGTCCGCGCAAGAGCTCGCGTCCACGCTCAACATCTCCGCGTTTAACTTGGGCAATGCGTTAGGCTCCTTCGCGGGCGGGGCCGTCATCGACAGCCCGCTCGGCCTCTCGGCCGTCCCCTGGTGCGCCGCTCTGATCACGCTTGTCGGCCTCGGCCTTGCGATCTTCAGCGCCAGGGCGGATCAGAGGGCTCCGACGACCGGATGAGGGATGTACGGTTCTTCCAGCGACTCGATCTCTTCCGGCGTCAGCTTCAACTCCAGGGCGGCTGCGGAGTCTTCGAGATGGGACAGCTTCGTGGCGCCGACGATCGGGGCCGTTACCGGTTCTTTTTGCAGGACCCAGGCAAGGGCAACCTGGGACCGGGGAACGCCCCGCCGCTCCGCGATGGCGGCCACGCGCTCGACGATCAGCCTGTCCTTGTCGGCCATCGCGTCGTACTTCGACTTCTGGACCCGATCGGTCTCCGACCGATGCGTGGACTCCGACGCATCGCGCGTCAACCTCCCGGATGCCAACGGACTATAGGGAATGACGGCGATCTTCTCTTCCTTGCACAGAGGCAGCATCTCCCGCTCCTCTTCGCGATAGATCAGGTTGAGATGGTTCTGCATCGATACGAATCGGGTCCACCCGTTCTTTTCCGCGACGTGCAGCGCCTTCATGAATTGCCAGGCGTACATGGCGGATGCGCCGATGTACCGCGCCTTCCCCGCTTTGACGACGTCATGGAGAGCTTCCATCGTCTCTTCGATCGGCGTGCGATAATCCCATCGATGGATTTGATATAGGTCCACGTAATCGGTGCCCAGTCGCTTCAGACTCTTGTCGATCTCGCTCAGGATCGCCTTGCGGGACAGTCCCGCTCCGTTCGGTCCTTGGCTCATGGGGAAGTAGACCTTGGTCGCGATGACGACCTCGTCCCGGTTGGCGAAGTCCTTCAAGGCTCGTCCGACGATCTCTTCGCTCGTCCCGTCGGAGTATACGTTGGCCGTATCGAAGAAGTTGATCCCCAGCTCCAGAGCCTTCTTGATAATCGGCCTGCTGCGCTCTTCGTCGATGACCCACGGGTGCATCCATCTCTCGGCCACTCCGAATCCCATGCATCCCAGACAGAGCCGCGAGACGTCCAGTCCGGTATTTCCAAGCTTCACGTATTCCATGCGCGAATCTTCCTTTCGATAGTCGAATGGCAATCTTCAGTCCAATCGCTTCAACGTTTTTTCTTTGCGGCCGATCGTTTGTTCGTACCTGTCAATTTTATCATTCAGCCGTTGCAGCGTTCGCAGCATTTCTTCCGTTCTCGATTGAAGAAGATCGCGCTGTTCGATCAACAGCTCCTTCCTCGACTCGGCCGTCTCGTCCCCTCTCAGGAATAACTCCACATATTCCACGAGCACTTCGATCGACAGCCCCGCGCCTCGCATGCACTTGACGAATTCCACCCACTTGCAGTCTTCCTCCGTATAGCTGCGGATCCCGCTCTTCGTGCGATTCACTCGAGGAATCAAGCCGATCCGTTCATAATAGCGGAGAGTATCCTGAGATAATTCGAACCTCTCGCTTACTTCCGCAATGGTCATGGCCACGGTTCTTCCTCCTCTTGCCAAGCGATCCATTCTCCAACGTTCGCGATGCCCGGAAGATGCTCCTTCTGAAGTGTACTCTCTGGAGCGAACTCCAAGTCAAGTCCAAATCGTCCCGCCATGGACATCATGGGAGACGGCTGCTTGAGCGCGCGATTTAAATCATTTTATCAACCCGTATCGATCTCGAGTTCATATGAATTGCTGTTTAACCCTTCCTCCGTAATAGATGTTCGTAATTTGGCGGCAACTTATGATCTTCAAGGTGCCGATAACGGATCAGTTGCAGCTTCGGCCCTACGGAGACATAGAAAGTGATCAGATCCTTCCCAACGGACAAGTGAGGCCCCACGACGGGCGACACTTCCAACGTTACCGAAAACATAAAGCCGCGAAATCCGTTTATACGCTCGACATGCACGATCCTAATTTCATATGGGTACACCAGAGGCTTGTACTTCAGATTTTGCAAGTAATATTGCTCTACGGCCTTGTCAATGGCTGGGCTTAAGAATAGCATCAGCATGTCATGAACCTGCAGCTCCCTGGAGTCTTCGGCTTGTAGCGGGCGTTCGCAAGTGCGTTCGGCATTGCCGGACAAGGAAAAAGGCGAAATTAAGGCCATCGATATAAAGAGTGATAAGGCTGGATTGACCACTGCTTCGTGCCCCCTCCCACGTTTTTCCGTGTCCGAAACGGTGTCGGCATTCGAGGAATAGGGTAGCCCCTTTAAGGCAAAGTTATCCAAATTCACAGATCATCTCCTTTTCCGAGCCAAAAAGAAAGACACTCGGGACCGAGCGTCTTTGGCGCAAGCCGTGAAATGGACATATCAATAATGAGGTTAACAATCCTTTTAGCCTATGGAGATTCAACCCGAATCGCATGGCTCCGCTGCATGGGCCTCGTTCTCCAACGCACTCCGAAGTCGCTATTTAGCGTCAGAAGCCCGTTTGGAAACTCAAACGAACTCCAGCGATCTTATTCGGCTCCAGACCGGATAAAAACAGTCCTCGATTCGTTAGCCGCCGCCTCCCCCATCGCAATGAAAGCGAATAGATCAGACGGAGCGTTATATGCGCTGCAACGAGAGCCATTCCATCAAGGAGACTTCCTTGCCGTCCGCTACTACCGGCTTCCCGTCGTAATCCAGGCGGCAGTCGTCGTTCAGCGCGTATATCCACGAGAAATGACCGTTATACGTATACGGCTCTTCGCGCTCGTCGGTGAAGAGGCCATGAATATCCACGACCTTGTCGAAGAGAGAGAAATGCACGTTCCTCGCCCCGGCTCTCCTTAAGCGCTCGAAGGTCGGGATGGCCGTCTCTTCCGGCTTGACGACCTCGTCGTCCTTGGCATGAGTAAACCAAATCGGCACCTGCTTGATCGCTTCGATATCCGCATCGCGGACGACTTCGTCGTACAGCGCTTCGCAGACCGGGAACGCCGCCGCGAAGAAGTCCGGATAATCCAGCACCATCCGCATCGTCATAAACCCGCCGTTGGAGCAGCCGCCGATATAGATTCGGCTCGTATCGATGGCCGCCTCGTTCCGGGCGATGAACTCGTCGATCAGCGCCTTCAGCGCCTTCCCGTATTTTGAACGGCCCGACCTTCCGTATTGTCCGCTTCCATCGTCCATCCAGAAGGTCGGCGTCTGCGGCACCAACAAGTAAGCGCCGCCGAACTTGGCCTGGATCGAATCGCCGGCCAGGTTCACCACTTTGTTGCCCGTATAAGCGATGGCCGGATCCTGCCCGCCTTCTCCCGCTCCGTGAAGCCAGATGATGAGAGGCCGCTTGCCTTGTCCGGTCTGCGGGACGAAGTACCCGTAACGAAGCGGCTCCTCTTCGTAGGATGAGATGCCCTGAAGGAAATTCTCCGCCTGCTTCATGGTGCGGCCGGCGCACAAGTCGAACGCCATTCCCGTTAGCTTCTCTCCCTCCGTCGGGATGTCCGCAACTTGAGTAATTCGGTAATCGCTAATAACGTACTCGTTGAATACGTTCCAATAGGCGATCGCGGCGGTCAAGGAGTCGAGCGGTCCGATCTTCAGCTCCAGAGCGACGAATTCTCCGCTCTCCCTCCGCCCGCCTTGGCGGCAGGATGGATAAGCGTCCTTGACCGTGCAGTAGCCCTTGCTCGGTTCCTTATCGGAACGATCCAGCCAATTCTTCGGAAGCATCAGGATCTCGCCCTTCGCGTCCTTCCGTTCTACATAGACGTTGAAGCATTCGGGCTTCACCGCAGACGCTGTCACCGTTGCCGGCATCGGCAGCACCAGCTTCGAGACATAAGGACCATGATCCGTAATCTCGATAATCGAGTAATAAGTTCTGGCCATCGATCGATCCTCCTCTTCTCATTACCATCTCCTTCCCTCATTGTAACGAACGTTTCCGGAGGCTCGCTTTCATTATGACGACCGTTTATTTACGTTTTTACGACTTCATTCCTCGCTAATCGCGAGCAGATCGTTAACGAACTCCTGGACGACGTGCTTGCGGATCGTCTTGTAGCCGATCAGGATTTCGTTGCTGACCGTCAAGTCTTCGAATACCGTCTTCCATGCGGATGACGGACTCCGTTGCAGCAGATAGGTCGGAAGCAGGCTTAAGCCGAAGCCTCGTTCGATCGCCTTCAGAATCAAATTCAGATTGGGAATCATATGAACGGGTTGGATCTGGGGGCGCTTCTTGAAGTGCTCTCTCCAATATCGGCGAATAATCGGAAGCTCGAGACCGTAGCTAATCCAATCTTGCCCGGAGAGCCAGCTCTCTCTCTCCTTCAACGTCCGAACGTTCGGAACGTCCGCCTCCCGGGGAGCGACCGCGACGAAGTTCTCCACCATGTACCGGACGTACTCGATTCCGGGCTCGAGATATTTTTTGGATGTCAGAATCAGATCGACCCGATCCTCCTTGAGATCCTCCAGGCACTGGTCGGCGTGGCCGAAGTAGGTCACGGTGCCTAAGCCGAACTTCTTCAAGTTCGGAAGCAGCATCTCCCCGTACAGTTCAGAAGGCGATCCGATCCGGATAACCTTCGGAGCGGGCATTGAAGCCGTTCTCAATCCGACGGTCGTCTCTTCCAACGCTTCGATAAGGGGAGCGAGCCGCGAATACAGCTCCTTCCCTCGTTCGGTCGGGATCATCTTGCGGACGGCCCGCGTGAAGAGCGGCTCCCCCACTTCCGCTTCCAGGGAAGCCAAGTGCTGGCTCAACGCCGGCTGGGTCATAATCCGGCTCTTCGCCGCTTCGGTGACCGAATTGTGCTTGTAGATCGCCAGAAAACTCCGATACCATTCAAAATCGATCATGGAACCCCATCCTTCCCTCTCTCCCGGCTCTTCCTCTTACTTTAGCACACATCATGCCGCAAGCCATGTCAATAACCATAAATTTATTTATGGATACACCTTTATTTTCGAATTTTTCTTTTCGACCTGATCGGATTACAATCAAGCCGAATTCGAATTTTAAGGAGGCCGGCATGATGGCAAAAATCTTGATGGTGGTAACGAATCACGCGGAGATTAAACCTGGACATGCGACGGGAATTTGGCTGTCGGAGTTCGCGGAAGCTTACGAGGCTTTTGCAAAACATGGTTACGAAATCGCGGTCGCGAGTCCTCTTGGAGGCAAGGCCCCGATTGACCCCGGCAGCGTCGGCGCGAATACGCCGCAAGGCATTTTGGATTCGCGTGAGCACCTGGAGAACACGGCGGCGCTTGACGCCATATCCGAGAGCCGATTCGACGCCATTTTCCTCCCTGGCGGGCACGGAACGATGTACGATCTGCCGAACAGCGAGAAGCTCGGACTGCTTCTTCGGCAATTCTATGAGAACGGCAAAACGGTAGCCGCCGTCTGCCACGGCCCTGCCGGACTCGTCGGGGCGACACTGTCGAACGGTCAACCTCTGATCGCCGGCAGACGGGTGAACGCCTTTACGAATCTCGAAGAAGAAGCGACGACGCTCGGTCCCGACCTGCCGTTCCTGCTCGAGAGCAAGATCCGGGAGCTCGGAGCGATCTACGTGGCGGCACCGAATTGGACGAGTCACGTGGAGATCGACGGCAACTTGATTACGGGTCAGAATCCTCAATCGACCGTCGCCGTCGCCGAAGCGGTCATCGAACGGCTGGGCCGATAAGTCCGGACTAAATCGTCCTTCGGGAATAAAAAAAGCCAGCTCCGTCTATAGCGGAGTTGGCTTTTTGATCAGCAGGCGGTCGCTCCCAGCATGAACAACAAGGCCATCAGCACGGAGTGCAGACCCGAACCTACGGTCAACAGCGGAACCCGGGTCGACGCATGCGGATGGCTGAATTGCCGCAGACGGTAAACCATGGCTTCCCGGGGGCTCTCGCATTTCAGAAGAGCCATCTTGATTCTCTCATCCTTGGACCTTGAATGGGATAAAGCATATTGATCCGCCTGCAGCTCCATCCATATCCTGGCGTATCGAAACATCGATCGATGGATGGGAATGAAGGATAAACTCTCCTGAATCAGCCAACCGACCAAGGAGCGCAGCGGGTTGTAGCGGGAACATTGATACTGCTGCCTCAGCATGACGGCGTCGACTTCCTTCTCTTCCAACTGAAGCAGAAGCGACTTGGAGACGACCGTCTTGGGGCGCAGATATCCCGCAGTGAACGCGAATCGCTCCGGGCTGTCGATCACGCGGATCTCCCACTTCCAATCCTTGTACCGCGACTTCATGTAAGAGCTCCATAGCTTGTCCGAATTTGCTCTCAATATCTGACGATACTCGTTGGATTTCCGTATCTCCAGCGTCAAGCGCCATAAGGTCCACAGCGAACAAGACAGGAGGAGGACATTGATTCCCGTGCGAAATAGAGGTCTGGAGCCTCGAAAGAGATGAAGAAACTCGGGACAATAATGAGTAATTCTCGAGAGGATCGTAAAATCGAAATAGTCGTGCAGCACGTATAAGACGACCTTCAGCCAAATCGCCGTCGACAGGAGGATCAGCGCCGCTAAAGCGAGGTTCACGCGATTCCATCTATTCATGGGTTCATCTTTTCCTTTCTGTCAGCTTCATTGATACATAATGTATCATACAGGGCGAAGATGGACATTGCAATCGAACGGATCTCGTTAATAAAAGCTGAAGCCCGCACGGGCCAACCCTTCCGTTCCGAAGAGCCGGCCCGCTTCTCGATGGCCTGATTACTCGAAGCGCGCCTCGTCCGCGGACCAAGTCTTCGTCCGGCCGAGCTCCATCGCCCACAGCCGCTCGGGCGGAAGCCCTCGGCGTTCCCACTCGGCCAGCAGCCGGTCCAGCGCCTCCTTCGGCGTGTCGTCCGCGAGACGGAAGGCGTCGTAATGCATCGGCACGAAGATGTCCGCGCCGACGTCCGCGAACGTCTGCACCGCTTCCTCCGGCGACATGTGCGAGTCGCGCATGAACCACTCCGGCTCGTAGGCCCCGATCGGGATCAAGGCCACGCGGATATCGCCGTATCTGGCGCCGATCTCGCGGAAGACGCCGGCATAGCCGCTGTCGCCGGCGAAGTACAGGCAGTCCTCGCCGTGCCGCATCACCCAGCCGCCCCAATGCGACGCGTTCGTGTCCCAAGGCGTTCGCCGCGTCCAGTGCTTGGCCGGCACGAAGCCGAACGTCACGTCGCCGATCCTCGTCTCGGACCACCAGGTCAGCTCCCGGACTTGCCGGAACCCCTTGCGCCGGAACCACGGGCCGAGCCCTTCGGGGACGAGCGCGACGAAGTCGCCCGGCAAGCGGCGCAGGCTGCCCAAGTGAAGATGGTCGTAATGGGCATGCGATAACACGACGACGTCGATCGGCGGCAGCGAGCCGATCGGGACTCCCGGGGGCGACAGTCGCGGGGAGAATCCCATTCTCGACGCCCAGACCGGATCCGTCACGATGTTCAGGCCGCCGAGCTGAACGAGGAACGTCGAGTGCCCGACGAACGTCACCGTCGGCTTCTCCCGGTTGGCGGCGAGCAGCTCCGCGTCCGGTTCGACGCGAGCGACGCGATAAGATAAATCCTTCTTTTTCCCGCGCCGCTCCTTCTGCCATTTGCGCAAATCCGAGAACGATTTGAGATTGGACGAGCCGTCCGCGTTGACATACCTCTTCCCCATATCAGACCCTGTTCCCCTTCCGAAGTCGTAGAAGCTATAGCTCCATTCTACAATAGAAGGGATTCCCAATGCGATAACGGTCCGAACGACTTCCCCGCGAGATTCCCGAAGACAAAAAAAATCGCCTATAAAGGCGACCGACCTGCCGCGGCGACGGCTTCCGCACACCGTCCGAATCGGATGCCGTACAGGCGCACACGCTTTTCCCGTCAAGCCGACATACATTGATTGTGTGCTCAGCGCACCTCTTTTCCTTATCGGCCTTCCTCCCGAAGGTCTTTTTTTCTGGATTTTTCTATTTAGAAAAGCCATTGAACCCAGTAAGCGAGAATGACCAAAGTCAGGCATGAGGCAACGGGAATGACGCGAATCGTGACGTTCAAATATTCGCTCCAAGTGATTTTCACGCGGCCTCTCTTCACGATGTGCATCCACATCAGGGTCGCCAACGTTCCGATGGGGAGAAGAAGGGAACCGATATCGCTTCCGATGACGCTGGCCAAGTACGAGATCTTGACGGTCAGGGGGCTCAGGTCCATCTGGGTCAATGTCAGCGTGCCGACCATGAGCGCAGGGTGATTGTTGAATAGATTCGACAAGACGGAGAGCAGCGCTCCCATTCCGACGCTGGCCTGGAGCAACCCTCCGGATACGATCGGTTCGAAGGTTCGGATCAGCCAATCGGTCAATCCGATATGGTTCAAGCCATATACGATGACATACATGGAGAAGGCGAACACGAGAATATACCATGGCGTCTTCTTGATCATGTCCCGCGGAGAGATCTTCAGGTAGTACCAGCGCCATAGCAGCAAGGACACCGACCCGATCACCGCCATGGCCGATACCGGTAAGTGCAGGAACGAAGCGACGAACAGGCTGATGCGGACGCCAAGCACGAAGATCAAGATGCCCAGCATCAAGCGGGGTCTCTTCTCCTTGGGGATCGGCGAACGCTCTTCTTGCAGCGGGTGATCGCGATCCGATAAGGGCCATTGGCCCGCATTCAGCGTAGGCAGCCTGCGCGGAAGGACGCGGTAGAAGTGGACGAACAGCAGAAGCGCCAGAACGACAAGCCCCAAGCTGGCCGGAACGAACATCATCGCCGTATGCATGTATAGATCCATATGAACGATCTTGAGAGCGATCAGATTGACGATATTGCTCACTCCGATGGGGGCGCTGGACGCCGTCGCGATCAACGCTCCCGACAGCAGGTACGGAATTTTCTGATGGTTCTTGAGCTTTAACCTCGAGAGCAGTATCAACAGAATCGGCGTCGTAATGAGTATGCTTCCGTCATTGTTCACGAAGAGGGTCATCAGGAAGCACAGCAGATTCGTATACCAGAACAGCTTGATCCCCGAGCCCTTCGCCCGTTCCATGACCTTCTCGGCGGCCCAGTGGAAGAATCCGAAGCTCTCCAGGACGATGGCCATGACGATCGTCGCCATGATGGTGACGGCCGCGCCTCCTATCGTCTCCGCGATCGTTCCGAGATCGTTCAACGTCACGCTGCCGCTGAGCAGGACGACGATGGCGCCGATCGTCGCGGGAATCGCTTCGTTGACTTGGGGTCTCCAGAAAATAAAAGCAATCGTGCAAATAAAGGCGGCTACCGTTGTCAAAATCGTGATGTCGTGCATCTCGCCAAACCTCTTTTCCCTATCCGTTCTCTCTCGATTCGGAGCCCGGCCGGCTCCTTGTCCGTGACAGGTCCCTCTGCTCGACTTCCCCTCCCTCTTGAAGTGTCTTGTACTTACAGTTGCATTGTATGTAAGGCGAGCATAGCCTGTACGATACAATCTCCCTACTGCGCCACAATCCAACGAATCGATATTCCATACGATTACCGCTGCATGTTGAACGCCTTAGGAGGTCGAAGGCCTATTACGCCCCAAAAAAAGGCAGCCGATAGCTCGGCTGCCTGCGCTCCGGGTGTCCGGATTCCCGTTCGGAAGAACCTTAGTTGAACCCGCCGTTGACGCGAATCGTCTGTCCCGTCATCCAACGGGCTTTGTCGCTGACGAGCAGATCGATCGCGTTCGCGATATCCTCGGGTTCGCCGAGCCGCCCGAACGCGTTCATTCGGCGGTAATAATCGACCTGCTCCTCGGACTTGCCGTTCAAGAACAGCTCGGTCGCCACCTGCCCCGGCGCGATGCAGTTGATGACGATGTCCTTCGGACCGAATTCCTTCGCCAGTTGGCGAGTCAGCTGCTCGACCGCGCCCTTCGTCGCGGCATAGACGCTGTACCCCGGGAGCATCGCTCCGGACACGGAGGTCGAGAAGTTGACGATCGTACCGCCCGGCGCCATATGCTTCATCGCTTGCTGGCTAGCGAAGTAAGTCCCCTTCACGTTGATCGCGAACTGCCGGTCGAAGATCTCCTCGGTGACGTCCGGGAGCAGCGTCGTCTCCATGACGCCGGCGTTATTGATCAGGATGTCCACGCGCCCGAACCGCTCGAGCGTCTCCGCGAACAGAGCTTCCACTTCGCTAACCTTGCTCACGTCGGCCCGGATGGCGGCCGCCTCGCCGCCGGCTTGCTCGATCGCCTGGACGACCTCGTCCGCGCTTCCCCGGTTCGAAGCATAATTGACGACGACTTTCGCTCCGGACATCGCCAGATGGATGGCCGTCTGCCGGCCGATGCCCCTCGACGCCCCCGTAACGATCGCGACTTTTCCGTTTAAGCTCATGTTCATTCTCTCCTTTGACTTGTTCTCTATCGGATCGACCTTGCAATCTCATTATAGATAAGGATCGGCCTTACCCGTTAGATCATACCTATACGATCCTTGCCTAATCCTCTTCCGACTCGTTATGATGAAGATATCGATCCCCAATCCGGAGAGGAACCATGAACATGGACGCAATCTTGGAATCGGCTCGCGCCGAACAAGCCTTGGGACTTATGAAGCAACTCATTCGGCGCCATGCCCCTTCGAACGGCACGCATCGGACGGCCGTTCCTTCGTTATCCCTGATGCATGCCGTTCGGGTGTCGGAGCCGCTTGAGTCCGTCTACAAGCCCTCCATCTGCGTCGTGGCGCAGGGGGCGAAGACGGCCACGCTGGCCGACGATACGTACCGGTACGATCCTTCCACCTACTTGGTCACTTCCGTCGAACTGCCGATCCTCGGCCGAATCGTCGAAGCTTCGCCCGAGACACCTTATTTGGCCTTGAAGCTCAGCTTCGAAGTCGACGTCATCTTGGACATCCTCAAGGAGACGAACCGCCCGATCGCCGTACCCGAAGAAGCCGCCCGCGGCATCGCCGTCAATCGCACGTCTCCCGCCTTGCTCGAAGCCATCGTGCGGCTCTTGCGATTGCTCGATTCGCCCGAGGACATTCCCGTGCTGGCGCCGCTCGCCGTCCGCGAAATTTTGTATCGCGTGCTTCAAGGCGAACAAAGCTCCCTGCTCCATTCGTTCGCGATCATCGGCAGCCACGCGCATAACATCGCCCAAGCCATCCAGACGATTAACCGGCAGTACGACCGTCCGATCGAGGTCGAGCAGCTGGCGAGGTCCGTGAACATGAGCGCTTCGGCGTTCCATAAGCACTTCAAGCGCGTCACCGCGATGAGCCCGCTGCAGTACCAGAAGACGGTTCGCCTGCAGCAGGCGCGGCGCCTGATGCTGACGGAATCGGCGCATGCCTCCGACGCGGCCTTCCGCGTCGGCTACGAGAGCCCGTCCCAATTCAGCCGGGAATATGCCCGCATGTACGGCCGGCCGCCGATGCGGGACGTTCAGGAGCTGCTCGGTTCTTCTTAAGCTGTCGCGGGATTCTGGACTTAGACTGATTCTTCCTCGGTGTGGTTGAAAAATCATACAAATTCTGCTTCTAGACGGCGTCTTGCTTAATCATCTACCTTGTTTTTCCCGCGGTGCTATTCGAAAAATCGCACAAGTTGATCCGATTGCTTGCGGCGTAGACCGTTATGTCGGCGAGATTGAGCTCACCGGCCCGGTCATTACGCACGGCGCTACTTCTCGGCAGGTTCCATTCGAAGGTATGGACCCCATCATGGGTAACGGAGCTTGTATGTAAATGGGTCATCGAAGAAAAAAGCCCGCGATTATCGCGGACGGTCCGGGCAGAACTCCCGGATGATGAGCGCTTGGATCTCCTCGACCGGATAACCGGGATAGACCGACTTCATCAGCATAACGCCATGCAGCGTGGAGGAGAAGTACAAGGAGCGAAGCACGGGCTCCTCGGCTCCCATTCGTCTGAAGATGTCGCACTGCGTCTCGAATTGCCTCGACATCTCCTTGTTCAACATCTCGCTGTACTTGGACAGGATCTTGTCTTCTTCCGGCTGGGTCTGCAGATGAAGGAAGAACCGGTACGCCTTCGGATTCCGGTCGATATGGCCGAGCGCCCCTTCGACGATCCGCCTCAACTGCTCGCTTGGCTCGGGCGAAGCCGCGGCCTCTTCGATCACGCCGGCGATCTCGTCCGTTCGAGCGCGAACGATCTCGGCCAACAGGCCTTCTTTGCCCCGATAATAGTTGTAGATCAGCCCTTTGGCCACTCCCGCCCTCTTGGCGATGTCCTCGATCGAAGCGGCATGATAGCCCCGTTCGAGGAACACTTCCATGGCTGCCGACCCGATATTGGCCATGGCCGATTGGCGGATACGTTCGTTCTCTTCCCGGCTGCGCGGCATGTCGCGTTCACTCCCGTACGTGCTTTTACTGTGCTGTATTTTTATCTTGAAGAAAAGAAAGGATATGTCCGGCCAGTTCCTTGGCATGGGTCAACGGAATCATGTGATCCGCGCCGTCCAGCTTGGCGAAGGCGATCGACGGAACTCGCTTGAACTCGTCGGCGATGGCCGCCATATCGTCCCATTCGACCGTTCCGTAGACGAACAACGTCGGCGCGGCGATCGTCTCCAGCCGTTCGATCGCCGGAGGCTGCGGCCAGATGACGTCGAAGCTCCGCCACTCCGTGAAGACGCGCGTGAAGTATAGCGTGTGCATCTCCGTCAGAAAATCCTTATATTCGCTCGCCATGACGGTTCGGTAGATAGGACCGTCCAGGGAGAACCGAACCATCTTGCCGATATCGGGAGCCAGCGAATTCACCTCGCTCATCCAACCGATGAAAGTATCGGAATAGGCGAATCCCGTCAGCGACGGCGCGATGACGGTCAGACGATCGACCCGCTCCGGATAGGTCAGCGCGAAGTTGACCGCCGTCTCCCCGCCGATGGAATGTCCGACCAGGGCGACGCGGTCCAGCTTCAAGAAGTTCAGCAGCCCGAGCAAATCGTCGACCAGGTCGAACGGCACCTGCGGCGCGGGCGAACGGCCGATGCCGCGGACGTCGTAGAGGACGACCTTGCGGGTTCGGGCCAGCAGCGGCACGAGCTCAAGCCAGACCCGGGAATCCACGCCGCCGGAGTGAATCAGGACGATCGCGGGACCGCTTCCGTACGTCGAATAATTTAAATCCATGTGTAGTCTCCCTTCCCATTCTCGAAGTCGGGGTGCATACTCTCCACCTCATCATATTCGATGACTGAACGTTCGGTCAATCATAAAATTCGGCACAACGTTTCATCCTAATAAAAAAAACGGCCATCCGGAACGAGACTGAATTCCGGATGGCCAAACGGTTTATTCGAGATTACGATACGGTTTGATGCACGGCTTCTGCCGGCTTGGTCCCGCCGAGCCCTAGCGTCCGGGCGGTCGCCGCGTGGATGTCGCGAATAAGCTCGGGGTTCTTCATCAAGGATAATCCGTAAGACGGGATCATCTCGCGAATCTTCGGCTCCCACGTCTTGAGGTGCTGCGGGAAGCAGCGCTGGATGACCTCCAGCATGACCGATACGGCCGTGGACGCGCCCGGAGAAGCGCCGAGAAGAGCGGCGATCGAACCGTCGGCGGCGCTGATGACTTCCGTGCCGAACTGAAGCGTGCCTTTGCCCCCGGCAGCCGTGTCCTTGATGATCTGGACGCGTTGGCCGGCGACGAGCAGATCCCAATCCTCGCTTCTGGCGTTCGGAACGAATTCGCGCAGCGCCTCCATTCGCTTCTCCTTCGACAGCATCACTTGCTTGATCAGGTAGGTCGTCAACGAAGCGTTCTTGACGCCGGCCGCCAGCATCGTGAAGAGGTTGTGCGGCTTGACGGACGTGATCAGATCGAACATGGAGCCGAACTTCAGGAACTTCGGCGAGAAGCCGGCGAACGGTCCGAACAGCAGCGATTCCTTATTGTCGATGAATCGGGTGTCGAGGTGCGGAACCGACATCGGCGGGGCGCCGACCGGCGCCTGGCCGTACACTTTGGCGCGATGCTGCGCGACGACGTCCGGATTCCGGCACACCATGAACAAGCCGCTGACCGGGAAGCCGCCGATCCCCTTCCCTTCCGGGATGCCGGACTTCTGGAGCAGATGGAGGCTTCCGCCGCCGCCGCCGATGAAGACGAATTTGGACTTGATGCGTTCGACGGCGCCGCTGCCCACGTTGCGCACCTTCAATTCCCACAAGCCGTCGCCCGAGCGCTTGATATCGTCCACTTGATGCCCGTAGTTGATATCGACGTTCTTGCTCTTCAGGTGGTCGATCAAGATGCGCGTCAAAGAGCCGAAGTTGACGTCCGTTCCGGCTTCGCTTCTCGTGGCCGCGATCGGTCCGTTCAGTCTCCGGTCCTTCATCATCAGCGGAATCCACTCCGCCAGCTTGGCCGGATCGTCGGAGAATTCCATCCCTTCGAACAGGGGATTGCGCGACAACGCCTCGAACCGCTTCCTTAAGAAGTTGACGTCCTTGTCCCCTTGCACGAAGCTCATGTGCGGAACCGGCACGATGAAGTCCTTCGGATTGCGAATCAGCTTGCTGTCGACCAGATAGGACCAGAACTGCTTCGAGACCTGAAACTCTTCGTTGACCTTGATCGCCTTGTTGATATCGATCGAGCCGTCCGGCTTCTCGACGGTATAATTGAGCTCGCACAGGGAAGAATGGCCCGTTCCCGCGTTGTTCCATTCGTTGGAGCTCTCTTCCCCCGCGACCGCGCGTCTCTCGAATACGGTTATTTCCCAGTTCGGCGCCAATTCCTTCAGCAGCGCTCCGAGAGTCGCGCTCATGATGCCGGCGCCGATCAGGATCACGTCTGTTTTCGTTTGTCCGTTGCTCATAGTTACCGTCCTTATAACCTATTATTTGCAAAAAGAAGCAGGCGCTCCCGCCCAGTCGCTTCGTCCAACCGAGGGAGCAACCTATTCGCGCAACCTATCTGGATCAATTATAGCATAGTATATCGCTACTAATGATAAACAATAATATTTATCCGATAGATAAAGGATCGTTATAGGCTCACGATTTATAGGTATACCGCGCCCGATTCTCCCTTCCGTCAAGCCTGTTTGATGAGATTTTCCGCCGTTCGGAAGGCTAGCGCCAGAATCGTCAGCACCGGGTTGACGCCCCCGTTCGTCACATGCACCGAACCGTCGCTTACCCAGAGATTGTCGTATCCGTGGACGCGCCCCAGCGGGTCCGTCACCGACGAAGCGGGATCTTCCCCCATACGCAGCGTGCCCGCCTGATGCTGTCCGGCGCTCAGTCCGTCTCCCGGCGACGTTCGCCATACCTGGACCGCTCCGGAAGCCCATAGCCATCTCTCCGCCTGCTCGGCCAGCATGCGCGCGGCCCGTACCGATTCGGGATGAACGCTGCCGGACAGCATAGCCGCGGGAATGCCGAACCGGTCCTTGACCGTCGGCGAGAGCCGAACCCGGGATTCAGGCGTCGGAATCTCTTGAATCGGCCCCTGGATTTGGCTCGTGCGCGAATAGCTGACGCGCATCGTCTCCTTGCCCGCGCTCCCCCACCGGGCCGCATCCGGCGCAAGCGCCCGATACCAGTGAATGAGCGGGAGCCGGGTGAATTCGTTGGCGAGCAGCCCTCCTCCGACGATGCCGGCGTTGCCATGGGCGAATCGAAGGGTAGCGATGGCGACTCCCGGCCCCAGACCGTCCTGCACGGGCTCGTCGAACAAGCCGTAAGCCCCCGCATAGACGTGTCCCTGCAAGTTCCTTCCGACTTGCCCGTACCGATTCCCGATGCCGTCCGGTTCCGCGTCCGTCGCCGAATGCAGCAGCAGCCGGGCGCTCTCGATGGCTCCGGCGGCCACCACCACATGGCCGGCCCGAATCCGCTTGCGCCGGATCGTACCGCCGAACGATTGGGCCAGCTGAACGCCGGTCGCATGCCGCCCCCCTTCCGTCAGGATCCGGTCCGCGATCGTGTCGCAGATCAGGTCGCAGTTCCCGGTGGCGAGAGCTCGGCGCAGCATCGTATTGTGGCCGCCGTTCTTGCTGTCCGTCGGACAAGCGAAGCCGACGCATTGGCCGCACCTGCCGCAAGCCGGACGGCCGTCCCGTTCGACGGAGTTGATCAGCAGAGGCACCGGGCCGAAGGGCCATCCCAACCTCGCCGCCCCCTCGGCCAATCGCCGCGCTTCCCGCGTGCCGGACAGCGGCGGCATCGGATACGGGCGCCCCCTCTTCCCGCCGTCCGGGTGCGCGCCTCCGTCGCCCGAGACGCCGACTTCCCATTCGGCCCGCTCGTAATACGGCTCAAGGTCTTCGTAGCGGATCGGCCAGTCGCTGAGCGAACTTCCGTCGGGAATCCCGTAGCGGGTCGCCATTCGGAAGTCGTCCGGATGGAATCGCCACGCCTGCGCGCCGTAGACCCTCGTTCCACCGCCCAGCGTCATGGCATTATTATGATAATCGCCTTCATGGGGGAGCGTGATACGTTCCGCTCCGCCCGGCGTCAAGATCGTTCGGGGGTGACCTTCCGATTCCGGCCCCGTGTTGTGCCCGTACTTGCTAAGACGATGATTGCGAAGATGGTCGCGGCCGACGTCCGCGTACCGGAGCCAGCTGCCGCGTTCGACGACGAGCACGCTCATTCCCGCCTCGGCCAACACGGCCGCCGCGACCGAACCCCCGGCTCCGGCTCCCACGACGACGGCGTCGTAACGATCGCGAAGCTCGTCGAACGTTCGCAGCGGCCATTCCGCCTCCGGGACGGAAGCCGGGTGGCCGGCCAGCGGACCCGGACGGAAGCCGAGCATGTCCCACGACTTGGCGCCGGGATTGCCTCCCGCTTCGGGGCTGCCGTAATAGCCTTCGGCAACCAGGCTCAAGAAGACTTCGAAGAAGCGTTCCGGCGAGACTTGCCCGTTCCCGCCCCCATTCTCGTCTCCGTTCCCGATCCCGTCCCGGCCGCGTTCGAAGTCTCGCAGCAGTTCGTCCTGCTCGTCCTCCGGCAATTCCGGGAATGGACGGCCATGACTGGCGACGGCCCGCGCGTCCAGCTCGCGCAATCCCGGGACGATTAGACCCGCCCACGTGTCCGGATCCTCGGACGCGCGCCGTTCCAGATACTCGAGGACGCCCCCCTCGGATGCCGACGGCCAGTCGTCCCCCGGAATCAGCCGGTTCGCAACCGCTTCCAACAATCGGCGCAGCTCGCCGCGCGCCTTTGCCTCATCGCCAGTCTTCATCGATCATGTCACCATCCATCCCCCGAATTTCGTTCCTCCCCCTATCCTAACAGACTCGACTCCATCCGATAAGGCCATATCCGTAAAAAAAGAAGGGAGCCCCGCGGCTCCCGTTCTTCGTCTCGGAAAGGAAATGCCTCTCGAGATCAGACCCGGACGGCCCGCCTCCCTTACCAATCCCAATCTTCTTCCGTAAGCTCGGCCAAGACGGCCGCGCCCGCCTTGCTCCCCGCGGCTGCGGCATAGATCAGCTGGGACGGCATGACGTAGGCGCCATCCCCAGCCGCGAAGACGCCCGGTGCGGTCGTCTTGCCCATCGCGTCGGTCGCGATGCCCCCGTTCTCCGACGTCCGATAGCCCAGCGCTTGTTCGAACTGGACGCTGGGAACCTGCTCCGGCTCGACGAAGCCTCCGGATCGCTCCACGTAGGTGCCGTCGGCGAAGTTCACCCGCTCCAGCTTGCCGTCGCGACCGGAGAAGGACGCGATCGGCGCCGTCACGACCCGCACGCCCTCGGCGCTTAGCCGCTGCCGCTGTTCGGCGGACAGCAATTCGCTTCCGTTGGTGCAGATGACGAGATCCCGGCTCCAGTTGAAGAACATCTTCGCCTTGCGGTATATGGCCGGATTATGCGTGACGATCGCCAGAGGACGATCCCGCATCTCCCATCCGTCGCAGAACGGACAGACGAACAGGCTTCGACCGTAGAAGTCGCGGAACCCTTCGATCTCCGGGAACATGTCCCGAAGCCCCGCGGACAGAATGATTTTCCGCGCCCGCACTTCCTCGCCTGAAGAGGTACGAAGGACGAACCCTTCGTCCGTCCGGCGAATATCGGTCACCTCGGTCTGCCAATGCCGGACGGACGGATAGCTTAGAATCTCCTCGTAGGCGATGCGGCGGAATTCGGACGGCTTGATCCCGTCGCGCGTAATAAATCCGTGCGAGGCGTGCGTCACGGCATTTCTCGGCCGGTTATCGTCGAAGATCGCGACGTTCCGCCTCGCTCTTCCGAGCACAAGCGCCGCATTTAATCCCGCCGGGCCTCCTCCGACGATCGCGCAATCGTAGTTCATGGTTTTCCCATCCCTTCGTTCGTTATTGGTGATATTATGGATTTCTAATATCCATAATATAATCGCAGCTCGGCATTGCCCTGCGGCAACCAGGACAATGCAGCTCGATCCGCGACATCGATCCTCTTGACGTTCCGGACCCGGCGCTCATTCCTGCCCGGCCGACGCGCACGGAGCGCGCGGTTCGCCGCCTGCAGATCCTGCCATGCGATCGATTGAATCGCGGACTTCGTGAATCCATAATAACCACAAAAGAAGCGCCCCGTCAAGAGCGATTCTCGCGAAACCGCTTAGACGAAGGATACCGCTTCTCTTCTCACCTCTTCGACGATCTCCCTCACGCCGTCTTCGATTCGCTCCGGCCTCGCCCGCGCGACGCTGATCCGCAGCAGCTTCTCCCAGTCCCGGAATTCCGCCAGATAATAACGCTTGCCCGAGACGACGTCGATCTTCTTCTCCGCCAGCCGCCGGATCAGCCGCTCCAGACGGACCGTCCGCGGCAGCTTGAACGGAACGTACACGCCGTAGCGAAGCTCCGGCGCTTCGATCCATCCCTCGTCGTTGTGACGCCGCAGCGCTTCGTTCACCGCGCGGATCCGAGACGCGTATTGATCGCGGATATGGCGCTTGTGCCGCTCGTACATGCCGTTCTGGATATACAATTCGAGAGCGGCCTGGGACAACTGCGACGTATCCGAATACCTCTTGAATGCCGCGAACGTCTTCATCAGTTTCTCCGGCAATACGGCGACTCCGAGCCGGAGTCCCGGGAACACGATTTTCGAGAAGCTCTTCACGTAAATCGCATGGGAAGTCTCATTATACGCGAAGATAGGGTCGCGTCCCGGCTCTTCCCCCAGATCGGCCATATAATCGTCTTCCACGACGTAGACGTCGTACTTGCTCGCGAGCCGGGCGATCGCCTTCCTCTCCTCCGCGCCGTACGAGGTTCCCAGCGGACAATGGTATCTCGGGATCGTATAGAAGAACTTGATTCCGCCGCTCCGGAACCTCTCCTCCAATTCCTTCAGGTCGATGCCGGACACGGTACGGGCGATTCCGCAGACCGGTATCCCCTCCGCTTCCAAGTATCGCAGATAAAGATCGTAGCTGGGCTGTTCGACCAGGATCGCCGTCTTCCGGTTCGGGAACGGCATTCTCGCCAGAATCTCGAGCGCCTGATTGGCCCCGGACGTAACGACGATCCGATCCGCCGGAGCGAACACCTGGCCGTCGGCCAGATGGGAGACGAGCGCGCGGCGCAGCGTCGGCAGCCCCAGCGGTTCTCCGCAGGTGAACAGCTCGGCTTGATACGTATCCAGAGCCTTGTTCAAGCAGTGGCGGAAGTCCATATACGGGAACGCGCCGGGGTCCGGGGACGAGGAGGCAAAATCGATCGTCATGCTCTCCGGGCCGACGCGGCGGTTCTCCGGATTCTCTACCACGTAATAGCCGCTCTGGGCAATCGAGTAAACGGCGTGCCGCTTCTCCAATTCGGCGTAAGCCCGCGCGATCGTGCCGGCGCTGCAGCCGTACAGCTCCGCGGCCTGCCTGACGGAGGGCAGCTTCTGTCCGGCGGCGAACCGCCCTTCTTCGATCTGGCGCTCCATATCGGAGAGAATGTCGGAATATCTTCTGCGCATCGGATTCGTTCCCCTCGGCCGACTGTATTGATACAGTTGTTGAAAATAGCGATGGCTCCCGGCGGCGGATCGGCCTATGATGACCTATATCGGATCCCGTCTCGATAACGCGATCCCCGAATCAGCCTTAGGAAGGAGTCGATCTATCCATGTCGACCGCTCAAGCCCAACCCGATTTTACCACCATTCTCCGCGAACGTCATTCCGTCCGGCACTTCGACCCCTCGTTCCGGCTCGGCGAGGCCGAGATCGCGGAACTGGCGGAACTCGCGGGCAGCGCCCCGTCGTCCTGGAATCTTCAGCATTGGAAATTCCTCGTCTTCTCCGACGCGTCGGCGAAGGAGAAGCTTCTTCCCATCGCGAACGGCCAGCGGCAGGTCGTCGAAGCTTCCGTCACGATCGCCGTCCTCGGCGACCTCGAGGCCAACCGGAACGCGGAAGCGGCGTACCGGCCCGTCATCCAAGCCGGCGCCGAAGACGCGTATGCCGGCTACTCCTCCCATGCGGCGCTGTTCGCCCAGATCGAAGAAGCTTATGCGCGCGATGGCGGAACCTACAGGCGCGACGAAGCGATTCGCAACGCTTCTCTGGCCGCCATGCAGCTCATGCTCGCCGCCCAAGCCAAAGGATTGGCTTCCGGCCCGATGGTCGGGTTCGACGCCGAAGCCTTCGTCCGCGCGTTCCATGTCCCTCCCCGTTACGTTCCGGTCCTGCTCGTCGCCATCGGCAAGGCGGCTCGACCCGCCCGCCCGACCTCCCGCTTCCCGGCCGAGCGGACGATCGTATGGAACGGCTTCGAGCCGGATAGCTCGATGACTTGAGAATCGCTCCAAGACAACTTGCTTACCCATAAGTCTGGGCATAAGGTATCCTATCCGATCGAGGAGGGAATCGAATTGTCCGCTGAATCGAAGAAGGCCTCGCATCTCGCGTGGCACGAGACGTTGGAATTGCACGAGACGGTCATTTTCCAATCGAACAGTCTGATGGGGTTCAAGATGCATTACCCGCAAGTCCAAGATCCCGAATTGAAGAAGCTGTACGCCGAAGCCATTCAATCGCTGGAACGCAATCTGAAGGAGCTTCTGCCGTACTATAAGTCCGCCCCGGCCGTCGATATGAGGAACAACGCCCCCAAGGACCTGACGGCGTATTATGCCGGACATCTGCTGATCTTCTCCAAGACGGCCGTTCGCAACTACGCGATCGCCATTACCGAGACGGCGACGCCGTCCCTGTGCGAGACGTTCAAGAAGCAGCTCAATCAAGCGATTCAGCTGCATTCCAAGGTGTTCGAGTTCATGCTGAACAAGGGGATCTATCCGGCCTACGACCTCAACCGGCTGCTGGCCAACGACCAGAAGGCGGCCGCGGAAGCGCTGAATATGTAGCCTTCCGCCTATCCAACGCAAACTCCCGTCATGAGCCATGACGGGAGTTTGTCTTGCCCTAGATTGGGTCTAGGATGCGGAAGCGGAAGATGTTATCGTGATTGTCAGAAGTTGGTCGTCCCACTTCACGCCGGCTCCGAGCGCTTCGCTGACGAAGCGCAGGGGCACCATCGTGCTGCCGTTCACCGTTCGCGGAGCCGCCTCCAGCTTCCGCGCGACCGTTCCGACCTTCGCGTTCGCGTTGCCGAGCTGCAGCCAGATCGCCGTCTTGCCCTTCTTCGCCGTAATCGTCCGGTCGGACGCGCGCCAGACGACGCTCGCTCCGAGCTTCTCGAAGATCGCGCGCATCGGCACCAGCGTCGTCCCGTCGACGACCGTCGGCGGCTGTTCGAAGATCATATAATCCCCGTTCACGACGACCGTCATCCAATCGTCCAGCACAAGGGGCGGGAACGAGATGCCGGTGCCGGTCAGCTTCTCGCGAGCCGAGGACGCAGCCGCGATCGCCGCTTCCCGCTGCGACAGAATCGAATTCCTCGCGTTCAGCCAGGCGTCCCGAATGTCCTTCAGCGACTGGTTCTTCCGATTCTGCACCGCCCGCTTCGTCTCTTCGATCCGCTTGTCCATGCCGGCTTCCGCCTTGGCCAGCGCCTGCGCCATCAACTTCTCCGCTTCCTTCAAGGTCAGCTCGCCGTCCTCGTAGCGATCCATCACGCTGCCCGAGGAGCGAACGGACGATTCGTCCGCGAATTCGTCCATGACGCTGCCCGCCGAATCGGGATCGACTTCGTCTGCGTATTCGTCCATGGCGCTTCCGGCCGAATCCGGGTCCAGCTCGTCGGCGTACTCGTCCGTCGCGCCCCCCGCCGAATCGGGATCCAGGCTGTCCTCGAACCGGTCCATCGGCCCGCCGGCATTGTCCGGGTCCATCGCGTCTTCGTACAGATTCATCGGATCCCCGGCGCGGTCCTTATCCGTCGCCCTCTCGTATTCGCGGAAGGCGTCCGAGTTCTCGTCATAGCTTCGCTTCAGGCTCGCGATATCGCTCTGGAACGTCGCCGTCATGGCGTTCAGGTCGTCGCGGGCTTGCTTCAGCATCTTGTCGTAGACCGCCGTCATCTGCCTGTGGTAGGTGTCATATAGACCTTTCTCCGTTCGATAGTAGCGGTTGTACGCTTGCTGATGCTTGGCCTCGAACTCCGTATATTGCTTCGTCATGCGGCCGATAAAGCCGCTGTCCGCCGCCGAAGCGTACGAAGCGGCCGTTCCCCAACCGATAACCAAGGCGAGAGTTCCGATCAGCAGCTTGCCGGTCCTGTTCGTGGCGCGAACCATCTTACTCCTCCCTATCAACCTAGCTGTAGATTCCATTATGTGGTATATGCACGTGACATGAACCACTAATTGGTTATGCTACAGCAAATGTTATATGGAAAGAATAGGAATGTGGTTGGAAAATTTTATGACGTTCCGCCTAAGAAGACGCTTCTGGAGGAGGCTGAAAAATCGACGCAAGAAACTCATTCATCGATTCGGGACTGCGGCCGAAGCCTTCCTCGCTCCACTGGATGAGCATGCCCATGATGGCATTCGCCTGATATGCGATCATGAGACCTAAGTCCCTATCGCCATGAGGATAGTCCTTGGTGCTCTCCCGGATCAGGCTCTTGATCTTGTCGAATAAGGAGTAATAATACGACAAGGACGATTGTCGGTCGAATACGATCTCATAGAACTGCCGGTACTTCTTCACGTGGTGGAAGATCCGGATCGTCGTGGGGTCGAGATGCTGCGGCTCCAGGCGGGATACGTGCCGATACGGTTCGTAGTAAGACTCCTCCAAGTCCTGAAGCAGCGAACGAAGATGCTCGTCGAACAAGGCGCCGACGTCCTTATAGTGCAAGTAGAAAGTGCCCCGGTTGATTCCGGCCTCGCGGCACAGCTCGGAGACGGAGATCGATTCGAGCGGTTTGTTCTTGAGCAACGCGAGGAGCGCGCCGTGCAGCGATCTCTTCGTCTGAATAACCCTCTGGTCGTTCTCATTCATCGGTCGGTTCATTCCCTTAATGAACGATTCCTCGCGGAATTGTTCAATAAATTCGAATACGGACAGTATTATAGTACAGTTCATGGCGAAAAGTATAGAAAAAAGACTGCAAGCACACGATCTGCTTGCAGCCTGGGAGGGTTCGGTCCTCGATCGATTCGGATTAGAACGCCGCGGTCCAGCCCGCGTCCGCCGCGACAATCGCGCCGTTCACGAAGCTCGATTCGTCGGACGCGAGGAACAGGGCCACCTGCGCGATCTCATCAGGTTGGCCGATGCGCGGGATGACGGCTTGAGTCAGAGCCGTCCGGGAAGCGCCGAATTCGTTGAAGTTCGTCACCGAAGACGTAATGTTCGTCGCCGTGCCGCCGGGAGCGATGGCATTGCAGCGAATCCCCTTCTGGGCGTACATGAACGCCGTGTTCTTGGTGAGGCCGACGACGGCATGCTTCGAAGCGACGTAAGCCGCGCCCGCGTGAGCGCCGCTGAAGCCGCCCGTCGAGGCGGTGTTGACGATGACGCCCTTGCCCTTCTCGAGGAAGATCGGCAGCGCCTTGCGGATCGCGCGCATGACGGCTTTCGTGTTGACGTCGAAGATCAGGTCCCAGCGAGCGTCCTCGACGTCGCCGACCGCGGCCATGTTATCCATAATGCCGGCATTGTTGACCAGAATATCGAGAGTTCCGAACTCGCTTACGGCCGTATCGATCATTGCGTTGATGTCGCCAAGCTCGGCTACGTTCGTCTTGATAGCGACAGCCTGTCCGCCGCTCGCCCGAATGCCCTCCGCGACCGCCTTCGCGCCTTCCTCGTTCAAGTCGGAGACGACGACCTTGGCCCCTTCCTTCGCGTAGAGCTCCGCGATCGCCTTCCCCATCCCCGATGCCGCGCCGGTTACGACCGCCACTTTGCCATTCAACCGCATGACAATTCCCTCCGAATCGATTAGATATTGTACAGTTGTTCATTAAAAGTATAAGGAAAATAACGAGAGCTTGTCAATGGACGAGCCCCGAATATCGATGAGCACGCACAAAAGCCGCCGGCCCTTGGCCGGCGGCTTGTCTGTTCGTTCCCTTATTGGACTGCGTTGAGGCGCTCTTCCAGGCGATCCCAAGTCTCGGTGATCCCTTGCAGCATGCCCATGTCCATAACGGTCTTGAGCGCTTCCGCGGTGGCGTATTCGCCCCGGTTCACCAGCTTCGTCTTGCCGCCCAGGTCGATGAACTCCAGCGTGACCAGGGTGGACGGCATCTCTTCGTTGGAGTTGCCTTCGGCGTCCGAGAAGTAGTCGACGTAGACGATCTTCTCCGGCTCGACGATCTCCTGGTAGACGCCCTTGCCCCAAGATTCCATGCCGTAGAAGTCGCCCTGATTCCGATCGGCGCACTTCATGCAGTAGTGCCAGACGCCGCCCGGACGGAAGTCCACGGTGCACACCGGAATCTCCCAGCCTCTCGGCCCCCACCAGTGCTTCAGATGCTCCGGCTCCTTGAACATCTTGAACACGAGCTCGCGCGGCGCGTCGAACACGCGCTCCAGCACCAACACCTTCTCGTTCTCCACTCTCGACTCCATCGCTTGATTCGCCATTTCAACTTCCTCCTCGATTATCTCGATTATTAAGATTATTGTCTGAATTCGAATTGCTCTGCAGTTCCCGCAAGTACGCGTCCAACTGATCGAATCGGTCCTGCATGACGCTTCGGATCGACTTCGCCCAGGATTCCATCGCCCGGAAGGGTTCCGGCCGAAGCCGATAGATCCGGCGATTGGCGTCCACTTTGGCCTCCACGAACCCGTTGTCGCTAAGTACCTTCAAATGCTTCGAGGTCTGGGGCTGGCGCAGCCCCAGCCGGTCCGCGATCTCCCCCACGGTTAAGGGGCCTTCCCGCAGCAGTTCCACGATCAGCAGCCGATTCGGCTCGGAGAGGGCGCTTAGCGTCGCCAAGTCCATGCCGTGCCCGTACCCCTGCATGCCGCTCACCTCGTTATCGATCGATCTCTCGTCTCCGCTCATCCCCCTCGCCGCCTTGTCGTTCTTCCTTGGTTTTAATATATCTAACAAGGAATATTCCCGTCAAGGAATATTTTTGACAAAAGAAGATCACCGCCTCTTCGCAGCGGTGACCGGCTTCCTTATTCCCCGTAATGGTAGTCCCGGAATTCCTGCGGCGTCACCCCCGTCGCCTTCTTGAACAGGAACGAGAAGTAAGCCGTCGTCTGGAATCCGACCTGCTCCGCCACTTCATACACCTTGACGTTCGGATCTTGCAGCAGCCGCTTCGCCTTGCCGAGCCGCGCTTCCTGAACGAATTCCGAGATCGTCTTCCCCGTCTCCTTCTTGAACAGAACGCTCAGGTAGCTCGGATTCAATTGGAAGCGTTCGGCGAGCTGCTTGACCGTCACCGGTTCCCGCAGCCGCTCTTCCAGGAAGCTCGCGACTTGATGAATAAGGTGGTGCCTCTGTTGGTCTTGCTCCTTATCTTCCAGTTGGCGGTAACGGGACAAGGCTTCGAGCGTCGTCTCCCGGACTTCCCGAAGATTCGCGCAGTCGAGGAGCCGCTGCCAGCTCCGGACGTTGAACTCGCCGCCCTTGTCCGCGGTACGCGGAATGCGGCGCGCCAGCTCGCTGATGAGTCCCATGGCGAATGCCTGAACGTACGAGAAGGAGAGTTCGGGACGCGTCTCAAGCGAATCGAACGCTAGATGTACGCGGGCCTTCGCCCGGTCGGCGTCCCCTTCCTCGAACAAGCGGACGATCTCCGGAATCTCCTCTTCTTTCAGGGCGAACTCCCGGTAATCGGACGCTTCGGCCCGGTCGAAGTAATGGATGTGCCCGGCGCCGGCCATCCTCCCGCGGGTCATCATGTGCTTGACTTCCTTATACAGAGTCGGCACCTCGCCGGGACCTCCGCATTCCCGGCTCACCCCGACCGTCACGGACTCCCCCGACGATTCCCGAACGACCTCTTGGACGAACGGGAACTGCTTCTCGATCCGGGCCCGTTCGCTCGGCGGAGCGTTCAGATGCAGAACGGCCGCTTCGTCGGCCCCCGTTCTTCCGACATACGCATGCTCGAAGCCCGACAGCCCGGTCTTGACCGCCCGCAGCAGCGCGTCGCTCAGCCAGATGCGCCGCGCGGCGTCGTGGCGGGCCGAATCTTGCAGCCTGTCGTAGGCGAACACGTAAAGACGGATTCGCCAGTCGCCTCCCGGAAGCTCCAGCAAGCGGCGCCACGAATCGATCATCTCCCCGCTCTGGGCGCGCCCCTCGATCAGGTCGTTCGCGAAGCGGTCCTGCAGCATGTCCAGGCTCTCGGTCATTTTCTCCTTCAGCGATTCCATCTCCCGCTCGATCCGGTCCTTCTGCTCGATCGACGAGCGGAAGGAGGCGAGCTTCTGTTCCAGCTCCTCCGTCTTGACCGGCTTCAGCACGTAAGCCTTCGCTCCGAGATGAATGGCTTCCTGCACGAATTCGAACTCGTCGAAGCCGCTGACGATGACGGTCTGAAGAGACTGGAGATGCGGATAGTCCGACCTGCACTTGGCCAGCAGCTCGATTCCCGTCATCCCGGGCATCGACACGTCCGTAATAAGGACGTCCACCGGCGTCGTCTCCAGCAGCGCCAGCGCTTCCTCCCCGGACTCGGCCGTCAGCGGACTCTCGTAGCCCAGCTTCTCCCAAGCGATGTGGCGGAGAAGCCCTTGAATTTGCATCGGTTCGTCGTCGACGATCAAAGCTCGGATCATGCTCTCTCTCCTCGAATGAGCTCGGGGCGTTCCCGACAGATCGGAATCCGGATCGTGACGCGCGTTCCTTCGTTCTCGGCGCTGTCGATGTCGAAGCGCGCTTCCGAACCGAAGTAGAGGCGCAGCCGGTCCCGAATGCCGTTCATGCCGAAGCCGTTGCCCGAGCCGGTATATCGTCCTTCGCGAATGCTGTCCAGCGCTTCCCGCGGGATGCCCTTCCCGTTATCCTCCACGCGGAGATAAACGGAGTCTTCCGTCAGGGAGATCGAGATCCGGATATACGCATTCTTCGTTTTCGTAATTTGTCCGTGAAGGTAACAATTCTCGACGATCGGCTGGAGCACCATCTTGATCGTGTACAGATCGAGCGTCTCCGGGTCGACCCGCCATTCCACCGCGACCCGGTCCGGATAACGGTGCTGCTGGATCTCCGCGTACGCCTTCAGATGCTCGAGCTCGTCGCGGATTCTCGTCACGTTGTCCTTGTTGTTCAAGGCGAGCCGGTAGAACGTCGTCATCGCGTCGATGATGCGAATCTGCGTCTCGTCCCCCAGATCCATCGCGCGCCAACGGATCAGGCTGAGCGAATTGTAGATGAAGTGCGGATTGATCTGGGCCTGCAGCGCCTTGAACGACTGCTCGCGCTCCTTCAGGCTCGCTTGCGTGTTCTCCTCCACCAGCTTGCCGAGGCGGCCGGACATCCGGTTGAACAGCACTTCGAGCTCGCCGAGCTCGTCGCGGTCCCGGTTGCGCACCGTCACGTCGAACACCCCTTCCGAGATGTCGGTCATCCGCGTCCCCAGCTTGCGAATGCGCCAGACGACGTTCTTGAGGACCGTCATGATCAGGAAGGCGGACAGCAGCAGGAAGAAAGCGATTCCGATTCCGACCGCGACGAAGATCCGCTTCGACTGCTCCTCCATGCGGTCCAGATGAACGAGCGCCGCGACCGTCCAGCCGGAGCCGAGCTTGCTTGCGATCAGCAGCTTGCCGTCCACCGGGGAAGCATCGGCGTTCCCCAGGTTCCAGTAGTGCCGAAGGGAAGAGTCGGACAGCCGCAGCCCGATCTCTCCGGAATCCGAGGAAGCGATGATGCGTTCGTTCGCGTCGACGATGTACAGGGCCCCCTCCCCTTCGAACGGATGCTCGAACGGCTCCGCGAATACGGCGTTATAGTCCAGTAGCATATAGACGACGCCGTAGACGTCGCCGTAATTGCTCATGATTTTCCGGGTCACGACCAGCTTCCGCTTGTCGCTCTCGGCGTTCGACCAGCTCAGCATGTCCGCCGAGCCTGCCGTCCGATCGTACCACGCCTTCTCGCCGATTCCCGACAGCATCCGGTTCTCGGGCTTCCACAGCAGCCCGCCGTCCTGAACCAGGGTGGCGTTCGTGTGATAGATCCGGAAATCCTCGATCCCCGGCAAATACTTCGAAGTGCCGAGGAACGACCGGTCCACGTATTGAACCGTCTCCAACTGTTCGTACATGTCCGCGTAATCGCGCGACAGCCGGGATACCAATTCCCCGTCGGTGGCCGTCCGGATGGCGAGCAGGTCGTAGCTCTGCTTCCTGAATTCGATGCTCTGCGCGCTCTGGCGAACCGCTTCCTTGATCGTCAGCATATAGTTCGCCCGCACTTGATGCAGCGCCAGATACCCGGCTCCGACGGCCAGCAGCGCGGTCGGAATGAACACGATCAAGCCGTAGAAAAGGACGATTTTGCCCCTCAGGTTCATGAATCGGGTCATGCGGATAATCGATTTTTCCAACAGCTGTCTTAGGCTCATTCGTTCCTCCCGTTCCGTACGGCCGCGAAGCATCGGGAAAGGCAAAGGGAGCAACCCCTCCCGAGGGGCTGCTCCTGTCTCCCGTTAGAACTCGCCGTGCGCCTGAATGTCCGCTTGATAGGACTCTTGCCACTCCTGCTTCAGCTCGGACCAGTGAGCGCGCTTCTCCAGCGCGTCCCGGAACGACTTCCAGGCGGATTCGAATTCCGACTCGTTCTTCGCCATCAGCAGCTTCGCCCGATACTCCTTGCGGATGTTCTCGAGCTCCGGCGCATACTTCTCCCACAGTCCGCCTTGCTTCGTCGGCACCAGATCGTAGGAGTGGGCGGTTCTCACGCCTCCCATCTTCCCGATCGTCTCCGTCAGTTGCGTCGTCTTGGCCGCGCCTGCCTTGTCCACGTCCGCGACGTTCCACCAAGGATACCATTCCTTGCTGTACGAGGACGCCATGTACAGCTCGGGCGTGACCTTGGACTTCTGCGCCGCGTCTCCGGAGTTGCGGTCCTTCTTATAATTCTCGTCGATGAACCGCCATTTGCCTAGAGGCTGATCGGCCCAATCCCAGTACAAGCCGGCGGGTCCTTCGTTGACGACCTGCTGCTGCTCCGGCTTCGGCTGCAGCGTATAGTCGAAGAACTTCAGAATCGCTTCCAGATTTTTCGTGTTCTTGCTGACGTAGACGTCGAAGCCCGGATTCGGATTGATGACGGTATTCGAGCCGATCTGCTCCACGCCGGCCACCTTCGGGAACGGGATGACATCGTAATACCAGCCCGGTTCGGTCGGTCCGTCCAGCGTCTCCCAGACGGAGGTGGGGATGTTCCAGAAGCTGCCCACGTTCATCGCGACGCGGCCGGCCTTGTTCTTCTCTTGGTACTGCTCCTTCTTGTTCGTGACGACCTCCGGGTCGATCAGCTTCTCGCGATACAGCTTGTTCAGCCATTGATAGGCGGCTTTGTAATTCGGATCGTCGAAGGCGAAGACGAACCCGCCGTCCTTCTTCTCGATCGCCGCCCCGCCGGTCGTCACCCCGAATGCGCTCAGAACCGCGTTCTCGTCGTTCCAGCTGATCGTATCGTTCGGGTCCATCAAGAGCGACATCGGAATGACGGACTTGCCGGATTCGTCCTTCACTTCGCCGGCTTTCTTCAGGAACGTCTCGATCCCTTCCAGCGTCGTCAAGTCTTCCTTCTTCATGCCGGTCTTCTCGAGGACGTCCGTCCGCACGAACCAGCCGTTCGAAGCCCAGCCCGGCCACGGATCGTCCGGATTCTGATCGAACCAGGTCGGGATGGACCAGATATGGCCGTCCTTGTCCTTCATTCGCTCCAGATACGTCTTCGGGATGGAAGCCAGCCCCGGGTATTTGTCCGGCATATCGAAGTAGGACTCCAGCGGCTGAAGCAGATTCGAGCGGTTCATCGCGCTCTTCACCGTCTCGCTCCGGTTGAAGATCGCGGCGTCCTTGAAGCCTCCCGTGTTCAGCTTCAGGTTGAGAGCGGTGGCCGCATCCCCTTGGGTCGCTTCGAGCTTCACGTCGATGCCCGGCTCCTTCTCGCGCCAATACTTCTGCACCAGGCTGTCGTTGTTGATCGTCGCCGACCATCCGAGCCACAGCTCGAACGCCTTCGAGCCGCCCTCCGACGCTCCGGCGGACGGACTTCCGGCCGCGGACTCCCCGCCGGCCGTACCGGCGGCGCCGCCGCCCGGATCGGCCCCGTCGTTCGACTTCGAACATCCGGCCAGCACGGCCAGCATGACGGCCAGCGACAAGGCGGCCCATCGCTTGCCTTTTCTTGTTGCGTTCATCGCTCTACTCCCCTGTCTTTGTCGATTTTGCGTTTGGTATATGGATAATGCCTTATACCCGAAGGTTGAATGGATGGGACCGGCCGGGTTCCTTACTGTTACCCCTTGACCGATCCGACGAGCACGCCCTTGACGAAGTACTTCTGCAGGAACGGGTACACGCACAGAATCGGCAGCGCGCTCGCCATGACGACGGCCATCTTGATCGACATGAGCGTGATGTTCTGCATCTGCGAACGGGCGAGCGCTTCTTGGTTCGTGTTGGAGCCGAGCACGGCGGAGATATCCGAAGCCGACAGCAGCTGCTGAAGGAACGTCTGCACCGGGATGAGCGACTGGTCGGACACGAAGAAGGCGCCGGCGAACCAGTCGTTCCAATGCCCGACGGCCGTGAACAGCCCGAGGGCGGCCAGCATCGGCTTCGACAGCGGGACGACGATCTGCCACAGCACGCGCG
Source organism: Cohnella xylanilytica (assembly GCF_014212175.1). Lineage (GTDB taxonomy): Bacteria > Bacillota > Bacilli > Paenibacillales > Paenibacillaceae > Cohnella > Cohnella xylanilytica. The sequence continues at coordinate 42,357 of NZ_JACJVR010000059.1, read as the reverse complement.
GCGGGCTCGCGCCGTCCAGCTCCGCCGATTCGATCAACGCCTCCGGAATGCCCTGGATGAATTTCAGCATGACGAACATGTTCCAGACCGAGAACATGCCCGGCAGAATATACACCCAGAACGTGTTCAGCAGTCCCAGGTTGTTCAGTTGGATGTAGAACGGGACGAGCCCGCCGCTGAACAGCATCGTGATCAGGATGTAGCCGAGAATCGTCCGCCGCATCGGCAAGCCCTTGTACGACAAGCCGAAGGCGACGAGCAGCGTGACGGACAGTCCGGCGACCGTGCCGACGATCGTTCGGGCGATCGTGACGAGATAGGCGTGCCGGATCACTTCGTTGCCTAAGACGATCTCGTAATTGATGAGCGTGAACGTCCGCGGGATCAGGTAGACGCCGCCTTTGGCCGCGTCCGCTCCCTCGTTGAGCGAGATGGCCAGCATATAGACGAACGGATACAGAACGGTCAAGCAGAGCAGCGAGAGCAGAACGACAAGGACGACTTGGAACAGTTTCTCTCCGGCTTTCTGTCTCATGAGGTCACCATAATCCTTCGCCGTTTATTTTTCGGGAGAGCTGGTTGGTCGTCAAGACCAGCGCCAGGCTGATGACGGAGGACAGCAGGCCGACGGCGGTCGCCATTCCGAAGTACCCCTGCTGGAGGCCGCTCCGGAGAACGTACGTGTCGAGCACGTCCGCGACGGCCATGTTCGCCGAGTTCATCAGCGGATAGATCTGGTCCATGCCGACCGCGATCAGGCTCGGGATGCTGAGGATCAGAACGATCGAGATCGTCGGCACGATGCCAGGAAGCGTAATGTGCCGGATTCGGGCGAACCGGCCCGCCCCTTCGACCTTCGCCGCTTCGTACAGCTGAGGGTCGATGGTCGTGAAGGCCGCCAGGTAGAGAATCGTATTCCATCCCGTCTCCTTCCACAGGCCGCTGCCGACGACGATCGGCCGGAACCATTCCGTGGAGCCGAGGAAGAAGATCGGCTCTCCGCCCGCCTTGGCGATCCAGTCGTTCACGAGGCCGCCGTCGATCGTCAGGACCGATTGCAGAATGTAGGCGACCACGATCCAGGAGAAAAAGTGGGGCAAATAGCTCACCGATTGAACGAAGCGCTTGAACGCCGAATGCGCGACTTCGTTGATCATCAAGGCGAGCAGGATCGGCGCCGGGAAGCCGAAGACGAATTTCAGCACCGAGATATACAGCGTATTCTTCACGACCGTCCAGAACTGCGGCTCGTCCAGGAACGCGAAGTTGTCCATTCCGACCCACGGACTGCTCCAGATGGAAGAGCCGATCTGGAAGTCCCGGAACGCCACTTGGATGCCCGCCATCGGAATGTAGCTGAATAGGAGCAGAAGCAGGACACCCGGGAAAATCATCAGATACTGCCAACGATGCTTGTAAAGTTTCGCGAACATGCTGTGCCTCCCCCTCTTGTTCCTCTATCGTAACGGGGATCGGCGCCGGCGAACATACAACGGCGATTGGATTTCTATCGATATCGTTAGGTGAGGCCCAAAAAAACTTCGGATAACCCATTCGCTAACGGAGCTTGTCCTGGAATATTTGGATTCGGGCTAATTTCTGCCTCGTAAAGACACCTCAAGAAGGCGTCTTTGTGGGTCTTTGTGCGTCTTTGTTGAATGGTGTACGAAAAATCGTACAAATCCTGCTCCAAGTTGACGCCTGGCTTGGATGTTGTATGAAAAATCGTACAAATTCTGCTCCAAGCAGGCGCCTGGCTTGGATGTTGTACGAAAAATCGTACAAATCCTGCTCCAAGTTGACGCCTGGCTTGGATGTTGTACGAAAAATCGTACAAATCCTGCTCCGTGTAGGCGCCTGGCTTGAATGTTGTACGAAAAATCGTACAAATTCTGCTCCAAGCAGGCGTCTGGCTTGGATGTTGTATGAAAAATCATACAAAATTCAACTGCCTTGTTATTTCCGGCGATGCTCTAATCGAAAAATCGGCACAAGGGAATCCGCCTGCCTGCGGTGAAGCCCGCTAAATCGGATTTTGGGCGCTGAATAGCGACGTCGGACTTTGTTAGCGTCAAAAAGCAAAAAGAAGCGGGGATCGCCCGCTTCTCTCCTTACAAGTTTTGCTCGGTTCGGCTCGACTCGATACGGCGCGTCGTCTTGGCCTGCCGCATCCGCAAGCTTCACGGCAGCAAGAAAACGTCGCCGAACGCATGGACGTCCTTCGACGTTCCGATGCCTCCGTTGTATTCCGCCCAGCCCTCGCGGCCGCGGCCGTCGTTGTCGTTGACGAGCAGCGAGAACTTCAGCTTCAAGCCCTGACGCACGAGGTCGGGATCTCCGGTTAATTCCTCCCAAGGAACCGCGAGTTCGTAGACGGTTTAGTCTCTTCGCGCCTCCAGTACCAGAAGTCGACCCCATCCGGATTCGGATCGGGTCCCCCTCATATTACCTTGGAGGCGCGGCGCTCGATAAGGCACCGTTCATCGAGGATGAGGAGCATTCCTACGGGATCTTGCGGCCGGAAGCCGCTTCGAGCTCCGCGTCCAGCCGAGCCGCATACTCCTGGATCCGCTCTTCGCCATAGCCCATGTATTCCGCCATAAACCCGAGCGCTCCCTCTTTGAATCTCCGAACCCAAGCGATATCGAAAAACAAGGCCCCCGTCCGCCGAATGAGGAAATCGGCGGGGTGGACCGCCATCTCCTCCTCGATGGCGTACAGCAGCATCGCGCCGACGTCCGCGGGCAGCCCGTGCTTCTTGCCGAGCCGCGCCGACGGCTCCAGGCGGCCGTAGACCGCTTCGACGTTCGATCCGTACCGCTTCGCGAGCCGAATCGCCGTCTCCGGCTCGAGTCCGAGCCGTACGCCCTTCTCCGCCTTCCGGAACGCGTACGTAGAGAACCGCGCGGAGCCGCCTACGTCGCCTCCGGAGATGGACAGCGTTCTCGTCGCGCATGGAGCGAACGGACCGGCGCCTTCCTTCCGCAGCTCCCGATCGAGCAAGTCAACGACGGTCTCGGCCATCTTCCGGTAGCCGGTCAGCTTGCCTCCGGCTATCGTGATCATCCCGGACGGGGAGACGAAGATCTCGTCGCGCCTCGACACTTCCGAGGGGGCCTTGCCTTCCTCGTAGACGAGCGGTCTGAGGCCCGCCCAGCCGGATTCGACGTCCTCCCCGGCCAGCTTCAGCTCCGGGAACATGCCGTTGCAAGCCGCCAGCATGTAATCCCGGTCCTCCGCCTCGATGCGCGGATGCGCCGGATCCCCCGCGTAATCGGTGTCGGTCGTGCCGACGTACGTCTTGCCGTCGCGGGGAATCGCGAACACCATCCTGCCGTCGGGCGTGTCGAAGTAGATCGCCTGCCGAAGCGGGAAGCGCGCGCCGTCGAAGACGAGGTGCACTCCCTTCGTCAGGCGCAGCGTCTTCCCGTGCCGGGAGCGGTCCAGCTCCCGAAGCCCGTCGACCCAAGGGCCCGTCGCGTTGACGATTCGGCGGGCCCGAATCCGGTACGCGCCTCCGCCGATCCGGTCTCTGGCGACGGCGCCGATCAGCTTGCCGTTCTCGTACAGAAGCTCCTCCGCCATAGCGTAGTTGACGGCATTCGCTCCGGCTTCCGCGGCTCGCTTCGCCACTTCGATCGTGAGGCGCGCGTCGTCGGTCCGGTACTCCACGTAGTAGCCGCCGCCCTTCAGCCCTTGCTTCCTGAGCAGCGGCTCCTTCCGAAGCGCGGCTTCCCGGCTCAGCATTCGGCGCCGTTCTTCCCGCTTGACCCCGGCCAGGAAGTCGTAGAGCCGGAGTCCGATCGACGTAGTGAATGCACCGAACGTGCCTCCCTCGTAGAAAGGGAGCAGCATCCATTCCGGAGTCGTCACGTGGGGGCCGTTCTCGTAGACTACCGCGCGCTCCTTGCCGACCTCCGCGACCATCTTCACCTCGAGCTGCTTCAAGTATCGCAGACCGCCATGAACGAGCTTCGTCGACCGGCTGGACGTTCCCGCCGCGAAGTCCTGCATCTCGATCAGAGCCGTCTTCATCCCCCGCGTCCGCGCGTCCAGCGCGATTCCCGCTCCGGTAATGCCTCCTCCGACGATCAGAACGTCGTAATTTTCCGTCTCCATCTCCTCAAGCCTGCGGCGGCGATCCGTTCCGGAGAAGCCTCTCGACATGTCGGCCACCCTTCTTCCCTTCGAATCGATAAAAAGAACCGCGATCGTCCCGCTGCGCCTATAACGTTGCGGTAGAAAATCGCGGTTCTTCTTCAACAGCATCCATGGGTCGAACTCGTGAAGATTATAGCACGTCGAACGGTTACGCAAAATAGAGAACGCGCAGCCCGAGAAGATTCAGGATCGGGCGGACGGCGACGGGCGCAATCGCTTGTATAAATAATCGACTATGTGAACGGACTCGGTCGTCTCCGGCGACGTTCCGTGCTTCGCGACGCCGGCCTTCATCTGCAGCAGGCATCCGGGGTTGCTCGTCAGGATCGTCCTCGCATCGGTGCGGTTGGCGTGCTCCATTTTCTTCTCCAATATGGAGCCGGCCATCTCGGGCTGCGTCAGGTTGTAGATGCCGGCCGATCCGCAGCAGCGGTCCGCTTCCTTCATCTCGACGAACGACGCGCCCGCCGCCTGGCGGATCAATTGGCGGGGAGCGTCCGACGACCTCATGACGTTGCGCAGATGGCAGGAGTCCTGATACGTCACGATCGGCAGCGGCTCCTCCGCATCGGCAGGCTCGAACTTGAGCGGGTTGCCGTGGCGCAGCAGCAGCTCGGAGACGTCGATCACCCGCTTCGAGAACCGGGCTGCCGGCTCGGCCCACTCTTCGTCATCCTGGAGCAAATGATCGTATTCCAGTAGGATCGCCCCGCAGCCGCCCGCGTTCGTGACGACGAAGTCGACGTCCTCCCCGAGGAACGCGCGGACGTTGGAGCGGGCGAGCTCCCGTGCCTGGTCCGTCTCGCCGCTATGGGCATGAAGCGCGCCGCAGCAGTTCTGGGTCTGCGGAATGACGACCTCGAAGCCGGCCTCCGTCAGCAGGAGAACCGTATTCACGTTCGTCTGCGCGAACAGGGCGTCCATGATGCAGCCTCGGAACAGCGCGACCTTCCCCCGCCTCTCGCCGCGAGCCGGATGCCTCTCCCCGATGAGCTCCCGAACCCCCTTGGAGGACGCCTCGGGCAGAATCCGTTCCATGTCCCTCAGATGGGCCGGGAACAGCTTCATGATTCCGGCGGAACGAACGGCGCGGTTCAACCCCGTCTTCTGGTAGACCTTCAGCAGCGCGCCGAGTCTCTTCATCCGGTTCTGATGCGGGAAGAGGCCTTTGAACGCGACCGAACGCAAGCCGCGGACCCACCGGCGATGCGTCGTCGCGTGTTCCTCGATGGCGTCGCGCGTCTGTTCGATGAGCTGCCCGTACTTGACGTCCGCCGGACAGGCCGGCTCGCAGGCGCGGCAGCCGAGGCAGTGATTCATCTGCTCCTGGAACGAGAGGTCCGGCTCCATGACGCCGTCGACGACCGCCTTCATGAGGGCGATGCGGCCGCGCGGCGATTCCGGCTCGAGTCCCGTCTCCCGGAACGTCGGGCAGGCGGGCAGGCAGAAGCCGCAGCGCATGCAATTCGTCAGCTGGTCGTAATCCAGCTTGGCCAGCATCGTCCGGGCCAACGGGTTGGAATGATCGACGTCGGGCTTGCCGCCGTTCGGAAGCCCTTCGTTCGTCGAAGCGCTGTCGGCCGTCTTAGCCACACTCGTCAAAGCGCCTTCCATCGTCTTAGCCACGCTCGATCACCACCCTTCTCCGCGTCTCCTTGGCGAACAGCTTCCCGGGGTTGAGCAGGTTGTGCGGGTCGAACGCCGCCTTGATCCCCTTCATGACGTCGATGCCCGCCCGGCCCACCTTCCATTCCAGGAACGGAGCCTTGACCATGCCGACGCCGTGCTCGCCGGTGATCGTCCCTCCGAGCTCGATGGCCGCTTCGAAGATCTCCTCGAACGCCAGCTCGACCCGGTGCACCTCCTCCTTGTCCCTCGCGTCCGTCGTCGCCGTCGGGTGCAGGTTGCCGTCTCCCGCGTGGCCGAACGTCGCGATGGTGACCCCGTGCTTGCGCGCGATCTCGTTGATGCGCAGCACCATGTCGGCGATGCGCGAACGCGGGACGGTCGCGTCTTCGAGAATCGTCGTCGGGCGCAGGCGGGCCAGCGCCGTGAACGCGCTGCGGCGGGCCGTCAGCAGCTTGTCGGCGTGCTCCCTCGTCTCGGCGACTTCGACCCGGTCCGCCTTCTCCAGCTCGCAGATGCTCCGGATCCGCTCGATATCCCGTTCGACCGTCTCGGGAGAGCCGTCCTGCTCGATGAGGAGGATCGCTTCCATATCCCGGGGCAGCCCGAGCTTCGCGAAGTCGTCCACGACGCGGATCGTCGGGTTGTCCATGAATTCGAGCGTCGCCGGGATGATCTTCGCTTCGATGATCCGGGAGACGGTCCGCGCCGCGGCGTAGATGTCCTTGAACATCGCCAGCATCGTCTTCTTGGCGGCCGGAGGAGGAATGAGCTTCAGCGTCGCTTCCGTAATAATCGCGAGAGTCCCTTCCGAGCCGACGAGCAGCTTCGTCAAGTCGTAGCCGGCCACGTCCTTCATCAGCTTGCCTCCGGTCCGGATGACGTCCCCGCCGGGCAGAACCGCCTCCAGGCCGATCACGTAATCCTTGGTCGTTCCGTACTTGAGCCCCCGAAGGCCGCCGGAGCATTCCGCGATGTTGCCTCCGATCGTGGAGATCCGCATGCTGCTCGGATCCGGCGGATAGAACAGGCCCATAGCCTCGACGTGCGTAATGAACTCCGCCGTGATCAAGCCCGGCTGCACGGTCGCCGTCAAGTTCTCGGCATCGACCTCCAAGATCCGGTTCATCCGGTGCATGACCATGACGACGCCTCCCTGCAAGGGGACCGTGCCGCCGCTCAAGTTGGAGCCGGAGCCCCGGGAGACGACCGGAACCCGGTACTCGGACAGCGCTCTCATGATCTCGGACACTTGCGCCGTGTTCTCGGGATAGATCACGCCGTCGGGCAAGCTCTGGAGCATCGGCGTTCCGTCGTACGAATGGGCGACCCGCGCTTCCTGGTCGTCCCGGAAGTGGCGTTCGCCGACGATCCGGCGAAGCCGCTCGGTTAGAGATTGGTCCAAAATGGGAAGCCCCTCCTCATCATCTCATCATGTCATCAGATGACTTTGGAACCCATTATATGCTATACTAGGGTTCGTGTACAGCTCCCAAAAATCGTATCCTTACCTCGTATTCATGGAGGATTGGCCCAGATGAAGATCGGAACGGCGAAGAGCCACGAACTGGTGGCGGAACATCTGCTCGAGCGGATCCGAAGCGGAGAATGGCGGCCCGGCGACCGGCTCCCTTCCGTCGTCGAGCTCGCGGAAGCGTACGGGGTCGGCCGCTCCACGATCCGCGAAGCGGTGAGCGCGCTGAAGGCGACGGGCTGGCTGGACGTCCGCCATGGGGGCGGCACGTTCATCCGCAAGGAGCTGCCGAACGAATCGAAGAGCGCGGCCGACCGGCTGTTCCGGAACGCGGGCTCCTTGATCGAATTGCTGCAGGTCCGGAGAGCGCTCGAGATCGGCTCCGCTTCGCTTGCCGCGCAGCATCGATCGGACGAACACCTGCGCCGATTGCGGCAGCTTCTGGAGTCGATGGAGACGAGCCTCGCCCATGGCGACACGACCGGCGGCGAGATGGCGGACGTCGCCTTCCACCGGGCCATCGTGGAGGCTTCGGGCAACCCTCTTTTCCTCCAATTGATCGATTCCTTGTACGACCGGTTCGAAGCGACGATCAAGCAGACGCGGGAGCTCTGGTTCTATCGCGAGAACGCGACCGCGGGCCGCCTCTTGCAGGAGCATCGAAGCATCTTCGATGCCATCGAGAAGCGAGACGGCCGCCAGGCGTCCGAGCTCGTCGGCGTTCACTTGGACAAGGTAATCGACGTGCTCCGGACCGCCTTGCCTTAACGACGAAGACACCCCGTCCGATCCGCGTCTTGCGGACTAGGCAGGGTGTCTCGTCGTCTCGTTCGTTCGCCTTACGCTCGCATGTCCGCCCGTCAGGCTTCGAGCAGAACGCCGGGCAGCTCCTCCAGGGAACGAATGTTCCGGACGTGCGTGTAATCGCCATGCTCGTTCCAGATTCCGCACGGGTCCAGCAGAACCGGGTGCAGTCCGGCGCGGCTCGCCCCCTCCGCGTCGTATGGCGGCATGTCGCCGACGTACACCGCTTCTTCGGGCGTAACGCCGAGCGCTTCGCAAGCCAGATGGAAGATTCGCGGCTCCGGCTTCGCCAGCCCGACGACGTCCGAATCGAACGCCGCGTCGAACAGGGGCGCCAGCTTCGTCCGCTCCAGCACTTCGGTCAGGTTGCCGTAGTAGTTGCTGACGATCGCGAGCTTGTACCCATTCTCCCGCAAGTCCCGCAACAGTTCGAACGCGTGCGGCATCACCTCGTTCGCAGGCTTGGGAAGCTTCATGCGCATCAACGTCTCGACGTACCGCTCCCTCTCCTCCTCGATTCCCGCCGCCGTCAGCCCCGTGCGGAAGACGTGCTCCCTCCAGCCGAGATCCTTCCAATCGAGAGGATTCACCCGATTCATTCCGTCGCGCCAGCCGGCCGCCGCCGCGGCATGCAACAACCGCCGATCCTCGGGCAGCGGGACGTTGGCCTCTTGGCATATCCGGCGGAACAGCTCCGTCTTGGAGCCCATATGCGACACCAAGGTGTCCCCCAGATCGAAAATAACGGCTCTCCACTTAGACATTCGCAGCTTCCTCTCTCGCTAGAAGTCGCTCTCCTCTTGCTCCGAGCAGCAGCTCCGCCCACCGGGCCATCCATCTGCCCTTGGGCGTGTCCGGCCAAGCCGCCGCGCCCCGTCCCGCCAGCAGGTCTCGCGTATCCGAACCGAATCGGGTATCGTCGGCAGCCTTCAACGCTTGATACAGGACGGCGGACTCCTTGACGCAGCCGGCCGCTTCCGTCCAGTCCCGCACGGCCCGTTCGAATTCGAAGTCGACGGGGCTCATGCGCTCGTCGTCCGGGTCCGGACCCGTACCGTTAATGGCGTTAAGTACCACCTGCTTGCGTTCCTTCATGGACAGTCCGGCCAGAGCTTCCGGCGGAATCGCTTGTCCGAGGTGAATATCCTGGGCGACCAGCCGATACGGATAGATCGGCTTCTCCTCCACGTCGTTCTCCGGCAGCCCTCCCGAGAACCGGACCGGCACGATGGCCACGCCGGCTTCGATCGCCAGGCGGATGACGCCGTCGCTGATCTTGGTCACGCGATGCCTGCTCGAGAACGCCCGCGTTCCCTCCACATGGACCATGCAGCTGGCTCCTTCCCGCAGGAAGCCCTTCATCTCTTCGAGCAGCCGGAAGAGGGAACGAGGTTCGGCGTCGTTAAAGAAGAACAATCGATAAGGGAACAAGGCATCGGGTCGAAAATCGGGATATCGCATCGCGTCCGTCAGAAGCCGGCCGATCCAATGCTCCTCGCGATCCAGATCTTGATCATCGTGCCGATCCGGTTGTTCGTCAGCGCCGTCATCACCGTCGTGAAGAACAGCGACTCCAACAGATTCTGATGGTTCGCCAAGTACAGAACCCCGCCCTGGCCGGTCGCCCGGTAGAAGGAGTCCGGGTCTTCGATGCGGACGCTTCGGACGAACCGCTTGGCCAGCGCGGCGTACAGATCGCCGATGAACCAAGGCTCTCCCGCGAGCTCTCTCCAATGGTTCTCGACCCGCTCCCACCCGGCGCCTGCCGAGCTCGGATCCCCGAGCGCGACCTCCGCGTTCGCCCTCGGCGTCGATCTTCCTGTCTCTTGCGTATGCACTGTCGGCTTCTCCCCCGCATTCCATAGTGCCGGTCGATTGCGGTCGAACCGGCCTGCAAGAGGAGTCTATTAAACGGTTCTCTCAAATTACTCCCAAAAAACCCGATTAAGCGTCTGATCAGACTCTCACATAGCTTTGTTCGATACGCTGCGCATCCTTCCATAACGGAAAAGCAACAGGGCCGCTGCGATCGCGACGGCTACGCCCCCCGCTCCCAGCCAAGTGATCGATTCCAGCGAGATTCGATCGACGGCCGCTCCGCCGATCGCGGCTCCCGCCGCCATGGACAGCTGCATCATCGATTGGTTGAGCCCGAGCATGACGCCGGAAGCCTCCGGTTCGATCGTCGTCAGGTGATATTGCTGGGTCGGCCCGGTAGACCATGCCGAGATCGACCACAGAACCAGCGCCAAGATGACGCCGACGACGGAATTCGTCATCAGGGTCAGCGCGAGCAGCATGACGGCATGGAGAACCATGCCGCCCAGCAGAGTCGGACGGACGCCCCATCGATCCGTGACGAAGCCCCCTGTTTTCGAACCGACGAGGCTGGCTAGACCGAATGCGAGAAGCACGCCGCTGACATGGGCATCCTGGATTCCCGACACGCTCACCAGGTAGGGCGACAAGTACGTGTAGGCGATCGAATAGCCTCCGAGCCAGAAGAACGTAATCGATAAGCCCAGAGCGACCTTCGGCTTGCGCAGCAAGGCGAGCTGCTTGGCCAGAGGAATGGGAGCATCCCCTTCCAGCTTCGGAACGGAGCGTTGGATGACGGCCATCGCGACCAACCCGAGAGCCGCGATGCCGATGAAGACGGACTTCCAGCCGAACGCGTCGGCCATGATTCGTCCCAGCGGAACGCCGACGATGAGCGAAGCCGTGAAGCCCATGACCACGGTCGCGATGGCTCCCGCCCTTCTCCCTTCGGGGGCGATCTTGGCGGCGATGTTCAAGGCGGTAACGACGACGGTGCCGGCCCCGAGAGCCATGAAGACCCGGGCAACGACGAAGAGTCCGTATCCGGGCAGGACGAAGGCCATAAGATTGGAGAGGACGAACACGCCGAGCGCGCCGACCATGAGCCGGCGTCTGTCGACGCGCGCGGTCAAGGCCATCAGAACCGGGGTGCAGATGCCGTAGACGAGCGAGAAGATCGTGATCAGCTGTCCCGCCGTCGCCAACGTGACGCCGAACGATTCGGACAAGCGGTCGAGAATGCCGGACACGATATATTCCGACGTGCCCACCAGGAAGGTAACGATTGCGAGGACGTACACTTTCCAACTTGCGAACATGAATTTCACTCCTGTTTGGATAATCTTATATAAAGACATTTCACAATATGACGATATGTTGGGGCGCAATTCGACATCGGAAACGCACCGCGCCTCGATTTTATATTTACATATTGAGAATTGTCGATATATTGAGTCGAAAAGCAACCTGAATTCCGGGTGACCGAGAACTCAGTTGCCCCCTTACAGCTCCAGCTTGATGAAGTCCGCGAGCTTGCGGATCGCTTCTTCGTCGCGCCGGTAATACGTAAACTTGCCGATCCTCTTCGTCGTGATCAGCCCCGCCCGCTGAAGCAACGATAAATATTGCGACGCCGTGGACTGCGTCATGTTCAGCTTGTCGGTCACCTGGCTCACGCACACCCCGACTTCCGTCATATCAATCCCTTCATGGGGCTTAAAATGAAGAGTCGGCTCCTTCAGCCATTGCAGAATCTGGACTCGCGACTCGTTGGACAGCGCTTTGAACACTTCGATGGGTTCCATGGTTCCGATTATATATCGACGATTCTCGATATGTCAATGATGTATTCCCAATCCAATTCGTATCGCTTAGAGCATGCCGTATTCTTCCGCCAGATCTCTCATGAACTTCGCCATAACCCTTTTCCCCAATTCCGCATCTTCTAAATAATTGCCGATCACCATTTTTTTAACGTCTTCCTTTTTGGGAAACAATCTTTGATAAGGTTTGGAGGATAGTTCTTTTAACCGGCTGTCCGGGTAAGCTTGCGCTTTGGTCAGCATCTCGCATACGTAATCCTTGTGCAGTTCGTAAAGCTCCTCCAGTTTAAATGCCTTGATGTTGGCCTTTGCCCGCCGATTGAAGTCGGGCGTTCCGCATGTTACCAACTCGATTTTGAAGTGTTTGTTTTTACCCATCAAAGTTCGAGCATCCGTAACAATGAGCTTTCCGGATTTGTCCTTATTCAGTTTAAGTCCGGTTTTGAACTTCACGTCTTGTCCGAATCCCTCGAGATAAGGGTGAATATTGTCGCTTAAGGAGAACGGCTTCTTGCCCTTGAACGAGGAATTGCAGACGGTACAGCTTGGAATCAGGTTATAGAACGAAATGGCCAGATAAGGGTGGGTTGTCTTGTCCCAGAAATGATCGAGCGCCGCTCTCGTCTTTCCGCCTTTCGAATAGTAAGTCGAAATGAACTGACGGTTGCAATAAGGGCATACATCAACCTTGAGTTCCTGCGTCAAGGTGTAGGCTCCCCATCCATTGGGGGAACGTCCTATGAAGGAATCATAATTAAAGATCTTGTTAACCAACTTGTGCAACAGGTGTTTGCTATTCTTAAGATCCTGGACGACCGAAGCGGGCAAAGACTCAATTCGCTTCACGACCGCTTCCAAAAGATCGGGTTCTCCTTTTAAAATCGTCTCTCTTTCGTCGTACAGAATTTTAAACAAGGGCTTCCAGGCATGGCCTGCCTGTAAGGAGTTATACGTATCTTCAAGCAGCTGTTCGTAAGTGATAAAGGGAGCTCCACGGACAACTTTAGGACCTTGCGTACGAAAATAATCATAATGTCGCCGTTCGAGATTCCGAAGCGCGCTCTTCGCAACCGTAATTTTAATCATGACCGTCTTCTCTCCCGAACTTCTCTTCGTAGATTTCGATTAGTTTGCGGCGGATGACGACTTCGCCGATCAGATCGATTGTTTTTTTCATCCGCTTTCTGTCCTCGGGCTTCACATTTTTGGATTTGAATAAATCGCGAAGCAAATGGTCGATTTTGATTCGAGCGACTTCGCCTATCGTTCCGTTCTCCATATAGAAGGAATCCATAAACAGCGTATGAATGTTCGCCGCGAACGTCTGCCGATCTTCCTCCAGCCCCGTCGTGACGATCGAGCCTCCATCCCCTCCGCTGACGTAATTGACGTTATAGTTTGGCATATCGGATAAGATAAACGGGGAATGCGACGTCAGAATAACCTGAATCTTTCTTTGCGGACCGCGCTGCCGCCCGTATGCGACGCCGAGAAAGCGGATCAAGTTATAGACGAACTGTCTTTGCCACTCCGGGTGAAAATACAATTCGCCTTCGTCGATCAGTAGAACGACATGATCGGCTAGCTTCTCGTTGGAACCGAACACTTGACTGTCCGATCTCGTGTACAATCTCGAGAACATATTCAGGAACGATTTCTCTCCGGTGCTTAACCCGTTCCAATCGAAGTCGAGATAAGGATATGCGTGAAAAGAATCCCTGTATTTTTGAACGAAGACGTAGGAATCGCTGTTCTCGAGCGAATCCGATTGGACCGGGATGCTTACGACGGGATCGGTCCAACTCGGTCGACTCTCCACGTATTTATGAATGAGTTCCAACACGTCGAGGATGGCCGATACCCATCTATAAATACGATCATTTTCGTATCGTTGGCTGCGCCGCCTAAGCATATTGAACATATGATCGATTGAATCCAGTACGTCAGCATCCGGATGTTGATTGAATGCGTCTGCCAGTTCTTTAGGATCCACAACAGGATGATTCGTATAAAGGGCCAAGTCTTTGAAGAAGCTTTGAACAACGGCAGTATAAACGCGGTCATAAAACAGATTTTTACGCATTGTGTTCAAAATATAGTTGTCCGTTGCATTGGATTTATCCAGTCGTTGACGAGTTCTTGTTTTGCTGTCGATCAGCCTGTACATGATTTGACGATAGATCTCTTCATACGGACCCAGCATCATATTCTTGGGATCGTCCGATTCGATAGGAACGATCTGAAGCTCGCTAGGGATACGAATGGATAGCTTATTCTTTGAACTTCGTTTCGTAATCATGGACGAAGATGACCTGGCGGTTGATCTCTTCGATTCGATGCACGTCGATCTCGCTCTGATCCCCATGATCGAAATGCCTTTCGACCCGATTCCTCTTGTCGCCCTTGATAAGATAATTGGTCGACAGGTTGTAATAATCGTTCAGGTTCTCCTCTGCGCTAAGGTCCAGGATATTAGAGAAAAAAATAAAGGATGTGTCGGACCGGTAAGGCTTCGGTTCGGAGTTTTTGCGAATCATAAAATCCGGAATCGCGGCATCTTCTTTAACCACGTTAACCTCTAAGTCTTTGCCGTCATACAATACGACGTGCTCTTCGCCATGCCGGTATACAACGAGTGCATCCTTAAAATCGAGCCCTTGCGCAGGAACCAGATATTTCTTAATGAAGTTGAGAAATGTTGACTTTCCGGCTCCGTTGCGTCCAATCACCGCCGTTATGTTGGTTATGACGGCTTGACGGGAGTCGTTGCCAAGTCGATAGAACCCGTCGACATAAAGCGGATTTCTCGATACCGCAAGCGTGCCATTCTCCATATCGTAGTCAAATCGGAATTCGCCGCTTAACTGAAAGCCTTGCCGGTCGAACAAGAAGTGTTCTTTGAACCATATAAATAAAAATTCCAAAACTCATTCCCTCCAACTATTCATAAACGGTTAAAAGTAACTAGTTCGTGTTACCTAGTCTTTCGATCTACTATGTCAATAATCCTCCACGGTTATGGATTGAATAGCAATAGCCCTTGGACGGCAGTCCAAGGGCTTAACGAACTAGAGAATTTTACAGGCAGCCGTAGACGGTATTCCTCACCCGCGGATGAACGTAGGGCTCCTGGTTGTTCAGCATGTGCTGGGCGTACATAACCGTAAGCTGCGACTCGGGATCGATAATCGCGAGACAGCCGGCCGCGCCGCTCCAGCCGAATTCGCCGAGCGGACTCAGCGAACCGCTGGCCGCCTTCGAGACGTGCGTCCGGACGCCGAGCCCGTAGCCGTACCCGGCCAGCTGTTCCCAGCCGTAATCGGCGCGCATGGCTTCGGTCAGATGGTCGGTCCTCATCAGATCGACGGAAGCCGGAGACAGAATGCGGACGCCGTCCGGACTCGTCCCCCGATTCGTAAGCGTATTCAGGAATCGGACGTAATCGCTTACGGTCGACAGAAGTCCCGCCCCGCCGCTCTCGAATTCCGAGCCGAGCCGGAAGCCGTTCACGTCCTTGCGAACGGGCTTGCCCAGGACGTCGTCGTATTCGTATTGAGGGGCCAGCCGGCCGCGCTGCTCGTCCGTCAGATCGAAGCCCGTGTCGTTCATCCCGAGCGGCCCGGTAATCTCCTCTCTCACGTAATCGCCGAACTTCCGGCCGTCCACCGCCTCCACGAGCGCCCCGAGCACGTCATGGCACAAGCTGTAGGCCCAACGGGTACCCGGCTCGAACAGCAGCGGCTCCTTCGCCAGAGCCTTGGCGAACTCTCGGGTCGGCACCTTGCCCTGCGTTCGTTCGACCGCTTCGCGCAGGGAAGGCGAACCTATATCGTACGAGAATCCCGCCGTCATCGCGAACAGGTCCCGCACCCGGATCGCCCTCTTCGCCCGGTCGATCTCGACGCCTCCGTCCGGAAGCGTCTTCCGCACCGTCATCTCGGCAAATTCGGGAAGATATGCCGAGAGCGGATCGTTCAGAAGCATCTTGCCCTGCTCGACCAGCCGCAGCGCGGCCGTACAAGTCAAAATCTTCGTCATCGAGTAAATGTTGAGGATCCGCCCGTCGTCGATCGGAATCTTCTCCTCCAGATCGACATAGCCGCTTCGATAGCGGAACACCGTCTCGTTGCGGTGAACGACGACGACCTCCGCCCATGGAATGCGCCACGAGGTAAGGCGGTCGATCAATCCGGATAACGGCTTGAAATCCATGATTCCACATCCTTATGTAGTGTTGTTCGCCTGCGATCGTTCAACCTCATTTTACTCGCGGAGGGGATAGCCAACAAGGCAAAATTCGCCTGCTCGATCCGGTTCCGCGGAAGGATGCCCCGGGTTACCGAGTCCTATCGATCGGGGGTCCGCCTCATGACCAGAACGGTGACCGGTCATTGACCGAGGTCACTATTAAAATGACCTTGCGGATGATTACATAGAAAATGTCAAACATTCAATCGCGTCGAGGAGGATTCTTCCTGTGTCCAACATGCACAAATCGATCAAATTTGCCGTCTTGAGCTCGGTATTGGCCGGAAGCCTGGCCGCCGGCAGCATCGCGGCGGCGTTCGGCGAGACCGAACCCGAGGGCGTCTCCATTCGCTCGTTCAGCCTGCTGGATACGGCGTCCGACGTCGTCGGAGCCGCCGACTTCACGCCGGAAGGCAACAAGGACGGCCATTTCAAGCTGGAGCTCCAGCTGAAGCAGAAGACCGTCATCAAATCCGTCGTTCTTCGTTCCACGGATTCGTACGGGAAGGACAACAGCCAAGGCGTCTGGAGAACGAATCGCGTCACGACCGGTTGGCTGCTCGGGATCAAACAGGATCAGAACGTCGTCAACCCCGGATTCACCAAGGATCTGAACACGCCGGTCGGCGAATTCCAGGGCAACCTCACGTTCGATCTTTACGCCAGCAATAACGGCACGATCAAGGAAACGCAGTACTACGTGCTCGAGATCGAGACGCCGCAAGGCACGATCGTCTCCAAGCCGATCAAGTACAAGAGCCCTTGGACGGCGGAAGGATCGACAGAACCGTCCGGAACCGCCGGCACCCCATCTCCCGCTCCTTCGCCGACGCCGACTCCTTCGCCGACGCCTAGCCCGACACCGGAGCCGACTCCTTCGCCTCAGCCTGCTCAAGAACCGCAACCGTCTCCTTCGCCTTCGCCGTCGAACGGTTCCAACGGATCTTCGGGTTCCGGCACGAATACCGGATCGAACGGCCCCGTCGCGACGACGGATCCGAAGCCCGCTCCTGGAGGCAATACCCAATCCAACATCCATGTTCTGTTCAAGGGGAATGAAATCGCGTTCTCCGGCGGCAAGCCGATTATCAAGAACGGCACGACGCTGGTCCCCTTCCGTAAAATCTTCGAGACGCTCGGGTTCACGGTGAAGTGGGTCGGCGCTAAGCAGCAAGCCATCGGCACCAAGGAAGGCTTGACGATCGAACTGACCATAAATAGCAACACCGCGAAGGTGAACGGGCAGAACGTCGCCCTGGATACCCCGGCCCAGATCGTGAACGGGAACACGCTTATTCCGCTGCGCTTCCTCGCGGAGAACAGCGGATACGGCGTCTCGTTCTCCTCTTCCGGCGGCATCACGACGATCAAGATCGAAGAGGGCTCGGGTACGGCCAACCCGGGCAGCTCGAACTCCGGCAATTCGAATTCCGGGAACTCGAATGCCGGCAATTCCAATTCGGGCAATTCGAATTCGGGAACGACCAATCCCGCCAACGACATAGCCGAGCCCTACGTCGTCAAAGGCTATGTGCGCACGAAGGACGGCAAGCCGGTGCCAGGCGCCGAAGTGTTCGCCGACAACACGCAGTATTACGACAGCAATACGATCGGCGTGACCGACGCGAACGGCTTCTACCGGATCGAGCTTCCGCGCGAGGGAGCGACCTACAACATGACCGCGGACGTCACCGCCACCTTTAACGGCCAGACGTTCACGTTCCATCTCGAGTCCAACCCGAACAAGGCGTTCTCGGGGAAGGACGGAGCCGTCCGCAATTTCACGATGAAAGGCTTGACCGGTCAAATCTTCGTGTACTCTTGGGTTACCTGGGAGCTCGGCCGTCCGGACTTCAAGATCGAGGATCTGGAATTGACGCTGACTCCGATCGGCAAGCTGATGGACGGCAGCGACGGAGAGACGATCGTCAAGAAAATCGGTCCCGTCGACGGCGGTCTCGGCATCGGCGACATTCCGCTCGGCAAGTACAAAGCGACCGCGAGATGGCTGCCGGAAGGACACGATCCGTACGAGATGGAGATCCGGCTGAACTTCGTCGGCACTTGGGGAGAATCGGCCGAATTCGAGTTCAACAAGCCGAGGACGACGGTCACGTCCAATTACTTGGCCGAGCTCGAGGTCCGGCTTCCGGAGACGGAGGAATCGAGCAGCTAACGAAGCGAGATCGAAGAGGCGGATCCGGCGTCAGACGAATGACGTTGGATCCGCCTCTTCTTTTTCCTCTGCCTCATTCGCTACTTCTTCAAATGATACGGAACCGTCGTCACGATCACGTCCTTCCGGTACAGCAGCGTGGCCCGAATGACGAAGCTCGTCTGGTTGTGCAGGAAGTTGTGCCACCCCTTCTTCGGGATGAACTGCGGGATAATGACCGTCACCTGGTAATGGTTCTCCCGCGCCTTGCGCTCCACCGTGTCGATGAACTTCATCAGCGGCTGAATGATGCTGCGGTACGGGGAATGCAGAGTGACGAGCCGAACGTCCGGCATCCACCTCTTCCACTTCTCCTCGAAGACCGCCTCCTCTTCCCTCTCGAACGGAATGTACACCGCGATAATCTGGTCCGCCTTCAGCGACTTGGCGTAGTTGACGGAATGCTCGACTACGTGCGTGATGCCCGCCACGGGCAGGACGATGACGTTGCCCTCGATCGGAACCGGCGGTTCGCAGGTGGTCAGGCGAAGCTGTTCCCCGACCGCGACGAAGTGCTTGTTGATCCGGTGGAACAGGTAGAGAATGAGCGGCAGGAATACGAGCACCGGCCAAACCTGGGCGAACTTGGTCAGGAAGAACATGACGGTGACCGTCAAGCTGATCAACGCGCCCAGCGCGTTCGCCGCCAGCTTCCCGGCCCAACCGGCCGGCTTCTCGCGCAGCCACTTCAGAATCATGCCCGTCTGCGACAGCGTGAACGGAATGAACACGCCGACGGCGTACAGCGGAATGAGATGCTCGGTCTTCCCCTTGAAGGCGACGATCAGGACGATCGACAGCACGCCCAGCATGATGATTCCGTTCGAATAGCCGAGCCGGTCGCCGCGAACCATGAACATGCGCGGGATGAACCGGTCCTTGGCGAGATTGACCGCAAGCAGAGGGAACGCCGAATACCCGGTATTCGCGGCGAGAATCAGGATGAGCGCCGTCGTTCCTTGGATGAAGAAGTACAGGAAGTTCCGGCCGAACGTCGTCTCGGCGATTTGGGAGACGACGGTGACCTCTTCCTTGGGCGTAACCCCGTAATAATAGGCCAGATACACGATTCCGGAGAACAGAACGGCCAGCAGGCCTCCCATCGCGAGCAGCGTCTTCGCCGCGTTGCGCGGCGCCGGCTCCTTGAAGTTCGGGATCGCGTTGGAGATGGCCTCTACGCCGGTCAGCGCCGAGCTTCCCGAAGCGAACGCCCGCAGCAGAAGGAACAGGCTAATGCCCGCTACCGGCGTGCCGACCGGCGCATGCATGTCGGCGGGAATTCCGCCGGTCGCGATCTTGTACAGGCCGGCGCCGATCAGAATAAACAACGCCAGGACGAACAAATAGACCGGGTAAGCCAGGATGGATGCCGATTCCGTTACGCCGCGCAGATTCAGAAGCGTAATCAGAACGACGAAGACGACCGCGATCGGCACCGTATACGCGTGCAAGCTTGGGAACGCAGATGTTATCGCGTCCGTGCCCGCCGACACGCTGACGGCGACCGTCAGAATGTAATCGACCAGCAGCGAGCCGCCGGCCACGAGTCCCGGAATCTTCCCGAGGTTCTCCTTGGATACGACGTAGGCCCCTCCGCCGTGCGGGTAGGCGTAGATGATCTGCCGGTAGGACAGAATAAGGGCGATCAAGAGAACCAAGACGCCGATGCCGATCGGAATCGAGTACCAGAACGCCGCGATGCCGACCGTAATCAGCACGATCAGAATTTGTTCCGGGCCGTAAGCGACGGAGGACAAGGCGTCCGAAGAGAGAATGGCGAGCGCCTTGGTCTTGGTGAGCTTCTGCTCGCCGAGCTCCGCGGACTTCAGCGGCCGGCCGATCAATAACCGTTTAAGATTGGAGAACAAGGGCCTTCACCGCTTTTCGTCAAAATTCGATTATGCATATCCTTTACCCTTCCATACGCGATCTATGCAGGTTCTACGCCTCCCCCGCCCTTATCTTCGCGCAGCAAAAAACCGCAAGGAAACCCTTGCGGTCCGAAAATCAACCCAAGCGATCTCACCTCTCATGCGACGCTTACGAGGTTAGCTGACGGATTCGGGCCGCGCGAGTAGCCCTACGGCGACAGATGGTTCTAACGCCGATTCACCCCTGAACGCCGGTCTTGGCGTTCCGTTGGTTCCCCCGTTTTTCCTATGGAAAATTAAGCGATGGATGGGATGAGACGATCATAACGCCGCCGTGCCGTTCCTGTAAAACCGCATTTCCGCCGATTTCGCCTCGCCTGAGAAGTTTTGAATGAGTGTAAGCGAATACAGGGGCGTTTTCTTGCCCGTGGATTCGACTATTATAAGCAATCTCTCGCTTAGCCTTATTGTCTGACAATGGAATCGAAATCCGCGACGATCAGAACGTCCATGTGTCGGGCATGGCGCAATATTCCGCCTACGACAGATCCTCTCCATAGCGTAGATAGCCATCCGCGGGCCGATTGGCCGACGATCATCTGGGTCGCCTTCGCTTCGTCGGCTTGGCGGATCAACCGGACAGCGATCTGCCTCCGATGCCCGGCGCATTCGACCTCGAACGCGCCGCCAAGTCGAACGGTCAGTTCCTTCAGCTTCTCCAGGCGCCCTGCCAGAGCTTCCGGAAGCGACCGCTCCGCGTGCACGTATGAGACGCGCCAAGCCGCCTTCAGCCGGTTCGCGATCCGGAAGCCGCGGCGGATGAGACGCTCCGCATTGCCGCTTGTCGTCACCGCCACGAAGATGACCTCTTCCCTCCTCCAAGGTCCGCGAAGGGATTCGCTTCGATCCCACGCTTCCAGACGTTCGTCGACGTCGTCGGCGATCTCCCGAAGCGCCAGCTCCCGCAGCGCGATCAGGTTCCCCAGCTTGAAGAAGCGGCTCAGCGCTTGGTCGATCTTGCTTCGGTCGTAGATTTTGCCCTCCTTCATTCGCTGCTGGAGGGCTTCCGGCGCGACGTCGATCAGCTGCACCTCGTCGGCCAAGCGGATCAGGCTGTCCGGGACCGTCTCCCGGACGCGGATGCCGGTGATCTGTTCGACGGAGTCGTTGAGGCTCTCCAGATGCTGCACGTTCAACGTCGAGATGACGGAGATGCCGGCGTTCAGGATGGCCAGCACGTCTTCGTACCGCTTCCGGCGAGAGCTTCCCGGGACGTTCGCGTGTGCCAGTTCGTCGATCAGCACGACTTCCGGGTTGCGCTTGATAATCGCATCGGTATCCATCTCTTCGAGCTTGCTTCCCATGTAGACGGTCTGGAGACGGGGGATCGTCCGCAGCTCGCCAGCCTGAGCGAGCGTCTCTGCCCGGCCATGCGTCTCCAGCAAGCCGATCATGACGTCGATGCCTCGCTTCAGCAGTTCGTTGCCTTCCCGAAGCATCGCGTACGTCTTGCCGACGCCCGGAGCCGCCCCGACGTACAGCTTGAATTTGCCCCGCCGGATTCGTTCGATCGCAGCTTCCAGCTCGGTCTCGCTAAGTCTCCTGTACGGCTCGGGTCTGTCCCCGCTTCGGGTCCGGGTCGGAAGAATCCGCTCGCCCTCCGTCCGCGCGCGGTCGGCCACGAAGAAGAGGTCCGTATTGCGGATGCGCTTGACGAGTCCGCCTGCGACGGAGCCCTTCCGCAGCTCCTGCCAGCGGCTCTCCCTGGAATGCCCCAGGACGATCCTCGTAATCTTGTGTTCGACCGCGTAGTTCGCTAACGCTCGAGGAATCGCTCTACGGGAAGGAACGCCCACTTCCTCGAACGTTCCTTCCACCTTGTCTGCCAGCTGCAGGATCGAACGCTTGAACGCCGCGGCTTCCTTCGTCAACGGGCTC
Organism: Cohnella xylanilytica; assembly: GCF_014212175.1. GTDB lineage: Bacteria > Bacillota > Bacilli > Paenibacillales > Paenibacillaceae > Cohnella > Cohnella xylanilytica. The sequence goes on along the minus strand of NZ_JACJVR010000059.1, from coordinate 20,379 downwards.
TTCGGCCGGACGAACGAGACGATGCGCAGATCGCCGCCCAGCCGCTTGGCGATCTGCTGCCCGCGTCGGACGTAGATGGACCCGTTCCAGTGGTATTGCGTCGCGACGAGAATGCGCTCCGACGCGCCCGAAGGCCCCTGCAGGCCGAGCTCCTCGCGATGCTTCTCGAGCGAGTCGTTGACTCCGCTCGCGACGAGGCGAAGCGACAGCTCCCGCAGCTTGGCGAGATTGCCGCGCATCAGCAGCCTGGATTTCCCCCGTTCGATCGGTTCGCCGGACAGCCGTTCCAGAATCGTCTCTGGCGTCACGTCGATGAGGCGAACTTCGTCCGCCAGCTCCAGCGTGTGGGAAGGCGCCGTATCCCGGACTTTGATGCCCGTCAGTTTATACGCAACGTCGTCGACCCCGTCCAGCTCGTAGACGTTGATCGTCGTAATAACGCTTATTCCGCGGCTGAGCAAATATTGAATGTCGTCCAGCCGCGCGGGGAACCGGGCCCCTTCCCGATTGCGGTGGGCTAATCCGTCCACGAGCGCGACTTCCGGGTCGCGGGCGACCAACGCTTCGAGGTCCAGATCCTCCTGCGGAACGCCGTCCCGCGTCCAGGGAATGCCCGCCATCCGTTCCAGATCGCCGATCTGTCGATCCGTCTCCGGCCGCAGCGCGGCGGACGCGGCGCAGACGACGACGTCGATGCCTTTCGCCTTCAACGTATGGCCTTCCTGCAGCATATGGTACGTCTTCCCCGCGCCGCTTGCGGAGCCGATCACGATTTTCAACCTTCCCATTCTCGCCTTCCTTATCGAGTACAGCAGCTCTTCCGGCGTCTTGCGGCGGAATTCCGTCATCGCGTCGACCCTCCTCCCTGGCGCGCGCGGAACCCCATCCCGCGAGCGAGGCAAGATTGGGTCCGTGCATGTTCGCAAGTTCTATTCCGTCAGGAGCGACTTCAAGTCCAGGTTCAGCTTCAGCACGTTGACCCTCGGCTCGCCGAAGAGCCCGAGGTCCCGCCCTTCCGTATGCTTGTCGACCAGCTTCCGCAGATCGTCCTCGGCGATGCCCGTCAGCCTGGCGATCCGCGGCACTTGCACGGCGGCCGATTCCGGCGAAATATGCGGATCCAGACCGGAGCCGGAGTTGGTGATGAGGTCGATCGGCAGTTCGGAGATGGGGACGCCGGGGTTCGCCTGCTTCCAGGCTTCGATCGAGTCTTGCGTCCGCTTCAGCAGGTCCGGATTGGACGGCCCGTAGTTGTTCGAGCCCGACGCTTCCGCTTTGTAATCGATGCTGGATACGCGGCCCTGGAAGTAGCGAGGGTCCGCGAACGACTGGCCGATCAGCTCCGAGCCGACCGTCTGGCCGGACGCGTCCCGGATCAAGCTGCCGTTCGCTTGGCCGGGCATGAACCATTGCGCCAGGCCGGTACACAGCAGCGGGTAAGCGATGCCGCACAGCACGATGAAGACGAAGCCGGCCCGCAAGGCGATCCAGGCGGAAGAACCGGCCGACGGACCCGGATGTTCGGTGGTCTGATTCATTGCGATAGCCTTCTTTCTTCGGATTAAAGTTAGGTCGGGTTCGTTATACCCACAAATGAACGACCAGATCGATCAGCTTGATGCCGACGAACGGGACGATCATTCCGCCGAGCCCGTAGATGGCGATATTGCGCCCGAGCAGCTTCGATGCGCGGAGCGGCTTGTAGGATACGCCCTTCATCGCGAGCGGGATGAGCAGCGGGATGATGATGGCGTTGAAGATCAACGCCGACAGGATCGCCGACATCGGCGTTCCGAGCCCCATCACGTTCAGAACGCGCATCTCGGGGATGGCAAGAGTGAACATCGCCGGGATGATGGCGAAATACTTGGCGACGTCGTTGGCGATGCTGAACGTGGTCAGCGCTCCTCTCGTCATGAGCAGCTGCTTGCCGATGGCGACGACTTCGATGATCTTGGACGGATCGGAGTCCAGATCGACCATGTTGGCCGCTTCCTTCGCGGCGGCCGTGCCGCTGTTCATCGCCAGCCCGACGTCGGCTTGGGCGAGCGCCGGCGCGTCGTTCGTGCCGTCGCCGGTCATGGCGACGAGCTTCCCTTCGGCTTGCTCGCGGCGAATGACCGCGATCTTGTCCTCCGGCTTGCTCTCCGCGATGAAGTCGTCGACGCCCGCCTCGAGAGCGATCGTGGCCGCGGTGAGCGGGTTGTCGCCGGTGCACATGATCGTCTTGATCCCCATCCGGCGCAATTGCTCGAACCGCTCTCGCATGCCGGGCTTGACGGTATCCTTCAGATAGATCAGCCCAAGGATCCGGGCGTCGACGGCGACCGCGAGAGGCGTTCCTCCTTCGCGGGCGATGCTCTCTCCGCGGGCGTCCAGATCGGCTGGAATCGAGCCTCCTTGCGAAGCGACCCATCTCTTCACCGCGTCGACCGCGCCCTTGCGCACCTTCCGCCCGTCCTTCAGGTCGATGCCGCTCATGCGCGTCTCCGCCTTGAATTCGATGAATTCTCCGCCTTCGGCGACCATATCGTCGTAACGGAACGAGCCCGTTCGCATCAACTCCAGCACCGATCGGCCTTCCGGCGTATCGTCCTTGACGGACCCGACGGCCGCCCATTCGGCGACCCGCTCGCGGGTCGCCCCGCCGACGGGAATGAACTCGCTGGCCATCCGGTTCCCGTACGTGATCGTGCCGGTCTTGTCGAGAATCATCGTATTGATGTCGCCCGCCGCTTCGACCGCCTTGCCGGACATCGCCAGCACGTTGAATTGGGTGACCCGATCCATTCCGGCGATGCCGATGGCGGACAAGAGGCCCCCGATCGTCGTCGGAATCAGACAGACAAGCAAGGAGATCAGCACCGGCACTTGAAGCTCGATATTCAAATAATCGGCGATCGGAGCGAGCGTCACGACGACGATAAGGAAAATAAGCGTCAAGCTGGCTAGCAGCGTGTTCAGCGCCAGTTCGTTCGGCGTCTTCTGGCGCTTCGCCCCCTCCACGAGCGAGATCATCCGGTCGATGAACGATTCGCCGGGATCGGCCGTGATGCGAACGAGAATGCGGTCGCTGACGACGCGCGTCCCGCCGGTGACGGAGCTGAAGTCCCCGCCCGATTCCTTAATGACGGGCGCCGACTCGCCGGTGATCGCCGATTCGTCCACCGATGCGATCCCTTCGACGACTTCGCCGTCCCCGGGAATCATCTCGCCCTGGGAGACGACGACGATGTCGCCCTTGCGAAGCTCGACGGACGGGACGGTCTTCGTCCCGTTACCGACGACCTTGTTCGCCAGAACCTCTTTCTTCGTCTTTTTCAGCGTATTTGCCTGCGCCTTGCCTCGGCCTTCGGCCAGCGCTTCCGCGAAGTTCGCGAACAGCAACGTGAACAGCAGAATCAGGAACACCGTCGCGTTAAAGCCGATGTCGTCCTTCGTATCGAAGTAGACGGGGAAAATCGTCATCAGCAGCACGATGAAGGTTCCGACCTCGACGACGAACAGAACCGGATTTTTCATCATTGTCGCCGGATTCAATTTGACGAAGCTGTCCCGGATCGCGCTTCGGACGATCCCGGAGGTCAGCATCGATTTGCGTTGCGTACCCATGGCCATCTCACCTCAAGTGTTATTCGTAACGTCATCCGAGAGTCAAATGCTCGGCGATCGGTCCCAGAACGATAGCCGGAAGGAACGTCAGCGCTCCGATAATCAGCACCGTTCCGATCAGAATCGCGTAGAACAGCTTGTTGTCCGTCCGGAACGTGCCGATCGTCTCGGGCACCCATTGCTTGCGGACGAGCGAGCCGGCGACGGCGAGCATCGCGATCATCGAGACGTACCGTCCGAGCAGCATGACCAGCCCCGTCGTGACGTTCCAGAACGGCGTATTGTCGGCCAATCCCTCGAATCCGGAACCGTTGTTGGCGGCGGACGACGTATATTCGTACAGCACCTGGGTAATGCCGTGATAACCGGGATTGCTGATGGCCCCCTTGCCGAGATCGGTCATGAAGGCGATCGCCGTCGGCGCCAGAATAATCAGCGGGTGCATGAGAATCGCCGCCGCGATCAGCTTCATCTCCTTCGGCTCGATCTTGCGGCCGAGGAATTCCGGCGTGCGCCCGACCATCAGTCCGCACAAGAACACGCCCAGAATGGCGTACATCAGCATGTTGACGAGCCCGACGCCCTTGCCCCCGAACACGACGTTCAGCATCATCTCGGCCAAGGGGACTAGCCCTCCGAGAGGCGTCAGCGTATCGTGCATGTTGTTGACCGTTCCCGTCGTCGCCGCCGCGGTGACCGTCGTGAACAAGGCCGACTGGGCGATTCCGAAGCGGACCTCCTTGCCCTCCATGCTGCCCTGAGAAGCATCGATGCCCATCGCGTTGATAGCCGGATTGCCGCGCAATTCCGAGGTATAAGCGATGGTGAGGAACGCGAGGAACAGCGTCAACATCGCGCCGAAGACGACCCAGCCCTGCTTGCGGTTTTTCGCGAACCGTCCATAGACGTAAGGCAGCGAGGCGGGCAGCACCCACATGGACAAAATCTCGATGACGTTCGTCAGCCCGTTCGGGTTCTCGAACGGATGCGCCGAGTTGGCTCCGAAGAAGCCGCCGCCATTCGTGCCCAAGTGCTTGATCGCTTCAAGCGAAGCGACCGGCCCGATGGCGATCCGCTGCGCCGCGCCTTCCAGCGACGTAACGGTCAGCGTCGGGTCGAGCGTCTGGGGCACTTGCAGAGCCACCAGCAGCAGCGTCACGACGATCGCCGCCGGGAAGAAGATACGCGTATGGCTCTTGACGAAGTCCTCGAAGAAGTTGCCTATCGTCTTCCCTTTGCTCGTGAGGCCGCGGACGAAGGCGATCGCCACGGAGAAGCCGGTGGCCGCCGACGTGAACATCATCATCATGATGACCGCCATCTGGGCGAAGTAGCTGAGCCCCGTCTCGCCGCTGTAATGCTGCAGGTTCGTATTTGTCATGAAGCTCGCGATCGTATTGAACGACAGCGTCTCTTCCATATCGCCGATCCCGTTCGGATTCATCGGCAGCGCGCTCTGGATCCTCAGCAGCAGATAGCCGATCGCGACGAGTACGATATTCGTCAGCAGGAAGCTCAGCGCATACCTGCGCCAAGTCATCCCGGCCCGGTTCTTCAATCCGATGAGGAGGTAAATCAGACGCTCCAGCCATCCGAAGATCCGGTCCGTCCGGTTCGGTTCGTTGGAATAAACGTGATAGACATAGGTCCCTACCGGCTTGACCAGCAACATCAAGATCGTTAGGACCACGAAGATTTGCAAAATCCCCATCGGGCTTCCTCCTTCTGGCGGTTAACGGCGGCGATTCAAAATTTATCGGGACGGATCAGCGCATAAACCAGATATAAAAAGACGAACAGAATAAAAATACCGACGACGATCATGGACGATCGCCTCCAGCCGGCTCCTCGATCGTTCGGTCGCACCAAACGAGAAAGCCGTAAAATAACGCGAAAGTGACGGCCAGCAGCAATACCATATACAGATCGAGCATGACTGGGCTTCCCTCCTAAGTCGATTCGATAACTTCCGGCAACGACAAAAAGCGGACGAAGAGGGCCTCTTCGTCCGCGAACCGGGCACGGGAAAGAGTGCCGCGCCGATCCCGACAATGGTTGCCTCTCTTGACACGCTTACGAGGTTAGCTGACGGATTCGGGCGTAAGAGTCGCCCTACGCCGGGCATGACGGGCATGTCCGGCGATTCACCCCGGGAAGCCGTCCGCCGGCTTCCGTTGGTTCCCCCGTTCCTTGAGCTCAAGGATTCAGCGATTGCGAATACGGTTTGCTGCTTCATACGAATGGCGTCATTCGGGCGGTGAGAGACGCCTTCCTTCCGCCTGGCCCCGAGCCGGCAGCCTGCTCTCACCCAAGCTCCGGCGCGGAGCGCCGCCTTCATGGTTCCGGACGACTCGTCGTCGCCGATCGGACCCGAGAAGGCGATTCGGCTTGACGACCGTATCTTAATCCTTGCCGCAGCCGCTGTAAAACGTCGCGGGAAGCCTGCGACCCGGATTGCGGATAACCGGTTCGGGTGCAGCGCTTACAAGAGTGCGTACGTGTCTTATACTCGCGAATACTCTGGATATCTAACGTTTTCTCCGATTTTTACGGTATTTTTACGCCCTGGCACGGACGGTTTTATCTCTTTTTTACGGGATATCGAGCGACGGTTTTACACGATCCGGCTCGCGTGGCCTATAATAGGGAGGATTGGAAAAGCGGACAGACGGGGGTGCGGGGAGTGCGCGGAATTTTGGCGGGATGGCCGGTCTGGACATCTTACGTCGTTATCACGCTGTTGGTCGCCCTGTTGACGGCGCTCTTGCATCCGTTCGGTCTCGCGTTCGATCTGGTCAATATCGCGTTGATTTATCTGTTCCCGGTTCTTCTGAGCGCCGTCTATTGGGGACTTCGCCCCGCCTTCTACGCGGCTGTGCTGGGCGTCCTGGCGTTCGACTTCTTCTTCGTTCCCCCGGTCGTCAGCTTCACCATCTCGGACTTGCGGTACCTCGTCTCGTTCGGGGTCTATCTGTCCGTCGCCGCGCTAACGGCCAGCCTGGCGGCCCGATTGAAGCGGCAGCTTCTACTCTCGAGACAGAGAGAGGCGCACACGGCCGCGCTCTACGAGCTGAGCCGGCAGATGAGCGCCATCTCGGACGTCAAGACGCTGCTGGACAATGTCGCCAAGCATATCTCGCGAATCGTCGGCGCCGAAGCGGCCTTCTTCCTCCCGGACGAGCGCGGCGTTCTGGCATTCGCTCATGCCTCCCCCGCCTCCGGCTCTTCGGCTGCCGCAGATTGGGGGCGAGGCGACGCGGAGCGGGTCATCGCGAAGCGGGTCTACGAGAACGGAGAACCGGCCGGCATCGGAACCGCGGTCTTGGGAGAGTCCCAAGGCTATTACATGCCGCTGCGATCCGAGGATCGCGCGTTCGGGGTCATGGCGCTTCGGCTCGGCGAGCGGAGATCCGCCATCCCCGCCGAGCAGCTGCGGCTGATCGAAGCCCTGCGCGACTTGACGGCAGGCGCTCTCGCCCGCGTCAAGCTCGCGGAAGAAGCGAAGATCGCGCAGCTGTCGGCGGAGTCGGAGAAGCTGCGCACGGCGATTCTCGACTCCGTCTCGCACGAGCTGCGCACCCCGCTCGCCGCCATGATCGGTTCGGCGACCAGCCTGATCGAGGGCGACCGTCTATTCTCTTCGGAGGATCGGATGGAATTGCTCGCGACGATCCGGGACGGGGCTCTGCGGATGAACCGGCTGGCCGACAACCTTCTGAGCATGGCGAGGCTTGAGAGCGGAATGCTGAAGCTGAGGAAGGATTGGTGCGACGCGGAGGACCTCATCGGGGTCGCGTTAGCCCAAGTCCAGGACTTCCGGCAGCAGCGAACGATCCGCGTCCATGTTCCGGAAGACGTCCCGATGGTGCTCGGAGACGAGGTATTGCTGGAACAGATGCTGGTTAACGTCCTGAGCAACGCGATCAAATACAGTCCGGACCGAAGCGAGATCGTCTTGACCGTGCGGGCCGAAGAGGACGCGGTCTCCCTCTCGGTCGCCGATCGAGGATCCGGACTCCCCGAACAGGAGTACGCTCGGATCTTCGATAAATTTTATCGGGCCGAGTCCTCGGGGCAAGCGACCGGAACCGGACTGGGCCTCGCCATCTGCAAAGGAATCGCGGAGCTTCACGGGGGAACGATCTCGGCGAAGCCGAACGTGCCCCATGGAACCGTCGTGACCGTCGTCCTTCCTCTGGATCGTCGGAACGAACCAGTCCCTATTCCCTCTGGCAAAGGAACGAACGAACATGAACAACAATGAGACGGGAGCCCGCATCCTGGTCGTCGACGACGAGCCCCAGATCCGGAAGCTGCTGAAGGTGTCCCTGCAGGCTCATCAATTCGCCGTTCACGAGGCGTCGACGGGGTTGGAAGGCGTGCAGCAAGCTTCTCTCGTGCGTCCGGACCTGATCGTGCTCGACCTCGGGCTGCCGGATATGACCGGCATGGAAGTGCTCGCCCGCATCCGGGAATGGTCCGAAGCGCCGATCGTCGTGCTCACGGCCAAGGACGGCGAAGACGACAAAATAACGGCGCTGGAAGGCGGCGCCGACGATTACGTGACGAAGCCGTTCGGCATGAGGGAGCTGGTCGCCCGCATCCGGGTCGCGCTCCGGCATGCGGCCAAGTCGGCGAACGAGCCCGTCCTCCGGATCGGCGAGCTGACCCTCGACCTGGCCCGGCGAATCGTGGAGCTGCGCGGGGAACGGGTCAAGCTGACGCCGACCGAATACGACCTGCTGAAGATTCTCGCTTCCAACGCGGGCAAGGTCGTCACCCAGAGGCAGCTGCTTCAGCAGGTGTGGGGCGGCCATCACAACGAATCCGACAGCCATTATTTGCGGATCTATATCGGTCACCTGCGCAAGAAGCTGGAGGAAGACACGACGCAGCCGAAGTTCATCGTGACCGAGCCGGGAATCGGATACCGTCTTCTGGCGGCGGAGCCCGAGGAATAGGCTTATCGTCTTGGATTCTCCCGGTGAACGGCGATAAAAAAAGAAGCTTTCGGAGTCCCGCGACGTCGCGGGGCTCCGAAAGCTTCGAGCCTATTTCTTTTTCCTCAGAACCGTATATCCGACGGCGCCGACGAGAATGACGGCCGCGGCTCCCAGCAGCCACGTCGACAAATCCGGACTCGAAGAAGACTTGTTATCCTCTTCCGAGCTTCCCTCCGTCTGCGGCGTCCGTTCGGCCGATGCGGACGGCGATGCCTCCGGCGTCGCGGCCGGAGACGAGGCCGCTCCCTCGACGCTCGTCGACTCCGGCGACGATGCCGATGCGGATGCGGTCGCTGCCGGCGATGCCGGCGCCTCGGGAATCCGAACCTCGAACGAGAGGCTCCCTTTGATCGCGTGGCCGTCGGCACCGATGACGTGCCAGGTCGCCGTGTAGGAGCCGTTCTCCGACAAGGGCTCGTCGAACGCGGCCGTCAGCGTTTTCCCGTTCGCCTCGGCCTTCGCCGCCACCGCCTCTCCCGACGAATTCTCGACCTCGAAGCGAACCGGCTCGACCGTCTCGTTGAATTGGACGCGAACCTGCTCGAGAGGCTTCTCTACGACTTCCGATTGCGCCGGTTCGGTGGAGACGATGGTCGAATGGGCGGACAGCCCGCCCGGGAAGACGAACAAGCCTAGAATAATGGCTAAACACGATAATAAGCCGATACGGTCTCTCACTTGCGACTCTCTCCTCTCATCCCCTTAGCTTACCATAATCGCCGCAGCCGGAGATGACTCGTTCGGGCTATCCGCTCTCCCTCTCAATGAGGTTCGATGTGCACGTGGACTTGATCGACGCGATACTTCTCGCGCAATTGTCGCTCGATCGATTCGGCGATGGCATGGCTGTCGAGCACGCTCATCTCTTGATCGACTTCGATCGTCAGGTCGACGAAGACGCGTTGGCCGTGGTTCCGGCCCTTGATATCCTTCACCCTCTCGACGCCTTCCACGGCCGAGACCGCGACCTTGTAACGATCCAAGTCGCTCTTGTCGAAGCCGTCCGTCAGCATGTGCGTCGCCTCGGCGAAGATATCCCAGGCCGTCTTGCAGATAAGAACGGCCACGAGAACCGCCGTTGCGGCATCGAGCCACGAGAGGCCCAGGACGCTGAGCAGGATTCCCGCCACCGTTCCGATGCTGACGAGAGCGTCGGACCGATTGTCGGCGGCCACGGCCTTCATCGCATGGCTGCCGGTTCGGTCGGCGAGTCGCCGGTTATATCGGGCGAGGAGGAACATGACGGCGGCGGCGATAGCGGCCACGACGGCCGCCGCGAGATCGGGCGACGTCGTCTCGCCGTTCCACAGCTTCTTGATGCCGTCGATCAGCACTTCGAGGCCGACGGCCGCCATGATGAACGACGCTACCATCGAAGCGACGGTCTCGGCGCGCGTGTGGCCGTAGCGATGATCCGAATCCGGCGGCTTCCTCGCGATCCGCAGCCCGATCAGCACGGCCAGAGAGGCCAGAATGTCGGTCGTATTGTTGAACCCGTCCGCCTGCAGCGCCTTGGATTCGAATCCGTAGCCCGCCGCGAGCTTGACGGCCGATAAGACGAGATAAACCCCGATGCTCAGCCACGCGCCGATATCGGCCGCGGGCAGCTTCTTCGCTTCGCTCAAATGAATGACTCCCATCCTCGATTCGATTCCGTGTCATTATACCGAAGCGATTCCGAGTGGGTCTAGAGAAACAGTCTTGCGCGATCGAACGAGTCTTCCGGGCGTCCAATAGAATTGGCCCGTACCAACGAGTTGGCGCCCGCGCAACAACGACAAAAGACCAGCCCGGTAAACAAGGTTTACGGGGCTGGCGCCGCCTTCCGCGAACTACAGCGTCGGCGCGTTCAGAGCCGTCCGGGCGTTCTGAAGGTCCAGCCGCAGCTGCTCCTTCACGTCCCAGGGATGGTACCATCCCTTCTGTATCATATAATCCGCGATTCTCTCGTGCAGGTCGATCGCTTCGTCCAGCTGCTTCGCCAGAATCGCCTTGATCTCCGGCGTCGCGACTTCCGTAGCCGCCATCGCGTAGTTGCGCACGCCGCTTTTGGCGGCGATGAGCAGATCCGTCGCGACGACCTGGTCGGTCAGCGTATGCATGCCGGTCAATCGTTCGATAAGCGAATTCATAGGCGGACCTCCTCTCCGGCGGCTCGCTCCAGAATCGAGCAGAGCTCTTGAAGCTGACGGGCCGAAGTCTCGACGTCCAGCAGCATGATCGCTTTTAACGCCGGATCCGACACGAGCGCCCGCATCGTCTTCGATTTGGTCATGCAGACCGTTTTGAACGCCGCCAATTCGTGCACTTCCAGCGTCTCGTGCAGCGCGTAGGCCATCGCCTCGTACTCCTCCTTCGTCTCCTGTTAAGGCTTAAGCACGACCTTGATGCAGTTGTCTTGCCGGGCGTCGAAGATCTCGTAGCCGCGCTTGGCGTCGCTAAGCGGCAGAACGTGGGTCACGACGTCGCCGGGATCTATCTGCCCTGTAGCGATCAACTCGTACATGTAAGGCATGTAGTGGATGACCGGCGCTTGTCCCGTTCGCAGGTTTACGTTCCGCTGGAAGAGGTCCCCGAGGGGAAACCCGTTGTATTTTCCTCCGTAGACGCCCGTCACCTGGATCGTCCCGCCCTTGCGCACGGCTTGCGAAGCGATCACGAACCCGCCGAGGGCGCCGCCGTGCAGCTTCAGCCCCGATGCCAGAGATTCGAGGGGGGACATCTTGCCGCTCATACCCGTGCAATCGATGACGACGTCCGCCCCGCCTTGCATCATCTCCTTCAGGTTGTTGCCTATGTTCTCGTCCGATTCGGCGTTGACGATCTCCACGTTGTTCGTCTTCTTGGCATGGTCCAGCCGGTAATCGAGCACGTCGACCGCGATCACTCTCTTCGCGCCCTTGAACCAAGCGAACTTCTGCGCCAGCAGCCCCACGGGCCCGCAGCCGACGACGACAACCGTGTCCCCGTCCTTCACGCCGGCGTTATCGACGCTCCAGAACGCCGTCGTCATCGCGTCGGCGATCAGGATCAGCTTCTCGTCGGGAATCTCGCTGTCCTCCGGGATCTTGAAGCGAGTGAAGTTCGCGAACGGCACGCGCAAATACTCGGCTTGTCCGCCGGGGTACCCGCCCGTCGTTCCGGAATAGCCGAAGAAGGCTCCCATCTCCCCGTTCTCGTTGGAACGGTCGCATTGGCTCTCCAGATGGTTCTTGCAATAGAAGCATTCCCCGCAGGCGATATTGAAGGGAAGGATGACGCGGTCGCCCTTCTTCAGACCCTCGACGCCGGGACCGACCTCCTCGACGATGCCCATCGGCTCGTGGCCGATGACGTAGTCTTCTCCCAGGTTCGGAATCATCCCGTGGAGAAGATGCAGGTCCGACCCGCAGATCGCGGTCGTCGTCAGCCTGACGATCGCGTCGTCCGGCTTCTCGATCCTCGGGTCCGGAACCTCCTTGACCGCCACGTTCTTGATGCCTTGATAAGTGACCGCCTTCATGCCCGGGAGCCCTCCAAGCCTTCGTCCGGCGTTCGATCGAACAAGCCTTGGCGTCTCGTGTCGTCCGGGAACAGCTTCTGCTTCGCGATCGCTACCGTATGGTCCGCCGAGAGCCGGTCCAGCTGATATTGTTCGGACAGCTCGTAAGGATGGAACCACTTCTTGCGCATCATGAGCTCCGTCAGCTCCTGATGCAGCGCCAGCCCTTGATGAAGCTGCGCGCGCAGAAGGGCCCGAACGTCCGGCGATGCCGCTTCGGTCAGCGCCGCGGCCGTGCTGCGAACCCCTTCCTTGACGCGAATCAGGAAGTCGGCGGCGAACGTCATATCCGCCATCTCGGGCATGTTCAGTCCGTTGGCGGGGTCGAGCGCATCCATCTTGACGGGATCCTCTTGCCGTATTGTCATCGTCCTCGCCTCAATTCAGGATGGGAGTCGGCCGGAATTCCGGCACGGGCGCTTCGAACTCGGCTTTGCCGTACAACGCTTGCAGGTCGGCGATCGCTTGCATGTACTGCCGCACGTCCTTCTGCATCAAGTCCTTCAGCTCCTGGTCGAAAACAAGCCCCTGCATCAGCTTGGACTTGGCCAAGCACAGCGTTTTGAAGTTGATCGCCTCGTGGATTTCCAGAGACTCGTGAGCGGCTAACGTCGGCTTTTGCGCAAGCATGGCAGTCTCCTTTTTATCTCCTCGGTATAAGCTTCGTTATCTTGTCCCCGCGATGGGAACTTATTCGACCTGGCCGGGAGCATGGCGGATTCGGAGAACGGGCCGGAAGGCTCCCGCGTTAGACCCGGTGCGTCCGGCGATATACGGACGGGCGAACCCCCCGGTTCTTCAGGAACACGCGGCTTAGATAGAAGCCGTTCTCGTAGCCGCATTGCCGGGCGATCTCGTCCAGCCCGAGGTCCGTCTCCTCCAGCAGCCGGCATGCCTGAGACAGGCGTCGCTCCGTGACGAAGGAGGACGGGGTCGTCCCGAACGCGGCGCGGAATCTCCGCGTCAGCTGCACCGGAGTCAAGCCCAATCGCTTGGCCGCGAGGGACATGGGGAACGGCTCCAAGCCGGCCTCGATCAAGAGGCGCTTCGCCTCCCGCATCAGCTCGTCGTCGGTATCCTGCGATTGCGTCGATTGGGCGCGATCCAGCTCGAGCATCCGGAGCAGATCGTTGAGCAGGTGCTGCTTAAGCCGCATGCCGGTCGCGTCCGATTCGGCCCCCAGCCTGCGCAAGTAGCGGTAAGTCGACGCCAGGCGCTCCTTATCGGAGGGCGAGAATTTGCCGGCCCGCTCTTCCCCGTTGCCATCGGCATCCGCCTTATCCTCGTCGGTCTCGGAAGCCGCTCCCTCCTCTTCTTCCGTCCGGAACTTGAAAAAATGGAACGACAAAGGAGCCAATGTCTCTCGATGGAACCAAGTCCCCGGCGGGCATAAGACGAGCTCTCCCGGACCCGCCTCTCCTTCGGAGCGGCCGATCTTGTAGCGGAACCTCCCCGTCTCGACCGCGAACATCGTCCAGCTCGCATACAGGTCGCGATCCAAGGCGAATCGCTCCTTGCGATGCCAGTAGACGTGGGATTCCAGTCTCGCCTCCGAATCTCCGAGCATGGCGCTTCCTCCTTGGCGAGATGAAATGTTGGATATGAATTCATGAAACGAGGTGCATGTTCTTCGATATTACGATATCTTATGATGAAATCAAAGATATTATTGTTCAAACGAGGTGTCGAAAAATGAGGCAGGAAATCGTGCAAACGGATTTGACCGTCGTCGGAGGCGGACTCGCGGGCGTCTGCGCCGCGATCGCGGCGGCCCGGCTCGGGCGGACAGTGGCCCTGGTGCAGAACCGCCCCGTGCTCGGGGGGAACTCCAGCAGCGAAGTCCGGGTCTGGGTGTGCGGCGCGACGGCGCACGGCACGCAGCGATACGCCCGGGAGACCGGCATCATGGGCGAGCTGTTCCTGGAGAATCAATTCCGCAACATCGACGGCAACCCGTACCTGTGGGATCTGACGCTGCTCGAAGCGGTGCGGGCGGAGCCGAACATCCGATTGTTCCTGAACACCGACGTTCACGAAGCGGAGGCCGACGGAGACGAACAAGACCGCACGATCCGATCGGCGACGGGATGGATGATGGGCTCGGAGAGGCGAATCCGGTTCGAGAGCCTCATCTATCTCGACTGCACCGGAGACGGCTTGATCGGCTTCCTCGCCGGGGCGAAGCACCGGATCGGACGCGAGGCGCGTTCCGAATTCGGCGAGAGCTGGGCGCCGGAGGTGCCCGACGACATCACGCTCGGCAGCACGCTGCTGTTCTATACGAAGGACGCGGGCCGGCCCGTCCGGTTCGTTCCTCCCTCCTTCGCGATCGACGTCGCGAAGACGACGATTCCGGAGCGCCGGATCATCCGCAGCGGCGACAACGGGTGCGCCTACTGGTGGATCGAATGGGGCGGCGAGCTCGACACCGTCCACGACAACGAGCGCATCCGCGACGAGCTGTGGGCGGTCATCTACGGAATTTGGGATTATATCAAAAACTCCGGCAAATTCGACGCGGACCGCATGACGCTCGAGTGGGTCGGCTCGATTCCCGGCAAGCGGGAATACCGCCGCTTCGTCGGGGATTACGTGCTGAACCAGAACGACATTCTGGAGCAGCGGCCCTTCGACGACCGCGTCGCCTTCGGCGGCTGGTCGATCGACCTTCATCCGCCGCAAGGCGTCTACGCGACGGAGAGCGGCTCGAAGCATCTGTACTCGGACGGCGTCTACCACATCCCGTTCCGGTCCCTCTACTCGGTCAACGTCAACAACCTGCTCATGGCCGGCCGGGATATTAGCGCCACCCACGTCGCCTTCGGGACGACCCGGGTCATGGCGACCTGCGCCGTCATGGGCGAAGCGGCCGGCACGGGCGCGGCGCTCTGCGCGATCAAGGGCGTGACGCCGCGCGAGCTGCATCGCGAGCATCTCCGGGAGCTGCAGCAGACGCTGCTGCGCCAGGACGCGTCGATCATCGGCATCCGCGGCGACGACCCCGACGACCAGGCGCGCCGCGCGAGCGTCTCCGCCTCCGGCACGCTTCGCCGACTCGCCGCCGAGTCGTCCGACGAGGTCTATCCGCTATCTTCGAACATCGGCTTCATCGTCCCGGTCGACCCGAAGCTGGACGGCGTCGAGCTGCTCGTCGACGCGGCGGAGGATGCCGAGCTGCAAGTCGAGGCGTGGAGCACCGGACGTATGGAAAACTATGTCCCCGCCCGGCTGGTCCACTCCGCAAGCGCGTTCGTGCAAGGAGGTCTGCGCCAGTGGATCGCGCTCCCGCTCGTCTGGACCCCGGACGATGCGCAGAACGCGTTTATCGTCGTCAAAGCGAACGACCGCCTGTCCGTCCATCTGTCCCATCGTCCGCTCACGGGCGTCCTGACGTTCAAGGACGGCGGCGAACCTTCGGTTCCCGCTTCGCTCGAGGAGAAGCGGGTCGATCAGCCGCTCGTCCGCTGGCGCGCTCATCCGTTCGAGCGGAAGACCGTCTGTTTCCGGCTCGCCGGCGAGACGGACGCCTTCCTGCCGTCGAAGGCGACGGACGGCTACCATCGCCCGTACGGCGGGCCGCATCTGTGGGCGTCGGAGGCCGACCCGGCCGCGGCGCCGCAATGGCTGGAATTGATCTGGCCGGAGCCGGTCCCGGTCGGTTCCGTCCACGTGACGTTTAACGACGACGTCAACGAGGACCTGATCAATCTTCACCACCACCGGACGCCGTTCGAAGCGATTCCGGAGCTCGTCAAGGATTACCGCGTCGAGGCCTGGCAGGACGGCGGATGGACGACCGTGGCCGAGCGCCGGGACAATCGCAAGCGCAAGCTCGTTCATGTCTTGGACGCGCGGATCGAGACGAAGCGTCTGCGCATCGTCGTCGAGGCGACGAACGGCTGCCCTCGCGCCGAGATCGTGGAAGTTCGCGTCTACGGCTAGCTAGCGTGCCAGGCTCCCTTTTCGGCAGATCAAACCTGCTGCAGGAAAGGGAGCCTGTCCAATGACGCCTTTAGCCGAGCAGCGAATCTAGGGAGATCCGCAACCATGGCTGCGAAAAAAGCAAAAAGAAAGACTGCCGGATATTCCGACAGTCTGCCTGCTCTCCCATTATATTTTGCCAACGGCTTCGCTCCGGAATTATTGCGAAGGATAGGCGTTCATCGGCTGCTGGTACGGCACTTCCTTGTACATGCTCTGCATCGTCTGCATCTCGCCTTGCGTCGCGTAGCTGACTCCGTACCAGCCTCTGCGAGCCATGTACTGCCACACCTCGAACGACTGGTGCGAGCACATGCGGAACGCGTCCTCGAGGAACACGCGCAGTTGGGGAGTGGAAGTTTCGAACGCCGACCAGGCGTATTCCCTGCCCGACCGCTTCAGGGTGAGCAGGTACGAGGTCGCGATGGCGCGGTCGTCCAATCTCGCGAGCTTCACCTGGGGCTGAACCGGCTGAACGAACGCTTGCGACGAAGGGAGCGGCATCGTCGCCGTCATCGTCAGCGAAGGAACGTTCAGCTGGTCGCGGGAGATGGATTGTCGGGCGAATTCTACCTTCATGTTGTAGTCCTGTACGTGCACCGAATAGTGGCGGGCGATCATGTCGCGAAGCTCCGGATCTTGAGCTTGTTCCAGGAACAGCGCCATCGACTGAATGCTGTTCGTGCAGCTCATCAGCAGCTCGTTAAGCTCGTGGGCTTCGTGGGAACCGAGGGGCATCGTGAATCTCCTTCCGGAAAATTGAAGTGATCCCGATTACGGTTGCCTTTCGCCCGCCCTCCTATTCGTTAATGCCGTTAACGATTACAGCTCCACGATTTTCGTCGCGATGTTGTCGCAGAATTCGCTGTCGTGCTCGACGAACAGCAGGGTCGGCGAGTGCTCGAGAATCAGCTCCTCGATCTGCATCCGGGAGAGCACGTCGATGAAGTTGAGCGGTTCGTCCCAGACGTGCAGATGTGCGCGCTCGCAGAGGCTCCGGGCGATCAGCACCTTCTTCTTCTGGCCGCCGCTGTAGGACGAGATGTCCTTCTCGAATTGAACCCGCGCGAAGTCGAGCTTGCGCAGGATCGCTTTGAACAGGCTCTCGTCGATCTCGTGCTCGCGGGCATACTCCGTCAAGCTGCCCTGCAGATGCGACGTATCCTGGGATACGTAGGAGATCTTGAGCTGACTGCCCTTCCGGAACGTTCCGGTGTAGGCGATGTCCTCCCCGCAGAGGAGCTTGATCAGGCTCGATTTGCCCGAGCCGTTGCGCCCCTGCAGCGCGATCCTCTCCCCTTGCCCGATCGAGAAGGCGACGCCTTCGCATACCTTCTTCTCGCCGTAGAAGATCGAGACGTCCTCCAGCTCGGCGAGGAGACTCTTGTGGTAGTTGAGCTGAGAGATCTTCAAGCTCTCCGCGCTCTCGATGTTTTTGAGCAGCTTGGACTTCTCCTCGATCGCGGCTTCCTGCCGGTTCTCCAGCGATTTGGACCGCTTCATCATCTTGGCGGCCTTGTGGCCGATATACCCCTTGTCGGGCCGGAGCCCGCCGTTCCTCGTGCCGTTCTTCGTCTTCTCGACGGCGTCCGACCAATCGCTCGTGCGCCTCGCGGACTCCGACAAGCGCTTGATGTCCTTGCGCAGCTTCTCGTTCTCGGCCAGCTCGAAGCGGTCCTGCCGTTCCTTGTTCTCCC
Organism: Cohnella xylanilytica; assembly: GCF_014212175.1. Lineage (GTDB taxonomy): Bacteria > Bacillota > Bacilli > Paenibacillales > Paenibacillaceae > Cohnella > Cohnella xylanilytica. The sequence goes on along the minus strand of NZ_JACJVR010000059.1, from coordinate 2,545 downwards.
GCCAATCGGAGAAGTTCCCCTTCTGGATCTCGATATTCGTCTTGTTGATGGACAGCACGTGATCGATGCAGTTGTCGAGGAACGCCCGATCGTGGGACACGAGAATGAACCCGCGCTTCGACTTCAAATACTCGCTGACCAGCCGCCGCGCTTGCCTATCCAGATGGTTGGTCGGTTCGTCGATGAGCAGGAAGCTGTTTTCTTTCAGGAACAGCGTCGCCAACAGCACCTTCGTCTGCTCTCCGTTGGACAGCGTACCGAACGGCCGGTACAGCACGTCCTCCGACACCTTGAGCAAGGACAGCTCCCGCAGCAGCTCCCAATACTCGTAGTCATAGTTAATGTCGTTAATGACATCGATCGTGTTGATGTCTTTGTCCTTCACGCGGTAAGGGAAATATTCGAAGTCGACGCTTGCGGCTATTTTGCCGCTGTATTCGAATTCGCCGAGCAGCAGCCGCAGGAAGGTGGTCTTCCCTCTTCCGTTCCGCCCGGTGAAGCCCAACTTCCAATCGGTGTCGATCTGGAAGCTGACGTTCTCGAAGATGTTATCGTAGCTGCCCTCGTAGGCAAACGTCAGGTTCGTCACGTTAATTAATGACATAAAGCAATCCTCCCGTTCGAGAAAATTAAAAGAGCCGCAAGAAAGTTACCTCTCTCGCAGCTCAAATAAAGACGTCGAATCCAACCCGCAGGGGTTAGAGGAGGATTCCGTTATTCGAGTCGAAAAGAATAAGTAACTTTCTTGCTTAACCGCAATAAAACAGGCGAAGCCAGGCTCCGCGTATCCTGTTCTACCTTAGGCATTAGCAAGAAATGTCCATTATCCTTTTCAACCCCCATCGTCAGATTAGTACGATCATATCATGCCCTTTTGTTCATTTCAACAACCCTGACAGGCTTCTCGTGGACTTCCCGCCGCGGATTCCCTATAATGAGTCATTATTTATTCCCACGAAACGGCACGGTGAGACGAATGGACAAATACGCTAGCGTTTTCCAAGGTACGGCCTTCACGAGCAAGTCGCGTCGGGAGATCGATATTCTCCGGGATCATCTGTTCTGCGTGAACGACGCCGGAGTCATCGAGCGAGTCATCGCTCCCGGCGCGGCCGATTACGAGCGGATTCGCGCCGAGCAGGAGGCGAGCGGGCGCTTCCGGCGGCTGGCTCCGGGACAATACCTGCTCCCGGGCTTCGTCGACCTGCACGTTCACGCGCCGCAATGGGCCCAGTCCGGCACCGCTCTCGATATTCCGTTGTACGACTGGCTGAATACGTACACGTTCCCGCTCGAAGCGCGCTTCGCGGACCTCGGCTTCGCCCGGACCGTCTACGAGGATCTGGTGAGCGCCCTGCTCGCCAACGGGACGACCACCGCTCTCTACTTCGCGACGATCCACAAGGAATCCAGCCTGCTGCTCGCCGAGATCTGCGCGGCCAAGGGGCAGCGCGGCCTCATCGGCAAGGTCGTCATGGACGATCCCGAGCAGAACCCCGACTATTACCGGGATGCCGATACGAAGACCGCGCTCGAGGATACCGAAGCGTTCATTCTCGCCGTCAAGCGTCTCGCGGAATCGGCCAAGCAGGGCGTCTACCCCGTCGTCACGCCTCGGTTCATTCCGAGCTGCACGGACGAAGCGCTCAAGGGGTTGGGCGAATTGGCGGCCAAGCACGATACGCATATCCAATCCCATTGCAGCGAGAGCGATTGGGCGCACGGCTATGTGAAGGACCGGTTCGGCAAGCACGACGCCTTCGCCCTGCACGACTTCGGCCTGCTGACGGACAAGTCCGTCATGGCCCACTGCAACTTCCTGGACGAAGACGACGCGGCCCTCTTCGCCCGCACGGGGACGGCGATCGGCCATTGCCCGATCTCGAACGCGTACTTCGCGAACAGCGTCATTCCGATCGCGCGATGGCTGGACCGAGGCGTGGAAGTCGGCCTCGGCTCCGATCTGTCGGGCGGCTTCTCCCCCAGCCTGTTCGACAACGCCCGCCAAGCCGTCATGTCGTCGAGGATGCTGGAGGACGGCGTCAATCCGGCGCTGCCCGCTTCGGAGCGCGGCGTGCCGGAGTCGCGGCTTACGATCGACGAGGCGTTCTATCTGGCGACGGCCGGCGGCGGCGAGAGCCTGAGCTTGCCGGTTGGCAGGCTGGCCGAAGGCTACGCCTGGGACGCGCAGATCGTCGACGTGACCGTACCGGGAGCGAAGCTTCCGATCTTCGGCGAGGAAGAGCCGCTTCATGACGTGTTCCAGAAAATCCTGTATTTGAGCCGCCCGGAAAACATCCGCGAAGTCTGGGTTCAAGGCGAGAAAGTCCACTCCCGCTCGTAGCGGCGGGATTGGGATGACGTTATTGCGGGCCAAGCCGATTTCGCCGGCTTGGCCTTTTTGGCGCGCTGACTGCCCTCTTCAGAGCGAGATCATCGATTTCTTCGTACATCCCGCCTTCGTACCCCCTTCTTCCGGCCGAGATACTCGATTTTCTAGAACAACTCGCCTTCGATCCCCCCTCTTCCGGCCGAGATACTCGAT